>JAEUHZ010000056.1 GCA_016795205.1 Planctomycetota bacterium | reverse complement strand
CGCGGACGCGCAGAACACGGGTGGGTTTGCGCCGCCCCAGGTTCATTCGCAGGCGCGGTGGGACGAGCTCGGCTTCGAGACGGCCGTGTGGCTGCGCCCCACGTTCCAGGACTGGACGACGGACTGACTGGTCCGTGCGCGCCTGTGCACGATCGGACCGGGCGTGCGCCGGCTCATCGTCGATCAGCGGAGTCACTCGTGCGGCTCGGCGCCCTCGCGGATGGCGGACGGTGCACAGCACCCGAGAGCGACGCGGCCCACGAGCATTGACGCGGAAATCGCGGCGAGGCCTGCATGAGCCCGCGCCTTCATGGTGCGCCCGAGGACGGTCCTCGGGCCGAGTTCGATGAGTCCACTCAGCGATCACTAGCCATGAAGTTCCGACACTTGCTCTCGACGAGCCTGGCCTTGACAGGCTTCGGCTCGCTCTCCACATCCGCGCTGGCCCTGCAAGGCCAGCCCGTCACGAACGACGATCGGCAAGCAGGCCTCGCCTTGCGCGAGGTCATCGAAGGCCAGAGCACGGGCCTCGGCGGCGCACCGCTCATCACGGTCTCGGGTCCTCCGGGCTCGATCTACCAGTTGTTCGGAGGTGCGTCCTTCCCCGTGCCCGGAGGCGGTTTCGACACGCAGACGACGGCTCCCGGCGTGCTGGGTCCCGTGAGCGCGCCGGTGCTGGCTCTCCCGGGCAACCTGTTCGTGCCGCGCTCGGGCACGTTCGGCCTCGTTCCGCCGTCGGGCACGCAGGACCTCGATCTCGCGTTCCCCTTCCCCGCGGGGCTGGCGGGCCTGTTCCTCGACGTGCAGGTGCTCATGCAGCGGCCCGGCACGCCGTTGCCGCCGCTCACGGTGAGCAATGGCCAACTGCGGCAGATCCAGTTCCCGATCCTCAGCAACCCCTTCTACTTCGATGGAGCGCAGGTCCCGAGCTCCGCGGGGGGCACCGTGCTGTGGGCGGACATCGAGCAGGGTGATGTCGACGGTGACGGCGACAACGACACGATCGGCGTGGGCACCCAGGGCGTGTGGTTGTGGCGCACGGTCGCTGGAATGCGCGAGGCGGTGCCGACCGTGCTGTGGCCGAACAACGCGACGTCGGCCGAACTCGCCGACTTCAATCAAGACGGGTTCCTCGATCTCGCGGTGGCCACGGGAGGCATGCAGTTCCTGCGCGTGTGGCTGAATCAGGGCCTCGACGCCGCGGGGAACTGGCAGGGGTTCGCGGAGATGTCCGACAACAAGACCGGCTTCCCGACCGCGCTCGGTGGCTCGTTCCCGGCGGACATCGAGGTCGGTGACCTCGATGGCGACGGCGACCTCGACATCTTCCTCGCTTGCGCGTTCTCGCCGACCACCGGAATGAGGAACAGGATGTTCTTCAACCAGCTCGTCGAGATCGGGACGTCGAGCTTCATCGACGTCACGGCGTCGAACTTGCCTGCGATCCTCGACGACTCCGAGGACTGCGAGCTCGTCGACTTCGACCTCGACGGAGACCTCGACATCGTGATCGCGAACGTCGACGGCACGATCCCTGGGACCCGGTTCGGCGAGGGTGGTGATTACATCCTCGTGAACCAGGGCGGCCCGATGGCCCCGGACCGTGAAGGGTTCTTCGACGCCCCCCTCCCGAATCCGATCCCGCCGTCGAACGACGAGTCGCTCGACGTCGTGGTCGGCGACGTCGACGGCGACGGACTGCCGGACCTGTACTTCACGAACTGGCAGTTCACGCCCACGCCGGGCGCGCCCTCGGGGACGCCGCGCCCCGACAAGCTGCTCATGCGCAGGTTCGACCCACTGACGGGTGAGCCGATCTACGTCGACGAGTCCTTCCGGCTGGCCCCAATGGCCACGTTCGGGACGGACGCGGAGATGTACGACGTCGACTTCGACGGCGACCTCGACATCGTCGTGGGGCTCGGCACGTTGAGCGGCTTCTCGGGCATCAGCGTGCCGGCCGTGCAGAACGTCTCGACCGGCATCCTGGTCCTCGAGAACCAAGCCGGCACGTTCATCGTCACGACTCCGTTCATCCCACCGAGCAATGTGGCCGACTTCGACCTCCGGGACATCGAGCACGGCGACTGGCGCGAGATCGGGTCGGTCGGCGGCTTCGGTCGCTACTTCGAGCTCGACCTCGGCTGCGCCTTGACTGGGCCCATGGCCCAGCTCATCACGCTCGACCACCTCTGACGCGTCGCTGTTCCGCGATCAGGCCCCGCGTGCGGTTCGCCCGCGCGCGGGGCCTGCTCATGCCCAGTCGACTGGGCTCGACGGCACGTCTCGGGCACCCGTTCCAGGATTGGGCGGCGAGCAGAACGGTCAGCGCATCCCGCGCGCCTGGAGCAACCGGCCGAGCTGCGTCCGGGCGCGCGTGTGCATCATCCGCGCGGCGTCCGGGCTCGCGGCGCCGACCTGCTCGGCGACCTCCTCCCAGGACGAGCCGGCGTAGTCGCGCATCAGGATCAGCTCGCGGTAGTTCTCGGGCAGCTCGTGCAGGCACTCCTCGACGAGGCCCTGCTCTTCCTGGCTGCGCACCTCCAGCGACGGCGTCCGCACGCGCGCCGGCGGGTCGATCGAGCTGTCGTGCTCGGGACCCAGGCCGTCCAGCGCGATCTCGCGTGCCGACGAGCGGCGCTCGGCCGAGAAGTACTTGGCGCGCGCCGAGATGCGGTTCTGGACGATCGTGGCCAGCCAGCGGATCAAGCTCGATTCGCCGCGCGTCTCGAAGCGGTCGAGCGACTGGAGCGCCTCGATGAGCGCCTCCTGCGCGATGTCGCCGGACTCGACGTTGCGGCGCAGCCGCGGCCCGATCCGGGCGCGCACGATGCCCAGCACGCGGTCGGAGTAGCGTTGGAACAGCTCGTCGCGGGCTTCGCCGCGCCCGCTCTGCGCCTCGCGCACCAGGTCGATCGTCGGCATGTCCTTCCACTCGTCGCCGTCGTCCATGCGAGTCAGTCCTTCCCGTCCGTGCCCCTGCTGACCTGCAGGATCTGCTGGAACCACTTGATCCGGCCGTCGGCCGACGCGCCCTGGGAGGCGGCCCGCTTGAAGACCAGGTTCTGGAAGATGTCGCGCTCGGCCTGGGCCGCGTCCGGGTCCACGACGCCGCGCACGCGGGTCTTCGCGACGCGCTCGAAATCGGCGAGCGCGCGCTCGTAGGGCACGGGCTTGCGGCCGCTGGCGCTGACCTCGGCATCCAGAGCGGCCAGCCAGCGCTCGATCGCGTCCGACCGTTCGTCCCGCGCGATGACGAGCACGCCCTCCTCGGGGTCCTGCCCGTCGAAGCGATAGATCTCGACCGGCGTCGAGCTGCCGGCCTCGACCCGCAAGGCCCACCCGCTTTGGGCTTCGCGCGCGCCGAGCACGCGCGGCCGCTGCGGATAGACGCCCTTCTCGCCCTCGGCGTTGCCGGTGACGCCCAGTCCGTAGATCCAGGCGCCGGTCGCGGTCTCGACCTCGACGCCCAGGATCTCCACGCGGCTGCCCTCGGCGATCACGAGCCGCTCCTGACGTGCTCCGATCGCGACCGGGCTCGTCGCGAACGGCGTGAAGTGGAACGGCGCGAAGAACAGGGTCTCCTCGGCGCCCTGCGCGCGGCCGCGCAGCCAGACTCCGCCGCCCAGGGCCAGCCCACCCAGGAGCAAGGCGGCGAACGCCGGCTGGCGCGCGAGCCAGGTGGCGCGCTGCCAGGTGCCGTGCGCAGTGCCCGTGCGAGCGTGCACGTTGGGCAGGCCCGCCGCGAACCGCTCCAGGTCGCGCGCCATCTCGCCGGCGCTGGCGTAGCGCGCGGCGGGGTTGGCCGCCAAGGCGCGCGCGCAGATCGCCCGCAGCGCACGCGGCAGCCCGCGCGGCAGGGCTTCGACGCGCTCCTTGGGGCCCAAGCTCACGCGCGCCAGGAAGCGCAGGATGTCCTCGGTCTTCTCGCGGTGTTGCGCGCGTTCCAGGCTCAGCATCTCGTAGAGCACGAGTCCGAGCTGGTAGACGTCCGTGCGCACGTCCGAGCCCGAGCGCAGGTCGCGGGCCTGCTCGGGCGCGAAGTACTCCGGGGTGCCGCGCAGGACGCCCGAGTCCTCCGCGCCCGGACGGACGCGCGCCGACAGGCCGAAGTCCAGGACCACCGGATCCGCACCACGGCGCAGGATCACGTTGTTCGGCTTCAGGTCGCGGTGCACCTGGCCCAGCCCGTGGGCGACCTCGATGCCGGCCGCGACGGGCGCCAAGATGCGCGCCACGGTGCGCGGCCAACTGCGCGCGTCGATCCGGTCCACGCTGGCGCGCTCGCCGGCGTGCGCAGCGTTCTGGCCCACCCCGTCGACCAGCGCGCGCAGGCGCTCGGGGCGCCGCGCCGGGTCCGCGCCGTCCTCCAGCTCCTGGCGGCGCAACTCCTCCAGCACGCGCGACAGGTCGACGCCGCTCACGCGGTCCATGACGATGAAGGTCTGCGCGTGGTCGCGCCGGATGTCGTGCACGCGGACCACGTTCGGGTGGTCGAGCTGCGCCAGCGCGGCGGCTTCGCCGTGCGCGATCGTCTCCCACTCCTCGGGGCTGCCCGCACGCGCGTCGGCGTTGAACACCTTGATCGCCACGTCGCGCTCGAGCTCTTGGTCCCAGGCGGCGAACACGACGCTCATGCCGCCGCGTCCCAGCAACGAGCGGATGCGGTAGCGTCCGCCGAGCAGCGCGCCCGGGGCGAGCTGCGGCGGCAGCGCGCGCTCGGCCAGTCGGTTCGCGCGCACGATCTCGGCGAACGCCTTGCGGTCCGCTTCCTCGCGCAGGCGCGCCGCGTACTCCTCCAGGACCACGGGCTCGCCGCGCGACTGCCGCCAGGCGAATTCCTCGGCCAGGGCCTCGCGCCGGAAGCGCTCACGCGCGTCGCCGCGCGCCAGCCGGGCCGCCCACACGTCGAGGTCCGCCGTGCCCGCGCCCGCCAGCTCGACGAGGTATGCGTCGAGCAGCTCGGCGACGGCGTCCGCGGGGCGGGCTGCATCTTGGCCGTGGGTCATGGCGAGTCGGTTCCCGGAGAGATCCGTGCGGGGTGTCCGCGAACGGGCGTTCGGACCCGGGGGGGGAGGCTCTCCCATGCTACGCAGCACCGCGCTCCGGTGGCGCGAGTGGCCGCGGGCTGCCGCGGAGGCTGCGGACTCGGCGGGTCGCGCCCTGCGCACTTCGGCCCATCACGATCGCGCCTCCGCTGCGGGAACCTCCAGGCCCCGCGATGCTGGCGAGCGCTCCAGGAGAGGTCCGTGTTAGCCTGCGAAGCCGCTCCCGGCAGCTCCGGGCTTCCAGCATGCAAGGCAGACGCAGACGATCGGTGGAACGCGCCCCGCAGGATCCTCCGCGCGCCGTGGCGGGTCCGGACGCCCTGGAGGCCGAGCTCGCGATCTGGAAGGCGATCGTCGCGTCCAGCCTCGATCCCCTGCTCGCGATCGACGCGACGGGCGTCGTGCGCGCGGCCAGCGACTCCGTGGAGCGCGTGTTCGGCTGGCAGCCCGCCGAGCTCGTGGGCCGCAACGTCAGCGTGCTGATGCCCGAGCCGCACCACACCGCCCACGACGGCTACCTCGCGGCCTACCTGCGCACGGGCACGACGCACATCTTGGGCCGGACGCGACAGTTCGAGGTCGTGCGCAAGGACGGCAGCCGCATCGTGTGCGATCTGTCCGTCTCGCGCGCGGACCTCCCTGGAGGGGGCGTGCTGTTCGCCGGCTCCTTCCGCGACGTCACCGACCGCTGCCGTGCCGAACAACGCTTGGCGGAGAGCGAGCGACGCTTCCACGCGGTTTTCGACGGGGCCTTCCAGTACCTGGGCCTCCTGCAGCCCGACGGCACGATCCTGGAGGCGAACAAGACGTCCCTGGATGCCGTCGGGGCCGAGCGCGCCGCCGTCGTGGGTCTCAAGTTCTGGGAGGCGCCCTGGTGGAGCTCGTCGGAGGCCGAGCGCCAGCGCATTCGCGAGGCCGTCGAGCGCGCGCGCGGCGGTGAGTTCGTGCGCTTCGAGTACGAGGTGCGCGCTCGCTCGGGCGGGACGCGCGAGGTGGACTTCTCCCTGAAGCCCGTGCGTGACGGGGCCGGGACCGTGATCCTCCTGATCCCGGAGGGACGCGACGTCACCGAGCTCAAGCGGGCGCAGCGGGCCGAGACCGACATGCTGCGCCGGCTCGCGATCGTGGGCGAGCAGGCGGCGGTGCTGGCGCACGAGATCAAGAACCCGATCACGGCGGTGAACGTCGCGCTGCGTGCCGTGGCACAGCAGCTCGGCACGGACCAACGCACCGTCCTGGAAGATCTCGTCACGCGCATGCAGCGCCTCGAGCAGCTCCTGCGCGGCACGCTGGGCTTCGTGAAGCCGGTGACCCTGGAGCCTGAGGATCTCGACGCGCGCGAGTTCCTGGACGCCGTCGTCGGCCGCCTGCGGCTGCAGATCGTGCGGGCCGGCGCCGAGGTCGTCGTTCGATCCGAGCCCGAGGGCCTGCGCTTCCGGGGAGATCCCCGCCGGCTCGAGGAGGTGCTCGCGAACCTGATCCTGAACGCGATCGAAGCGCAGTGCAATCGGGTGCACATCGAGGTCGCCGCCGGTCCGCTGGCCCAAGGCGGCGTGCGCATCGCCGTCGATGACGACGGGCCCGGCATCCCGCCCGAGCACCTGCCCAAGCTGTTCCAGCCGTTCTCGACCACGAAGCACAAGGGCACCGGCCTGGGGCTCGCGATCTCGAAGAAGATCGTCGAAGCGCACGGCGGGGCCCTGACGGCCTGCAGCTCGAGGCTCGGCGGGGCACGCTTCGAGATCGACCTGCCCCAGAACCGCGTGCGATGAAGCTCATGGAACCAACCGCGACGATTCGCGTCTTCCTCATCGACGATCAACTGATGATCCGTGCGGGGTTCAGGAGCCTCCTGGCGGCCGACCCACGCTTCGCCGTCGTGGGGGACTCCGGCGACCCGCGCGCGGCGGTCGCCGCCGTGCGCGACCTGCGGCCGGACGTCGTGCTGCTCGACGTGTCCATGCCGGGCCTCTCGGGGATCGACACGATCCCGCTCCTGCGCGAGGCCTGCCCCCGGGTGCGCATCGTGATGCTCACGCACCACGAGGGCGACTCGTTCGTCGACCAGGCGCTCAAGGCCGGCGCGGACGGCTACCTGTCCAAGGACTCCGACCCGGGCGAGCTGCGCATCGCCCTCGAGGCCGTGGTGCGCGGCGAGGCGTTCCTGTCCCCGAAGGTCGCGGGCGGCCTGCTGCGGCGCAAGTCGGCGAACGGCTTCCAGAGCCGCCTGTCGACGCTGACGCCGCGCGAACGCGAGGTCTTCCAGCTCCTGGCGCTGGGCCGCAGCAACAAGGAGGTGGCCAAGGAGCTCGAGATGACGCTCGGCACCGCGAAGAAGCATCGCGAGAACTTGCAGCGGAAGCTGGACTGCCACTCCACGGCGGAGCTCGCCCTGCTCGCCGTGCAGGAAGGCCTGATTCCCCCGTCCTGACGCGCGCGAGGCGCCCACGAGGCCTCGCCGCGCGACGCTCCGGAGCATCCGCATGACCGCCGAGACCCGACGTCCCACCCACCTCGTCGCCGCCTTGGACGCCGACGGGCTGTCCGATCACGCGATTCACGCCGCGCTGGAGCTGCGCTCCATCCTGCGCGCCTCGCTGGAGATCGTGCACGCCGTCCGCCCGATCGGCGCGCTGCCCGACCTGCGCGCCGCCGAAGGCGTCGACGCCGAGGAGCGACGCATCGCGGCGGCTCGGGAGTCCGCGCTCCAGCACCTCGAGGGCCTGTGCGCCCGGCTGACGCTCAGCGGGCCTCGGCCGCGCATCGCAGAGCTCCTGCGGATCGAGGTCGGCCGTCCTGCGGCCTGCGTGGCGGAGCGTGCGCGCGCGAGTGGTGCCGACCTGGTGCTGGTGGGCGCGCGGCACGCGAAGCTGGGCTTCGGCCTGGGTGGCACCGTGCGCGAGCTCCTGATGTCCGCGCCCTGCTCCTTGTGGATCCAGAGCACGCCGGTGCGCCCGATCCGCCGCATCCTGGCGCCGATCGACCTGTCGCCGGCCAGCCTGCACGCGCTGTCCGTGGCTGTCTCGCTGGCGCGCGATTTCGACGCCAGCATCACGCTGCTCCACGCCTTCGACGCCTCGGCGTTCGTGGGCAGCGGCTGGCCCGACGGCCTGGCCTGGGCCGCCATGGCCTCGATCGACGGCCTGCGGCGCGCCCAGGAGAACGAGTTCCACGCGACCTGTCGCGCCTTCGCTTGGGACGGCGTGGCCCACACGCCGGTGTTCCTGGAGAAGAACCCCATCCGGGCCATCCTCGACCTCGCGAACGAGCACGATATGATCGTGTTCGGAACGCACGGACGTGGCAGCGCACTGCCCTCCGCGCTCGGCGGCACCGCTTGGTCGGTCATCCGCTCGGCGGAGGTGCCGGTCGTGGCGGCGAAGTTCGAGCCCGCGCAGGCCGGGCGCCGCGCGCCGTGATGCCCCGCCCGGAACCGCAGAGGACGCGAATGACCCCCGTACCGACCCCGATCGAGAAGTGCATGTCCACGGTGCTGTTCGTCGCAGCGCCGAAGGAGACGATCGCCGACGCCGCGCGGCGCATGAAGCTGCACTCGATCCGGCACATGCCAGTCGTCGACGGCGGGCGCGTCGTGGGCATCCTGAGCGACCGCGACGTGGCCGTGGTCGAGGCCCTCAAGAGCCTCGACACCAGCCGCATCCTCGTCGAGGACGCCATGACCAGCGACCCCTACGTCGTCGATCCGCTCGATTCCCTGGCGCGGGTCGCGAACACGATGGCGGAGCGCAAGATCGGCTCGGCGGTGGTGGCGCGCAATGGCCAGCTCATGGGCCTGTTCACGACGACGGACGCGCTGCGCGTGCTGTGCGTGGTGCTCGCCGCCGCGAACGCGACGCTGCCCCCCGAGGTCGAGGCCGAGCTCTGAGGTCGGGGCGCGCGTCGCGCGGCGGGCCGGAGCGACAGGCGCTCAGCCGCGCGCGCCGTGCAGGCCGGCTGCGGTGAGCCCGGCCAGGGCCCGCTCCAGCGACTGCTCACGCGAGCCTGAGGTGTCGATGCGGACGAGACAGGTCGCCATGCGCGGCCCGGGCGGGTCCCACGTGCTCCGCACGTGCTCGTACACGGTCCAGTCGGCGTCCGAAGGATCGCCCGTGCGCCCCGCCAGGCGTTCGCGCACGAGGTGCGGCTCGGAGTCGCACACCAGGAACAGGGCCGGCACGCCCCATTCGCGGGCGGCCTCGAGGCAGGCGCGGCGCCGGCGTTCCTCCTTGAAGCTCGCGTCGATCAACACGCGGCGGCCCGCGAAGAGCAGGTCCTTGGCGCGGTCCAGGCACTCGCCGTAAGTGCGGTCGTTCCACGCGGGCGTGTAGATCCCGCTGCGGACGGCGCTCTGGCCCGAGGCCAGCGGGTCCATTCCGGCGAGCTCCTTGCGGATCGCGTCGGCGCGCAGCCAGGTGAACCCCGAGGCCGCCGCGAGCCCCGCGGACAGCACGGACTTGCCCGTGCCCGGCAGCCCGCCCACGAGCACGAGGCAGGGCCGCTCACCGGGCTCGGCCAGCTCGCCGACCGCGAGCTGCACGTGCGCACGCGCGAGCTGCAGGGCCCGCGCGCGATGCTCGGCGGGGATGTCGGCCCCGACTGCCTGCAGGGCGCGAACCTTGGCGCGCACCGTCGAGCGGTAGGCCACGTACAGCGGCACGAGCGCGCGCCCGTCGTGGTCGCCGGAGGCCTCGAAGTATGCGTCCAGGAACACGCGGGCTTCCGGCCACGCGCCGTGTGCGCAGAGGTCCATCGCCAGGAAGGCGGTGTCGGCGACCGGATCGGCGCAGGCGAAGCGCGGCGAGAACTCGATGCAGTCGATGATGGCCAGCTCGCCATCGTCGAGCAGGTAGACGTGCTCCAGGCGCAGGTCTCCGTGCGTCTCGCACGGCAGGCCGGCGGCCGCGCGGCGCTCGATGCGCGCGTGTTGTGCCTCGATCTCGGCCTTGGTCTCCAGCTCGAGCCGCAGGAACTCCTCGAGCGGAGCCACGGTCCCGGCGTGGCCCGCGAGGGCGGCGAAGTTGTCGAGGCAGTTCGCGCGCACGGCCGCGCAGGTCGCCCAGCGCGCGACGTCCGGCCCGTGCCGCGCGGCCGCGTGGAAGCGCGCGATCGTGCCCGCGATCCGCTGCATGACCGCGCCCTCGACCGGGCCCCGCGCGACGTGCGCGGCGAGCGTCGCCTCGTCGGGCAGACGCCGCATGTGCACGGCGTGCTCGATGGGTTCGCCTGCGCCGCCGATGCGCGCCCGCCCTGCGCGCTGGGTGATCGGCACGACCCCCAGGTAGACGCCGGGGGCGAGCCGCCGGTTCAGCTCGACCTCCGCGTGGCACATCGCCCAGCGCCTCTCGACCGTCGAGTAGTCGAGGAAGCCCAGGTCGACGGGCTTCTTGAGCTTGTAGACGTCGTCTCCGTCGATGACCACCGCCGAGGCATGCGTGTGGACGACGGACGGCGCCGGAGCCCCGGGCGGGCGCAGCGCCGGATCGCACAGGTCTTGGAGGATCGTCTCGAGCTGCAAGCGGACTCCGCTCCAGGCAGGGTAGCGCGACGGGCGCGCTCGAAGACACGGACAGGGCAGGTTGCGCGTCTGTGCTGCTCCACCGAGGATGGCCCGGACGATGGACTCGGCCGAAACCTACCGCGACTTCTACGAGTTCGAGGCTCATCACTACCGCACCACGCCGGAGGAGGAGGAGTCCTGGAAGCACCGGCGGACGCTGGTCCACCGGCTGCTGCCTGCGGACGCCGTGACCAGCGTCCTGGACGTCGGCTGCGGCGACGGCGCGCTGGCCGAGGACCTGGGCGACCGTTACGGCTGCCCTGTGCTGGGCATCGACCTGGCCGCCGGGCGCACGGCCTACGCCCGTTCGCGCTCACGGCACGCGCGCTTCGCGCAGGCCAGCGTGTACGCGCTGCCCTTCCCCGACCAGGCCTTCGATCTGGTCACGTGCACGGACCTGCTCGAGCACCTCGACGACCCGACGCGCGCCATGCAGGAACTCGTGCGCGTCGCTCGCCGCGCCGTGATCGTCACGGTGCCCTACAAGATCCAGATCGAGAAGACGCTCTGCACCCACTGCGGCAAGGACTACTTCCTCTACGGGCACCAGCACTCGTTCGGCGAGCATGGGCTCCGCGACCTGGCGCGCGCGGCCGGCGCGCGCGCGACGCGCTTCGAGCACGTGATCCCGATGTTCGAGTGCCGGCGCTACAAGTGGTTCCCGCCGCTGAAGTGGCTGATCTGGGACCACTTCAAGGACACCGGCACGCTCGGCGTCCGCGTCGAGCGCGGGTGAGCGGCTCCGCACGGCGCCCCGGCGCTCGTACGACGAAGGGCGGGCAGCGGCTACGCACGCGGCCGTATCGCCGTTCGTAGTCCGCCTCTCGATCATCCCTGGCCGAGTTCCTCGCGACGTGCGAGGTGCCGAGCACGGATGGAACGCCCCCCCGCAGCCGCCGGGTCCGACCCCCGGCCTCCCGCGCGTCGTGCGCCCGGAGGCCGCTCGTGAACCTCTTCCCGCAGTGGCTGAACCGCGCGCGCCCGGCCCTGGGTATCGGCGCGGCGGCGGGCGGGCTGTACGTGGTGGGCCTCTTCGCCTGGGGCGCCTCGCCCAGGACGCTGACCGTGGGCTACGCGCCGGAGCAGCCCGTGCCGTTCAGCCATGCGCTGCACGCCGGCGAGCTGGGACTCGACTGCCGCTACTGCCACACGACCGTCGAGGTCGCCGCACAGGCGGCCGTGCCCCCGACCGAGACGTGCATGAACTGTCACGCGCGGATCCGCACGCAGAGCGCGGCCGTGGCCGTGCTCTCGCAGAGCCTCGCCTCGGGCGTTCCGCTGCGCTGGAAGCGGGTCCACGACCTGCCCGACTACGTCTACTTCGACCACAGCGCGCACGTCGCGCGCGGCGTGGCGTGCGTCTCGTGCCACGGGCGCGTCGACACGATGGAGCGTGTCCGGCAGGAGCAGCCGCTCTCGATGGGCTGGTGCCTCGACTGCCACCGCGACCCTGCGCCGCACGTGCGGCCGGCCCAGCTCGTGACCGCGATGGACTGGACCCCCGATCGACCGGCGCGCGAGGTCGGCCAGGAACTCCTGAGCGCGCGCGGCTCGGCCCCTTCCACGGACTGCTCGACGTGTCATCGCTGAGCCCCGAGGTCATGCGGGACGAGGCGGCCGACTTCTCGCGTCGTCGGTTCCTGCAGGTCATGGGCGCGTCCCTGGCGCTGGCCTCGGCGTCGGGCTGCACCTGGCAGACGCAGGAGATCCTGCCCTTCGCGCGCCGCCCGGCCGGCCGCGCCCCGGGCTCCACGCGACGCTTCGCGACCGCGATCGACGCGGGTGGCTTCACGGCCTCGCTCCTGGTCACGAGCTACGACGGACGGCCGATCAAGATCGAGGGCAACCCGCTGCACCCGATCGACGGCGGCGCGGCCGCGGCCAGGACGCAAGCGGCCATCCTGGAGCTCTACGATCCCGACCACTCGAGCGGGCTCGTCCAGCTCCACGAGCGCGCCCACTACCCGCGCACGTGGGACGAGTTCGACCCCTGGTTCGCCGCGCGCATGCAGCGCGCGCGCGCGCGTCGCGGCCGGGGTCTGGTGATCCTGGCCGAGCCGTCGTCTTCGCTCGCGTTGGCCGCGCTGCGCGCGCGCTTCCAGACCGAGCTGCCCGAGGCGCGTTGGCTGGAGTGGGCGCCGGTCACGCGCGCGGCCGAGGCGCAGGGCGCGCGCCTCGCGTTCGGGCGCGCGCTGCGGGCTCAGCTCAAGCTGGCGGAGGCGCGCACGCTGGTGACCCTGGACGCCGACCTGCTCGCCGAGCACCCCGCGGCGCTGGCGCACGCGCGCGATTTCGCGCGCCGCCGACGGCCGGAAGGCGGAGACATGCTGCGGGCGTTCGCCGTGGAGAGCACGCCGAGCGTCACCGGCGCGGCGGCCGACCACCGCCTGGCGCTGCGCGCGGAGCAGGTGCTGCCGTTCCTCCTGGCGCTCGCAGCGCGTGCCGGGCTCGACCACGGGCGCGCCGCGGCGCCGGCCGGCGGTTTCCTGGCCGAGGCGCACGTCGAGCGCTTCCTGACGCTCCTCTCCGCGGAGCTGCGTGAGTCCCGCGGGGCGTCGTTGCTGGCGGCGGGTCCGCGCCAACCGGCGGTGGTCCACGCGCTCGTGCACCGCCTGAACGTGGCGCTGGGAGCGCTTGGGCGCACGCTGATCCTGACCGAGGACCCCGGCGCGCCGCCCGCCGATCCGTGCGCCGACGTCGCCGAGCTCGTGCGCGCTGCCGAGGCCGGCGAGATCGAGGAGCTCGTGATCCTGGGCGGGAACCCCGCGCACGACGCGCCGGTCGACCTGGACCTGCGCCGCGCGCTGCGCCGCGTCCCGCTGTCCCTGCACCTGTCGGCCTGGCGTGACGAGACCTCGCGCGCCTGCACCTGGCACCTGCCGCGTGCGCACGACCTGGAGTCGTGGGGCGACCTCGAGACCTGGGACGGCACGCGCTGCACCACCCAGCCGTTGATCGCGCCGATCTACCCTCGCCGCACGGTGCTCGAGCTGGTCGCGGCGCTGCTGGGCGTCGCGACGCCGGCACGCGAGCTCGTGCGCGAGGCGGTCGCGCCCGGCGCGACGGACGCGGAGTGGCAGCGGATCCTGCACGACGGCCACGTCCCGGGCACGGCGCTCCCCGCCGTGCAGGCCGACCTGCGCGAGTTCGATGTTCCGGCCCCCGCACCGCGCTCGTTGGCGCCGGTGACGAACGGCGCCCTGGAGCTCGTGCTGGCCCCCGATCCCAAGGTCTACGACGGTCGCGGGGCGAACAACGGTTGGCTGCAGGAGCTGCCCGACGCGATCACCAAGACCACCTGGGGCAACGCGGCGCGCTTCTCACCCGCCACCGCGCAGGCGCTGGGCGTGCGCGACGGCACGCTCGTGAGGCTCGCGGCCAACGGACGCGCGCTCGAGGCGGCCGCCGTCCTTGTGCCGGGGCAAGCGGACGGGTCCGTGACGTTGCACCTGGGGTACGGGCGCGGGGCGGCCGGGCACGTGGGCGGCCTCGAGCAGGACCAGGTCGAGCCCGTGGGCTTCGACGCCTACCGCCTGCGCACGTCGGCCGCGCTCGACGGCGCGCTCGACCTCGCGGTCGAGGCCAGCGGACGCGTGCACCACCTGGCGCGCACGACCGATCCGCACGTCGACGACGCGGTCGGGAGCGCTGCGTACGAGCACCGCATCGGCGAGCTGCTGCGCGAAGCGACCGTGGCCGGGTGGCGCGCCGATCCGAGCCTCGAGGCCTTGGCCCCGCACCATCCGCCGCTCGAGTCGCTGTGGGAGCGCGAGGAGCCGGGCGCCGCGCGCTGGGGCATGGCGATCGACCTGGGCGCCTGCATCGGCTGCAACGCCTGCGCGGTGGCCTGCCAGGCCGAGAACAACGTGCCCGTCGTCGGTCGCGACCAAGTCATGCGCGGGCGCGAGATGCACTGGATCCGCATCGACCGGCACTTCCTCGGAGAGGGCGAGGCCGAGCGCATCCGCTTCCAGCCGATCACCTGCCAACACTGCGAGAGCGCGCCGTGCGAGCAGGTCTGCCCGGTCGCGGCCACGGTCCACAGCGCCGAAGGCCTCAACGACATGGTCTACAACCGGTGCATCGGCACGCGCTACTGCGCGAACAACTGCCCGTTCAAGGTCCGGCGCTTCAACTTCCTGGAGTACAACGGCGCGCTGAAGCGCGACGGGGCCGACGTCCGGCGCATGCTGTCGAACCCGTCGGTGACGATCCGGGATCGCGGCGTGATGGAGAAGTGCACGTTCTGCGTGCAGCGCATCCAGGCGGCCAAGATCGCAGCGAAGAACGCCGGACGAGCCCTGGTGGACGGGGACGTGGTCCCGGCCTGCGCGCAGACCTGTCCGACGGAGGCCATCGTCTTCGGCGACCTGGCGGACCCGCACAGTCGCGTGGCGCGCCTGACCGCCCAGCCGCGCGCGTACCACATGCTGGCGGAGCTCAACATCCGGCCGCGGACTTCCTATCTGGCGAAGATCGCGAACCCGCGCGAGCCAGGAGACGCCCGTGGCGGGTGAGGTCGTCCGTTCCGCCGTGGGCGAGGCCTGGTCCAGGCCGATCCTGGTCGAGGGCGACCACGACTTCGCCGCGGTGACGCGCCGCGTCGCGGGCGTGATCGAGCGCCCCAAGCCGCCGCGCGCGTGGTACGTCGCGATCACGATCTCGGGGTCGCTGACGCTGGTGCTGTTCGCGTTGGTCGCCTACCTGATCTCGACCGGCGTCGGTGTGTGGGGCAACAACTCCCCGGCCTTCTGGGGCTGGGACATCGTCAACTTCGTCTTCTGGGTCGGCATCGCGCATGCCGGCACGCTGATCTCGGCGATCCTGTTCCTCTTGCGGCAGAACTGGCGCACCAGCATCAACCGCGCCGCGGAAGCCATGACGCTCTTCGCCGTGTGCTGCGCCGGCCTGTATCCGGTGATCCACGTCGGGCGCGTGTGGGTCGCGTACTGGCTGTTCCCCGTCCCGAATCAGATGGGGATGTGGCCCAACTTCCGGAGCCCGCTCCTGTGGGACGTGTTCGCGGTCAGCACCTACGCCAGCGTCTCCGCGCTGTTCTGGTACATGGGCCTGGTCCCCGACCTGGCCACCATGCGCGACCGGGCGCTGACGCCGCTCAAGCGCCGGGTCTACGGCCTGCTGGCACTCGGCTGGCGCGGTAGCGCGCGCCACTGGCAGCGCTACGAGCGCGCCTACCTGCTGCTGGCCGCGCTGGCGACGCCGCTGGTGCTGTCCGTGCACTCGGTGGTCAGCTTCGACTTCGCCGTGTCCCAGGTGCCGGGCTGGCACACGACGATCTTCCCGCCGTACTTCGTGGCAGGCGCCATCTTCAGCGGCTTCGCCATGGTCGTGACGATCATGGTGCCGGCGCGCGAGCTCTTCGGGCTGAAGGAGCTCGTGACGCTGCGTCACCTGGAGAACATGAACAAGGTGATCCTGGCCACGGGATCCATGGTGGGCTTCGCCTACCTGACCGAGTTCTTCATCGCCTGGTACGGCGGCAACGCCTACGAACGCTTCGCCTTCCTGAACCGCGCGCTGGGGCCGTATGCCTGGGCCTACTGGCTCATGGTGACCTGCAACGTCGTCGCCCCACAGTTGTTCTGGTCGCGGCGGATCCGCACGAACCTGTGGGCGATGGTGGGCATCTCCATCCTCGTCAACGTCGGCATGTGGCTCGAGCGCTTCGTGATCGTCGTGATCTCGCTGTCGCGCGACTACCTGCCCTCGAGCTGGGGCCACTTCACGCCGACGCTCGTCGACGTCTTCACGTTCGCGGGCACGTTCGGCCTGTTCTTCACCCTGTTCCTGCTGTTCTGCCGCTTCCTGCCCATGGTGGCGATCGCGGAGGTGAAGGCCATCCTGCCGGGGGCGCGACACCACGCGGAGCACGCCGGGCAGACACCGGTGGCCTCGAACCCAAGGGAGGGCGCGCATGGCCACTGAGCGCAGGCTCCACGCGCTGGTCGCCGAGTTCGACGACGTGGCGTCGATCACGTCCGCAGCACGCCGGGCGCGCGAGAGCGGCTACACGCGCTTCGAGGTGTACAGCCCCTTCCCGATCCACGGCATCGAGCGCGCCATGGGCCTGCGTGCCACGCGGCTGCCATGGCTGGTGCTGGGCGCCGGCCTCACCGGGCTGGCCTGCGCCTTCCTGCTGCAGTGGTGGACGAACGCCGTCGACTACCCCTTCCGGATCAGCGGCAAGCCGCTGTTCGGAGTCCCGGCCAACGTGCCGATCGCATTCGAGGTCACGGTGCTGTTCGCGGCGTTCACGGCCTTCTTCGGGATGCTGATCCTGAACCGCCTGCCGCAGCACCATCACCCCATCTTCGAAAGCGAGCGCTTCCGTCGTGCCACCGACGACGGGTTCTTCCTGGCCATCGAGGCGGACGACCCGCGCTTCGAGCCGCGCCTGACGCGCGGCTTCCTGGACGGTCTCGCCCCGCGGTCGATCGAGGAATGCCGCGAGGCAGCGCCGTCGCACGGAGTTCCGGCCTGGATCAAGGCGGCGATCGCCGCCACGGTCGCGGCGCTCTTGGTCCCACCGGCTTGGATCGTGGCGGCCCGCTTCCAGGACAGCGCGCGGCCGCCCTTCCACCTCGTGCACGACATGGACGCCCAGGCGCGCCACGTCGGGCAGTCCGCGAACCCGCACTTCGAGGACGGCCGTGCGATGCGGCCCGACGTCGAGGGCACGGTGGCCTTCGGAGAATGGCGCGACGACGCGCGGCTCGCGACGGGCAAGGACGGCGAGTCCTGGTGTGCCTCGATCCCACTCGACGTCGACGCGCAACTGCTCGCGCGTGGTCGCGAGCGTTACGGCATCTTCTGTGCGCCCTGCCACGGGCTCTCGGGCTACGGCGACGGCCTCGTGGCCCAGCGCGCGAGCGACCTCCAGGAGCCCACCTGGGTGCCGCCGTCCTCGCTGCACGATCCCGTCGTCCGCGGTCGGTCCGTGGGCCAGCTCTACGACGTCGTGCGGAACGGAGCGCGCACGATGCCGGCCTACGCGGCGCAGATCCCGGTGCAGGACTCCTGGGCGATCGTCGCCTACGTGCGCGCGCTGCAGCGCTCGCAACACGCGACGCTCGCGGACGTGCCGGAAGCGGAGCGCGCGGCGCTGGGGGCGCACTGAGCATGCACGCCGCCGGAACACCCACGATCGAGCGCCTGGGCGTCCGCACGCGCCGCGCAGCCCTCGTGCTGCTCGTGCTGGGACTGGCGGCCCTGGCCGCGGCCTGGCTGCTCGCGCGCGGGGAGGTCGACGGAGCGCGCCGCTTGAAGCAGGCCTGGCTGGTGGCGACGGCCTTCGTCCTCACGATCTCGCTGGGCGCCCTGTTCTTCGTGATCCTCCAGCACCTCCTGCACGCTGGCTGGAGCGTCGCCGTGCGCCGCGTCGCCGAGCTCCTGGCGGCGAACGTGGGCGTCACGGCCGTGCTCGTCGCGCCGCTCGTGGCACTGGCCGTGGCCGGCGATGGCGAGCTGTGGCCGTGGGCCGATCCACGCGCCGCCGAGGGCCACCCACTGCTGGCGGCCAAGGAGCCCTACCTCAACGGGACGTTCTTCGCGCTGCGCTGCGCGGCCTGGTTCGGTGCCTGGTGGCTCATGGCGCGCTGGTTCCTGAATCGCTCGCTGGCGCAGGACGAGGCTCGGGACGCCGGCCCCACACAGGCCCTGGAGCGCCGCGCGCCACCCGCGATGGTGGCCTTCGCGCTGACCGTGAACTTCGCGGCGTTCGACCTGCTCATGTCGCTGTCGCCGGAGTGGTACAGCACGATCTTCGGCGTCTACGTCTTCGCCGGATCGGTCGTGGCGTTCCTGGCCGCGACGATCCTGATCCTGCGCGCGCTCCAGTCGCGCGGCCTCTTGCGTGGAGTCGTGAGCGTCGAGCACTACCACGACCTGGGCAAGCTGCTCTTCGCGTTCGTGTTCTTCTGGGGCTACATCGCCTTCAGCCAGTTCATGCTGATCTGGTACGCGGACATCCCCGAGGAAACAGCCTGGTTCCACGCGCGCTTCCACGGACCCTGGGCCCAGGTCTCGCTGCTGCTCCTGCTCGGGCATTTCGTGCTGCCCTTCGCGGGCCTGCTCTCGCGCCACGCGAAACGCTGCCTGCCCGTCCTGACGCTGTGGGCCGCGTGGCTGCTCGTCGCGCACGCTGTCGATCTCGTGTGGCTCGTCCACCCGGGCCATCACGGCGAGGCCGCGCCCTTCCAGCCCGTCGACGCCCTGGCGTTCGTGGCCGTGCTCGCCCTGTGGGGCGCGGGCCTGGCGCGCGTCGCCGTCGGGCGAGCGCTGGTCCCGGTCCGGGATCCGCGCCTGCACGAATCGCTGACCTTCGAGAACGTCTGAACATGGACCCGCGCACCACGCTCTCGTCCGCGAATCTGCTGGCCGTCGTGGTCGTCACGGGCGCGGCGCTCGCAGCCGTGGCGCTGCTCGGACCCGTCGCGTTCGAGGTCGCGTCCGATGACCTGGCCCGCGCGCGCGGGCACGGCGCCACCCCACCCGCGACACTCGAGGCCCGCGCCGCGCAGGCCGCGCGGCTCGCGGGCTACGCCTGGGTCGATCGCGCCCAAGGCGTCGTGGCGCTGCCCATCGAGCGGGCCATGGAGCTGACCGTAGACGAGCTTGCGCGCGAGGCGCGCGCCGCGCGCGGCGGGGAGGGCGGCCGATGAACGCTGCGTTCCTCCTGGCAGGGCGGCTGCCCCAGGCCTCGTCCTACGCCGAGTCCGTGGACCGCTCGTTGCTCCTGGCGGGCTGGTTCGCGGCCTTCTGCGCCGTGCTCGTGGCCGGTGGTCTCGCGCTGGCGCTGCTCGGACCGCGCGCAGCGTCCGCGGACGCGTCGTTGGCCAGCGCGGCCGGCCCGCGCCGCCGCGTGCGGCTCGCGGGGGCCGTGGCCGGTGTGTTCTTCGCGATCGTCGTGATCCACGGCGCCGTGGTGTGGGCCGACGTGCGGACCGCGCCACGCGGAGCGCTACCGATCCGCGTCGGCGTCGAGGGCGGCGCGTTCCGCTTCACCTATCCCAGCGGTCATGAGGACGTCGCGCTGCACTTGCCGCTCGAACGTCCCGTGCGCCTGATCCTCGCGGGCGCGGACGAGCCCTACTCGTTCGCGATCCCCGAGTTCCGACTGCAGGTCACGGTCACCATGCGCACGCCAGCGGAGGCCTGGGTCGAGGCGCTGGTGCCTGGTGAGTACGCCGCGCGCTCGCTGCGCCGCCCGGGCCTGGCGCTGTCGACCGCGGACGTCGTCGTGCACGAGGCCGGGGGCTTCGAAACCTGGCTGCGGGGCGTCTCCGGGCCGCCGCTCGACTTGCCGCCCGTCGAGCTCGGCCGGCGCTCGTACGAAATGCGCGGGTGCACCCAGTGCCACGCGCTGGACGGCACGCGGCTCGTGGGCCCGGGCTTCGGGGCGTTCTTCGCGCGCCAGCGCGAGCTGGCCGACGGCACGCGTCTCGACGTGACCGACGAGTACGTGCGCGAGTCGGTCCTCGACCCGCAGGCCAAGGTCGTCGCCGGCTTCGAGCCGGTCATGCCCAGCTTCCGCGGTCGTCTGCACGAGCTCGAGGTCGAGGGCCTGATCGCGTTCCTCAGGAGCCTCGAATGAACGACGCGGCCAAGATCGCGGCCACTCCCGCGGCGCGCGGCGCGAGCGCCTCGCCGGGCGCCGAGCTGTGGCTCTTCAGCGTGGACCACGAGCGGCTCGCGCGCTCTTGGGCAGCGACGGCCGGACTCGCGCTGGTGGCCGGTCTCGTGCTCGCCCTGGCCCTCTCCGTGGCGCCGCTGGCCGAGGACTCCAGCGCGGTGTGGAGCGGCGCGCTCTACACGATGCACGGGCTCGCGCTCGTGTTCCTGGTGGTCCTGCCGGCGATCCCGGGCGTGATCGGCAACGCGCTCCTGCCGCGGCTCGTGGGCGCCGAGGCCATGGCCTGGCCGCGCGCGAACGCGCTGGGCTTCCAGATCCACCTGTTCGGCGTCGCCTGCTTCCTCGCGGCGTTCGTCGTCGCTCCGGCCGACGCGGGTTGGACCTTCGCCGTGCCCTACTCGATCACGACCGGTGCGAACCCGAGTTGGACGCTCCTCGGCATGGTCGCCGTGGCCTGCGGCGCGGCGTGCTCGGCAGCCAACGTGCTGGCCACGCTCGCCGCGAGCCGCGCGCGCGCCGCGGGTGGCTGGAGCCTCCCGGTCCTGGCGTGGGCGCTGGGCTCCGCGGCGGTGTTGCAGGCCCTGGCGGCACCGGTCCTCGTGGCCGTGTCGGCACTGCTCTTCGCCGAGCGCGCGGGTGGCTCCGAGGTCCTGGGCGCGGCCACGGCCGCCGCAGACGCGCGCTTTGCGCAGGCCTTCGCGGCCTTCGCCCATCCGGCGTCGTGCGCGGCGGTGCTCGCGGCCTTGGGCCTCGTCGATCACCTCCTGGCACCGGACGAGCGTCGTGGCGAGCCGGCCTCTGCCACGAGCGTCCACGCGCTCGTGGCGCTGGCGGTCGCGGCGGTGGCGAGCTGCGGCGCGCACGCCGTCGGCGGAGCGGGGTCTCCGACGTCGTCCGTGGCACACGGTGCCTTGGCGCTCGCGGCGGGCGTGCCCTTCGCAGTGCTCGTGGCGGGCTGGTTCGCGCGACCGGCGGGCGCGGCGGACGCGGCGCGTTGCCTGGCGGCGGCGGCCGGTGCGCTGCTCGTGTTCGGTGCGCTCACGGCCCTGCTCCTGGTGTTGCCAGCAGGGGGTGCACTGCTCGCGGGCACGACGATCGCGACCGTCCCGCTGCACTTCGCGGGCACGGGTGTCGTGGCCGCCGCGCTGGCCGGCATGCACGCGCTGGCGCCGCGCTGGCTCGGTGCACCCGCGCGCGGTGGTCGCGGTCGCGCCGCGGCCGTGCTGCTCGTCGTCGGGGCGCTGTGCGCCTTCGGGCCGGCGATCGTCGCAGGGCTCGCGGGCGCGCCACGCCGAGCGTCCGAGCCCAGGGTCGGACTCGCGCCGTGGATCGCGGCGGTCGGTGGCCTGACGCTGGCTGGGGCCCTGCTGCTCGCGGCCTGGAACGTCGTCGCGGCCTGGCTCGAGGGCCGGACGCGGGAGGCCGCGTGATGGACTGCTGCTCGGCGGCGACCTCGGCGACCGACCTGCTGCAATTGGCGGCCTTCGGCCTGCTCATGAGCGCCGGACACTGCCTGGGCATGTGCGGGCCGCTGGTGTGCGCGGCCTCGGTTCCCGCTGGCCGCGCGAGCGGCGAGCGTGCGGCCGTGCGCTCGGCCGCGCTGTACCACGCCGGGCGGCTGACGAGCTACGCCGCGATCGGGCTCGGCTTGGGCGCGGTCGGCGGGTTCTTGCCCGCGGCGGCGAACGCGGCGCTCTGGCAGGCGCTGCTGTCGCTGCTGGCGGCGATCGCGCTCCTGTGGGTCGCGCTTTCCATGTTGGGCCTCGTCCGGACGGCCTCGCTGTCGTGCGCGGGCGGCCTCGCGCGGCGCGTCGCGGGCTGGTTCGGTGGTGTGCGCGGCGCGCGCGGACCCGGCGCTCGGTTCGGCCTCGGCGCGGCCAACGGGCTGCTGCCTTGCGGGCCGGTCTACACGGTGGCGGTCGCGGCGCTGGCGGCCGGCGGTGCCTGGGGCGGCGCGCTGGCGATGCTGGCGTTCGGCGCGGGGACGGTCCCGCTGCTCTTCGCCGTGGCGTTCGGCGCGCGCTGGATCGGCGCGCGGCTGCGCGCGGGCCTCTCGACGGCCGGCGCGGGCTTGGCGGTCGCCATGTCGTTCCAGCTCGCGCTGCGCGGCCTCGCGGCCCTCGAGTGGGTGCCCCACGCTCGGATCGGGGAGGTCGTGCTGTGGTGAACGCGGCGACGAGCATGGGTCAGGCAGCCCGCCGGGCGGCACGCGAGGTCGCGGCCTGCGCGCACTGTGGCCTGCCGATCCCGAGCGGGGGTGCGGCGCAGCTGGGCGACTTCTGCTGCGCGGGCTGCCGGACGGTGCACGACCTGCTGCGCGCGGAGGGGCTCGAGCGCTACTACGAGCTGCGCGCAGGGCCCGAGTCGCCCGCGCCGAGCCTGCGACCGGACACGCACGCCTGGCTCGAGCCGCTGCTGGCCGCCGTTCAGCCCGACGCCTCTGGCCTGGCGCGCCTGTCCCTCGACGTGCAAGGCGTGCACTGCGCAGCGTGCGTGTGGCTCTTCGACGAGCTGTGGCGGCGCGAGCCGGGCGGCGTGGAGCTGCTCTTGAACCCGGCTCTCGGCCGCGTCGAGCTGGCTTGGGACCCGCAGCGCCTCGATCTCGGCACCTGGCTCGCGAAGATCGAGCGCTTCGGCTACCGCTTCGGTCCCGCGCGCAAGCGCGATCTCGCGGCGTCGCGCGCGCTGATCGTGCGCCTCGGCATCTGCGTCGCCGCGGCGTTGAACGTCATGGTCTTCAGCCTGTGCTTCTACCTGGGATTGGCCCCCGGGGACGGAGCGCTGTACGCCGTGCTGGGCCGTTGGAGCTTCGCGCTGGCGAGCGTGGCGGTCCTGGCCGGAGGGACGCTGTTCTTCCGCTCGGCCTGGGAAGGGCTGCGGCGCGGAGTCGCACACCTGGATCTGCCGATCGCGTTGGGCATCGCCCTGGGGTGGGGTGGGTCGACCTGGGCCTGGCTCGCGAACGGGCCCGAGGCTGCGTACTTCGACACGATCACGATCTTCGTGACGCTCATGGTGCTGGGACGCTTCCTGCAGGAGCGCGTCCTGCAGAAGAACCGTTCCGCGCTCCTCGCCAGCGACGGCGTGGAAGACCTCTGGACGCGTCGCCGGCGCGCGGGCGAGCTCGAGACGATCGCTGCGGCCGCGATCGAGCCGGGCGACGAGCTGTGGATCCTGCCGGGCGACCTCGTCCCGGTCGAAGGCGTCGTGCTGGGCTCGACCGCGACGGTGAGCCTCGATTGGATCACCGGCGAATCACGGCCCGTGACGATCGAGCCCGGCGACAGCGTGCCAGCCGGCGCGTTCCAGGCCGGGGAGGGCACGCTGCGGCTCGGGGCGCGCGAGGGCTTCGCCGCGTCGGCCTTGCACGGGCTCCTCTCGCGCGAGCGCACGGACGAAGCCCGGACGCGGCGCGCCGTGCGTGCGGACCGCTCGTGGAGTCGCTTCGCGGGTGCCTACGTGACGCTCGTGCTGGCTTTGGCCGCATTGGCGCTGGTGCTGTGGCGTCACGCCGGGGCCGAGCGCGCCGTGGAGGTCGCGTTGTCGGTGCTCGTGGTGACGTGTCCGTGCGCGCTGGGGCTCGCGACGCCGCTGGCGCACGAGCTCGTGCACGCCGGCCTGCGCCGGCGCGGGATCTTCCTGCGCGAGGGCGGCTTCCTGGAACGCGCGCGGCACGTGCGGCACGTCCTGTTCGACAAGACCGGCACGCTGACGCGCGGCTCGCTGCGGCTCACGCCGGCCTCGCACGCGGCGCTGGCGCGGCTCGACGCCAGCGCACGAGCCGTGCTGGCGAACCTGACGGCTCGCAGCTTGCACCCCGTCAGCCGCGCCGTGCACGCGAGCCTTTCCACCGACGGCCGCACGCAACTGATCGACGGGTTCGAGGCGCGCGAGCAGGCGGGGTTGGGGGTCGAGGCGCGCCATGCCGGGAGCGAATGGCGCTTCGGCCGGCGCGAGTTCGTGCCGGGCGCGGTCGGAGCGTCGGGCGGCGTGTTCCTGGGCGCGGACGGCAAGCTCGTCCTGGCGCTCGAGGTCGAGGAGGACTTGCGGCACGATGCGCGCGACGAGATCGAGCGCCTCGAACGCGACGGGATCCGGGTGCACCTCCTGTCCGGCGATCGGCCCGAGCGCGTGGCGCGCGTCGCGGCGGACCTGGGTCTCGATCCTGCGCGAGCCCACGGCGGCCTCGCGCCCGAGGAGAAGGCCGCCTACGTGCGGGCGCTCGACCGGGGCGACACGTGGATGGTCGGCGATGGGATCAACGACGGACCGGCCTTCGATGCCGCGACGTGCGCGGCCACGCCCGCCGTCGACCGGCCGAACATGCCGGCGCGTGCAGACCTGTTCTACTTGGGCGACGGCGTGGCGGCCGTGCGGGTCGCCCGTGACGCGGCTCGGCGCTTGGGCCGCGTCCTGCGCGCGAACCTCGTCGCCGCGATCGTCTACAACGCCTGCGCGGTCGGCGCGTGCCTGGTGGGCCTGGTCGGCCCCCTGGTTGCCGCGATCCTGATGCCCCTGAGCTCGCTGGCGCTGGTCGGACACACGAGCTGGCGCCTGTCGCCGCGGAGGACCGCGTGGACGTCCTGATCGTCCTGGTCTTCGTGAGCATCGTGCTGGTCGCCGGCGCGGTGCTCCTGTTCGTCTTCGCCCTGCGCCAGCGCGACTTCGAGCACGCCGAGCGGTTGTCGCTGCTCCCGCTCCTCGATCAAGAGCCCGGACCTGCATGCGCCGAGCCCGTCGCCGAACCCGGCGGGACGGCGGACTCCAAGGATCGACCATGAACACCGCCAATCAAGCCACCCGGCAGGTCGTCTACGACGACGCGATCGTCCGCCTGTTCGTCCTCGCGACCATCGTGTGGGGCGTCGTCGGCCTCCTGCTGGGGGTCGTGGTCGCCTCGCAGCTCTCGTTCTTCCAGATGAACCTGGAGACGTCCTGGTTCAGCTTCGGTCGGCTGCGTCCGCTGCACACGAACGGCGCGATCTTCGCGTTCGTCGGCAACATGATGTTCGCCGGCATCTACCACTCGATGCAGCGCCTGCTGAAAGCGCGGCTGGGCAGCGACCTGCTGTCGCGCCTGCACTTCTGGGGCTGGCAACTGATCATCGTCGCGGCGGCGATCACGCTGCCCATGGGCTTGACGCAGAGCAAGGAGTACGCCGAGCTCATCTGGCCCATCGACGTCCTGGTGGCCCTCGTGTGGGTGATCTTCGCGGTCAACTTCTTCATGACGATCGCGAAGCGCAACGAGCGCAACATGTACGTCGCGATCTGGTTCTACATCGCGACGGTGGTGACGATTCCGGTCCTCTACATCGTCAACAACCTGCACCTGCCCACCAGTTTCACGCACAGCTACCCGGTGTTCGCCGGCGTGCAGGACGCGTTGGTGCAGTGGTGGTACGGGCACAACGCGGTCGCCTTCTTCCTGACGACGCCGATCCTCGGGATCATGTACTACTACCTGCCGAAGGCGGTGGGTCGACCGGTCTACAGCTACAGGCTGTCGGTCGTGCACTTCTGGTCGCTGGTCTTCCTGTACATCTGGGCCGGTCCGCACCACCTGCTCTACACGTCACTGCCGGAGTGGGCGCAGACGCTGGGCATGGTGTTCAGCCTCATGCTGTGGGCGCCGTCCTGGGGCGGGATGCTCAACGGCCTGCTGACGCTACGCGGCGCGTGGGACACCCTGCGCACGGACCCGGTCGTCAAGTTCTTCATCGTCGCCGTCACCTTCTACGGCATGTCGACCTTCGAGGGTCCGTTGCTCTCGATCAAGAGCGTCAACGGCCTCGCGCACTACACGGATTGGATCATCGCCCACGTCCACGGCGGCGCGCTGGGCTGGAACGCAGGGATGGCGGCCGGGCTCCTCTACTGGCTCGTGCCGCGCATGTGGGGAACGAAGCTCTACTCCGTGAAGCTGGCGGACGCGCACTTCTGGCTCAGCACGTTCGGCATCCTGCTCTACATCGGTGCGATGTGGACGGCCGGCGTGAACCAAGGGCTCTTCTTCCAGGCCCTCGATGCCGAAGGCTACCTGGCGAACACGGACTTCGTGGCCGTGTTGAAGAGCGGCCAGTTCCTGTACGTCATGCGCCTCGTGGGTGGCGGGGTGTTCCTGATCGCCTACCTGTTGATGGTCTGGAACCTGTGGATGACCATCCGCTCGGGGCGGCCGACACGCTCCGAGATCACGGTGGCGGCTCTGCCGGCCGCGCCGAGCGTGTCCGCGTTCGCGCTGCTCGCCAGCCCGCCGGTCGTGCTGTCGCTGGTGGTGATCGCGGTGTCGCTGGTGTTCGGGTTGGCCGGGCCGGTCTCGAGCGCCGTCGTGGCCGCGATCGGAGTGCTGGTCGTCATCGTGTGCGTCGCGTACTACCGCCGGTACCAGCGCGAGGAGGTACGCTGGCACGCTCTGCTGGAGGGCAAGTCCCTGCTGTTCACCGCGCTGGTCCTGGTGTCGATCCTGATCGGTGGCTTGGTGCAGCTCGTGCCGACGATCGCCTCGAAGCCCGGAGGCCAAGCTGCTGCGGGGCCCAAGGGCGCGATGGTCGCGGTCGAGAGCAAGTACCACCAGACACCGTACGCGCCCCTCGAACTCGAAGGCCGCGACATCTACGTGCGCGAGGGCTGCTACGTGTGTCACAGCCAGATGGTGCGTCCGTTCCGGCACGAGGTGCTGCGCTACGGCGAGCACTCACGCGCCGAGTCCTTCGTCTACGACCGCCCGTTCCAGTGGGGCTCGAAGCGCACCGGGCCCGACCTGCACCGGCTCGCCGGGCGCTATCCGGACCTGTGGCACTACCAGCACATGCGCGATCCGCGCTCCACGTCGCCGGGGTCGATCATGCCCGCCTACCCGTGGCTCTTCACGTCGACCGTGGACCTGGCACGCACCGCCGTGAAGCTGTCGGTCCTGGCCCAGCTCGGCACGCCCTACTCCGCCGAGGAGATCGCCGACGCCCGTGAGCTGGCGCTGGCCCAGGGCCGCAAGATCGCCGAGAACCTGCGCCTCTCCGGGGGCGTGGAGATCGCGCCCGACTCCGAGATCGTGGCGCTGATCGCCTACCTGCAACAGCTCGGCTTGACCCGCGAGCCGCCGAAGCTCTCGGCGGCGGAGGTGAAGTGACGTGTTCCAGCAGTACTTCCGCGACAGCGAGTGGCTGAGCCTGCCCCTCATCGCCCTGGTCTTCTTCTTCGTGTTCTTCCTGGTCGTGCTCGCGCGCGTCGTGTTCGGCATGCGCGACGCCCGACGCGTGGACGAGCTCGCCGCGCTGCCCTTCGGCGCGGACCCTGCCGACGCCTCCGAGGAGCGACCCCGCCATGAATGACGCACGCGCCGACGTCCCCCTGGGTCACGAGTACGACGGCATCCAGGAGTACGACAACCGGCTGCCGAACTGGTGGCTGTTCACGCTGTACGGATCGATCGTGTTCTCGGTCGGGTACTGGCTCTTCTATCACACGTTCGGCATCGGCCACACGCAGGACGAGGGCCTGGCGCGCGAGGAGCGGATCGCCGCCGAGGCCCAGCTCCAGCGCGAGATGGGCAAGGAGGTCACCGAGGAGTCTCTGCTCCTCATGACCAAGGTCCCGACCCAGCTCGAAGCCGGCGCGAAGCTCTACCAGCAGAAGTGCGCCCAGTGTCACGGGGCCCAGGGCGGCGGCGAAATCGGGCCGAACCTGACCGACGACCACTGGCTGCACGGCAACGCGCCGCTTCAGATCTACTCCACGGTGATGAACGGCGTCGTGGACAAGGGGATGCAGGCCTGGAAGGACCAGCTCGGTCCCGTGCGCGTGCGTCAGGTGGTCGCGCACCTCATGTCGATCCAGGGCACGAACGTGGCTGGCAAGGCGCCGCAGGGACGTCCCAGCGCGGAGTGGGAGGCCGAGCGGCGGGCTCGCGAGGCCGCGCCGGCTGCGCCCGCAGGTGGCGGCGGGGCGCCCGGCGGCTGACGCGCTGCGTCGGCCGGCCGAGGACTCCAGGGGATCCAGACAGTTGAGCGCGAAGCTCCAGCACGGCCTGCGGCGCAAGCCCGACCTCGAGTCGGTCTACTCGATCAACGCCGACGGCTCGCGGAACATGCTGCAGCCCGCCGACGTGCGCGGGCGCTGGCACACGCGTCGCAACCTGGTGTTCGTCGCGCTCATCGCCTTCTACGTCGCCATGCCCTGGATCCGCGTCGGCGGACAGCCCGCGATCCGCTTCGACGTCCCGGGACGGACCGCCTACCTCTTCGGCCACACGTTCACGCGCGAAGACTTCTTCCTCGTCTTCTTCTTGATCACGGGCTTCGCGTTCGCCCTGTTCGCGCTGACGTCGCTGTTCGGCCGCGTGTGGTGCGGCTACGCCTGCCCGCAGACCGTGTTCCTGGAAGGCGTGTTCCGCCGCATCGAGCGCTGGGTCGAGGGCGGACGCAACGAGCGCTTGCGGCTCCAGAAGGCTCCCTGGAACTTCGAGAAGTTGTGGCGGAAGTCGCTGAAGCAGGTCTTGTTCCTGGCCGTGGTGCTGGTGTTGACCCACACGCTGCTGGCGTACTTCCTGCCCGTCGACGAGCTCGCGCCCGCGATCCTCGCCGGCCCGTCCGGGCACTGGGTGGCGTTCTCGTGGACGCTGGCGCTCAGCGCCGTCCTGTACTTCGACCTGGCTTGGTTCCGCGAGCAGTTCTGCATCATCCTCTGCCCCTACGGGCGCCTGCAGTCGGCTCTGGTCGACGACGACACGGTCGTCGTGGGCTATGACGCGCGTCGCGGCGAACCGCGTGGGCCGAAGGGCAAGTCCCAGGGCGACTGCATCGACTGCGGGAGCTGCGTGAACGTCTGCCCGACGGGCATCGACATCCGCAATGGACTGCAGCTCGAGTGCATCGGCTGCACGAACTGCGTCGACGCCTGTGACTCGATCATGCGCCAGGTGGGCCGTCCCGAGGGGCTCGTGCGCTACGACTCGTTCCACGGGTTCCGCGGCGAGGGCCGCCGCTTCGTGCGGCCACGGCTGTTCCTGTACGCCGTGCTGGCGCTGGTCGGGCTGGGCGTGTTCCTGGTCGCCGCCACCGGCCGTACCTCGTTCGAGGCGACGGCGTTGCGCGCGCGGGGGATGCCGTACTCGATCCAGGACGGCCGGGTGCAGAACCTCTACACCGTCCGCGTGCACAACAAGACCACGGACTCGCGCAGCTACCACATCGTGCCCTTGGCGCCCGACGCACCCGCCGAGCTGGACTGGCGCGTCGCCTCGCAGTCCGTCGACGTCGCCCCGCTGGGCGAGGCCGAGATCCCGATCTTCGCCTTCCTCCCGCGCGAGCGGTACCAGCACGCTTTCCCCGTCGCCGTGCGTGTCACGGACTCGGTCACGGGCGAGTCCGTCGAGGTCGCGCTGCGCTTCCAAGGACCCTGACCATGCGCACCCTGTTCCGGCGGAAGCCGTGGCTCTGGATCGTCCTGCTGCTCGGCGCGATGGTCGCGACGGAGGTCGCCTTCCTCGTCGTGGCCCTGCGCCACCCGGTCGAGTCCGTGGCGGGTCCCTGACGGGGTACTGACCGGGCACGGATGGGGCGGCTCGGGCAGCCCGCGGCGCGTTCGAGGCCGAGAGGCGCGGATCTCGGTACGTTGCTCCATGCCATGGACCGCTCGCTGCTCCTCCCGTGCCTCCTGCTCTGCGCTTGCGCCGCGCGCCCCGAGCCGGCGGTCGTCCCTGCCCCCCCGGCCCCTGCTGCGGACAAGGTCGCGTTGCTCGTCGGGATCGACCGCTATCCGGCCGACGCGGGTCTGGGCGAGCTGCGCGGCGCCGTGGGCGACGCGCAGCGCCTGCGCACGCTGCTCATCGGCCGGTTCGGCTTCCGCGACGAGGACGTCGTGCTGCTTGCCGACGAGGCCGCCACCCACGAGGCCATCGTGCGGACCTTCGGCGCGCAGCTCGTCGACCGCGCGGCCCCGGGCACGCAGGCCGTGTTCTTCTTCGCCGGCCACGGGTCACGCTTGCCCGCGCTGGATGCCGGAGGCGCCCCTGCGCTCGACGGGCTCGACACGAGCCTCCTGGCCTACGACAGCCGGGGCGCGGGTCGCGCCGGAGAGTACGACCTCGCGGAGCACGCCCTGCGCGCGCTGGTCGCAGCGGCCGAGGCGCGCGGCGCGTTCGTGACCGTGATCGCCGACGCCTGCCACGCGGGCGGCGTGCTGCGCGGACCAGCCGCCTTCCGCTCGCGCAGCGCGCCGCAAGGTCGCCGCGCCTACGACCACGACCGTGCGCGCGGCTTCTGGCCGCTGGGCGTGCCGTACTCGGTTGGGCCGCCGCCGGCCGTGATGGGTTCGAGCGTCTGGATCGGCGCCGCGAGCCGCGACCAGCTCGCGGGCGAGATCGACGCGGAGACCGTCTTCGGGACCTTCGAGCCTTCGGGCGCGCTGACCTGGGCGCTGTGCCAGAGCCTCGATCGGGCCCGTCCCGGCGCCGTCTGGGGCGAGGTCGCGTCGAGCACGACGCTGGGCGTCGCGACGTTGCTCCCCTGGCAGGACGTGGTCTGGAGCGGTGGCCTGGATCGCGCCGTGTTCGGCGGCGCCTACGAGACCGTTCCGGGCTTCCAGGCCGTGGCGCTCGACGGCGAGGCCGTGCAAGTCGCTGCCGGCTGGGTGCACGGGCTGCGGGAAGGGTCGGAGCTGGACGTGCGCACGGCCGACGGCCGCGCGTCCCTCGGCCGCGCGACCATCGACCGGATCACGCCGGTCCAGGCCCACGCGCGCTTCGGCCGCCGGCCTCCGCAGGGGCTCGGGCGCGCCGCCCTGCGCGCCGTGGAGGTCGGACGTCCCGCGGGCGAACCCCCGCTGCGGCTGTGGTGCGAGGCGCCCGGACTCGCGCCGTGGTTCGCGGGCTCCGCCTGGGCGGTGACGGCCACGAGCCTCGAGACGGCGGACCTCGTCGTGCGCTCGGGCGCGGGCGGGTACCAACTGTGGACACCGGAAGGCGGCCTGCTGCCCGGGTACCTCCCGATCCTCCCGCCGACGTTCGCGGACCAGGGGCGCTGGCTCGCCCTGTGCGAGCCCAGCCTGCGGCGCGAGAGCCTGTGGCGCGCGACGTCGCGGCTGGCGCTCGAGACGGGCGCGATCCGGCTCGACGTGCAGCTCGACGCCCCGACGCCGGAGGAGCTGCGTGCGCCGGTCCCCGCCGGTTGGACGCGGTGGGTGGCGGCCGATCCCCGCGGCCGGCGCGTCGCGGGCGGAGCTCGGGGCGAGCTGCCCATGGGAGTCTTCCGCGTGCGGAACCCCGGGTCCGATCCGGTCCGGCTCGCGGTGCTGAACCTGGCCGAGGACGCGCGCAGCCGGCGCGTGGTCGAGCCCGTGGCCGGGCGCGAGCCGCGCGTGCTGGGTCCCGGCGAGGCGTGCTCGATCCGCGTCGGCTTCCCAGCGCCGGACCCCTGGGGACTCGATCGCCCCATGCTCGACCGTTACCTGTTCCTCGCGACGCTGGCGCCGTTCGATGCCTGGACGTTGGCGTCCGAGGTCGACCTGCGCGGTGACGACACGCCGCTGCCGGGGATCCTGCGCCAGACGCAGGCACGCTGGGCGCTGCGCGGCACCGGCGACATCGACCTGGACCGGAGTGGCCTGGGGATCGCGGCCCTCGACGTGCACGTCTCGCGGGGGCCTTGAGGCTTCCGCAGCGGGCGCGCCGTCGGGCACAATCGCCCCGCACGCCATGCGTCGGCTCCTCGCGCTCCTCCTCGTCGCCGTACCGATCCACGCGCAGAACGCCGACGACAAGCCCTGCCGTGCGGACTACACGATCCGCGCGCGCTACGAGGAAGACGGCCGCCGGCTGCACGGCGAGCTGGTCGTGCGCTGGACGAACGAGAGCCGCGACGTGGTTCCCGACCTGTGGTTCCACGCGTACTGGAACGCGTTCGCGAACTCGCGGACGACCCACATGGTCGGGTCCGGCGAGTCCTTGCGCGGGGGCCGGGTAGGCGACGACGAGTGGGGCTGGCAGCGCATCCTGTCGATCTCGGTCGACGGCGCCGATGCCACGGAGAGCTTGGAGTGGGTTTCGCCCGATGACCAACGCGCGGAAGACCGCACCGTCTTCCGCGTGCGCCAGCCGCGGGCCGCGCGCCCGGGCGCGGTGGTGACTGCCCGCGTGCGCTGGGAGGCCAAGATCCCGCGTGTGCGGCGCAGGACGGGCTACAAGGACGACTTCCTGTTCCTGGCGCACTGGTTCCCGAAGCTCGGGGTCTACGAGTCCGGGAATGGCTGGAACTGTCACCAGTTCCACGCGACGACCGAGTTCTTCTCGAACTTCGGGACGTACGACGTCGAGCTGGACCTGCCCGCCGCCTACATCGGGCGCACGGGCGCCTCGGGCGTCCAGGACGGACCCACGACCGCCTCCGGCGGGCGCTTCACGGTGCGCTACGCGGCGCCCTCCGCCAAGGATCGGGAGCGCGCGGAGCGCGACGGCCGCTCGCCCCTGGTGCACGAGTTCGCCTGGACCGCCGATCGGCACTTCGTGAAGTACGAGGACACGTTCCACTACGCCGAGTGGGCGGCGCGGTTCCCGGACGAGATCGCGCGCGTGGCGCTGGCGCTCGACCGCACCGAGGAGGAGCTGCGCCTGCGCGACGTGGCGGTCACGGTGCTGTTGCAGCCCGAGCACGCCTCGCAGGGCCGTCGGCACTTCGACGCGACGTGCACGGCCCTGTTCTTCTATGGCCTGTGGTGGGGGGAGTACCCCTACGAGCACATCACCTGCGTCGATCCGGCCTGGGGAGCGGGCGGCGCTGGGGGCATGGAGTACCCCACGCTGTTCACGGCGGGCACGCGCATGTTCACGCGCACGGCGATGCAGGTTCCCGAGAGCGTGACGGTCCACGAGGCTGGCCACCAGTTCTGGTACGGCCTCGTGGCGAACAACGAGTTCGAGGCGGCCTGGCTCGACGAGGGCTTCAACACGTTCTCGCAGAGCGACGCACTGTGGCTGCGCTACGGGCACTCGATCGTCACCACGGATTTCGCGGGGCTGCCCTACGACGGCGTGCCGATCGGACGCAAGCCGGGCGGGACCGCGCTCGCCGACGCGCTGAGTGGACGGCGCTTCGCGCTGCCGTGGGTCGGCGTCGTCGAGCCCCTGCGCGGCTCGGGGCTGGTGGACTGGTGGCGCGAGCAACCTCTGCTGTCCTATGGGCGGCAACGGACCGACCCGCGCGAGGCCGAACGCACCGGCTACCTCCTGGACCCCGCCACCGATCCGGTCGACACGCCGGGGTGGCTGTATTGCGACCGCACCAGCTATCGCGTGAACAGCTACCGGCGCACGGCGTCGGCGCTGCGCTCGCTGCAAGGCTTGGTCGGCGACGCGCGCTTCCTGCGGGGCATGCGCACGTACTCGGAGCGCTGGCGCTACCGCCATCCCTACCCGCAGGACTTCTTCGACGCCTTCCAGGAAGGCGCGAAGGCCGACATCGGCTGGTACTTCGAGCAGGTGTTCCGCAGCACGGCGACCGTCGACTGGCGCATCGAGGTCGAGCAGTCGCGTGCGCAGCCGCCGCGCGGCTGGTTTCCCGACGAGGGTGGGCGCTGGGTCGAGCGTCAGAGGTCGTCCGCGGCCGAGGCCCGCGGCGGCGGAGGAGACGGGCCCGCGCCCACGGATCGCGCCGCGCGCGAGGCGACTGGGTCGCCGGCGGACGCTTGGATCACGAACGTGGTCGTGCGGCGTCGCGGCGAGTTGCTCCTGCCGCTGACGGTCGAGCTGAACTGGGACGATGGCACGAGCGACCGGCTCGTGTGGCAGCGCGAGGAGCAGGCGCGCAAGGCCTGGTGGAAGCCGCTGGAGGGCCGCGGGCCGACGCGGAAGAAGCTCGTCTCGGCACGGATCGACCCGGACCGTCGCTACCAGTTCGACCTGAACCTCTCCGACAACGAATGGCACGCGGAGGCTGATCGCGCCGCGCCCCTGCGCTGGTCTGAGCGCGTGTTCGCGCAGTACCTCCACGGCCTGCACGCATGGGGAGGGCTCGGTGGCTGACGCCGGGCGCGGCGAGGGGCGCGTGGTGAGCCTCGAGGCACTGCGCGGCGCGCTCGGCCGTCCCGCCATCTGGCTCGTGATCCTGCTCTTCGAGGTGTTGCTGGCGCTGGGGCCGGCTCTGGCCTGGTTCGCGTGGATGAGCGCGGCCACGGCCAATCGCTACGAGCCCGGATCCCTGGTCTCGAACCTGGGTGCCAACTTCCGCTTCGACCACCGCGCGGGGCTCGGCGCGCTGGGCGATGCGACGGGGCAGGTCGGTGCGGCGCTGGCCCTGGTCGCCATGCTCGCGGGGTGCTTCATCGGGGGCGGCTGGCTGCAGGTGTTCCTGGAGCGCACGCACGGTGAGAGCGCGCGGCGCTTCTTCCACGGGGGAGCGCGCTGGTTCTGGCGGTTCGCGCGACTGCTCCTCGTGACGCTCGCGCTGCTCGCTGGCGTGGGTTGGGTCGTGTTCGGGAAGCCCTGGAACGTGCTCGTGCTCCAACTCGGGATGAACGTGCCGCCGGGCGATTTCGAGCGGCTGGAAACGCTCGGATCGGAGCAGACGGTGGTCGCCTTGCGGTTCGCCCAGGCCGCGCTGCACGCGGGGCTCGTGGCACTCGTGCTGGCGTGGGGCGACTACACGCGCACGCGACTCGCGCTGCACGACACGAATTCCGCCGTCTGGGCTGGCCTGCAGACCGCCTGGACGATCACGCGCCACCCGATCCGCACGCTCCGGCCGCTCGCGGCCCTGTTCCTCCTCGAGGCTTTCCTGCTCACGGGCCTGGGCTTCTTCGCCCGCTCCGTCGAGGGCGACCTGGTGCGACAGGCACGGCCGTGGGAGACGGCGGTGCTGTGCGCGACCGTGATCGCCGCGCTCGTGTGGCGCGTGATCCTGCGCGGTGCGCGCTACCACGCCGCAGTCCAGGTGAGCCGTGAGATCGTGCGACCGATCGCGCGCCCAGATCCGTGGAGGAAGACGCTGGGTGGACCGGGCGGCCCGCGTTATCCGATCGGCGGGGACGAGTACACGGTCTCGATGTGATCCCGACTGCCGCGCGGCAGGGTAGGTGCCGAGCCGCACACGGGGGCTCCGGCTGTCGTCCCGTGAGAGGCCTTCCGGTGTGCGCGATCGGCGGCGTGCCCGGCCTCAGTCGGGCGTGAACACCACGTCCACCCAGTAGTTCCTGCTCGCGAAGCTCTGTGTGGGGAAGGCCGGGGCCCCGTAGCGGAACACCCCGTTGGGCGCAGCAGGAGTGTCAGGCGGCGCGCGCAGGTCACCCCGCACACGGGCGGTCGCGAAGTAGCCGTTGTTCGCCGGGAAGGCGCCGCCGGGCGCGTGGTACGAGGCGACGTAGGTCTGGAGCGCGCTGACGGCCACGGGTGAGTCGAAGAGGACCTGCTGCCAGCCGGAGCGAGGCCCGCCCTGCAGCCGTCCTTCGGCGAGCAACGCACCGCCCTCCGTCCACAGATGGACCGAGTGGTCTCCGCAACTGGGCCTGGCCTTGTAGAAGCGGATTCCACGCACCAGGCCAGCGACGGTCGGCTGGAACCGGACGCCCAACTCGACGGGCAGTGGGTCGTTCAGGACGAGACCGTCGGGCTTGGTCCCGAGCTCGAAGAGCGTCTGCGGACAGCCGGGCAGCGGCCGGCGGACCAGTTGGATCACCAGAGGGGGATGCTCGACATTGCCGCTGTCGTCGATCGAGCGGACGTGCAGGGTGCGCACGCCAGGCGCCTCGGGCCCCAAGACGAAGCGCCACGGATCGCGCCCATTCGCGCGCGACCAACGCTGTCCTGAGTCGAGCGAAACCTCGACACCAGCCACTCTGCCTCCGCCGAAGTCCACGGCCGTACCTGTCACGGTGATGGCCGCGCAAGAGGTGACGTCGTCTTCCGGTTTGGGCCACACGATGATGACGCGCGGAGCAAGGGTGTCCATGGATGGCTGAGCGGGTACCAGCTCCGGCATCAGCGACTCCGGCTGCACACCCATGTCCGCCAGCATGTTCACGGTGGCCTGTTGCATGCGGACGTCGGTTGGACATGGACCCCGATCGTGGACGCTGTCGAGGCCCCACGACCACTGAACCGTGCCCGCGCTGAAGACGTAGGCGCCGTTGGGATGCCGGTAGAGCGTGAGCGCGTGCGTGGCGCGGCCGCGGCCGTACGTCGATCCGAAGTCGCTGAGGAGGTCTGGTGTGACGTCCAGGACCGTGCGCGAGAATCGCACCAGCCCACGCGGCCGGAAGCCATTGTCGGCGTCCTCGTTCCATTCGAATCCGAGCGTCCCGGCCGGCATCGTGGCCACCTGCCCGGACAGCAGGCTCGCGACCGAAGTGTTGCGCCACAAACGCAATGGCGCGAACTCGGCCGGCACGACGAGCGGATCGTTGCGCTGCCCGTTGACCATGAAGAGCGTCCCGCTCAGCGCGTTCTCTGGCCGGCACCCATCGTGACCAGTGAAGCGCGGGTCGCGCCACGTACCCGTCCAGACGCCAGGCAGTGGATCGATCTTCTCGTGAGCGTGCGTCTCCTTGTAGCACACGAGAGTTCGGCCGCTCGCTTGGCCAGGAGCGATGCTCGGTTCGAGCCGGGCCTTCCAGAAGCCGTCGCAGGCACTGAGGAACATCAGGTTGACGCCGGCCTCGCGAGCTCGCTCGACCGAGGCTCTCATGCCGGCAGTCCAGTACTCGTTCTGGCCGCAGGAGAGGTAGATGTCGTGCTCGAGAAGCTCCTCCGGGCGCCTGTCGATGTCGATGGAGCTGGCGTAGGAGACGTCGTACCCGTTGCGCTCGAGGAAGCGCACGAGCGGGTACTCCGCGTTGTAGAAGAAGCTTCGCTTGCCCAGGCCGGCGATGTCTGAACGCGTGTTGAACGGTCGGTTGTAGCTGACCTTGAACGCGCGTCCGGCCGGCAAGCCGAACTGGAAGTCACGATACAGGCTCGCTCCGCCGTAGGAGTTGTAGGCCTGCCAGGTCGTGTCCGCTGTCTGGAACAGGATGTCCGACCCACTCTCGTCGTCGCGCACCACGAAGTGGATGTGGCTGGCCTCGCCCGCGTGTCCCGGATCCGTGCGCACGAGCCGTGCGACGTAGACGCCGCTGACCACGTCGCACGGCACCCACCACGAGGCGGAAACGGCCCAGTTCCCGCAATCGACGAGGCCCACCGACGCATCGACCAGACAGTCGGGCTGGCTCTGGGGTAGCGGCGCGGACGGCAGCAGCGTCGTGATCTTCCGGGCGCCAGAACCGCCGTACCAGCCGATCCGGTACAGGTCCAAGCGATAGCTCGTCGCGGCTGTCTTGACCTTGAAGTCGATCGTCTGGCCGCCACGGACGCTGAACGGCGATGCGTAGCCCTGGATGCTCGGATGGCCCGAATCGACCACGTCCCATTCGCTGGCCGGGCTGCCCATGAGGGCGTTCTCGAGCGCGATGCGGTCATGCGCGATCGGCCCTTCGTCGACTAGGCCATCGCAGTCGTCGTCGAGCTGGTTGCCGCAGAGTTCCGGAGCGCCGGGGTACCGGGTCGGGTTCGTGTCATCGCAATCGCCACCTCGTTCTGCGAAACCCGGGGGCGGGCTGCACGCCTGGGCGCTGTCGCTGTCCAGGCCGAAGGTGTCGCCATCGTCGTCGCGGTAGTACGTGAACACGAGTTCGGGTGCGCCGCAGCCGCACACTCCTGGGGCGGTCTTCGCGGGATCGAGCGGGCAGCCGTCGTCGCAGTCCGCGGTGCCGTCGCCATCGGTGTCCGTGTCGGCGACGCCGCAGCCGCAGAGCCCCGGCGCGATCTTGGTCGGGTCGGTGGGGCACCCGTCGACGCAGTCGGGCGTCCCGTCCTCGTCGGTGTCCGTCTCCTGCACGCCACAGCCGCACACCCCCGGCGCGGTCTTCGCCGGATCCAGAGGGCAACCGTCGTCGCAGTCCGCGGTGCCGTCGCCGTCGGTGTCCGTGTCCGCGACGCCGCAGCCGCAGATCCCCGGCGCAACCTTCGTGGGGTCCGTGGGGCACCCGTCCACGCAGTCGGGCGTGCCGTCCTCGTCCGTGTCCGTCTCCGGCGCGCCGCAGCCGCACACTCCTGGGGCGGTCTTCGCGGGATCCAGAGGGCAACCGTCGTCGCAGTCCGCGGTGCCGTCGCCGTCGCTGTCCGTGTCCGCGACGCCGCAGCCGCAGATCCCCGGGGCGACCTTCGTGGGGTCCGTGGGGCACCCGTCCACGCAGTCGGGCGTCCCGTCCTCGTCGGTGTCCGTCTCCGGCATGCCGCAGCCGCACACCCCAGGCGCAGTTTTCGCCGGATCGAGCGGGCAACCGTCGTCGCAGTCCGCGGTGCCGTCGCCATCACTGTCCGTGTCCGCGACGCCGCAGCCGCAGATCCCCGGGGCGATCTTGGTCGGGTCGGTGGGGCACCCGTCCGTGCAGTCGGGCGTCCCGTCCTCGTCGGTGTCCGTCTCCGGCGCGCCGCAGCCGCACACCCCGGGTGCGGTCTTCGCGGGATCCAGAGGGCAACCGTCGTCGCAGTCCGCGGTGCCGTCGCCGTCGGTGTCCGTGTCCGCGACGCCGCAGCCGCAGATCCCCGGCGCGATCTTCGTCGGGTCGGTGGGGCACCCGTCTGTGCAGTCGGGCGTGCCGTCCTCGTCGGTGTCCGTCTCCGGCACGCCGCAGCCGCACACTCCCGGGACGGTCTTCGCGGGATCCAGAGGGCAGCCGTCGTCGCAGTCCGCGGTGCCGTCGCCGTCGGTGTCCGTGTCCGCGACGCCGCAGCCGCAGATCCCCGGCGCGATCTTGGTCGGGTCGGTGGGGCACCCGTCTGTGCAGTCGGACGTCCCGTCCTCGTCGGTGTCCGTCTCCAGCACGCCGCAGCCGCACACCCCGGGTGCGGTCTTCGCGGGATCCAGAGGACAGCCGTCGTCGCAGTCCGCGGTGCCGTCGCCGTCGGTGTCCGTGTCGGCGACGCCGCAGCCGCAGATCCCCGGGGCGATCTTCGTGGGGTCGGTGGGGCACCCGTCCGTGCAGTCGGGCGTCCCGTCCTCGTCGGTGTCCGTCTCCGGCACGCCGCAGCCGCACACTCCCGGGGCGGTTTTCGCGGGATCGAGCGGGCAGCCGTCGTCGCAGTCCGCGGTGCCGTCGCCATCGGTGTCCGTGTCCGCGACGCCGCAACCGCAGATCCCCGGCGCAACCTTCGTCGGGTCCGCGGGGCACCCATCGACGCAGTCGGGCGTCCCGTCCTCGTCGGTGTCCGTCTCCGGCGCGCCGCAGCCGCACACTCCCGGGGCGGTCTTCGCGGGATCCAGAGGGCAGCCGTCGTCGCAGTCCGCGGTGCCGTCGCCATCGGTGTCCGTGTCCGCGACGCCGCAGCCGCAGATCCCCGGCGCGATCTTGGTCGGGTCGGTGGGGCACCCGTCCGCGCAGTCGGGCGTGCCGTCGCCGTCGCTGTCGACCTGGCAGGGATCTCCGCACGGGCCCGCAGACGCAACTGCTGGCACGCAAAGCGCGACCAAGCACAAGGCGAGGAGTAGAGGGACGAGCCGAGGGAAGAACATGAGGTGCGAACGCGGCGAACGGGAAGCGCGCGCGTTCGCGTGCCGCGGGCGGGAGGCCAGCGGCGACGAGCGAGGCGGCAGGATCGCCGGGAACCTGGAGTTCTGCAAGTCGAGGGCAGCGCGGCCTCACCCTCGGGTTCGGGTGCGAGCCGCCCGCGGCCTCGCCGTCTCAGCCGAGGATCGGCAGGGGGGCGTAGCGTCCACCGAGCACGTCTGTGGCGGGCACGCCGAGCCAGCGCTCCAGGCAGGTCGCGTACACGCGCCGGAAGTCGGTCGTGTGCACCAGGTTCCCGTCACCGTCGACGTCGCTGACGCTGGGGTGCTGACCGTGGAGGCCGCCGCGCACGCCCGCGCCCAATAGCAGCGCCGGACCCGCGGCTCCGTGATCGGTGCCGTGCGACACGTTCTCCGCAACGCGCCGGCCGAACTCCGACCAGCACAGGACGAGCACGCGCTGCTCGGCCGCCGTGCCTTGCAGGTCCGCGAAGAAGGCGCCCAGCGCGCGGTCGAGCTGGGCCAAGAGGCGCGCGTGCTTGGTGCGCTGCACGGCGCCGTGCGTGTCGAAGTTGGACAGCACGACCGAGTAGATGCGCGTGCGGGCGTCCGAGTCCAGTAGCGCGGCGACGGAACGCAGCGCCGCGGCGAAGGGCTCGGGCGGGTACTCACTGCGCGGCCGATAGGACTCCGTGATCTCCGCCAGCCGGGCCGCCGCGATCTGGGAATCGCGCAGGCGCGCGCGCAGCTCCTCGAGCATGCGCTCGCGCTCGGTGCGCGCGAGCTCAGCGCACTCCTCGGCGGCCGCGCGCCGAAACGCGAGCTGCTGCTCGGGCGTGCCCAGCCACTCCAGGTCGCTCGCGACGCGGAAGCTGATCGCCGGGTGGCGCTCGGACCACATCGAGTAGGGCATGTCGCCGCCGATGTGCACGGCCAACATGCGGTCGGGATCGTCGCCCCACGCCCCCTCGCGCACGCGCGCCAGCCAGCCGGGCCCCGAGGCGCGACCTTCCCGGCGCGCCGTGTGCCAGATTTCCTGCGAGCGGAAGTGTGAGTAGACCGGAGCGGGAAAGCCCACGCCTTCCACGGCGGCCAGACGTCCCGCGTGATAGAGCCGGTGCAGGTTCTCCAGCGTGGGGTGCAACCCGCGCTCGTCGGTGACGCGCAGCGTTTCTTCCGGCCTGAAGCGCAGCGTGGGACGCGCGCGGTGGTAGGCGTCGTCCTGGTGGGGGACGAGCGTCGAGAGCCCGTCGTTGCCGCCGAACATCTCGAGCACGACGAGCGCTCGACCGGTCTCGGCGGCCGGCCGGGCGAGCGCGGGCTGCGTGACGGCGCGCGGGGCGCCCACGCCGCTGGCCGCGAGGCCCTCGCCCGCCGCCGCACAGGCCGCAGCGCCGAGACCGGCGGCTCCGGCGGCGAGCAGCTCGCGCCGGTCGAGGGCGCGTGGCGCGCTCATCCCAGGTGTGCCTCCGGCAGGCTGAAGATCAGGTGTGCCAGAGCCCGCAAGAGCTCCGTGCGTGCCACGTCGTCGTCGAGCCACGCGCCCGCGAGCAGACCACGCGTCGCGCGCTCGGAGGCGATCCAGCCGCTCACGACGCGCGGCGTGCCGCGCGCCGGGGGGCCGGGCAGCCATTCCTCGAGCAGCCACGCCGCCACCTCGGCGTCCGTGCGAGCGCCCGAGGCCGCCAGGCGCGCGCGAAGATCGGCCCCCGGCTCCCAGCGCCGTCCTTCCAGCGTGCGCACCAGGATCTCCAGGTCGCCGCGCACCATGACCTCCGCGCGCTCCGTCGCGGCGCGCCCGGACGCAGCTTCGATCGCGGTGGCTTCGGGCGTCGCTTCGAGCATGCCCAGCAGCGCGCCCAGGACATTGCCACGGCGCAGGAGCGCGTCGTTCGTGATCCAGTCGAGGCCCTCGGGCCAGCCCTTGACCGACGGCGGCAGGTAGAAGGACTGGCCCAGGATCACGCCGGCCTTGTTCAAGAAGTGGCCGTCGGGCTCGATCTCGAGCTTGTGGCAGGCGAAGGCCAGGTGCTCGATCGGCGAGAGCACGCGGGTGCCGACCACCTCGTCCCGATAGAACGCGGGATCGAGCGCCAGCGTGCGCAGGAACGGCCGCAGCTCGAACTGCTCCTGGCGCAGCACCCGCGCATAACGCTCGAGGCGCTCCGGCTCCGGCTCGAGCCCCTCGAACCAGCGCAACAGCCGGCGCGCGACCCAGCGTGGGCACTCCTCCTGCGCGAGGAGGTGCTCGACCAGCGCGCGGTCGTCGAAGGTCTCCGTGCGATCCAGGATCGTCTTCGGGCCAGCGTCGTGTGCCCCGCTCAGGAACTCGAAGCTCCCGTCCGAGGCGCAGCGGTTGCCGGTCAGCGCGCGCGCCGCCTCGCGCACGTCGAGCTCGGTGTAGTGGCCCTCGCCCAGGCTGAAGAGCTCCAGCAGCTCACGCGCCAGGTTCTCGTTCGGGTGCTGCTTCGAGCTCGCGGTCTGGTCCAGGAACTGGAGCATGGCCGGATCGCGCACGATCCCGTGCAAGAGGTCCGCGTAGCTCCCGAGGGCCTCGCGCCGCAGCCACTGGAACTGGCGGATCAGCTCGTACTTGCGCTTCACGACCTCCCACGAGGTCGTGAAGAACCCGTGCCAGAAGAGCGTCATCCGGTCGCGCAGCGGATCGTCGCTGCGCGCCATCGAGGCGAACCAGCGCTGGTAGAGCTCCAGGAACTGGTTGCGATCGACGACGCGCGCATCCTTGCACATCGCGATCTGCTCCTCGGTCGAGTGCTGGTAGTACGGCGCGGACTCCAGCGTGACCTGCATGTGGTCGAGCCCGAAGTCCTCCCAGCGGAACAAGGCCGGCTCGGTGTCGACCCAGGCCCTGCGGGCGGAGAGCAGCTCGTCGATCAGCCCCTCGGGGCCCAGCTCCAGACCGCGCGCGATCTCGGCGCCCGTGCCGCCGAAGCCCGCGCGGTTCAGGAGGTGCTCGACCGCGCGTGCATCCCAGACGAACTCGGGGGCCGGCTGGACCGCCTGCAGCCCGCCGGCGGACGGTGCGCCCGGAACTGCCATGGACGCACTGAGGAGTGCGGCAAGTGACCAGGACATGCGCATGGAGGGGGTCGGGTCGTTCGTGGCGGCGCCGACGCGCATCCAGTCTGCGCGGCTCCCGCCGGCCCACAAGTGGCCTTGCGGCTGCCGGTTCACCCGTTGCATGCTTCTGGGCCCAACCGGGCGCGGCCAGGGGGGGGGGCGACCGCGCGCCGCCCAGCGCCGCGCGCGTGCCGCCCGCCTCGCCCGAGCCGGAGCTTCTTGGGGACGCCGCGGCCCGCGGCGCGCGCTTCTCGCGGCTGCGGGGTCCGAGTACCCTCTCCGCCCGCGAACCCGAGCCGATGCCCGCGGCGCAAGCCGCCCCACGACCATGACTCCCGACCCCCTCGACCACCTCAGCGAACGCGGCCGCAGCCTGGAAGAGGAGTTCTTCAAGCGCGAAGACCAGAAGCTCATCGAGAAGCTGCGCACGCTGAAGAACGCCGAGACGACCTACGACCTCTTGGCCAAGGCCACCGGGGTGAGTCGCCGCGAGATCCTCGAGAAGCTGCGCGAGATGAACGTCACGCCCGAGGCGGCCGCAGCCCTGGCGATCCTGCCGTTCGTCGAGGTCGCTTGGGCCGACGGCTCGATCGACGCCAAGGAGCGCGAGGCGCTGCTGAAGGCCGCGGACGAGCGCGGCTTCGCCGCCGGCACGACCGAGCGCGCCCTACTGGAGTCGTGGCTCGTGAAGCGTCCCGAGCCGCGCTACTTCGGCGCTTGGACGCACACGATCCAGGGCCTGTGCGAGAAGCTGACGCCGGAGCAGGCGGCCGAGTTCAAGCGCACGGTCATGGACCGTGCCCGCAAGGTCGCGAGCATCAGCGGCGGCGTGCTGGGGTTCGGCAAGGTGTCCGCGGGCGAGTCCGCGATGCTGGCGAAGATCGAGAAGGTGTTCGACCAGCGCTGAGCCCCCGACCGGGCGCGGGATGCGCAGCGGCAGCCCCGCGCACGGTCGCCACGCGCATTTCTCCGGGCCGCGTGGAAGGCCGGCTTCCGGCCGCCGGTCCAACCTCCGAGGCCGCCTTCCGTGGGCTCCCTGGTGCAGCCGAAGGACCCTCTAGCGCGGGAAATCGAGCTCCTCGCCAGCGGCGACGCCGCTGCGCTGGAGCGCGCCTACCGGGCCTGTGGTGCGCGCATCCAGCGCCTGTGCCAAGGGCTCTTGGGCGATCGCGCGGAGGCCGAGGACGCGACCCAGGACGTGTTCCTCAAGCTGCGCGAGCGAGCTGGACAATTCCACGGGGCCGCGAGCCTCAGCACTTGGCTGCACCGCATCGCCGTGAACCACTGCCTGAACTTGATCGAGAAGCGCCGCCTGCGGGCCTCGCGGCCCCTGGGCGCCGCCGAGGCGCGGTCGCTGGTCGACCCGCTGCGGCGGCCCCCCGAAACGGCTGCGGCCAACGAGGCTCGCGAGACGCTGCGATCCCGGCTGGCGCGCCTCTCCGTCGAGCACCGTGCCGTGCTCGTGCTGCGCGAGATCGACGGGCTGTCCTACGACGAGATCGCCGCGGTGCTCGACGTGCCGCCTGGGACGGTGATGTCGCGGCTGGCGCGCGCCCGCGAGCGCTGGGTCGAGCTCGCGGCGCAGGAATCCGGCGCCCAACCGACCGCGGAGCGTGGACGATGACGACGAGGATCGACGAGGGGCTGCCGGCTGCCTGCCGCCGGCATCGCGAGCTGGGAGTGGGTTGGGACGACCCGCCTCCGGGTGGTTTCGAGGGTGGGGCGCACGGCCACGCCGCCCGCTGCACGGCCTGCCGTCACCACGACCAGGAGGTGGCGCGCCAGGCCCTCGAGCTGCGCGCGCTGGCTGGGGAGCCCGTGCGCGACCTGTGGCCGGCGATCGCCGCCCGCGCGGCCGGTCGAGGGCTGGTCGCGCGCGGGCCGGGGTGGCTGGTGCGCGCGGCTGCCGTCCTGGCCGGGCTCGTGTCGGTGACGGCCGCGCTGTGCGCGCTGGACGCCGGGCGGAGCCAGGTCCCACCGCTGCCCGTCGCGTCGCCCCATCGGGCCTTCGCGGCCCTCGGCGGTCCAGCGGATCACACGCGCGTGGCCGGCGCGCCCGAGCTGCAACTGCTGGCGCTCCTCGCGCCGCGCCGAGAGGAATCACGATGACGACGCACCTGACCACCTGGCTGCTCGGCGGCGCCCTGGCCGCGAGCCTCTTCTGGAACGTCCGCGGCGCACTGGCGCCGTCGCAGCCCCCCGCCACCTGCGCTCCGACTGCTTGCACGCCGAGCGGTTGCGAGGACGCGCTGGCGGGGCTCGATCTGACCGACTCGCAGCGTGCTGCGCTGGCCGAGTGGAGCGCGACCTCCTGCCGCGCGAGCGCGCGTGTCGACGCCGAGGCGGCCGCCAAGGCGGACGAGCTGTTCGCGGCCTTGGCGGCGCCCGAACTCGATCCCAGCCGCGCGCGACGCCTGGCAGCGGAGACGAGCGAGCTGCGGGCCCAGGCCCTCGCGGCCTGCGTCGAGTCGCTGCTCGTCGTGCGACGCCACCTGACCCCCGCTCAGGTCGAGGCGCTGCTCGCGAGTTGCTGCGCGCCGCCCCGGCGCTGAGCATGGAAGAACCCCGAGCACCCGCCGGTCCAAGTCCTCGTGCGCCGCGTGTGCGGCGCTGGCCCTCGCCGACGAAACCCACAGACCCCGCGCACCAGCGCGCAGCACCATGAAGATCGTCATCCTGCTCGTCCTCGCCTCGCTGACCTCGCTCGCCGCCTGCGGCTCGACGAACCGCGCCGCGCTCGGTGCCGCAGGGAGCTCGAACAAGCCAGGGGGGTGTTGCGCAACGGACTGCGAAGCCGTCGCGGAGTGCCGGCCCGACGGCACCTGCCTGATCACCTGCACGCTGCCGGACGGCTCGCGCTGCGAGGTCGTCGTCGATTGCTCTGGGCCCTGCACGGGCGGGTCGTGCGAGCCGCAGGTCGAGTGCCTGCCCGACGGCCGTTGCCGTGTGACCTGCACCGCGGACGACGGCACGACCTGCGAGGTCACGGTCGATTGCGCGACGGGCGGGGCCGCCCGCTGCACGGCGGACGGCCGTCGCTCAGGCTGAGGCCTGGCTCGTGCCCCGCGCCGCGCCGACCGGCTGCGCGCGCAGCTCCAGGAGACGCCACCCGCGCCGCCGCGCATGCGCCGCGAGCAGCGGGTCGGCGTTCACCGCGACCGGATGGCGCACGTGCTCGAGGAGCGGCAGGTCGTTGTGCGAGTCGCTGTAGAACCAGCTTTCCACGACGTCGCTCCAGGCCAGGCCGCGATCGGCCAGCCATTGCACGAGGCGCGTGATCTTCCCGGCTCGGAAGCACGGCACGCCCTGCACGCGGCCCGTGAAGCGCCCCGCGGAGCGCTCGGGCTCGGTGGCGATCAGGTGCGGGATCGCGAGCTCCGCGGCGATCGGCGCCGTGAGCCAGGCGTTCGTGGCCGTGATCAGCGCCACCTCGTGGCCACGGGCGGCGTGATCCGCGACGAGCTGGCGGGCTGCCGAGGGGATGCGCGGCAGGACCCGGTGCTGGAGCCACTCCGTACGCCAGGCGTCGAGGCGCCCGCGATCCTCGCGGGCGAGCGGCGCGAGCTGGAACGCCAGGAAGGCGTCGATGTCGAGCGTCCCTGCGTGGTACTCGCGGTGGAACGCGCGCACCCGCTCCACGTCCAGGACGCCGCGCGCCCCGAGGACCTCGCTCCACAGGAGGTCGCTGTCGCCGTCCAGCAGCGTCCGGTCGAGATCGAACAGCGCCAGCCGGAGGCCCTGCATCGCTTGGCAGGCTCGCCGATCCCGGCCGGGCCGGCAAGGGGGGGCGCGCCCTGTTCTGGACGGGAAAAAGTGCAGGCCGCTGCCACCGGGAATCACCCTGGCGCGCCACGCGCCGCGCGCCGCTGACTATCCTGCAGGGGATGACCGCGACCGTTCCGCTCCTGATCCTGGCGTTGCTCTGGGCCCCGAGTCCGCGGCCTGCCACCCAGGAGCCCGCTCCCACCGCGACCAAGCCCATGGCCCTCGTGGCCGGGCAAGAGCATGTGCGGCGCGCGGGGCTCGGTGCTGCCTTCCACGGCGGCCGCCGCGCGGCGCTCGTCGCCGAGCTCAGGAAGAGCACGCCGGCCGGGCTGGTGCTCGTGCGTGGGCTGCCGGCGCAGCGCGACTACGCCCGCTTCCATCAGGACAAGACGTTCTGGTACCTGACCGGCGTCGAGAGTCCCAACGCAGCGCTGCTCATCGACCTCGCGAGCGGCGAGGAGCTCCTGTTCCTGCCGCGCCCCAACGCCATGAAGGAGCGTTGGGACGGAGAACAGTGGGATTGCGAGGACGAGTGGGTGCGCGAGGCCACCGGATTCCGCGACGTGCGGCCTGGGTCGGAGCTCATCGCGACGCTCGAAGAGCGCGTGTCCTCGTCCAAGGTCGCTTGGATCAGCAAGGAGCCCTGGATCGGGCTCTCCGGCTGCCACGATGCCGCGGGCCCGCACGACCGGGCGATCGAGCGCGACCCGCTCGACGGCCGACCGAGCCGCGAGGACGCGCTCCAGTCGCGGCTCGAGGAGCGCTTCGGCTACGAGGTGCGCGATTGCGCGCCCATCCTGGCCGAGCTGCGACGGGTGAAGACACCCGAGGAGATCGCTGCGTTGCGCCGGGCCTCGCAGATCGGCGCGCGCGCGATGGAGGAGGCGATCCGCTCCTCGCGTCCGGGCCTCACGGAGCGGCACCTGGAGGCCGTGATGAGCTTCGTGCACCGCGCCGAGGGCGCCGCCGGCCCGGGCTACCACGCCATCGTCGGGTGCGGGCCGAACGCCCTGGTCCTGCACTACAACCAGGTCGGGCGCGAGATGCGCGCCGGCGAGGTCGTGCTGCTCGACTACGCGCCCGAGGTCGACCACTACGTGTCGGACATCACGCGTTCCTGGCCGGTCGACGGCGCCTGGACCCCGCGCATGATCGAGATCTACGACGCGGTGCTGGCGGCCCAGCTCGCCGGGATCGCCGAGGTCCGCCCCGGCCGCACGATGGCCGACGTCGAGCGCGCTTGCCGGCGCGTGCTGTCCGAGCGCGGCCTGGGCAAGCTGTTGCCGCACGGCACCTGCCACTACGTCGGGATGGAGGTCCACGACGTCGGGCAGAACGGGAAGCCCCTCGAGCCCGGGGTGGTCTTCACCGTCGAGCCGGGCGTCTACGACCCCGAGAGCGGCATCGGCGTGCGCATCGAGGACGTCGTGCTGGTCACCGAGTCGGGCTGCGAGGTCCTCTCGGCCGCCGTCACGAAGGACCGCGCCGCGCTGACGCGTCTCGTCGCCGAGGAAGGGATCCTCGATCGCTGGCCGGACGGTGGCGTCCCCGAGCCCACGCCGCAGCGCGAAGTGCAGCACAGCGCGCCGCGCTGATCCGGCGGCCCCGGCCCCCACCCGGCGCCGCAGTCGCGAGCCACTGCGCACGTCCACTGCGCCGCACGTCCCAGCGCCCGCCGCTGCCTTGGCCGCGCCGCCGGTCGCGTCGACCGCGCGCCGCGAAAGTCCTTCGCGCTCCTACGGTCGTCGCGCGTGGCGTCCGACAGGTGGCCTGCGCCGGGGCGGCGCGTCCGCTCGGGAGCCCGCGCGGCTCCGCCCGGCCTCGATTCGCACCTTGGACACTTCTTCCGTGCCGGGACCGGCGCACGCGGGCTCTCCTCCGGGAGGGCCCGCGTCCTATTTCGGAGGCCACGCAGCGCGCGACTCGGCCGCGGGCGGCGCGCTCCTGCGGCGCGACCCCGACGCACTGCAGATCCCGCCCGGACCGCGCCGCGCGCGCCGCGACCACCCCCTCGCCGCGGAGCTCGGCAGCGGGTACAGCAGGAGCCCGCCCCGCCCGCGCCCACGCCTCGTGAACGTCCTCGTCCTCAACTGTGGCTCGTCCAGCGTTCGCTTCCAGGTCATCGCGACCGACATCGACGGGATCGAGCGCGACACGCACCGCCGGCTGGTGCAAGGCCGGATCGAGCGCATCGGCGGGCAGGCCCTGATCAGCGTGCTGACGGAGTCCGGTGGCCGGATCGTCGAGGCCGCGCCGCTGCGTGACCACCGCGCGGCCGTCGACTGGGTCCTGCGCTGGCTGGTCTCGAACGACTCGGGGCTCGTCGGTCTGGGCTCGATCGCCGACATCCACGCGGTCGGCCACCGGGTCGTCCACGGGGGCGAGCGTTTCGTGACCTCGACCCGCATCGATGCCGAGGTGCTCGCGGGCATCGAGGAGTGCGTCGAGCTCGCACCGCTGCACAACCCCGCGAACCTGAAGGGCATTCGCGCCGCGCGGGCACTACTGGGCGAGGGCGTGCCGGACGTCGCGGTCTTCGACACGTCGTTCCACGCCACGCTGCCCGAGTCGGCCTACCTGTACGGCATCCCATACCAGTACTACCGGCGCTTCCGGCTGCGCCGCTACGGGTTCCACGGGACCTCGCACCGCTACGTCGCCTACCGCTACCGCAAGCTCACGGGTGCCGCGCGCGACGAGGCCAACATCATCACGATGCACCTGGGCAACGGTTGCTCGGCCTGCGCGATCCGCGCGGGCCGCTCCGTCGAGACCTCGATGGGCTTCACGCCGCTGGAGGGCTTGATCATGGGCACGCGTTCGGGCGACGTGGACCCGTCCGTGCTGGAGTTCCTGTGCGAGAAGGAGGGCATCTCGCTGCACGAGGTCAGCGCGATCCTGAACCGCCAGTCCGGGCTGCTGGGCGTCTCGGGCCTCACCGCGGACATGCGCGACCTCTTGGCCGAGGAGGCCGAGCACGACGACCGGCGCGCGCGGCTCGCCATCGACATGTTCTGTCACCGGGTGAAGAAGTACGTCGGGGCCTACCTGGCCCTCCTGGGCGGCGCGGAGGCGATCGTTTTCGCGGGCGGCATCGGCGAGAACGCTCCGAGCGTGCGTGCGCGCATCTGTGCCGGCCTGGAGTGGCTCGGACTCGAGCTCGATCCGGAGCGCAACGCCGCCATGGTCGGTGGGCGCGCCGGGCCGATCAGCCGCCAGGGCGCGCGCCTCTCGGCGTGGGTGGTTCCGACCGACGAGGAGCTGCTCATCGCACGCGACACGGTGCGCGTCGTGCTCGGAGCTGGCGTCCCCGTCGGCCCTGGCTAGAATCTGCGCCCCCATGGCTTCGCTGAAGGAACTCAAGGAACGGGCAGCCTCCCTCGAGCGGCGTTTCGAGCAGCTCAAGGAGAGTCTTTGACTACGCCACCAAGGAGCGTCGCTTCCGCGAGATCGAGGAGCTGCAGTCCGCTCCCGACTTCTGGTCGAACGCCGAGCGGGCGCAGCGGTTCGTCGCCGAGATGAAGGACGTGCGCTCGGTCGTCGAGCCGGTGCGCAAGGTCCAGACCGCCTACGAGGAGCTCGCGATCCTGGTCGAGATGGCGGCCGATGCCGGCGAGGACGCCGTGCTGGCCGAGGCCGAGGCCGCGGTCACGACGATCGAGGACTGCGTCCACGACCTCGACTTCCGGGTCATGCTGGGCGGCCCGAACGACCGCTGCGGGGCCTACGTGCAGTTCACCCCGGGTGCGGGTGGCGTGGACGCCGGCGACTGGGCCGGGATGCTGGTGCGCATGTACGCCCGCTGGGCCGAGAAGAAGGGCTACAAGGTCACCGAGGTCGAGCGCGTCGACGAGGACGCCGGCGGCATCAAGTCCGCCACGCTGGAGATCGAGGGCGACTACGCCTTCGGCCGGCTCAAGGCCGAGACCGGCGTCCATCGGCTCGTGCGGATCAGCCCGTTCGACGCGCAGGCGCGACGCCAGACCGCGTTCGCCAGCGTCGACGTGACCCCGCTGATCGACGACTCGATCCAGGTCGACATCAAGGAGAGCGACGTCGAGATCGAGACGATGCGCTCGGGCGGAGCCGGCGGCCAGAACGTGAACAAGGTCGAGACGGCCGTGCGCCTGCGACACATCCCGAGCGGCATCGTGATCCGCAGCCAGAGCCAGCGCAGCCAGCTCAAGAACAAGGAGATGGCGTTCAACCTGCTCAAGGCCAAGCTCATCCAGCGGGAGGAGCAGAAGCGCGAGGCGGAGCTCAAGGGCCTCTACGGCGAGAAGAACGAGATCTCGTTCGGCAGCCAGATCCGCTCGTACGTGCTGCACCCCTACCAGATGGTCAAGGACCACCGCACGGACGTGGAGACCGGCAACACGCAGAGCGTCCTGGATGGGAACCTCGACCCGTTCATCGAGGCCTACCTGCGCCAGCGCGGCGCGGAGAGCGCCAAGTCGGGCTGAGCCGGTTACCGCGCGGGACTCACCGCGCGGTGCGTCCTTGTGGGCCGTCCTAGGATGCGCGCATGACGACGAGCACGCCGAAGACGGTCCTGGGCACGGTTCGACCCGGCTCGACGCACATGGTCGGCGACGGCTTCCACGTGCGGAACCTGTTCCCGTCGAACCGGCTGGGCGAGGCGATCAGCCCGTTCCTGCTCTTCGACTACGCCGGTCCCACGCAGTACGGGCCGCGCGATCCCGAGCGCGAGGGGCCGCGCGGCGTCGGCGAGCACCCGCACCGCGGTTTCGAGACGGTCACGATCGTGTACCAAGGTCGCGTCGCGCACCGGGACTCGGCCGGGAACGCCGGCGTCATCGGCCCGGGCGACGTGCAGTGGATGACGGCCGCTGCGGGGATCGTGCACGAGGAGTTCCACGACCCGGAGTTCACGCGGTCCGGCGGCGTGCTCCAGATGGTGCAGTTGTGGGTGAACCTGCCCGCGAAGCACAAGCTGTCGCAGCCCAAGTACCAGGCGATCACCGCCGACGCGATCCCGCGCGTCGAGCTCGCGGGCGGCACGGGCCTCGTGCGCGTGATCGCGGGCGAGCACGCCGGCGCGCGTGGTCCGGCCTCGACCTTCACGCCGCTCGACGTGTGGGACGTGCGCCTGGCGCAGGGCGCGCAGCTCGGGTTCGACGTGCCCGCCGGCCGGACCGCCGCCGTGGTCGTGCTGGAAGGCGCGATCGCGGTCAACGGCTCCGAACCGGTCGGCGACGCCGAGCTCGCGCTCCTGAGCCGCGAGGGGACCCGTGTGGCGCTGCGGGCCGCGCAGGACTCGACGTTGCTGTTCCTCTCGGGCGAGCCGCTGGGCGAGCCAGTGGTCCAGCACGGTCCGTTCGTCATGAACACGGGCGCGGAGATCCACCAGGCGATCCAGGACTACCAACAGGGCCGCATGGGCCGGCTCGACGCCTAGTCCACGCTGCGACTTCCACGGCATGCGGCATCTCCGCTAGCGTGTGCGCGTGAGCACGCCGACGACGCAGGCCTTGACGTGTCCGCAATGCGGATCGTCCTATCGCGCGGAGGACCTCGACGCAGCGCGCGGCGTGCTCACCTGCCGCTATTGCCGGAGCCTGACGCTGTTCCGCGGGACTCCCGCCTCGGACCCGGTGCAACGGCCGCGCCCCGCGGTCGAGTTGCCGCGGCGCTTCACGGTCGAGGACGGCCTGCAGGGCCTCGTGATCCGGCGCCGCTGGTTTCAGCCGTCGTTCGTGTTCCTGGCTGGCTTTTGCGTGATCTGGAACGGCTTCCTGTTCGCCTGGTACTCCTTCGCGGGGCCGGAGGCGCCTCTCTTGGTCCTCGTGTTCCCCGCTCTTCACGTGGCCCTGGGTCTCGGGCTCACCTACTTCACGTTGGCGGGTTTCCTGAACACCACGACCATCCAGGTCGGTGCTGACTCGATCCAGGTGCGCCACGCGCCGCTCCCCTGGCCAGGTGTCGCGCACATCCCCGCGATGCGCGTCACGCAGCTCTTCTGCAAGGAGCGCATCCACCGCGGCAAGAACGGCTCGCGCTCGACCTACGAGGTGTGGGCCGTGCTCGACGACGGGCCGACCAAGAAGCTCGTCAGCGGCCTCGACGAGCCCGACCAAGCGCTCTTCGTGGAGCAGCGCGTCGAGAAGGCGCTGGGGCTCGCCGATCGCCCGATGCCGGGCGAGCTGCCGCGCTAGACGGTCGACGAAGCGGGACGGCGATCACGCCGCTCCGCTCACCGGGGCAGCTCGAGCCCGCGCGCGTGCTCGGGTCCGGGTGGCCAAGCGAACTCGACGCGTGTCGTGCTGCCGCTCGCGAGTCCGCGGGCGAGCGAGTACCGCCCAGGGGGCAGCGCGAGACGGAGCCTCCCCGCGCCATCGGTCCTGAACTCGGCGCCGTTGGGTGGCGGCGAGGCGACGGCGCGGATGCGGACCTCCTCGTGAGCGACCGGCCGACCCTCGCGGTCGACGAGGGTCAGGGCTCCACGCTCGACCGTCACGATCACCTCCGCGCGCGTGCGCGAACCCGGTGTGACGATCACGCGGTCCGCGCGTGTCCAGACCCAGCTCGCCTGCGTCGGTCGGAGCGTGAGGATGTACTTGCCGGGCACGAGCGGTCCGAGGACGACACGACCGCTGGGAGGCACGACGGCACCCGCCTTGGAAGTCATGTGCGTGCCGCGGTCCTGCTGCAGCTCGACGACATGCCCCCACGCCGCGCGCCCGTCCAGGCTCGCGACCACCTCCACGCTGCCAGGTGATGACGCCGTCGCGTCGAACTCGTGCTCGGTCCACTGGCCGGGCAGCACTTCGACGACTCCGAGATCGATCGAGCCCCCGCTCGTGGCGAACGTGCTGCCTGGGCCCGTGGGGAGGTGCAACTCGGGCATGTACAGCACGACGCGTGCGGGTCCCGGCGGCAGCAGGCCCGAGCGGAATCCGCCGTCTGGACTCACCCTGGACGCGACGCGCGCGCGGAGCGCGCTCTCGCGCACACGCCCATTCGCCGTGCGGGCGAGGCCCAGAGGAGCCACGGTCGCGCTCAGGTTCTCGAGCGCAGTCCCCGGAGCCATCCGGAGGCGACCCACGAGGCCGCCACCAGCTTCGAGCCCGAGATCGATCGAGTGCTCCTCGCCGGATCCCGTTGCCGTGACCCGTGCCTCGGCGGAGACCAGCAGCGGGCCGAGCTCGGCTCTCAGGCGATACTCGCCCGCCGGTAGCCCCGCGAATCGATAGTGGCCCGTCGCGGGATCGGATGTCGTCGCTTCGAGCACTTCGTCGTCCCACGCCGAGTCGCTTCGCGCGGAGGCAGTCAGCGCGCGCGCCAGCACGACTCGCGCACCGCCCAGCGGACGGCGCGTGCGGCGCTCGAAGACCACTCCCTCGATCGTGTCTCCGGACTCGAGCTCGACGTGAACGGTGCGAGCCTCGCCCGGAAGCGGTTCCAGCACTCCCAGCAGCCGCGGTCCAGTTCCCGGCAGGTGCAGGGTCCACTCTTGAGCACCGGGCAGGAGTCCCTCGAACACGATCGCGTCCCCGCTCGGGACACCCTCCAGACGCCGCGGGAGGGGGCCACGATCCTCTGTCCGCATCCGGATCTCGAGAACCGAGGACGACGGCGGGATGAGTTCGCCCCCTCGCGTCAAGGCGAGCCGCGCGGAGACGTTGCCAACGAGCTGTGCCGTGACGAAATCGCCGGGCCGTACCTCCGCGATCGCGAGTTGCTGGAAGGCGTCGCCGCGGACGTGCACGGTGTACTCCCCCGTGGGAACTCCAGACACCGAGTGCCACGTCATCCCGCGCGAACCCTCCGAGGGAGCGCGAGCATGGAAGCGCCGACCGGCGAGATCCTCCGCCTCGATGGCGACGATGTCGTGGGACATGACAGCGCCGAAGTGCTTGATCTTCGCCTGCACGTGGATGAGCTGCTGAACCTCCGGCACGGCGCTCGTGATCTCGACGAAGTGCTCTCCGCCTGGATCGACCTGCAAGCTCTCCCGACCAGCGACCGAAGCTTCGCCGCCTTGTAGGAGGAAGGTCACGAGCCCGGCGGGAACGCCCTCGAACACGAAGAGACCCGTCACAGGGTCGGCCCAGCGCCGGACGCTGTAGCCGGCGCGTCCCGAGGAGAGTTCCAGGGACGCCTGCTCCGCCGCGACTGTCCAGCCCCGCCCAAGCAGGAAGCCACCATCCTGCGCGAGCGCAACGCAGGACACTCGGGCCGACGGGACGAGCACGACGTCCCCCAGCTTCACGTGTCGAGGCTCGGGGCCGGCCGACCAAGCCCACGTCGCTTCGACGGTGCTCGGCGCGCTCGCTCGGAACAACACCGTGTGATGAGCTGGGACGTCGGCGAGCAGGTCGAAGGCTCCGTCGTCGGCACTCCGCGATTCGAGTTCCGTCGCCTGCGAGAGAACGCGCGAGAGTTCAGGCTTCACAGCCAGACGCAAGGCCGCACCCGAGATCGGCTGAGATTGAACGTCGACGGTCCTTCCACTCACCCGGAAGGTGCGGGCGGAGGGAGTGGAGCGCGCCGAGGACACCTCGTCGGCCGCTTGTGGCCCTGAGGTGCGAGCGGCTGGCACGTCCCGAGCGAGGGCGAGCTCGACGGATGTCGCGCTCGATAGGCGCTGCGGGTCGAGAGGCAGATCCGGCGACGGAAAGCGGGGTTGCCTGAGCGCCAGGAACACGAGCCCTCCCGACGCCACGAGCGTCACGATCGACACGACCCAGGCGGGCCTCACTCGTCTTCGCTTCATTGGCCGCTCTTTCAGCGGACGCCGCGGGCCGCAGGAGCAGCCGTGGGTCGAGGCTGGGGGGATCCGCTGCGACAGGCTAGCGCAACAGCCGTGGATCCGAGCTCAGGCGCAGCCGTAGGTCGTGCCCTGGCAGTTCGCGACGGCGCCCCACGTGCCGTTGTTGGATGGCTTGACGCTAACTCCGTGTGCGTTGACCTTCTCCGCGGAGTCGTTGGGGCGCACCTCGACGTGGGACTCCTCGTCAGGGTGGTGGATCGTGATCGTCGTGTGCGTCACGCCCACCTGGACGTCCCAGGAAACACCCGGAGCGCACTCGCCCAGGGTCATGCAGTCACTCGCATCCGCGGATGCAACTCGTGAAGGTCCAAGGGCTGTGATGACCAGCGCCAGGATGAGGCTGAACCGTGTTCCCATGACTCGAGCTCCTCAAGGCAAGACGCAGGCAGAGTGGGCGGCGAAATCCGCCGTCTCTCTCGCGCCGCTCGGTCCAGGGTATCGGGGGGGGGGGGGTCTGGCAAGCGGATTCTGTGAACACGGTGATCCGACCCGGGTACATGGGTAACACCCGTGTCCCGGCACATGGGTGACACTCCCGTGTGACGTCGAAGGACGGAGGGGATCACGTTGCGTGGATGCCCTGGTCGCGCGATGCGCAGACAGGCTCCTCCCACGGATCTCGCCCAAGCGCTGTACGAGAGGTCCCCGAGCGGGCGGCCCGCGCTGTTCGGTTCTCCGCGCGCGAGGAACCAGGAGCGCGTCGGCATGGGCTCCCTGGCCCCCGCAGTACCGCGGCTACTACCAGCGTGGAGCGGCGCCGAGCCCCGCAGTGTGGGGGGGGGGGGGGGGGGGGGGGGGGCCCCGGGGGGGCGGGGGGGGGTCGCCCCCACACCCCCCCCCCCC
>JAEUHZ010000043.1 GCA_016795205.1 Planctomycetota bacterium | reverse complement strand
GCCTCGCGAGCGGCAAGAGCGGCGCGCAGGTGCTGGCCTACGACTACCGCGAGCGCCTGGTCGAGTTCCACGATGTGACCCACGCGCGGCTCTCCGTGTACGGCTACGATGCGCTCGGTCGGCGGTACAAGAAGGTCACGGACAGCGGCACGCCCGAGTTGAACGAGACGCGCTACTTCTTCGACGGTGGCTGGAGCGTGCTCGAGGAGCGCGACGGCGCGGACTTGGTCGTGGCGACGTACGTGCGCGAGGACGCGCTCGACGCGCTGGTCGAGATCGCGCGCGACGCGACGGGGGCGGGGAACTTCCAGTCCTGCGCGGTGCACGCGGACGACCTGCACAGCGTGCTCGCGCTGAGCGCTGCGTCCGGCGCGCTGGCCGAGGACTACGAGTACCGCGACTACGGCGAGGTCGTGGATCCGGCGACGATGCAGCCGCTCGCGGGGTCGGCGCTGGGCAACACGGCGCTCTTCAGCGGGCGCGAGCTGGACTTCGAGACGGGGCTCTACCAGTTCCGGCACCGCTACCTGGATCCGCGCGCGGGGCGCTTCGTGTCGCGCGACCCGCTGGGTCCGTGGGGCGACACGTCGAACCTCGGGAACGCTCAGACCTACTGCGCGAACAACCCTTGGAGCCTGGTGGATCCGCTGGGCTTGGACTGCGCGTATCCGGCGTCGGCGCTGCCGCCGAACGTGCGCGGTGACCTCAGCACGGGGACCTCCGATCCCGTCGGCGTGCGCGGCGATTGCCGCACGGGCAGCTCGCACCCCCAAGGCGTCAAGGGCGACTGCCAGAGCCACGGTTCCGTGTCGCGGCGCAGGCAGGCCGAGGCCGAGAAGAAGTCGGGCGGCAAGTCAGGAAAGCGGGTCGCGGACGGCGAGCACCAGGCCGACGATCGCGTGCGCATCGCGCAGACCTCGGCGCAGCTTGGGGTGTCGAACGGCGAAGTGCTGTACTGCCTGGGCGACTGCACGGAGAGCGTCGAGGAGTTCGGGTTCTGGGAGGGGATGGACTTCGCGTGGGGCTTGGTGAAGGGCGCGGGGTCGGAGGCGTGGGAGAGCCTGGAGGCGGCGGTCGAGGGAATCGTCTCGCTGCTGACCACGAGCCCGCTCGAGAGTGGGAAGGCGATCTGGGCCAGCCTGGAGCAGTTGTCACGGGACGTGAGCTCGGGCGATCTGAATGCGGTGCTGCACTCCTTGGGGATGGAGAGCACGGCGCGGGCGGCGGAGCTGTTGTCGTCGGGTGGGTTTGGGGAGCTGAGCGCGTCGGAGAAGGGCGAGCTCTTGGGGCGCGCGGCTGTGGAAGTGGCGATCGCGACGTCGGCGGTGGTGGGGACGGGGGCGGTGGTCGTGAGTGGGCTGCGGCTGGCGGAGGGGTTGTTTGCGGCGTCGTCCAAGGGCGTAGGTAAGGTCGGAGGGAAGATCACTGGGTACACGGACCATGGTCTGCAGCAAGCGATCGGTCGCGATGGAGGACGCGGAGTCCATCCCGAAGCGATTCTGGACGCGGTTCGGAATCCAACGAAGGTCGTGGAGCAGGCCGGAGGGGCAACGAAGTACTCCGGGGAGCAAGGGACCGTGATCCTGAACAGTCAAGGAAAGGTGGTCACGACCTGGGGCCGACCCCGGAATCCGGACCCGAGACCATGAGATCGACATCGGTGACCATTCGGATGTCCCAGCCCATGTTCGACCTCTTACGGGAGGTCCTCGAGAAGCGAGCCCCAGAGCTCATGCCGGTGCTGCGTGAAGGCTCGGAGGTCGTGATCAGGCAGAACCAGAAGCGAGACATCCAGGAGCTGATCGGTGACGAGCTCGCCGAAACAGGTCTGGGAGACAACCAAGAGCCAAACGTCCGAGGCCTTGCACTCGAGACGCTGATCGACGTCTTCAACCCCTACAAGTAGACACCGGGGTTCATCCGGAGAAAGCCGTGGAGCACAGCGCGCAGCGCGTGCCGAGTCCTGTGCCTGACGTGGGCAACCGCACGAGCGTCACGGGCGGCCCGGACGCCGGCCTCTACACGCTGAACGCGGCCCACGCCCCGCTGAACCTCTACACCTCGACGCCCTTGGGGACGAGCACGTACGACGCGAACGGCTGCCTCGCGAGCGGCAAGAGCGGCGCGCAGGTGCTGGCCTACGACTACCGCGAGCGCCTGGTCGAGTTCCACGATGTGACCCACGCGCGGCTCTCCGTGTACGGCTACGATGCGCTCGGTCGGCGGTACAAGAAGGTCACGG
>JAEUHZ010000042.1 GCA_016795205.1 Planctomycetota bacterium | reverse complement strand
GAGATCGGCGGAGCGGAGCCTGACTCCGTACCGACTCCGTACCGCCCGGATCTCAGGGTCCCCAGGTCACGGCCACGCCGTTGGTCAAGTTGAACGTGTCCACCGAGCAGAAGGCCGCCGCGTTGCGGTACCAGACCTGGTAGGTCCGCAGGCCCGGCGCGCCGACGAGCCCGCGCACGGAGACCGTCGGGTCGCCGCCAGCGGGGAACTGTGAGGCGCCGGCCACGTTCGACTTCGTGCCGAGACGGATGATCGCGCCGCCCGCGCAGCGCAGCCCATCGCCGAACACGACGCCCGCGCCGCCGGCGAGTTGCGTCGTGCCCTGGAAGTAGAGCGCCGAGCTGTTCGGCATGTTCGTGCCCGAGAGCAGCAGCGAGTCCGCTGTGAGGCTGGCGATGCCGGACGAATCCAGCCGGCCAGCCAGACCCAGGGAGTTCAAGCAGCCACCCATGGCGCCGACGGCCGAGCCGTTGCCGCAGGGGCAGGCCGTGCCGGTGCCGTCACCGAAGCAGTAGGCCTGCTGGAGATTGCCGCCCGAGCGGCGGAAGAAGCCCTGACCTGTCTGTGCCAGCGCCGAGTTCTGGATCGTGGCCGTGAAGTACAGCGTGCCGTCGGGTGCCAGGACCAGGTCGTCGTTGCCGAACGTGCGGATGTACGCGTCGTCGTCGAACAGGCCGTTGCCGTCGATGTCGAGCGGGTCGTTCTCGCGCACGAGGACGTGCGTGCCGTTCAGCACGATGACGCCGTTCCAGTTGTCCGGCGCATTCGTCGTGCCCATCGCGACCCAATCGCCCGAGCTGGCCGCCGCCACGGCGTAGAACGTCGCCGGCGTCGCGGTGGGGCCGGCCCAGCGCTCGACGTCCGGCAGGATCTGCCCGCGGATCTCGCCGCCCGGGAAGATGTTCGTGTGGACGTTCACGTAGGTGAGGCCGGAGAGCAGCCCTTGCTCCTCGCTCTCGAGGTAGTTGATCGTCCCGACCTTCGAGTTGCCCAGCGGCAGGTTGTAGAGCACGCCGGCATTGACGCCCGGGCCCGCGAAGCCGTGGATGTGCGCCGCGGTCTCGGTGTTCACGAGGCCCGTGAGCGTGATCTGGTAGTGCAGCGTGTTCGACGAGGTGTCGATCAGCATGCGGATCGTGCCGGTGGCCGTGGAGCCGCTGGCCGGGACCTCCTGGGCGCCGTCGATCGTGCCCGAGAAGTAGCGCACCGCGCCCACGTTGGCGAGCGCGTCGCCAGTGGCCACCGCGACCGCGCCGTTGCGCACGATCCAGTCCTGGCCGTCGGCGTTCTGACCATGCGCGTACCACACGCCGTTGCCGTCCATCGTGACCCAGCGGATGCCGGTGGCCCCGATGGGCGAGACGAAGCTGGAGCCCGGGATGACCACGCCTTCCTGCAGGACCACCGCGTTGTTGACGACTGCGACCTGGTCGGAGGTCGTCGCGCCCAAGAGGTCGCCCAGGATGATGTGGTTCGCGCCGCTGGCGTCGAACCAGGTGTCCTCCAGGCTGAAGTTCTCCCAGGCGTTCGTGGCGCCGCCGGCCTGGCCGGTTGGGATCGTGATCCCCTCGCGGGCGATGAGCACGTTGTCGAGCACGATGATCTCGTCGTCGTTCACGGTGACGCCCACGCCGTCGATGCCGTCGTCGGACACGGACAGGCGCCCGTCGTTCAGGAGCACCGGGCTGTCGATGTTGTCGTCCCAGGTCGCACCCGGCAGGGCCGCGATCGGGTCGGCCTCGCGGAAGACGACCGTGTAGGTCGGGCCGGGCGTGACGTAGATCGCGTAGTCGTCGTTCACCGTGGACGGGCCGACGTTCGTCGTGAACGCGTAGTCGCCCGAGTCGTTCACGCTGATCCGCGTGTCGAGCGTGCCCCAGGTCTGGCCCGCCTCCCAGGGCGCGGGCGTGCCCTCGCGGCCGACGACCGCGCCGTTCAGGAGCAGGACCTCGTCCTCGGTCGTCGCCAGGTCCGTGTCGGCCGTGAGCACCCAGTAGGCGCCGTTGTGGCTGATCCAGGGGCGGTCGAAGATGAGCGTGCTCGACGTGCTGGCCTGGAACTTGGCGGGAGCGAGGCCCGGCACGTCCGACGTGGTGCTCGCCGGCAGGTTCGTGAACAGCGTGGTCAGGCGCCCGGGGTTCGAGGTGGCGGCCTGGATGCCGCCGCCGCCCGCGCCGCGCGCGGCCAGGGGTTGCGCCGGGCCGGCGGCCGCGGGCTGGTTCGGGGGGAAGGAGGTGTCTTGGGCGGAGACGCCCGCGGCCAGGGCTGCGAGCACCGACCAAGCGGACAGGGAAGCGACGTGGGTCATGGAGCGATCCTCAGGGGACGTCGGCGAAGTGCCCGGCACGGGCAGTCGCGAGGGGGGACCGACGCGTTCCCCGCTCGCCCGGCCAAGTCTACCGGTGGGTCCGAGATCTGGGGACGAGCACGGGCGGGCGGGCGGGAGGGCCTACACTGGGCACGTCATGGCCACGAAACAACGCGACCCCTCGGAGTGGATGTGGGAGCGGGCCTCCGAGCTGCTGGAGCGCGCGGACCGGGTCCAGCGCCGCTTCTTCCACCGCGCCCAAGAGGGCGAGCGCGCCTGCTGGGAGCCGCCCGTCGACGTGATCGAGACCGAGACGGAGCTGGCCGTGCTCGTCGCGCTGCCGGGCGTCGAGCCCGGCACGGCCGAGGTGCGCGTCGATGCGCGCGGGATCGTCGTGCGCGCCCACCGCGCGCTGCCCGAGTCGTTCCAGTGCGGCGCCGTGCGCCGGCTCGAGATCCCGCAGGGCTTCTTCGAGCGCCGGATCGCGCTGCCGGCCGGGCGCTACGAGATCGTCGAGAATGCCCTGCGCGACGGCCTGCTCGTCTTGCGGATCCGCAAGGTGTCGGCGTGAGCGGCCCCGACGACACGACTCGGGAAGCGCTGCGCGAGGAGCGTCCGCCGCCGGCTGCGGCCGCCCCGGTCCCCGCTCCGCCGGAGGGCGCCGCCCAGCGCGTCGAGCCGGAGACGCTGCTCATCGTGCCCGTGCGGAACATGGTCCTGTTCCCCGGGGTCGTGCTGCCGGTCGTCGTGGGCCGGCCGCGCGCGGTCGAGACGATCCAGGAGGCGGTGCGCACGCAGAAGCCGATCGGCGTCCTGCTCCAACGCGACGAGAAGGTCGACGAGCCCGGGCGCGCCGACCTCCACGAGGTCGGCACGCTGGCCGAGGTCGTGCGCTTCCTGACCGCGCCCGACGGGCGCCACCACGCGATCTGCCAGGGGCAGCAACGTTTCCGACTGCTGTCGCTCTCCGAGACCCAGAAGGGCTTGGTGGGCACGATCGAGCGTCTGGTCGAGACCGAGACCAAGGGCCTCGACCTCCAGGCGCGCTTCGTGGCGCAGAAGGCGGTCGCCAAGGAGGTCCTCGACCTGTCGCCGGGCGCGCCCGAGGACCTGTCGAACGCCCTGCAAGGCATCCAGTCGCCGTCGCTGTTCGTCGACATGGTCGCGACGTTCCTCGACATCCCCGTCCAGGAGAAGCAGGCGATCCTGGAGATCGTCGACGTCGGTGAGCGCCTGGCGGCGGTCGGCACGAAGCTGGCGCACCTCCAACAGGTGCTGCAGCTCAGCCAGAAGATCCGCGAGGAGACCAAGGGCACGCTCGAGAAGGCGCAGAAGGACTACTTCCTGCGCGAGCAACTGCGCCAGATCCACAAGGAACTCGCCGGCGGCGAGGAGGACAAGAGCGAGCTCGAGGACCTGCGCGAGGCGCTGACCAAGGCCGCGCTCCCGCCCGAGGCCCAGAAGGAGGTCGAGCGCGAGCTGCGCCGCCTCGAACGCATGAACGAGTCCGGCCCGGAGTACTCCATGCTGCGCACGTACCTGGACGTCGTGGCCGAGCTGCCCTGGGGCACGGTTTCCGAGGACAGCCTCGACGTGGCGCGCGCCCGGGAGATCCTCGACGAGGACCATCACGGCCTGCAGAAGGTCAAGCGCCACATCCTGGAGTACCTGGCCGTGCGCAAGCTGAAGCCCGACGGGCGCCGGCCGAACCTGTGCCTCGTGGGGCCGCCGGGCGTGGGCAAGACTTCGCTGGGACAGTCGATCGCGCGCGCCATGGGACGCAAGTTCGTGCGCGTCTCGCTGGGCGGCGTGCACGACGAGGGCGAGATCCGCGGGCACCGGCGCACGTACATCGGCGCGTTGCCGGGCATCATCGTGAACTCGCTGCGCAAGGCGGGCACGCGCAACCCGGTGTTCATGCTCGACGAGATCGACAAGCTCGGCCGCGGCATCCAGGGCGATCCGTCCTCGGCGCTGCTCGAGGTGCTCGACCCCGAGCAGAATCGCGCCTTCCGCGACAACTACCTGGGCGTGCCGTTCGACCTGTCGCAGGTGCTGTTCATCGCCACGGCCAACGTCCTGGACCAGATCCCCACGCCGCTGCGCGATCGCTTCGAGGTGGTCGAGATCCCGGGCTACACGCGCGAGGAGAAGCTCGAGATCGCGCGCCGCTACCTCGTGCCGCGCCAGCTCGACGCGAACGGTCTGGACGCCAAGCGCTGCGCGATCGACGCGGCCGTGCTCGCGCGCGTGCTCGAGGGCTGGACGCGCGAGGCCGGCGTGCGCAGCCTGGAGCGCCGCATCGCGAGCCTCGTGCGTTGGGCCGCGGCGCGCATCGCCGCGGGCGAAGCCCGGCGCGTGCGGATCCGCGTGGGCGACATCGAGGCGATCCTGGGGCCCTCGCGCTACCAGGACGAGACCAAGGCGCGCACGGCCTTGCCGGGCGTGGCCACCGGGCTGGCCTGGACGCCGCACGGTGGCGAGATCCTGTTCGTCGAGGCGACCAGCATGCCGGGCAAGGGCCAGCTCGTCCTGACCGGCCAACTCGGCGACGTGATGCGCGAGAGCGCGCTGGCCGCGCAGTCGCTGGTCAAGTCGCGGATGCGCGCCCTGGAACTCGACCCGCGCTTCTTCGAGACCCACGACGTCCACGTGCACTTGCCCGCGGGGGCGATCCAGAAGGACGGGCCCAGCGCGGGCGTCGCGCTCTACGTGGCGCTCGTGTCGCTGCTCACGGGGCGCAGCGCGCGCCCCGAGGTGGCGATGACCGGGGAGATCAGCCTGCGCGGGCTGGTCCTGCCGGTCGGCGGCATCAAGGAGAAGGTGCTCGGCGCGCGCGCGGCCGGCATCAAGACCGTGCTGCTCCCGCGGCGCAACGAGCCCGACCTCGCCGACGTGCCCGAGTCGGTGCGGGCCGAGATGCGCTTCGTGCTGCTCGAGACCGTGGACGACGCGCTGGCGCAGGCGCTCGTGCCGCTCGCGCCCCCGCGTCGGCAGCGCCGCGGCGCCGCCAGCCCGGTCGTGCGGCGTCCCGCCCGCGCGCGCGCGCGGCGGCCCCGGAAGGGGCGCGCGCCGGACGCCTGAGGCCGTCCGGCGCGCGCAGGAGGCCCGTCGGAACGGGACGGGCCCCGAACGGGAGGCGGGTCAGAAGCGCGGGATCGCGGCCGCTTCCGTGGTCGCGAAGCGCACGCCCGGGGTCAGGTCGAGCACGAAGGCCTGGGCGTAGAACGAGCGGCCCACGAGCGAGGGGTCGTTGGGAATGGCGATCGAGGCCGAGCCGTAGCCCGAGCCAGGTCCAGCGCCGGCGAGCGGTCCGAGGCGGCGCAGGAGCAGCGGCGGGCTCAGGTCGACGTAGGCCGTCGCACCGTAGAACGGAGCACCACCCGGCACCGCTCCCTCGCTGAAGACCAGGATCGCGCCGCGCCCGGCGCTGGCGCCGTCGAGCGCCAGCGTGAAGTTCGGGTTCCCGACGAAGGCCGGCTCGAGCGCGACGAGCCGCGGGACGAAGCCCTGCGTGCCGGGCGTGCCGGTTCCGAAGAGCGTCGGCACGCGCGCGGAGGACTGGTTCAGCGCCGGGTGGTCGAAGGGTGCCACGGCGCCGGCGACGCGCGGGTCGGTGAGCGGCCGGCGCAGGAACGCGAGCAGGTTCGCGCGCTGCTGGGGCGAGAGGCCCAGCGGCAGGATGTTCGGGTCCTTGTTCGGCGCGTTGAAGTCTCCGCCGCGGTCGTAGAAGGCCACGACGTCCTCGAGCGTCGCGAAGCGGCCGTTGCGGAAGTAGGGCGCGCGCAGCTCCACGTTGCGCAGCGAGGGCACCTTGATCCGGCCGCGATCGGCCGGGTTGCCCGTGACCGCGAAGCGCCCCAGGTCGTCGTCCTGCGGACGCAGCCCGATGTAGCGGAAGGAGTCGTTCGAGAGGCGCGGCCCGGCGTGGCAGATGTTGCAGCGTCCGATCGTGTTGAAGACCTGGAAGCCGGCGTTCTCCTGGGGCGTCAAGGCCTGCGGGTTGCCGGCCAGGAGCTGGTCGAAGGGCGCTTGGTTCGAGACCAGCACGCGCTGGTAGGTCGCGAGGGCCAACGCGACGCGCGCGGGGGTCACGTCGGGCGTGCCGAACGCCTCCTGGAACAGCTCGGGGTACGAGCGTCCCGCGATCCACCCGGCAAGCTGCGGCGGAACCGCGGGCGCGAGCCGCAGGGGCGCGCTGCCAGCGAGCTTGGCCGCGATCCCTGGCCAACTCGCGCCCGCGTGACTCATCTCGACGTCGGAGACCGGCGGCTCCAGCGACTGGCTCTCCAGGCTCGCTCCGCCAGGGAGCACGACCGCACCCGAGATCGGATCCACGAACTGCGGGCTCGCGCGACCGTCCCAGAACAACGCCGGCACGTAGGCCGCGTTGATCACGCTGGGCGCCTTGCGCGCCGTGACCTGCGTCCCGAGGCGGAAGAACGCATCGAGCGTGTAGGCTCCGTCGGCCGCGTGCCGCGGCACGCCGGGCGAGCCGAAGACGTCGTCGGCGTCGCCCGGCACCCCGTTGCGCCCGGGGTGCGCGCTGGCGCTCGACGTGCGCGGGTCGGAGCCCCCGCGCTCGAAGACGTGGCAGGTGCCGCACGCGACCGTGTCCGTGCTCGACAGCTGCTCGTCCCAGAACAGCGTCTTGCCCAGGTTCACCTTGGCCGGCGTGATCGGGTTGCCCGGCGGCACGGGCGGCGGCGGAAGGGGCCCGGGGCCCTGCGCGGCGGCGACGCCCGCGAGAAGCCAGGTCAGCGGCGCGGCGAGGAAGCGGTTCGACAGCACGGATCAGGTCTCCTGGGTCGTGGAACGGGGGGCGGGCGCGATCGCGCCGCGTGGTCTGTGGGGCGGCGCCGGCGGCGCGCCGTGGCGCTCGGGAGGTGGCTCGCCCTGACCGCCCGCACGCGGCGGCCGTGGGCCCAGGCCGGCGGGGGGCAGGTCGGGCCGGGGGCCCCGTCCGCCGCGCTCGGCGCGGTCGCCCGGAGGTGGCGGGAGTGGCTGCCCGGGCCCAGCGCGCTCCGGCCGGAGCGGTGCGCCGTGCAGGCAGCACCCGGGGCCGCAGCGCGGCGGCCGCGGATCCCAGGGGCCGGCGCGCGGGCCGGCCGGCGGGAATGGCGGCCGCTCGCCGCGTGGAGCGTGCCCCTCGCCGGGGGCACCCGGGGCCTGGCCGCCGTGCGCGGGAGGAGGGCTGGCATCCGGGCGGGCCTCGGGCCCGCCCGGTGGCGGTCGGGGGTCTCCCGCGGCGAGCGCAGCGAGCGCCGCACGCGCGCTGCGCGCGATCCGCGGGTCGGGATCCAGGGCTCTGCGCAGCAAGGACTCCGACCAGGCCTCGAGGCGATCGACCGGGGCGGACGCGAGCGGCGCGGGCCGCGCCGCGTGCTCGGGCGCCTGCGCTCGAGCCTCGAGGCCGCTCGCGGCGCAGAGCCACAGGACGCCGGCCAGGAATCGAGCCGTGTGCTGCCGGATGGGCGTCTCCATGTCCGTAGGATCCGGAACCACCCTTGCGCAGAGCTGAAGCCGCGTCGCGGGACGCGGCGCCTTCGGACGCCCTTCAGACCGAGACCCGAACCTGTCATGCGAGGCCGAGCGACCGTGTCCCAGAAGATCCTGCTCGTCGAGGACGACGAGAAGCTCGGCCGCCAGATCGTCGAGCACCTCGCGGAGGCCGGCTTCGAGGCCCGCTGGCTGCGCGACGGCGGCACGGCCCTGGGGCTCACCCCGCAGAACTGGGCCCTGCTCGTGCTCGATCTCATGCTGCCCGGCGCGCACGGGCTCGACGTGCTCAAGCGCTGGCGGAGCCAGTGCGATATCCCGGTGCTGGTGCTCTCCGCGAAACAGGACGCGGCGGTCAAGGTGCGCGCGCTCGAGCTCGGCGCCGACGACTACCTGACCAAGCCCTTCTGGCCGGAGGAACTCGTGGCGCGCGTGCAGGCGCGTCTGCGCCGGCCGGTGCTGGCGCGCGCGGACCGCCTGGAGTGCGGCGGCATCGTGATCGAGGTCGGAGCCCGGCGCGTGTTCGTGGGTGCGGAGGAGGTCGAGCTCACGAAGGTCGAGTTCGACCTGCTCCATGCGCTGGCCCAGCGCCCCGGCGCGGCGATCGCGCGCTCCTGGCTGGTCCAGAACGTCCTGCCGCCCGAGCGCGACGGCACTGAGCGCACGCTCGACGTCCACGTCTCGCGCTTGCGCAAGAAGCTCGGGGGGGCCGGCGCCAGCCTCGCGACCGTGTGGGGCGTCGGCTACAAGCTGCGCGCGGAGGACGGTGCGTGAGGCTCGCCACGCGCCTCGTGCTGACGCTGCTCGTGACGGCCGCGCCGCTCACGCTGGGGCTCGCGGCCTGGCGCGAGCACGCGGCGCGGAACGCCGAGCTCGAAGCGCTCGTGGACTACGCGCGCGGCCGCATGGAGTCGGGCGGACGGGCGGCGTGCGAGCTCGATCCGGAGAACTACCAGGACCCACCGCGACTCGCGCCAGCCGAACGCCGGCTGGGCGGGCCGCCGCCCCGCGATCCGCTCGGCCCCGGCACGGGCGGCGCGCCGCGTCCGCCGCGCGCGCGCCCCCCGCGCCCCGACGTCGAAGCGGCGCGCGCCGTCCTTCCGTCGCGCTTCGAGCTGTGGGCCTACAACCCCGACTACCGCTCGGACAATCCCTTCGCGCCCGCGCTCGACCCCACGCTGCGTGCCGAGATCCAGGCCGGTGCGCAGGTCGCTTCCGGCGCGTTCGTGCTGCCCGAGCGGGCCGGGCTGCCGCGCGCGGGCGGCAGGCAGGCCCTGGTGCGCATGCGCTGGGACGAGGGTCCTTGCGCCCTGGTCCTGGCACGCCGCATCGACCTCGAAGCCGGCGCGGGCGAGCGCATCGACCGGTTCGTCGTCCCCGCGCTGCTCGCCGTGGCGCTCGTGCTCACGACCCTGCTCGCCTTCCTGCCGATCGTGCGGCGGGTCCGCGCGCTCACCGCTGGCGTGCGGCGCTCGGCGAGCTCGGGCTACGCCGAGCCCGTGGGCGCCGACGGCTCGGACGAGCTTTCGGAGCTGGCGCGGGCCTTCGACACGGCGGGCAGCGCGGTGCGGGAGCAGGTCGGGCGTCTCGAGCGACGCGAGCGCTCGCTGCGCGAGTTCGTCGAGAACACGACCCACGACGTCATGCTGCCGCTGACCGTGCTCCAGGGTCATCTCGTCGCGCTCGAGCGCCGCGCCTCGGCGGGCGCAGCGGCCGATCCGGGCCGGGTGCGCGAGGCGCAGGAGGAGGCGCACTACCTGGGCTCGCTGCTCGAGAACCTGGGTGCGGCCGCGCGCCTCGAGGCCGAGGAGTTGCCCCTGGTGCGGCATCCGACGTCGTTGAACCGCCTGATCGAGCGCGCCGTCGGGCGACAGGCCACGATCGCGCGCGGGCGCGGCGTGGAGCTCGTGCACGCGCTGCCGGGCGAGGAGGTGCTCGTCGCCGCCGACGTGACGCTCCTCGAGCGCGCGCTCTCCAACCTCGTGCAAAACGCCGTGCGCTACGGCCGGGAGGGCGGGCACGTGGCCGTGGTGCTCGACCTCGACGGCGCGGACTTCGTGCTGCGCGTCCTGGACGACGGCCCTGGAGTGAGCGACGAGGAACTCACGCGTCTCCAGGAGCGCTCCTATCGCACCGAAGCAGCACGCCGACGGCACCCGACCGGAACCGGCCTGGGCCTGTCGATCGCCAAGGAGGTGGCCGAGCGCCACGGATTCCGCTTCGAGCTGCGCCGCTCGGACGCGGGCGGCCTCGAGGCGTTCCTGCGCGGGCCTCGCGCTGCCCCGACCGCGGGTGACGCCGCGTCCGGCGCGTAGCGGAAGCTGACCCCGTTCGCTGGACCTAGGGACTCGATCGTGACCCGTTCCTGACGAGCATCCAAAGCGCGATCCGCCTCAGACTCCTGCGGGGAGGACCCCGCGCCAGGCGAGCAGCTCGCGCGCGCTGACACGGCGCC
>JAEUHZ010000003.1 GCA_016795205.1 Planctomycetota bacterium | reverse complement strand
AGCGCCTCGGGCTGGTCGAGCGTGTAGCCGTACTCGAAGCCCATCACGCCCGTCTCGCTGAGCGGACTGTTCCAGATCTCGATCGGCGCCTGGCCCGGCTCGAGGTGGGCGAGCGGCATGTAGCGGCGGCCCGTCACGACGACGACGTCGGGACGGGCCGCGGCGATGCGCGCGACGTCGAATCGAGTGGTCCACAGGAACGTGGCTCTGCGAAAGTGCTCGGCGATCAGGGGCTCGAAGTAGGCGAGCATCGAGTCGTGGAGGAACACGGCCCGCGGCAGGCGCGCATCGTCGACCTCCGTGACGAGTTCGCCATCCGGCCAGCGTGGCGTCGCCGTCACCACGCGTGCGCGCGGCGCACGGGGGTGGAACGCCAGGCAGCTCTGCGGGAACCGATCGAGGACGTACATGCGCTCGGCCCAGGAATCCTGGCCGTACTCGGAACGGACGAGTTCCTCGTCGGCCAGCGGCTCGAGGACCGGGAAATGAGGCTTCAACGCCGTCGTGATCTCCCGGTACGCGGTCAGCGCGCCACGGCCGTACCAATGCGTGCCTTGCGGGAAGTAGGCGTGATCGTCGTGACGGTCGAGGCGCTTCGCCGCGACGAGCGCTGGACGCAGGTCGACGGCATCGATGGTCGAGCGGGGCCCCAGGTGCGCGAGCAGTTGGTCGAGCCGCGACGGCCCCAGCTTCTCGGCCCAGGCTGGCAGCTTCTCGGGGTAGATCGACTCCTTGTTCGGCGCGATGGCCAGCAAGTACTTCGCGCCCAGCCCCTCGACGGCATCGCGCTGTGCTTCGAGCGTGCGACGCCAGGCTTCGAGCTCCGCGGGTGAGAAGGGATCGACTCCGCGCGCGATCTCCAGGGAGCTCTCGCCCCGGTAGAACATCGAGAGGTCGCGCCCGACCGTCGCGTTCTCCGTGGGGCTGCGGCCGAACACGAGCAGATCCTCGATGGAGTGCCAGCGGATCAGGACGTCCCGCAGGCCCAGGACATCCCCGAACCAGGCCTCGATCCGGCGCGGCATCGCCAGCCATGCGCGGGCGGTCTCGGGTGTTCCCGGGAACTCGGCCGCGGTCCGCATCTCGTTCGCGCGCGGCCCACGCGCCTCGGCATCGCGCAGGCAGGCATCGATCGTGGGGGCGAGGAGCAGGAGCAGGATCGACCCCACGGTGATCGCGTCGACCGTTCCCTTCCGTGTCGGGGCGGCGCGAGGCGGCTCGTGCGGGAGCGCAGACACTCTCGGAACCTAGCACGGGTCGCGCTCAAGCGCGCGGTCGGCCAGGCGCTCGAGAATCCCGTTGACGATAGAGCCTGGCTCGATCATCAACCGCCGGCCGGCACGTCCGCCTCGACGAGCTGCGCGAGCATCCCGAGCGACTCCTGCCAGCCGAGGTAGCAGGCCTCGGCCGGGATCACGCCCGGTACGCCCTCCTGGACGACGTCGAGCTCCGTGCCGCACGACACCGGCGTGAAGGTGATCGTGACGCTCATCTCGCCGGGGAGGTTCGGGTCCTCGAACGCGTCCGTGTAGCGCAGCTTCGCGCTCTGGACCATCTCGACGTACTTCCCTCCGAACGAGTGGCTCCCGCCGTTCGCGAAGTTCGTGAACGACATGCGGTAGCCGCCGCCGACGCGCGCGTCCATCGCATGGACCGTCCCCGTGAAGCCGTGCGGCGGCAGCCACTTGCACATGGCCGCCGGGTCGATGAAGGCACGGTAGACGCGCTCGGGCGGAGCGCGCAGGACGCGGTGGAGGCGGATCGTGTGCGTTGCGGGCGCCATGGCACCGGTGATTCTACGGTTCTGCGGAGGTGGCGCATTCCGTCGTCGGATCGGGTTGCTGCTGCACTCCTGGGCTCGGAACCGGGCGCGAATCCCGAAAAACGTGCAACGCGGAGAGGGCGTGCAACTAGAGATAGCCGACCCCCCCCGCGAGGATTCCATGCACGCAGCAGCGCTCGTCCCCCTGGCCTTCCTGACCGTGTCCGCCGCCGCGAAGGCGCAGTGCGAGCCACGCTGGGCCGCGGGATTCGGCTCGTTCGCTCCGCCGGGCATCGTGACCGCGGTCGGCACGTTCCGGGACGAACTGGTGTTCGCTACGAGGAACGCGACCTCGACGCACGTCACGGTCCAGAGGTGGGATGGCCGAACGATCACGGCTGCGGGCACCGCGATCTCGAACCCGTTCATCGTCGAAGCCTACGTGGACGTCCTGTTGGAGCACGATTTCGGCCAAGGTCCGCGGCTCTTGGCCATGGGTCAGTTCCTCACCGTCGGCGGTGTTCCGGCGCGCGGCGCGGCGCAGTGGGACGGAGCCGCATGGAGCGCCATGCCGGGCCTCGGCGTGTGGGACGACCACGTCCTGGATGCGTGCGTGTTCGACGACGGCTCGGGACCGAGCGTCCATGCGGTGGGCCGTCTCGAGTTCCAGAGCGGGCAGCGCGGCATCGCGCGTTACGTCTCCGGCGCTTGGCAGGAATTCGGGAACGATCCCGCGCTCTGGGCCATCTGCGTCGCGGAGTACGACGACGGCAGCGGTCCCGCTCTCTACGTCGGCGGGGGAACGACCGCTTTCGCCTCGAGCGGGGTCCTGCGTTGGACGGGCTCGGCGTGGGTGAGCGTCGGCCCCGCGACCGGTTCGTCCACCCCGCGCGACCTCGTGGTGCACGACGACGGGAGCGGACCCGCGTTGTACGCCGGCGGCTCGTTCACGGCGATCGGCGGAATCACCGCGTACCACGTCGCTCGCTGGGACGGCACGACGTGGGCCCCGGTCGGCGCCGGCATCGGGCAGGACGTCGTCTCGCTCGTCAGCGTGGGCAGCGGCCCGAGCGCGCGCCTCCATGCCTTCGGTCAGCCCGCGAATGCACCCGGGACGCTTTCCGCCGCTGCGGCGACCTGGAACGGGTCGACCTGGTCCGCGCTCGACACCGGTGGCAACTACACGGTCGAGCACGCGACGAGTTGGGACGACGGAACGGGCCCGACGGTCTGCGCGACGGCGTACCTGTCGGAGACGGAACCGGACATCCTGCGCTGGCGCGAGGGCGTCCTCGATCCGCTCGAGGAGGGCCAGGGGATCGGCGGTCGCGTGACGGCGTTCGAGGTCTTCGACGTCGACGGGACGCCGCGGCTGCACGTCGCAGGACGGTTCTCGGCGGCCGGCGACCGACCTGCGCGGTCGGTGGCGCGCTGGAACGGGGCGAGTTGGGAAGCGCTGGGGTCGGGGCTCTCCTTCTCGACGAACCCGAATGAGGCCGAGGTCTTCGCCCTGGAGACCTTCGACGATGGCCAGGGGCCGAAGCTCTACGCCGGCGGCGAGTTCTCGTCGCCAGGATTCGGGGTCGCGCGATGGGACGGCACGAGCTGGCAAGCCGTGCCTGGCCTCGTGGGCAACGGGGCCTACGGCGGGGATCGCCGCGTCCGGGCGTTGTGCGTCCACGACGACGGGTCGGGACCGGCACTGTACGCCGGCGGCGTGTTCCTCGTGCCCGGTTCGACGATCACCTACAACATCGCGCGCTGGGACGGCACGTCGTGGACCGGGCTCGCGAACGGCATTCCGGAGGACTCGTGGGGCGTCTCGGTGAACGCGCTCGCCAGTTGGGACGATGGCGGAGGACAAGCGCTCTATGCCGCGGGCCGATTCATCCAGGGAATCCCGCAGGTCCCGCGCACCCAGAACTTCGCGCGCTGGCGCGGCGGCACGTGGGCGCCGGCATGCGCGACCGGGGATTGGGGCCCCAATTACGATGTGCTCGCGCTGCGCGTCCTCGACGACGGCACCGGCGAGCGCCTGTGGCTCGCGGGAGGTTTCACGACGCTCGGGGGCGTCCCCGCGGCGCGCGTCGGCACGTGCGACGGGCAGGAGTATCGCGCCGTCGGCGCCGGCTTCGCGAACGCGGCCTTCGAAGTCCGCGCAGTGGAGCTGCACGACGCGGGTGCCGTCCACGCTCCGGAGATCTACGTGGCCGGAGTGCTCGGGACGATGGCGAGCGGCATTCCCTACCGCGGCGTCGCGCGCTGGGACGGTTCGGCCTGGGTCCAGGTCGACACGGGCGTGCACGGACCCGGCTCGGGAGGACGCGCGCTGCGCTCGTTCGACGCGGGGAACGGACCGGCGCTGTGGCTCGGCGGCACGTTCGAGTCGGCTGCGATCCTCATGCCCTCGAAGAACGTCGCGCGCCTCGACGCGACCTGCGCCGATCCGCGCCTCTTCTGCTTCGGCGACGGCTCGGCGGCGCCGTGTCCCTGCGCCAACGCGAGCGCGGTCGGCGCCCAGGCCGGATGCGCCAGCTCGCTTGGCATCGGCGGCACGCTGCGCGCGAGCGGATCGCCGAGCCTGAGCGCGGACACGATCGTGCTCGCGGGCGGATCGATGCCGAACTCCTCCGTGCTCTACTTCCAGGGAGCCCAGGTCACGAACGGCGGCGCCGGCGTTGCGTTCGGCGACGGCCTCAAGTGCACGAACGGACCGTTCGTGCGTCTGCGGACGGCGACCAACGTCGGGGGCGCATCGCAGTATCCGACCGCGGGAGATCCGACGGTCTCGACGAAGGGGCTCGTCACAGAGCCCGGGACGCGCCACTACCAGGCGCGCTATCGCAACGCGGTGGCGTTCTGCACGAGCGAGACGTTCAACTACACGAACGGCGTGACGATCGCCTGGGCGCCTTGATCGATCCATGCACAGCCTGTGCAGGGTGGACGGCCGCCGCCCGGTGACCGGAACCGAAGGTCGAGACCTGGCGGGTACCCGATCCCGCTCGACACGGCTTGACCGCGCATCGAGCGTGAATCTCGCGAGATGCACGGGCGGCCGTGCTTCTCGAAGCGCGGACAGCGAGCACGAGTTCCGCGCGATCGAGCCCGAGAGACCACCAGCCCGTGGGGGACGCGATGCGCCCGGGCGGCGCGCGCCGAGCGATCGGCTACGGCAAGGCGACGGTCGTCGTCGCCGCGCGCGTCACGTCGACCTCCAGATCGGCGACGGTCCGGTATCCGTCCTCGGCGCGGGTGTCCCACAGCCGGATCCGCGCCGCGCCGGTCGGCAGGTGGGACACGCGGAAGCGTCCGTCGTCGCCCCACGTGAGGATGCCGTCGACGGACCACTCGGCGCCGTCGACGGACCGGCAGGACAGCTGGTGCCGACCGCGATCACCGGTCACGACGCCTTCGAGCGCGCCGCACTCGACGTCGGCCGCGAACGGGTTCTCGCCGCCGAGGATCGCGATCTGGCGCGAGATGCAGAGGGGTGCACCGGACTCGGACGGCGGCACGAGGTCGAGCCGGTACGGCGCCGGACGCGGGAGCACGATGCGTACGTCCCCGCTCGCCGAGACGATGCCCGCCGGCGGCTCGTCGTGATGGGCGACGTCCTCGGGCGTGAGCCTCACGGTCCACCCCGCGGCGGCCTGGCCGTTCACCGCGATGTGCCCGACTAAGACGGCGTCCAGGACTTCGCGCAGGTCGAGGTCGAACGTGGTCACGACGCCGTCCTCGACGATGCAGTTGGGCTCGATGGACGGCGCGCGTCGCGAGCCGCCGCCGAAGTACGACGAGCTCCGGTTGGGCCGGATCTCGCGGTTCGAGCGCGTCACGCGCCAGCCGCCGGGGCTCAGGTTCTCGAAGCGGAACCGTCCATCGGCGGCGACGCGCACCGTCCGCGGCCGACCGTCGAAGCGCGTGATCCCGACGATGATCCCGGCGGCGTCGCGGCCTTCCGGCACGAGCACGCGGCCTTCGATCGCGCCGCCGCGGGTCAGGTTCACCGCGATCTCCTCGCGCTCGGCGCGCGGATCGACCGGGAGCGGCGAGATCTCGACCCGCGCGTATCCCTGTGCCTCGCATAGGAGCGCGAACGTGCCGCTCTCCTGCGCGGTGATCAGGAACCGCCCGGCCTCGTCCGTTGTGCTCTTCTCGAGCGGCGAGCCGTGCAGCCGGGTGGGGAACCCCTCGATCTCGACACGCTCGTCCGGTCCCACGATCCTGTGGAGTGCGACCTCCGCGCCCGCGACGGGCTTCCCGTCGGCGAGGACGCGCCCGCGCAGTCCCGGCACGGCTTCGAGCGTGCACCGCAGTGCGTCCGGCGGAGCCGCCGGGTCGATCGGCCCCAGCTCGGCGCGCGCGCGTCCCGGCGCCGTCACCTCGACGGTGAACGGCATCGCGGGCATCCCGATCACGACCCGCCCGTTGGAGTCCGCGTCCGCACGCCGCGTGGAACCGTGACCCTCGGCGCTGACCGTGTACTCGAACCCCTCGATCGGCTCGCCCTTCTCGTCGACCACGAACAGGTCGATCGGGATCCCCGCGCGCATCCGGATCACGAGGCCGCGCGTGCCGGGCGCGACGTCCTTCAGCGCGATGGCGGGCCACTGGTTGCGAGGCGCGGAGACGTGCAGCCGGTGCGGCAGCTTGCGGATGACCGGGATCTCGAACCGACCGTCCCTGTCCGTGCGCGTGGAGTTGCTGTGGCTGCCCTCCGGTGCGTGGAACCCGTAGTTGAGGATGGCGCGCGCGACCGGCTGGCCGTCTGGATCCAGCACGACGCCGTCGATCACATCGTCGGCGGCGAGCGGCGCGAGCTCGAGCACGACGTCGCGCACGACGCCGGCCGCCGGCACCTCGACCGGCTCGCTGAAGGCCCAACGCCGGTCCGCGTGTCCGGCCCAGACGCGCAGCGTCTCCGCGGGGACGCCCTCGAGCCGGAACGATCCGTCTGCGTCGCTGCGCGTGACGGCCGTGGTCGGCTTGCGCTCGGGCGCGGGGAACTGCGGCCCCGTCCGCTGGAGCGATGCCGCCTCGTCGGTCAGCACGGGGCTCGTCGTGAGGATGCGCGCGCCGGCCACGGGCGCGCCCGTCTCGTCGATCACCCTCCCGACGACGGTACCGCCCGGTTTCAGCACGATCGGTCCGAGGTGCACCGTGGTCCCGGGCGCGATCGGGACGTCGGCGAAGTGCGCGGCCCAACCCTCGGCACGCGCCTCGAAGGGCAGCAGGACGGCGGCCGGCATCGGACCGATCGGGAGCGCGAAGTCGCCCCGCGCATCGCTCAGGACGACCTCGCCGTCCTCGCGCAGCGGCTCCAGGATGCGCACGCCGGCGATGCCATTCCCCTGGGCGTCGACGAAGCGGCCGTCGATGTGCACCGCGCGGTCGGCGGCGGCGCCCGCAGCCGGCCGTGCCGCCGCGGACATCTCGGCGCGCCCGCCCGGATCCTCGGCACGCACGAGCTCGTCTCCAGGCGCCTCCGTCGGACCCAGCGGGTCGGTGAGGGTCGCCGACGCGCCGCTCGCAACGACCTCGGACGGCTCGTCCACGTCGTGCGCATCCACGACGAGCCAGGTTCCCAGCGAGGCCGTCAAGACGACCATCGCGGCGATCGTCATGCGTGTCACCGTGCTCATGGTCAAGACTCCGAGGGTCGCGACGCCGCTCGCGCCTGCCGCTGCTTCCGCGACAGGCGTCGGGGTCCGTGTGAGCGGCAGGAACGCGAGTCCCCAGCTCGCGCGATCTCCGTAGCGCTGGTCGAGCCGCGCGCGCAGCAGTCCCAGTCCGTGCGCGATGCGCCAACGGACCGTCGCGGCCGGCAGGCCGTCGTCGCGCGCGATGTCGGCGGCCGACAAGCCGTCGAAGTAGCGCCGCAGGATCGTCGTGCGGTACGGCTCGTCCAGCGCCGCGAGCGCGTCGACCAGCTCGCGTTGCGCCTCCAGCCGCTCGACCGTGTCCGCCGCCGAGCGCGCCGGCTCGCGCCGCGCGGCCTCGGCCTCGCGCGCCGCGCGGTTCGCCTCGGTACGGCGCGCGGACAGCGCGAAGTTGCGCACGACGCGCGCCAGCCAGGGGCGCAGCTTCCCGTCCTCGACGGGCGCGCTACGCAGCGCCGCGAACCATGTGTCCTGCACGACGTCGTCGGCCGCGGACTCGTCGGCGACCAGGCGGCGCGCCAGGGCCCGGACCCAGGCGCCCTCGCGCAGGAGGTCCTCCACCCGCGAGTGCTCGTTGCGGCCCGGGCTCACGGCCCGAGTATGGAGCGCTCGGCCGCGTGTTGGACGAAATCAGGGAACGGGACGCCCGCTCGTCACCGAGGCGCGGGAACGTGTTGGCCGCTGTCGAGGCCGGCCGCGAGGGGCGGAACCACGTCCGTCCCGCGGATGGGCCGCGCGTGCTGCGGCCCGTTGACGAGTCAGGCTGACACCGATGTCAACGGGTCAGACCTCGAGCAGCATCCGCGCCGGGTTCTCGACGCATTCCTTGATGCGCTTCAGGAACGTGACGGCTTCGCGCCCGTCGACGAGCCGGTGGTCGTAGGTCAGCGCGACGTACATCATCGGGCGGATCACGACCTGGCCGTCGCGCGCGACCGGGCGGTCCTGGATCGCGTGCAGGCCCAGGATGCCCGACTGCGGGGGATTCACGATCGGGGTGCTGAGCAGCGAGCCGTAGATCCCGCCGTTGCTGATCGTGAAGGTCCCGCCGGTCAGCTCGTCGAGAGTGAGCTTGTTGGCCTGCGCGCGCTTGGCGAGCTCGGCGATGCCGGCCTCGATCTCGGCGAAGCTCATGCGCTCGGCGTTGCGCAGGATCGGCACGACGAGCCCCTTGCCGCCGCCGACCGCGACGCCGATGTCGTAGTAGTTGCGGTACACGATGGCA
>JAEUHZ010000002.1 GCA_016795205.1 Planctomycetota bacterium | reverse complement strand
TTGCCGCAGGGCTTGCAGCGGAAGCGCTGGACGGTGCGCAGGTCGACCTTGCGGCTGAAGACGCCCCTGCGGCGGTACTGGAAGGGCTCGCCGGCGTGGGAGGGGCAGTGGGGGTTGGGGCAGGAGCGCGGGAGGAAGTGGCGGTCGACGCGATGGACGCGCGGCGTGGCGACGTCGGCATAGGGCAGTTGCACGGGGGCTCCTCGGGGAGGAGTCGCGCTCCTCGCCCGGGGGGGTGACCGCCATGGGCGCCGCCGGTCGCAGGGAAAGTCGGGAAAAGGTCCAGCGAACGGGGTCAGCTTCGGCTCACTCCGCGCGCAGGGCCTCGATCGGATCGAGCCGCGCGGCGCGCCGCGCAGGTGCGGCGCCGGCGACCAGGCCGGTGAGCACGCTGACGGCGAGCCCCGCAGCGGCGAACCCGGGCGAGGCCTGGAGCGGGAGCGCCGGGACCGCCAGCTGCAGCGCTCCCGCCGCGCCGTAGCCCAACGCCAGCCCGGCTGCCCCGCCCAGGCCCGCGAGGACGGCCGATTCGGCCAGGAAGAGCCACAGGATCGTCGTGCGCGTCGCGCCCAGCGCGCGCAGGAGCCCGATCTCGTGCGTGCGCTCCCCGACCGCGATCCACAGGATCGTCAGCACGCCGATCGCGCCCACGAGCAACGAGATGCCGCCGATCGCGGCCACACCCGTGGTCACGGCGCGCAACACGGCGTCGAAGGTCTCGAGCATGGCGGCCTGCGTCGTGACCGTGAAGTCCTCGCGGCCGTGGCGCTCGCGCAGCACGCGCGAGACGCCCGCCACGACGGCCTCCGAGCCCACGCCGGGGTCGAACTCGACGTCGATCTCGGACAGCTCGTCCGTGTCGAAGATGCGCATCCCCGTCGCCAGGTCGACGTAGGCCACGTCGTCGAGGTCGAACGCCAGCATCTCGCCCTTGGACTCCATGATGCCCACGACGCGCAGCCGGGCGCCGGCGATCCGGACCCACGCACCGTAGGCGTCCCCGTCACCGAACAGCTCACGCGCGAGCTTGGGCCCCAGGACGGCTCCGCTTCCCGAGCGTGTCGGGTCGGAGCCCGCCAGGAAGACACCGCGCCGCACGGAGAGTCGCCACGCCTCGGGTGCCTCCGAGGTCGTGGCGAGCACGTACACGTCACGCGAGCGTCCTGCGGCTTGCACGGCGCCCTGCCCCACGATCGTCGGCACCACCCGGCGCACGCCGCGCACGCGCCGCAGCGCCTCGGCGTCCTCGAACGTCAGCTTGCGCGTCGATCCACCCAGCATCCCGGGGATGCCGGCCGTCTCCAGGCGGCCCGGCGTGACCTGCATGAGGTTCGTGCCGAACTGGGAGAACTGGGCCGCCACGAACCCGCGGGCGCCCTCGCCCACGGAGGTCAGGAGCACCACTGCGGCGACGCCGATCGCGATGCCCAGCATCGACAGGACGCTGCGCAGCTTGTGCTCGCGCAGGGCGGTCAGAGCGAAGGCAACCAGTTCCGACGCCCGCACGCCTCACCTCCTCGCGAGCGCGGCCACGGGATCGAGGCGCGCCGCCGCTCGTGCCGGCCAGGCTCCGGCTGCGAGGCCCACCAAGAGCGAGACGCTCAGGGCGGCGCCCACGGCCCAAGCCGGCGGCTCGGCCGGGAACTGCGGGAAGAGGCCGCGCACCGCGCCCGCCAGCGCCCAGCCCAGCGCAGCCCCCAGCACGCCGCCCGCTCCGGCGATCAGGGCCGCCTCGACGAGGAACAGCCGCACGACCTGCCCGCGGCCGGCTCCCACCGCCTTGAGCAGGCCGATCTCGGCGCGCCGCTCCGACACCGAGACGAGCATCACGTTCATGATCCCGACCCCCGCCACGCACAGCGAAATCGCCGCGATCCCCGCCAGCGCCAGGGTCAGGACGGTCAGGATCCCCTGCAGCGCCGCCACGATGGCGTCGGGCGTGATCAGCGTGAAGTCCTCGCGACCGTGCCGCTCGACGAGCAGCCGGTCGGCCGTGGCGCGCGCGGCTTCGAGCTCGTCGGGCGAGCGCAGCATGAGCAACACCCGGAACAGCGAACGCCGGTCGAGCATGCGCATGGCGGTCGCGACCGGGACGAACACGGCCTCGTCGAGATCGGCGCCCATGTGCAATCCGCGCGGACGCAGCACCCCCACCACGCGCAGGCGCCAGTCGCCCACGCGCACCTGCGCCCCCAGCGGGCTGGTACCGGGGAACAGCTCGGCCGCCGTGCGCGCGCCGAGGACCGCGACGTTCGCTCCGCGGTCCCAGTCGCCCTCGGGCAAGAAGGCGCCGGAGGCCAGCTCCAGCCCGCGGATCGTGCGCATGTCCGCGGTCGTCCCGAGCAGCATGGCGCTGCGCGCCCGCGCGCCGTGGGCCACCTCGTCGACCCCCACGACCAAGGGTGCCGCGGCGCGCGCGTGCGGCAGGGCGCGGCGCAGGGCCACGGCGTCCGCGATCGAGAGATCCGTGGTCGTGTGCCCGAAGGCCGGGACTCCACCGGTCTTCACGCGACCGGGTGCCACCGCCAACACGTTGGCACCGATGCCCTCGAACTGCGCGGCGACGAAGCCGCGCGCGCCCTCGCCCAAGGCCGTCAGCAGCACCACGGCCGCCACGCCGATCGTGACGCCCAGGAGCGACAACAGCGTGCGCCGGCGCTGCGTCGAGAGCGCCGCGGCCGCGAAGCCGAATGCATCGGTCATCCTCACGGCTCGACGCGCTTCGCTGCCAGGGCCTCGGCCAGGCTCTTCAGCTCGTGACCCGCGAGCCGGTTCACGACGCGCCCGTCCTCCAGGATCAGCACGCGGCGTGCGCGGCGCGCCACGTCGAGGTCGTGCGTCACGACCATCAGCGTCGTGCCGCCGTGGTTCAGGCGCTCGAGCAGCTCGAGCACCTGCTGGCCCGCGGCGCGATCGAGATTGCCGGTCGGTTCGTCGGCCAGGATGACCGTGGGCCTCAGCACGGTGGCGCGCGCGATCGCCACGCGCTGGCGCTCGCCACCCGACAGCTCCGACGGCCGGTGTCCGGAGCGTTTCGCGAGCCCCACCTCGGCGAGCGCCGCCCGGGCCCGCTCGTGCCGCTCGGCGCGGGGCACGCCGGCGAAGAGCATCGGCAGCTCGACGTTGCGTTGCGCGTCGAGCCGCGCGACGAGGTGGTAGGCCTGGAACACGTGCCCGACGCGGTCGCGGCGCACGCGCGAGAGCTCGGCGTCGTCGAGATCCGACACCTCGCGGCCGTCGAGCTCGTACCGCCCGCGCGTCGGCCGGTCGAGCAGGCCGATCACGTTGAGCAGCGTCGACTTGCCCGAGCCGGAAGGTCCCATCACGGCCACGTGCTCGCCGTCCAGCACGTCCTCCGTCACGCCCGCCAGAGCGTGCAGCTCCTGCCCTCCGAGGCTGTAGCTGCGCCAGACGTCGACCAGGCGGATCACGGCGGGTCCTTGAGCACCGCGCGCGCGCCGGCGCGCACCGCGGCGGAATCCAGGCTCACGACGACTGCGTCTCCCTCCGCCAGGCCGGAGACGACCTCGGTCCAATCCCAGTTGCGCAGCCCGGCGACGATCTGCCGCTCGATCAGGCGCCCGTCCTGGAGGACCAGCACGCGCCCGCCCTCGAGCAGCGCGCCGGTCGGGATGCGCGGCACGTCCGTGCGCGTGCGCAGCACGACCTCGACATCGGCCGAGGTGCCCGGCAGGAGCCGCGCGCCGAAGTCGACATCGTCCAGCTCGACCTCGATCTCGACCGTCCGGTTCTGGCTCTCCAGGTCGAGGACGTAGGGCGCGACGCGCACGACGCGGCCCGCGAAGGCGCGGCCCGGGAAGGCGTCGAGCGTGACCTTGGTCGCGAGCCCGACCGCGAGGCGCTCGGAGTCGACCTCGTCCATCGGCGCCGCGATGTAGATCGAGGCCGGATCGATCACGTCCACGGCGTGCGGAGCGGCCACCAACGCGACGGACGGCGTGGCCCACTCGCCGAGCTGGACCGGAACCTCGGCCACGATGCCGTCGAACGGGGAGCGCAGGATGGTCTTGTCGAGCTCCGTCTGCGCGGCGACGACCGCCGCGCGCGCGTGCTCGACCTCGGCCGCGACCACGGAGCAACTGGCGCGGGCCAGGTCGCGCGAGCTGGCGAGCTGATCCAGCGCGTCGCCCGAGACGATGCCCTTCTCGGCCAGGTCCTGGTTGCGCGAGAGCTCGCGCTCCGCCCGTTCCGCGGCGATGCAGGCGCGCACGTGGGTGGCCTCGGCGACCTCCAGCGCGCGCTGGGCCAGGAGCAGTTGCGCGCGCTGGGCATCGTCGGCCAGGACGACCAGGGCCTCGCCCTGCGCCACGCGCTGCCCACGCTCGACGCGCACCTCGGCCACGACGCCGCTGGTGCCAGGCGACAGCTTGGAGCGGCGCCGGGCCTCGACCGTGCCGGCCTTGGAGTTCGTGACGCTCTCCTCGACGACGCCGCGCGCGACGCGTGCGGTGCGAACCGCCACGGCTTCTGCGCCGAAGAGGCGCGCGCGGAAGAGCCAGAGCCCGGCGGCGACGACCAGCAGGACGAGCAGGATGCGCAACGGTCGCTTCATGGTCGTGAGGGACGGGATTCGGATCCGGGGGTTGGAGCGAGCCCGTGCGGCCGGGACGATCTCATCCGCGGCCCCCCGGGGCCAGGGAGGCGCGCTCGGCGGCGACGATCGCCGATGCCGGACCCGGCTCGAGGTGCGCCGCGACGAGCACGTAGTGGACCAGCTCCAGCGAGGCCTCGACCTCCTGCGCGACGGCGTGCGTCGCGCCGGCCGCGACGAGCAGGGGCAGGTCGTCGAGGAAGCGTCCGCGCGCGGTGATCGGCACGTCCCGGGACAGCCGGCGCACGGCGCGGACGGCGCGCGCCGAGGCATCGGGGTCGTTGAGCAGCACCGCCACGTGCGAAGCGCGGGCCACATGCGCCGCCTCCAGCACGTCCGGGCTGGTGGCGTCGCCGTAGGCGGCGTGCTCGCCGTCGTCGCGCGCGCGGCGCACGCGGTCCGGATCGAGCTCCACGACCAGGCGCGGCACGTTCGCCGCCCGCAGCGACTCCGCGAGCAGTCGGCCACCCAGCCCGTACCCCAGGATCACGACGTGCCCGTCGAGCGGCGCGTCACGCTCGGGCGCGGGGATCTCCGCCGGGCCGAAGACCCGCTCGAGCCCCGCGAGGCGCCGCGCTCCCGCGGCCAGGTGCGGCCCGGCGCGCAGGAGCAGCGGCGTGACCAGCATCGTCAGGACGCTGGCATCCAGGAACACGGACAGGTCGCGCGCGCTGACGAGTCCCAGGCCGCGCCCCAACCCAGCCAGCACGAAGCTGAACTCGCCCACCTGCGCCAGCGCCACGCCGGAGAGCACGACCACGCGCAGCGGCAGGCGCATCAGCCAGCCCACCAGGACGACCACCAGGAACTTGCCGGCGAGCAGCGCCGCGCACAGCCCCAGCACGGGCCCCGGCGACTCCAGCAGGATGCGCACGTCGAGCAGCATCCCGAGCGAAACGAAGAACAGGCTCGTGAACAGGTCGCGCAGCGGGAGGACGTCCGCCAGCGCCTGGTGTCCGTACTCGCTGTCCGCCAGCACCAGCCCGGCCAGGAACGCGCCCAGCGCCAGCGAGAGCCCCACCTGCTGCGTGGCCCAGGCGATGCCGGCACAGGTGAGCAGCGCCGCGAGCAGGAACAGGTCGCGCCGCCGCGTGCGCGCGACGCGCGCGAAGACGAACGGGACGAGGTAGCGCGCCAGGATCAGCGTCACGACCATGACGCCCACGGCCAGCGCCAGTGCGCCCAGGACCGCGCCGAACGTGGCCGTGCGGGTCGCGAGCATCGGCACGACGAGCATCATCGGCACGACGCAGAAGTCCTGGAACAGCAGGATGCCCAGGATGAAGCGGCCGTGCGGCGCGGCCAGCTCGTCGCGCTCCGTGAGGCCGCGCAGCACGATGGCCGTGCTCGACAGCGCCACCAGGAAGCCCAGGAACACCCCGCGCTCCAAGGGCTCGCCCCAGGCCAGCGCGACCAAGAGCGCCGCCACGCCGGTCAGTCCGACCTGCAAGCTCCCCCCGACCAGCACGGCGCGAGCGATGCGCCGCAGGCGCGCCAGCGAGAACTCCAGGCCGATCGTGAACAGGAGCAGGACCACGCCGATCTCGGCCAGTTGCTCGATGCGCTCCGTGTCCGTGACGAGCCGCAGCCCCGACGGTCCGATCAGCGCGCCGGCGACGAGGAAGCCCGCGATGACCGGCAGCCGGAGCCGATGCAGCACGAGCACGACGACCAGCGCGGCCGCGAGAACCAGGACGACGTCGAGGGGCATCGCGAGCCAACAGCCTACGCTCCGTCCCGCGACGAACTGCTACGCACTGTCGCGCAGGGCTCCTCTTTCACGAGGCTCAGGCGCGCGATGCTGCGTCGAGCCGCGTCGAGGGCACGCAGCAGGTCGCCGTTCACGACCCTACGCGGATCGCGCGACGCTCGACGTGCGCGTGATCCGCGACCTCCACGCCCCAGCTCGGCAGCCGACCGCGGCCCCCGGTCAGCTCGAACCGCGCCCCCTGACCCTGGGATCCGCAGCGAGCCCGCGACTGCCGCGGCCCCGCACCCGCGTGGCGCATGAGGACATCCTGGCTAGACTCGCCGGCATGGTGCCGCTCGCAGCCTGGCTCCTCTTCGCGCTCTTCTGCCAGACCCCCGCGGCCGGCCCGCAGACTACCGTCACCCGCGGCCTGCGGATCGCAGCGCAGGTGCCCGGCGAGGGCGCTGCCGTCGAGGTCGATCTGCCGGAGGCACTCGCGTGGCAGGTGTGGGTGGAGGCCTCCTTCGACACGCGCCTGGTGGTCGAGAGCCTCGCAGGCGAGGTGCTGGCCGAGGACGACGACTCGGGCGGGCGTCCCGTTCCCTGCGTGCGCATCCTCAGCGCATCGGGACCGCGCGTCCGGCTGCGCGCGCTGTCGAAGGCCGCCCTGTCCGCGGGCGAGCTGCAGTTCCGTGTGGTTCCGCTGCCGCCGCCGAGCGCCGAGGAAGAGCTGGCGTGTCGTGAGGCGCGGATCCTGCTCGAGGAGTTGGAGCGCGGAGGCAGCGCTGCCGCAACGCGAGGCCGAATCCAGGCGGCCGTCGCGGGCTTCGGCGGGAGCATCGCCAGCGAGCTGGCAGCGCTGACCCTGGAACGCCTGGCAGGCGTTGCCCAGCAGCACGGCTTCCTCGAGGCCGGGGCGCCTGCGCTGCGACTCGTCCTCGATTGGCGCGAGGCGACGCTCCCGGAGAGCCACGCCGATGTCCAGCAGTGCCGCATCGACCTGGCCGTCGTGCTGGCGCGCACGGACGCGCTGGAGGCGGCCTCCGCGCTGGCGGAACCCGCGTTGGCGGTGCTCGAGGCGACGCGCGACCCGGATGACGTCGTGCTGCAGAACGCGCGCGACCAAGTCGCGGTGATGCGCAAGGTGCGCGGCGACCTGGAGGGTGCGCGCGTCCTGGGCGAGCTCGCGCTCGAGTCCTTGTCGCGCACGCTGCCCGACGGACACGAGCTGCTGCTGCGTGTCCGTTCGAACGCCGCGGTGACCCGCGCGATGCTGGGCGACCTGAATGGCGCCCAGGACCTGTTTCGAGAGAGCGTCCGGATCCTCTCCGCGACTCGCGGCGAGGACGACGCTCAGCTCCAGGTCGCACGGATGAACCTGGCGAACGCGCTCTCGGGGTTGGGAGACCACGTCGCGGCGCGCGAGATCGAAGAGGCCGTGCTGCGCGCACGCGAGGCTCGCCTGCCGGGTCACCATCCCGAAGTGGCCCGCTCGCGGACGAACCTGGCGCGCACGCTGCGCGAGTTGGGCGACTACGAGGGGGCACGCTTGCAGCTCGAGCGGTTGCTCGCCGATCAGCAAGCGGGACTGCCAGCGGGACATCCAGCGATCACCTCGACGCGCGAATCGCTCAGCCTGATCCTGCGCGTGCAGGGGGACCTCGCCGCCGCGCGGCGCATCGGCGAGGAGGTCTTGGAAGAGGAGCTCGCGCGACGCTCGCCCGACGACGTCGACCTGCAGGTCATGCGCCTCAACCTGGCCGTGTCGTGCATGCGCATGGGAGAACCAGCGCGCGCGCTGGAGCTCATCGAGCCGGCCTTCGAGGTCTTGGCGCGCAAGCTGCCTCCTCAGCACCCTCTGCGACACGGCGCGCTCGTGTCGCTCGGCAACGCGAAGTACGAGCTCGGAGAGCTGGTGGAGGCGCGGGCCTTGCGCGAGGAGGCCTTGGACATTGCCGTCCGCTTCCTGCCCGAGGGCCATGCCGAGGCCCTGCGCGCACGCCACAACCTGGCCATCTCCCTGGCGGTGCTGGGCGAGACCGATCGGGCGCTGGCCCTGGCGCGCGAAGCCGTCGCCGGAGCGCTCGCCACCCGTCCCGAGGACGACGTCGACGTGCGCACCTACAGCGCCGGCTTGGCGACCCTCCTCCAGGAAGTCGGTGACCTGCAGGGCGCACGGGCCATCCGCGAGCGCCAGCTCGAGATCGCGACCAGCACGCGCCCTGCGGATCATCCCGACGTCGCGGCGGCGCGACTCGAAGCGGCAGCGTCGTTGCAGGCAGCAGGCGACCTGGAGTCCGCTCGCGAGCTCATCGCGCTCGCGCTGGAAAGCCGCGAGCGCACGCGGCCGGCGGGCCATCCCGACGTCTTCGAGGCGCGCGTCAGCCTGGCCGGGAACCGACTGCGGGCGGGTGACGCGCGCACGGCGCGTGCGCAGCTCGAGGCCGCACTGGCGGCGCCCGAGACCCAGCTCGCGGCGGACCACCCCTACCGCGAGACCGCGGAGGCCTTGCTCGCGCAGGCCTTGCGCGGCGAGGAGCAGCACGCGGCCGCGCGGGCCCTCGAGCAACGCGTCCTGGAGCAGCGGCGGGCGCGGCTCGCGCCGGGACATCCCGCGCTCGTGCGAGCCTTGCTCGCCGTCGCACGCGGTGAGGTGCTCGAGGAGGTCGCGCGCCGCCGCACTCCGGAGGTCGCGCTGCCCGATCCGGAGGCGGCTGCGCGTTTCGCCGCGGCGTCACGGGACTTCGTGCGCGCCGGCGTGGTGGCCACGCAGGATCTCTGGGGAGCCGCCTCTCCCCGCGAGGTCATGGAGCGCGGCGCGCGCAGTGCTGCGCAGATCGGGGCCGCCTTCGAGCTCGCGGCCGGCGCGGGGGTCTTCGCGCCCGACGCCGAGGCTTCCGAGCTGGCCTTCGCTTTCTCGGAAGCGGTGCGCTCCGCGGCCGTGACCAGCGCACGCCGCCTGCGAGCGTCTGGGCGCGACCCGCGCGACGACGAGCTGCGCCTGCTCGTGCGCCGCGCCAGCCGCGAGCTCGCGGATCTCGCCGCGGCCGGCGCGCCGCAGTCCGAGCTCGACCGCGTCCGCGGTGGGCGCGAGCGCGCCGAGACGGCCTTGCTGGCGCGAGCTGCGGCGCGCGAGGCCCGCGGCGAAGCCGCGCCGCCCCTGGGGTTGCCATCCCTCGGCGAACTCTCCCGGGCCCTGGGCCAGGACGGCGCGATCGCCGCGTTCCGAATCCACCGCGCCGCGCGCTTCGCGGAGGCCGAGAGCTCCGGCGAGACACGCCTGCATGTCCACGTCCTGTGCGGTTTGGGACAGCTCCACTCCATCGACCTGGGACTCGCTGAACCGATCGGCGCGTTGGTCGCAGCCTGGGCCGCTGGCGTGGCCGCCAGCCTGGTGCCCGCTCGCGGCTTGGCGCAGCCCGCCGCGCCCGACGCCGAGCCCGACCCGGACCTGCTCGGAGCCCGCCTGCGCGACGTGGTCCTGGCGCGCGTGCTGGCCGCCGCGCCCCAGGCGCGCAAGCTCGTGCTGCTGCTCGACGGTCCGCTCCACCGCGTCGCGTGGGACGCCTTGCCTCTGGCGCGCGACGAATCCGGCGCGACCGAGCGTGTGGGCGATCGCTTCGAGGTCGAGGTCGCGACGAGCCTGGCAGCCTGGTTGACGCCGGGACAGCGCCCCGCGGGCGCCGACCGGCTCGTGGCGGTCGGCGCCGTCGACTACGCGGTCGAGGCCTGGGCCCCGGGCACGGCGGCCGTGTCCGCGCCCGGGGGCGATGCGCGCGGCGCGCTGGTGACGCGCGCCTTCGCGCCGTTGCCGGGCACGCGCGTCGAGGTCGAAGGCATCGCCAGCCTCCATGCGCGACGCGGCTCCGGACCGACGCTCGTGCTCGCCGGTAGGGAGGCCACTTCCGAGCGGTTCCTGCTGGAGGCCGAGTCTGCCCGCTGGCTGCACGTCGCGACGCACGGCTGGTTCGCGCCCGAGCTGTTCGGCACGGAGCGCGAGTCGGTCGCGTTGGACCTGCACAGCGGCCTCGGTGCACGACTCGACCGCTCGGCCTCGATCCGGGAGCGCTCTCCGCTGCTGCTGTGCGGCTTGGCGTTCGCGGGCGCCAACCGTTCCGTGGGTGTCCCGGGCCAGCGCCATGGGCTCGTGACCGCCGATGAGATCGCCGCGCTCGACCTGCGCGGTGTCGAGCTCGCGGTGTTGAGCGCCTGCGAAACGCACTTGGGAGTCGAAGGCGAGGGTCAGGGCGTTGCCTCCCTCCAGCAAGCGCTGCTCATGGCCGGCGCGAACTCGGTGGTGACCTCCCTGTTCGAGGTCCCCGACGAAGCCACGAGCGAGTTGATGCAGGCGTTCTACACGCGGCTGTGGGAGCACGGGGCTTCCCCCGCGCGCGCGCTGTGGGATGCGAAGCTCGCATTGCGCTGGCCGCACGGCCGCGGGGTCGGGATCGAGGCTTCGCTCGTCGACTGGGCCGGCTGGGTCCTGACGGGCAATCCGCGCTGAGGACCGCGCGAGGCAGGTCGTGAGCGGGCTGAGCGCAAGAGCGAGTCCGCGCAGCCCACTGCGCATGCGCCAGCGACATGAGGCCGTACCCCGGAGCGCCGACGGAGCTCAGACGCGCGACGCAGCGCCGAAGCGCGTGGAGAGCACGAAGAACGTCGGAGCCCACAGCCCCACGAAGATCCCGAACCGCTCGGCATGCGCGCGATCTGCGCCGTCCGTGCCTCCGGTCAGGAACCAGATGGCGATGGAGCCAGCGATCGAGGCGCAGCCGAGGACGAAGCAGATGGAGCTCAGTTGCTTGGGATTCATGCCCTGGTGTTCGGGGTCCGTGGACTCGCGGATGCCAGTCCGTACGAATCCTCTAGTGAGCTGGCTCCGCGCTGGGATCGCGCGGCGCCGCCGATCCGTCCGCTAGCCGTCGTGACCACTCCTCGAACACGCGTGCGTCCTGCCGGCGCCGGTCGAGCGGCCGCCGTGCGAGCGCGCGCAGGGGCAGCCTCAGGCGCGGAAGGCCCGCGAGCTGCCTTGCGTGGCGCGCCAGGAACGCCCAGTAGAGCGGCGTCAGCGGGCAGTCCTGGCCCGGCTCGAAGCGGCAACCAGCGCAGTAATCCCCCATGCGATCGACGTAGGCCGCGCCAGCAACGTAGGGCTTCGTCGTCAGCACGTCGCCGGCGGCGAAGGTGCCCATGCCGAGCACGTTGGGCTCCACGACCCAGTCGTACGCATCGACGTACGCGCACCAGAACCAGTCGGTCAGCTCGCGCGGCTCGACGTCGAGCAACGTCGCGATGTTGGCGAGCACCATGAGGCGCGTGATGTGGTGGCTCCAGCCCTCCTCCCACACGTCGCGCACGACCGTGTCGAGGCAGTTCAGGCCGCTCGGCTGGCCCCAGTAGGCCGCAGGCAGCGAGCGGCGCGCGCCGAAGGCGTTGGGGAGCGCGGCATCGATCGCGGGAACCTCGGCCGACGCACGCTCGGATCGCGTGCCGGCGCGTGACGTCGCGCGGACGGCGCTACGCGCGCCAGGGTGCACAGGGCTCCCGTCATGGGGTCGGGCGGTATGCCAGGGATTCCCACTCCAACGCGACCACCCGCCGTCGCCGGGACGGTCGGCGCGCAGAACAGCGCGGCCCAGGTTCGAGCGGAACCCATCGGTCGCGCGGTGGACGTGCCGCACGAACTCGCGCCAACCCAGGACCTGCCGCACGAAGCCCTCGCGGCTCGCGAGCGGTGCCTCCGACGTCAGGGCCATGTCGAGCAGGTCGCGCGGCAGCACGCGGTGCAGGTTCACGAGCGGAGCCAGCCGCGTGTGGAACAGGCCGCGCGAGCGCGTGCTCAGCGCGTCCTCGAAGGGGCCGAAGTGCTCCAGGCACTCGGTGCGTGCCCACGCGAGCATCCGCTCCGCGTCGCTGGCCGTGGCGGGCAGCGTCGTCAGGTCGAGGCGCCCGGGGTGCCGCGCGAAGCGCCGCTCGACGAGCTCGCCGACCTCGCGCGTGATCGCGTCCGGCTCGAAGCGCGGCGGCTCGGGCGCCGCGGGCTGTCCGTCCCAGCGCCGGCGGTTCTCGCCGTCGAACGAGAACCGTCCCCCGAGCGGCCGGTCACGCTCCATGAGGACCCCGCTCTCGCGCCGCACGAGCCGGTAGAACGCGTCCATCCGGAACGGCGGCTCCGCGCCACACGCGCGCTCGAACTGGCCGGCCGCCGTGAGCCAGCCGTCGTGCGCCTCGCATCGCACGAGCCCGGATGCGACGAGCGGCGCGAGGTCGATGCGCAGCTCGCGCTCCGCCGGTTCCGCCAGCGCGAGCGGCCCGCGCTGGCGCGCCACGCGTTCCAGCGCATCCGCGTACGTCCCCGTGGACACGACGTGCTCGACATGCACGCCGCGGCGGGCCTGCTCCAGCGCGAAGTGCCGCAGGTTGGCCAGCACGAGCCCCAGCTTCTGGCGGTGGTACGGCCGCAGCGAAGCCTTCCAGGGCGACTCGACCAGGACGATCGCCGCCTCGCTCGGCGTCAGGCGCCCGAGCGGCCCGATCCGATCCGAGAGCTGGTCGTAGGGCACGAAGATCCAGCGGCGCCCCGGGGCCCGCGGGTTCACGCGCGCCAGCTCGCGGCGGAAGAGGTCGATGCCGGTCATCTGGAATCCACGGAGGTCCTGGTGCGCGTACGCTGCTCCGGATACGCCCCTGCGCGTTTCCCCGATTCGCCGTGGACACGCCCGCACCGCCCGTTCGACTGCCCGCCGCGATCTTGGACCGCGCGATCGACGGCGTGGGGCTCGGCGGCCCGACGCTGCGCGAGGAGCTCGGCGCACGCGCCACGCACGTCGTGTTCCTGCGCCACTTCGGTTGAACCTTCTGCCGCGAGCGCGTCCGCGACCTGCGCCGTGCGCGCGGGGCCAGCAACGACCTGCCGCCCGTGCTCTACGTGACCCTCGGGTCTCCTGAGTCCACGCGCGCCTTCTTCGCTCGCTTCGACCCCGACGCGCGCGCGGTGGCCGATCCGGAGCAGGTCCTCTACACGGCCTTCGGCCTGCAGCGCGGCTCGGGAACGCAGCTCGTCTCCGCCGCCGTCTTCACCGCCGGACTGCGCGCCCTGTCGAAGGGCAACCTGGTCGGCTTGCCCGTCGGCGACGTGCTCCAACTCTCCGGCGAGTTCGTCGTCGCCGACGGAGTGCTCCTCTGGGCGCACCGCGCCGAGCACACCGGCGACCATCCGAGCCTCGACGACGTCGCGCGCGCCGCGCGTCTGTGGGACACGCGCGCGCCTTGACGGCGCCTTGACGTCCGGCGCGTCGCGGGCTCGCGACGTCACGACCGCGAAGCGCCGTGCGCAGCGCGCGTCACCTGCTCGGAACGGCTTCGATCGCGATGCTGAATTCGGGTGTGGCCCGTGCGCGTCGCGCACCAGATCACCACGAAATCGCGCGAGTCACCGCATCCGCTCGCCTGAGGATCCCGAACGCTCGGGCAGCCTGTCGCCCCCCTCGGCAGGCGGAGATCAAGAACCATGCGCTTCCAACTCCAAGGCCTTCTCGGCGCGGTGGCCGCGCCCGTCCTCGCCCTCGGACTGTTCACCGCTCCCGTCCAGGCGCAGGCGCCGAACTTGGTCCAGACCGCCGTCGCGAATGGCAACTTCACCACGCTGGTCGCGGCGCTCCAGGCCACCGGGCTCGACGTGGCGCTGTCCGGCACGGACCGCTTCACGGTGTTCGCGCCCACCGACGCCGCCTTCGCGGCCTTGCCCCCGGGCACGGTGCAGACGCTGCTCCAGCCCGAGAACCTCGCCACGTTGTCCACGATCCTGCGTCACCACGTGGTCGTGGGTGGCAAGTTCTCGAGCCAGGTCCTGGCAGGACCCACGCTCGACACGTTGAGCGGTCAGCGTGTCGACGTCTCCGTCGTGGGCGGACAGCCCAAGGTCGACGCCGCGAACCTCGTGATCACCGACATCGTGGCCTCGAACGGGATCATCCACGTCATCGACGCGGTGCTCCTGCCGAGCCTGCAGAACATTCCCCAGACGGCGGCGGCCGCCGGCTCGTTCAACACGCTGCTGACGGCCGTCACGGCCGCCAACCTGGCCGGCGTGCTGTCGTCCGAGGGGCCGTTCACGGTCTTCGCGCCGACGGACGCGGCCTTCGCGCCGCTGCCCGTGCTGCGCCTCTTGGAGCCGGTGAACATCCCGCGCCTGGCGAACATCCTGACCTACCACGTCGTCGCGGGCCGGGTGTACAGCGACCAGCTCCAGGATGGCCAGATCGTGCCGACCGTGAACGGTCAGACGCTGCTCGTCACGAAGCGGGGTTCGAACGTGTTCGCGAACGGCATCCCGGTCGTGGCGGCCGACATCGAGGCCTGGAACGGGAACATCCACGTGCTCTCCGGCGTCTTGCTGCCGCCGATCTTCTGATCGAATCCTCGGACGTGTGCGCGCCCGCCGGTGAAAAGCCGGCGGGCGCGTTGCCTGGCGGGCGACCGCTCAGCGGGCCTCGCGCGGCGGCAGCGCCGCGAGCACGGCGCTCAGCACGGGCGCGACGTTTTGCGCGATGCGCGCGTGCCCGGCTGCCGTCGGATGCAGCCCGTCCTCCAGGTTCATGTCCGGCACCCCGCCCACGCCGTCCATGAACTCGGGCACGAAGTCCAGCTCCAACTCGGTCGCGACCCGCGGGTAGATCGCCCGAAAGGCGCCCGCGTAGTCGGCGCCGTAGCTCTCGGGAATGCGCACGCCGAGCAGCACGACCCGCGCGCCCGCCGCACGGCCCTTGCTGGCGATGGCCCGCAGGTTCGACTCGACGGCGGCCAGGTCCTGCCCGCGCAGGCCGTCATTGCCGCCCAGCTCCACGACCAGGACGTCCGGGCGCTGCTTGAGGATCCAGTCCACCCGCCGCAGCCCGCCGGCGGTCGTGTCGCCGCTCGTCCCGGCGTTCACGAGACGAAAGGGCCGGCCAGCGGCGGCCAGCTCGCGCTGGAGCACGGCCGGGAAGGCGTCCAAGGGGGAAAGGTGCAGCCCGGCGGCGATGCTGTCGCCCAAGAACACGACCAGCGGCGCGTCCGCCGGGATCTCCGGCCGTGCGGCGGCTTCCCCGACCTGCGCCTCCGCGACGCGCGAGGGCGCCTCGCCGGGCAGCGCGCGCGGCGCGGCGGGCGGGCTCCCCGCGCCGCACGCCGCCAGGGCCGCGAGGAGGATCACCAGGGCCGGGCGACGGGGATCGAACATCGAGGCGACTCTAGTCGCGCGCGCCGCGGCTTGCATCCGGGCGGGCGGATCCGAGAGTGGGACCTCCGCGTATCCCAGGAATCCCGATGCTCGAGCAATCCGCCGTGGCCTGCGTCCGTCTGGTGAAGCGCCTGCCGTCGGGCGGCGCGCTGCTGTCGATCCTCGACGGCGTCGACCTGGAGATCGCCCGGGGCGAGTCGGTCGCGATCTTGGGGCCCTCCGGCAGCGGGAAGTCGACGCTCCTGGGCTTGCTCGCGGGCCTCGACCGGCCGACGGAGGGCGAGGTCTGGCTCGCCGGCCGGCGCATCGACCAGCTCTCCGAGGACGAGCTGTCGCGCCTGCGGCGCGAGCACGTGGGGTTCGTGTTCCAGAGCTTCCAGCTCCTCTCCAACCTGACGGCCCTGGAGAACGTGCTCGTGCCGCTGGAGCTCACCGGCGTGCGCGGGGCGCGCGAGCGGGCCCGAGCGCTGCTCGCCGAGGTCGGTCTGGAGCAGCGCACGCACCACTACCCCGCCCAGCTCTCGGGGGGCGAGCAACAGCGCGTGGCCCTGGCCCGCGCGTTCGCGCCCGAGCCCTCGATCCTGTTCGCCGACGAGCCCACCGGGAACCTCGACGCCCAGACCGGCGCGTCGATCCTGGAGCTCGTCGCGGCGCTGCGCGCGCGACGCGGCACGACGCTGGTGCTCGTGACCCACGACCGCGACGTGGCGCGCGCGGCGGAACGCCGCATCCACCTCAAGGCGGGGCGCGTGGAGCGCGTCGAGGCCGCGGCGTGAGACTCGTGTCGGGCATCGCCTTCGCGTTGCGCGAGACGCGCGGCGCGGGCGGGCGGCTGGTGTTCTTCACGGCTTCGCTGGCGCTGGGTGTGGCGGCGATCACGGGCGTCGCCGCGCTGGTGGGCGCGATCGAGGACGGGATCCGCTCACGCGCGCAGGAGCTGCTCGGAGCGGACGTGGCGATCGAGTCGCGACGGGCGCTCCCGGACGAGCTGGACGGGCGCATCGCCGAGCTCGCTGGCGCGCGGCGCACGGACGTCGTCGAGCTCGCGACCATGGCGCGCGCGGAGGACACCGGCCGCAGCCGCTTGGTCGAGCTGGCCGCCGTCGGACCGGGCTATCCGCTCTACGGCGCAGTCGTGCTGGATCCGCCGGGGACGCTCGACGACCTGGGGCCCGAGCGCGTGGCGGTCGCGGCGGAGTTGCTCTCGGGGCTCGGCGTCGGGATCGGCGAGCGCGTGCGGATCGGCAATGCGAGCTACGCGATCGCGGCCGTGGTCCTGGACGAGCCGGGCCGGCTGGGCGTGTCGTTCCGCTCGGGCCCGCGCGTGTTCACGACGCTCCCGGGCCTGGAGCGCGCGCAGCTCACGGGCTTCGGCAGCCGCGTGCGGAACCGGGCGCTCGTGCGCGCCCCCGAGGGCCTGTCGCGGGCCGCGGTCGACGCCTTCGCGGCCACGCTCGAAGAGACGCTGCCCGGCGCCGCCTACCTGCGCGTCGAGACGGCCAGCGAGTCGCAGCCGCGCATCCGCCGCTCGCTGGAGCGCGTCGAGCGCTACCTGGCGTTGGCCGCGCTCCTGTCGCTGGTCCTGGGCGGCGTCGGCGTGGCGCAGATCGTGCGCGCCTGGGTCGCGGCGCGCACGCAAGCCGTCGCGGTGCTGCGCGCCATCGGGTTCCGGCCGCGGGAGGTGCTGGTCCTGTTCGCGGGCCACGTGGCGATCCTGGCCTTCGGCGCGAGCCTCGTGGGCTCGTTCGCCGGCACGTTCTTGCCGTTCTTCGTGGCCTCGGCCGCGCCCGGACTGCTGCCCGCGAGCTTCGAGCTCGCCTGGGAGCCGTGGGCCATCCTGCGCGGGGCGCTCTTGGGCGTGCTCATCGCGCTGGCCTTCGCCGTGCCGCCGCTCTCCGCCGTGTGGCGCGTGTCGCCAGCGCGCGTGCTGCGCGCCGACGCCGAGCCGCTGCCGCCGCCGCGCGCGGTCGCGCTCGGGTCGATCGCGTTCGTGGCGCTCGGCGTGCTGCTCGCCGCCTGGTTCCAATCCCGCTCCCTCGGGCTCGCCGCGGCGTTCACGGGCGGCGTGGCCGGCGCATCGCTGCTCCTTGGGCTCGGGGCCCGCTCGCTGACGCGCCTCGCCACGCGGGTGCCACGCGAGCGCCTGCGGCCGTGGCTCGTGCACGGAATCGCCGCGCTGGCACGTCCGGGCGCGGGCACGCTCGGCGCCGTCGTCGCGCTGGGCCTGGCGGTGCTCTCCGTGACCACCGTGGCGCTGGTCGAGCGCCGCCTCGTGGAGCGCCTGCGCTCCGACCTGCCCACGGACGCGCCCAGCCTGTTCCTGCTCGACGTGCAGGCCGACCAGCGCGCCGACGTCGAGGCGCTGCTCGCGCGTCACGGCGCACGCAACGCGCGCTCGGTCCCGGTCGTGACCGCGCGCCTCGCGGCGATCGACGGCGTGGACGTGGCGCGGCTCGCCGCCGGAACGCCCGACGACGACCTCGGGCGTCCGCGCTGGGTGCTGACGCGCGAGCAACGCATCACCTGGGGCGAGCTCTCGCCGGACAACGAGATCGTCGAGGGCGCCCTGTGGAGCGACCCGGCGCGCGCCGAGGTCAGCCTGGAGGCGGAGTTCGCCCGCGACCTGGGCGCGCGCGTCGGCACGCTGCTCTCCTTCGACGTGCAGGGCGTGCCCGTGGACCTCGCGGTGACGTCGATCCGGACGGTGCAGTGGGACTCGTTCGCGATCAACTTCTTCCTCGTGGCCGAGCCCGGCGCGTTGGACGACGCGCCGCACGGCCTGTTGACCGCCGCGCGCGTCGACGCCGCCGCCGAACAGCCGTTCCAGGACGAGCTGGCGCGCATCGCCCCGAACGCGACCGTGATCCGCGTGCGGGAGATCCTGGACAAGGTCGTCGACGTGCTCGAGAAGCTGGGCGTCGGCGTGCGGCTCCTGGGCGGGTTCACCGTCGCGGTGGGCTTCGCGATCCTGGCCGGCGTGGCCTCGGCGGCAGCGCTGCACCGCGCGCGCGAGGTCGCGCTGCTCAAGGCGCTGGGCGTGTCGCGGGCGTCGATCGCGGGGCTGTTCGCGACGGAGTTCGGGCTCTTGGGCGCGGTGGCCGGCCTGGTGGGCGGGCTGGCGGCGACGGTGTTCGCCTGGCAGTTCCTGGGACGCGCGACGGACCTGGGTGGGGTCTTCTCGTGGTGGGCGCCGCTCGTGGCCGCGGCGGGCACGGGCGTGCTGGCGGCGGCGTGCGGATTGCTGGCGAGCGCGCAGGCGCTGGCGGCGCGGCCGATCGAGACGTTGCGGGGGTGACGCTCTCGGCTGAGCCCATCCCGTGCGCACCGCTGCGCCTGCGTCGCCGCCTGAACGACAGGGCGAGCCCAGATCGGCCGTCCACGCTGTGGGGCCGCCGCGCTACAGGAACTCCACGACCCCCGTCGAATCCGCGAACCGCTCCACCCCTGCCCCCGCGCGCCGCGCCAGCGTCACGTGCAGGTTCGCGAGCGGCGTCTCCTTGACCCCCGCCGCGGCGTCCACGTGCCGCCCGCCGCGCAGGCCGCCGCCCACGAGCAGCACGGGCAGGTCCGCGTGGTCGTGGCGGTTCCCGTCGCCGATCCCCGAGCCGTAGAGCACGTCGACGGAGTCGAGCAGGCGCGCGCCGCGCTCCTCGGTCTCGGCCAGGCGCCGGACGAGGTGCGCGAAGCACTCGACGTGGAAGCGGTCGATGAGCGCCACGCCCGCGCGCTTGGCCGGGTCGTTGCCGTGGTGGCTGATCTCGTGGTGGCCCTGGGGCACGCCGATCGCGCGGTGGCTGAAGTTGCTGCCCTCGTTGGCCAGGGCGAACGTCGCGATGCGGGTGGCGTCCGCGGCCAGCGCCAGCACGAGCACGTCGGCGAGCAGGCGCGCGTGCTCGCCGCGGTCCTTGGGGATCCCGGCCGGGCGCGCGGAGTCGGGCACGTCGCCGCCGCCGCGTGCCGCGCCGTCCAGGCGCCGCTCCAGCTCGCGCACGGCCTCCTGGTACTCCTCGAGCTTGCGGCGGTCGCTCGTGGAGAGCCGCGTGGCCAGCCGCCGCGCGTCCTCGCGCACGAGGTCCAGCACGCTGCGGCGGCGCGCGATCCGCTCGGCGCGCTGCTCCTCGCTCTCCTCGAGGTCGCCGTCGCGGAACAGGCGGTCGAACAGCCGCCGCGGGTCGACCTCCTTGGGGATCGGCGTGCTGGGGCCCGCCCACGACAGGTTGCTGGAGTAGGCGCAGGCGTAACCCGAATCGCACTGCCCCGACTGCGCGCCGTCCTCGCAGCCGAGCTGGATCGAGCGGAAGCGCGTGCGGTCGCCGATGCGCCGCGCCACGAGCTGGTCGATGCTGACGCCGACGTGGATCGCGCCGTCCGCCTTGCGCGGCTGCGAGCAGGTCAGGAAGGCCGCGTTCGCGCGCGCGTGGTCGCCCGGTCCGTCGCCGTTGGCGCGCGCAGTGTGCAGCGCCAGGCCACCCACGACCAGGAGATCCGCGCGCCACGGCGCGAGCGGCTCGAGCGTCGGCGGCAGCGCGTCGAGCGTCCCCTTCGCGGGAGGCGTCCAGGCCTCGCGGTTCACGCCGTTCGGCGCGTAGACGAAGACCAGGCGGCGCGGTGCGCTGACGGCGCGCTCGCCGGCGCGGGCCGGGGTCGACAAGGACTCGAGCAGCGGCAGCGCCATCACGGCGCCCGCTCCGCGCAGGATCGTCCTCCGGTCCAGGTTCGTCATCGTGCCCCCATCCTCACACGGCGCGCCTCAGGGCGCTCGGAACGCCTCGGACTCGACCAGCTCCTCGATCAGGCCGATCAGGGTCGGGTCGCGCCCCGCCGCCGCGATCGCGGGCTTGATCCAGGCTTGGTCGTCCGGGGTGAGCCCGCGCCCCAAGGCGTAGATCGCGAGCTGCTCGAAGAGCGTGCGCACGAAGGCCGGATCCGCCGCCAAGAGCGCCTTGAGCTCCGCCGGCCCGGCGAAGGCGCGCCCATCGGTGAGCGCGCCGCGCGCGTCGATCGCGTGGCGCCCGTCGCGCGTGCGCCAGCGTCCGGTCGCATCGAAGTTCTCCAGCCCGAACCCGATCGGATCGATGGCCGCATGGCACGCGGCGCAGGCCGGATCGTTGCGATGCGCCTCCAGCCGCTCGCGCAGCGGTCGTGCGTGCGCTCCGTCGCTGGCCTCGGCCAGCACGCCCACGCCGGGCGGCGGCGGCGGCGGCGGCGCGCCCAGGAGCGCCTCGAGCACGAACTTGCCGCGCGCCGAGGGGCTCGTGCGCGTGGGATAGCTCGTGGCCGTCAGCACGGCGCCCAGACCCAGCACGCCGCCGCGCGCACCGGGATCGAGCGGCACGCGCCGCAGCGCCGGCCCCTCGACGCCCGCCAGGCCGTAGTGCCGCGCGAGACGCTCGTCGAGGAACGTGTAGCCAGGATCGAGCAGCGTGCGCGCCGGCCGTCGCTCGCGCAGCACGGAATCGAACAGCAGCGTCGCCTCGGCTCGCAACGAGGCCCGCAGCGCTTCGTCGAACTCGGGAAAGCGCGTCGGATCCGGCGTGGCCTGCTCCAGGCGCCCGAGCTGCAGCCACTGCACCGCGAAGCCCTCCGACAAGGCCTGCGAGCGTGCGTCGGCGACCATGCGGCGCACCTGGCCGCGCAGGCGCAGGTCGTCGTGGTCCGCGAGCTCCGACAGCTCGCGGTCGGGCGTGCTGCTCCACAGGAAGTACGACAGGCGCGCCGCGACCGCGTGCGGGCCGAGCCGCTCGGTGCCGCGCGGATCCCGGAGCGGGACCTCCGGCCGGTACAGGAACTCGGGGCTCGCGAGCGCCGCCACGATCGCCACGCGCACGGAACGCTCGAAGCCCTGCTCCGCCGAGGCCAGCGCCACGACGCGCGCGACCTCCTCGGCGTCCACGGGGCGCCGCCACGCACGGCGCAGGAGCCGCTCGACGACGTGGCGCAGCGTGCCGCGCGTGCGCGGGTCGAGCTCTTCCCGCTGGTAGCGGGACGGCGACGGTGCGTCGAGCGGACCCTCGATTTCCAGCCACTCGACGACCAGGTTGCGGTCGCGCTGCGCGGGATCGGGGTCGTTCGGCGCCCAGTAGTCGTTCAAGAACGCGACCGCGAAGCGCGCCTTGCCGGCGGGGAGTCGCAGATAGGCCTCGACGACGCGCCCCTCGGGCGCGCGCTCGGGCACTTCGGAGCGCGCGACCTCGCGCTTCTCGGCCAGGAGCGCCAGCCGACACGGCTCGGGACCGGCTTGGTCGCCGTGGACGCGGACGCGCACGGCGTACTCGCCCTCGCGCGGCAGCTCGTGCGAGAGCGTGACCTCGCCATTCGAGTGCAGGGCGCGGAAGCGCCCGCGCGCGCCGCTCGCCTTGCCCGCGCCGAGCTTGGCGCCGTCGACGCGCCGCCGCGGCGGCTCGGGCGGATCGGGCAAGAGCACGGCGCGCTCGGCCACGCGTTCCGCGAGGCGCAGATGCGCCTCGAGCAGGAGCTCGGAGGTCGACAGCACGGCGCCGAGCGTGTCGAACCCGTGACCGACCTCGTCCGCGGGGAGCTCGTGGGCCTCGATCGCCACGCCGAACAGGTCGCGGATCGTGTGCGCGTACTCGCGGCGATTCAGGCGCCGCAACAGGGGGCCGGCGGCCTCGTCGTCCGGCGCCGGCTCCGGCGGCAGGACGGCGTCGATCCAGGCCACGAGCGCAGCGCGGTCGTCGGGCGCGAGCGGCGCCTTGTTCCTGGGCGGCATCTCCCCGCGCGCCACGCGCTTGCGCACCGCGCGCCAGGCACCAGCCTCGACCGCGAGGTCGCCCGACAAGGCCGCCAGGTCGAACCCGCTTTCGGCGTCGTCGCCGTCGTGGCAGCCGAAGCAGCGTGCCTCGAGCACGGGCAGCACGCGGGTCTCGAAGGGGTCCTCGCCCTGCCAGCCCGCGGGCACCGGAAGCAGCAGGGCGACGAGGGCCGGGAGCATGGAGTACGCGAGCCTAACGCAGCGTGGCGCGCCGCGGAGGCTGCCAGGATCCGGAACCCACAGTAGGGTGAAGAGGTCCCTCTCGGTCCCTCGGAGCCCCCCATGCACTCCCGTTTCGCCCTCCTCGCCGCCCTCCTCGTCCCCTGCGCGACCGCCTCCGCCCAAGGCGCGGACCTGTGCGCCAACGCGCAGCCCATCAGCGGCACGGGCAGCTTCGCCTTCGACAATTCCGCCGCGACCACGGACGGCGTTCCGGACGCGCTGTGCAACTTCTTCAGCCAGCAGGACATCACGAACGACGTCTGGTTCGCCTGGACCGCGCCGGCGAGTGGCGGGTTCACGATCTCGACCTGCGGCGGGACGTCGATGGACTCGAAGATCGCCGTGCTGCAGGGCGGCTGCGCCGGCCCCGTGATCGCCTGCAACGACGATGCTTGCGGCCTGCAGACCTCGCTCGACATCGTCGCCACCAACGGCACGACGTACCTGATCCGCCTGGGCAACTACCCGGGCGCCCTGGGCGGCACGGGCACCATGAGCATCGCCCCCGTCGGGCAGCTCAGCGTGTTGGACACGCGCGTGAACCCCGCGAACGGCCACACGTACCACCTGCTCGCCGGCGGGTCGTGGACCGCGGCGCAGGCCACGGCCGTGGCGCTGGGCGGGAACCTCGCGACCGTGAACGATCAAGCGGAGCACGACTGGATCAATGCCCAGTGGCACAACTGGCAGGGAGTCGACCGCGACCTGTGGATCGGGCTCACCGACGCGGCCCAGGAGGGCAACTTCGTGTGGATCGACGGCTCGCCGGTGACGTACACGAACTGGGACCTGAACGAGCCGAACAACGCCAACGGCACCGAGCACTACGCGGCGATGCGCAAGAACAACCCGCTGGCGTTCTGGAACGACCTGGCGAACGCGCCGACGGGCTACCACGCCAACCCGCACGGCGTCGTCGAGGTCGGCGGCTCGGCCGGCACGCCGCTGTGCCCCGGCGACGGCAGCGGCGCGGCCTGCCCGTGCGGCAACGCCAGCGCGCCGGGCGCCAACGAAGGCTGCCTCAGCTCGCTGGGCATCGGCGGCAAGCTCGACGCGTCGGGCTCGGCCAGCATCGCCAGCGACACGCTGGTCCTCGCGGGTTCCCAGATGCCGAACAGCAGCGCGCTCTACTTCCAGGGCTCGCAGTCGATCGCCAGCGGCGCCGGCGTCGCGTTCGGCGACGGCCTGCGCTGCGCGGGCGGCACGGTGATCCGCCTGGGCACCAAGTCGAACAGCGGCGGCGCCTCGCAGTACCCGGTCACGGGCGACCCGGCGGTGTCCGTGCGCGGGCTGTGCGCGGCGGGCGACACGCGCGTCTATCAGGTCTGGTACCGCAACGCGGCGGCGTTCTGCACGCCGAGCACGTTCAACCTCTCGAACGGGCTCTCCGTGACCTGGAACCCATGAGCTGACTTCCGGATCGATCGCGCGGCGCGCGCGGCGCGGCGGCCCCCATCCGGGAGCTCCGCGCCGCGTGCTTCTGGCGCGACCCCCGATCTGCCGATGCACGCTCCATGACCGAGGAACGAACGCTCCCCGTGCGCGCTGGCGTCGATCTGGGCGGCACGAAGATCCAGGCCGCGATCGTCGGCCCGGACGGCGCGGTGTTGGGCAGCGCGCGGCGCGCGACGCCCGTCGAGGGCGGACCCGGCTCGGTGGCCGCCGCGATCGCGAGCGCGGCGCACGACGCGGCGCGCGCAGCCTCGGTCGCGCTGCCCGCGCGCCTGGGCATCGGCACGCCGGGTTCCGTCGACGTGCAGCAGGGCACCGTGAGCGGCGCGCGCAACCTCTCCGGCTTCGACGGCGCAGTGCCGCTGGCCGAGCTCGTCGCGCGCGAGCTCGAAGCCGAGGTCCGCGCTCCGCGCGTGGTGCTCGGCAACGACGTGGGCGTCGCGCTCGACGCCGAGGCCCGCCTGGGCGCGGGCGCGGACCTGGCCTCGTTCGTCGGCGTCTGGTGGGGTACGGGCGTGGGCGGCGGCGTCGTGCTGCGCGGCGAGCGCTGGCACGGGCGCGGCGCGGCCGGCGAGATCGGGCACGTGGTGGTCTCGATCGGCGGCCGGCGCTGTCCGTGCGGACGGCGCGGGTGCGTCGAGGCCTACGCCGGCCGGCGGGCGCTCGAGGAGCGCGCGCGGCGTCTCGCGGCGCGCGGAACGCCCACGCGCCTCTTCAAGATCGCGGCCCGCAAGAACCGCGAGCGCCTCACGAGCGGCGTGTGGGCCCGGGCCCTGGAGGACGGCGACGAGCTCGCCGGGCGCCTCGTGGATCGCGCCGTGCGCGCCATCGCGGCCGGCGCTGCCTCGGCCGTGAACCTGCTCGACGTCGAGGGCGTCGTGGTCGGGGGCGGCCTGGGGACACGCCTGGGGCCCGAGTACGCCGAACGGATCGCCGCGGCCATGCAGCCGCACCTGTTCCGCGCCGAGCGTCCGCCGAGCGTGCGCGTCTCGCACCTGGGCGACCTGGCCGGGGCGGTCGGCGCGGCGCTGCTGTGAGGTCGGGTCAGCGGGCGTCCCGCGCGCGCGGCCGCTGCGTAGGATCGCGCCATGAGCGCGCCCGTGTTCGTCCCCTACTCCGACCGCCACGTGCCGAGCTTGCCGCCCGAGGAGGCCGCGCGCGAGTTCCACGCGGTCCTGTCGAAGCGCCGCACCGTGCGCGACTTCAGCGACCGACCCGTCTCGCAGGCCACGATCGAGTGGCTGGTGCGGGCCGCCGGCTCCGCGCCCAGCGGCGCGAACAAGCAACCCTGGCGTTTCGTCGCCGTGCGCGACCCGGGAGTGAAGCGGCGGATCCGCGCCGCGGCCGAGGCCGAGGAGCGCGAGTTCTACGCGCGCCGCGCCAGCGCCGAGTGGCTCGCGGACCTCGCGCCGCTGGGCACGGACGCGTCGAAGCCGTTCCTGGAGGTCGCGCCCTGGCTGGTCGTCGTGTTCAAGCTGACGCGCGGCGACGACGACGCGCAGCACTACTACGTGAACGAGTCGGTCGGCATCGCAGTCGGGATGTTCCTGGCGGCCGCGCAGCACGCCGGGCTCGCGACCCTGACGCACACACCGAGCCCGATGGGCTTCCTCCAGGAGCTCTTGGGCCGGCCCAAGCACGAGAAGCCCTTCGTGCTGATCCCCGTCGGCCACCCCGCCGACGATTGCCGCGTGCCGGCGGCCGCACTCGTCAAGAAGCCGCTCCACGAGCTGCTCCAGATCGTCTGAGGCGCGGGCGGACCGCCAGCGACGCGGCCGGCGCCCGCTGGACGCTGCGCGCTGGCTGCTCCGCGACGGGATCGGGCGGAGCCCGCGTGCGAAATCGGCGGCGCGCCGTACTCTCTCTCGCATGCGTCTCCTCCTCGCCGCCCTGGCCGTTCCCCTGACCCTGTTCCCGCTCGCCGCGCCCCAGAAGCCGGGCGCGCAACCGGCGAGCCCCGTGACGCCGCAGATGCTGGCGCCGATCGAGCAGGTGGCGCGCCAGTTGGCCAAGGGTGGCCGCGAGGTCGAGGCCAACGACCTGCTCACGGCGCTCGAGAAGCTGGGCTTCCCGCAGGCGAACCTCGACAAGCTCGCCAAGGCCTGCAAGGACGACCTGGGCAAGGCCAAGTCGGTCATCGACTCGCTGCCGGCCGGTGCCAAGCAACTGCGCACGACCTCCAAGCAGCTCGCCGCGGTCATGGGCAAGCTGGAGGGCGACGCGCAGGCCGAGCTGGCGCGCAACATCCTGCGACTCGACGGCGAGGCGGAGGCCGCGCACAAGGTGCTCGGGCACGAGAAGGTCGGCCGCAACTGGGTGCCGGCGGAGCAGAAGGAGCTGCGCGAGCGGCGCGGCAAGATCCTGGAGCAGATCCAGGCCTCCAAGAAGCTGGAGGTGCCGCTCGTCATGGGCCAGGTCGACGACCCGGTGATCCAGGCCGCGTGCAAGACGAAGGCCACCTTCGCGCGCTATGGGCCGTTCGAGGTGCGCACGAACTTCAGCCAGGAGAAGACCGCGCGGATCCTGCGCGAGACGATGCGCGCCTGGGCGCTGAGCAACTACCTCATGTCGGGGACGCTCAAGCTGCCGAGCGCGCGCGAAGGTCAGCCGATCACCGGCCTGTGGGCGCTGATCGACTCGCGCGAGCAGTACAAGGCCTTCGCAGCCGAGTGCGCCAAGAACGGCGAGGTCCGCGAGCAGGTCGCGGCGATGATCGACAACCTGAACGGCTTCGACCACAAGAGCGGCACGTACGTCATGCTGGGTCAGTGGGAAGCCGAGTGCCAGGCGGCGATCCTGGTGCAGACCTGGCCTTGGCCGCGGGACGGCGTCATGGCGCCGCTGGCAGCGGGGCACTTGAACTGGCTGTCCTTGACCTGCTTCGGCACGCTGCTCCCCGGGCACACGGTCGGCGAGTCGAAGACGGCGCTGCAGGGCACGACCAAGGTCGAGGAGTCCGAGGACGAGAAGCGCGAGCGCGAGGAGCGCCTGCGCCTGGCGAAGGCCGGCATCGCGGGCTCACGCTCTTGGATGGCGTTCCTCGCCGAGCGCGGCCAGGATCCGCCGATCGCGAACTCGTTCGTCGACCAGCTCGGCATGTTGACCGGCGACGACCTCCACAAGTGGACGTCGATCGTCGATTACCTGCAGGAGGCCGACCTGCTCTCCCCGGCCTTCAAGACCCTGCGCCGCTCGAAGGACGCCCACGTCTACCAGCGTTACGCGGACGCGCTGGGCTTCGGCGTCGGCGAGCTCGAGGCCCGCTGGCGCCGTTGGATCCTGGGCGTGCGCCCGGGCGTCGCGGAGCGCATCGACAAGGAGAACCTGAACGCCTGGCCCAAGGAGGCGCTGGCCGTCTTGGAGTACATGAACGAGATCCGGGAGAACGCCTTCAAGGGCCGCGTGGAGGGCCTGTGGAAGCTCAAGTTCGACCCGGAACTGTCGGAGAGCTGCGCGCTGCACGCCCACTACCTGACGCTGCACCCCGAGCAGAAGAAGTGGCCCGACGCACACGAGGAGTACGCCGACAAGGAGGCCTACACGGTCGAGGGCGCCTGGGCCGGCCTGCACTCCGTGATCGTGTGGGGCAACGTGCGCGACTACATCGACGCGATCGACGGCTGGATGGGCACGTTCTACCACCGGCTCCCGCTGGTCGACCCGGGGCTCTTGCGCATCGGCTGGGGCTGGGAGGGCGAGTTCGTGGTCATGGACACGGGCTCGCTCGCGGCGCCGTACGACAAGCCCTTCGTCGTCGTGTGGCCCTACGACGGGCAGAAGGACGTGCCCGTGCACTTCTTCGGCGACGAGCACCCCGACCCGATCCCGGGCGACACGCCCGGATCGGTCATCGAGCAGAACATCCTGGGCTACCCGGTCACGCTGCAGACCAACCCGTTCGACGAGAACGGCGTGGTCGACGTGGTGCTGGAGCTCTTCGAGGCCAAGACGAAGACCAAGGTCGACTGCCACTTCTCCACGCCGTCGGAGCCCACGAATCCCGAGCTGGCTCCGCCCGGCGCTTGGTGCCTGATGCCGAAGGGGCACCTCAAGCCGAACACGGAGTACCGCGTCACGGCCGAGTGGAAGAAGGGTTCGCTCCAGACCAAGACCGGCGTCCAGAAGCGCATGGAGTGGACGTTCCGGACCAAGTGAGCGTCAGGGGCCCACAGTCCCCCGTCTGACGGGGTCCAAGCTGAGCCGGCCGGCGGGCCGGAGCCGGGGCGATCAGGGTCCGCAGAGCGCGCAGCTCGTCCTCGGCTCTCAGCCCTGCCAGCCCACGACCTCGTCGATCGTCCCGCGCGACACCGCGTGGTAGCGGCCGCGCACCCGCGCGTAGATCTGACGGGCCCGTGCCAAGCCCGCTTCGGTCTTGGCCAGCTCCCGATAGAGCGGTTCGAGGAACTTCCGGCGCCCGACGTCCGTCAGAAAGCGCTCGACCGCCGCATCCGCCGCCGCGTACCCGTGCTGGATCGACATCCGCAGCCAGACGCACAGGATCTCCGCGTTCCCACTGGAGGTCAGCCGGAACCGACGATCGAGGTCGGCCATCGAGGCCGCGTCGGCCGAGTCGGCGATCGCCTCCAGGAAGTGCAGCCATTCCTGGGTGCTCCAGGCCTCCGTCCGCAGGCTCCCCGTCGAGCGCTCCTGACGCCAGCGCGCGGCGGCCTCGTCGACGGCCGTGAGCAGCCGCGAGCGCGGGTCCGGCGCATCGGCCGGCAAGCCCTCGCCGGTGAGCCACTCCTCGACGTCCACTTCGAGGCCTCCGCCAGCGAGCAGCTCGATCTCCAGGAAGCGGCGGAAGTCCGCGGACGTCACGCTCTGGAAGGCGTGCTCGTCGAACCAGCGGCGCAGGAAGGGGTCGAAGCGCTCGCGGCCGACGGCGTGCTCGAGGGCCTGCAGGAACAGGGCGCCCTTCGTGTAGGGAATCGACGAGAAGCCCTCGTCGGGGTGGCGGTCGTCCAGGTCGATGTGCAGGACGTGCTGCCACGGCTCGCGTCGCTCCAGCGTGCGCAACAGCTCGGCCCGTTCGAGCTGCATCTCCATGAGCGCGCGCTCGGCCCCGAAGACGCGCTCCATGATCCGGTTCTCGAAGTAGACCGTGAAGCCCTCGTTGAGCCAGAAGTCGCGCCAGGTCGCGTTCGTGACGAGGTTTCCCGACCAGGAGTGGGCCAGCTCGTGCGCGACGAGCGACACGAGCGACTTGTCGCCGGCCAGGATCGTCGGGGTCGCGAAGGTCAGGACGGGGTTTTCCATCCCGCCGAACGGGAACGACGGCGGCAGCACGAGCAGGTCGTAGCGACCCCAGCGGTAGGGCCCGAAGAGCGCTTCGGCCGCGCGCAGCATGGACTCCGTGTCCTCGAACTCGGCCCGCGCCCGCTCGACGATGGAGGGCTCGGCCCACACGCCGGAGCGCTCCGAGATCGGCAGGAACGACAGCTCGCCGCACGCCAGCGCGATCAGGTACGGCGGAATCGGACGGCGCATCCGGAAGGCGAACGCGCCCTCCGTGTCGACGCCGAGCTGCTCGGCGCTCATCAGCACGGTCAGCCCCTCCGGCGCCCGCACGCGGCCGGCGTAGGTCACGCGCACGCCCGGCGAGTCCTGCAGCGGGATCCAGGTGCGCGTCAGCACCGCCTGCCCCTGCGTGAACAGGAAGGGCTGGCGGCCGCCGGCGGTCTGCGCGGGCTCGAGCCACTGCAAGGCGTCGGCGTGCTCCGTGGTGTGGTACGCGATGCGGACGGAGCGCTCGCCCGACGCGAGGTCGATCGTGAGCGGGCCGCCCAGCCCGCGCGCCTCGGCGCCCAGCCGGAACGCGCGCTCCGTCCCGTCAGCGCCGGTCACGCGCTCGATGGCGAGGCCCTGCGCGTCGAGGACCAAGGGCGCGCCCGGGTCATGGCGCACGAGGTCGAGCCGCACTGCGCCGCGCACCGCGCGTGCCGCGAAGTCGAGGACCAGGTCCAGTTCGACGTGCTCGACCCGCACCCGGTGCGGCTCGGCGTGGCTGTGCGGGTCCATCGTGGAATCAGGGCTCGTACCGGTCGCGGAGCAGGCGGCGAGGAGCAGGAAGGCGGAGAGCGCGGCTCGCGTCATGGGACCGCAGAGACTCCCCGCGGCCCTCCCCCGTCGCAAGGCGTGACCTTCGATTCGGAAGTTCTTTCCGCCCGGCATGGGCCACCGACGGCCCCCTCGATTCCGGCTCCGATCTTTCCTTCCATGTCCGGGCTCCCGTCCCCATGCCCCTGACCTCCGCCCCCTGGGGTCCCGCGCGCAAGCTCGCGCTGTCCGCCGCGCTGTTCGCCGGCGTGCTCGCCTCGTGCGAGCTGGCCTTGCGCGCGGCGCGCTTCGAGCACCCACGCGGCGTCGATCGACGCATCGTCTGGAGCGAGGAGCGCGACGTGGCGCTGCGTGCTGGGGATGGCCTCTATCGCTTCGATCCCGTGTGCCTGTGGAGCCCGCGCCCGGGCGCGGAGATCCCCTGGACGGACGGCGCGCGCGTCAACCCCGACGGCTTCCGGGGCCCGCAGCTCGAGCTGAACCGACGACCTGGCGTGCTGCGCATCGCGACGATGGGCGGCGCGGCCGTGCTGGGCGTGGGCGTGCGCTGGGAGGACACCTTCAGCGCCCGGCTCGCGCTGCAGCTCGCGGAGCGCGGCGTCCCGGCCGAGGTGCTGTGCGCCGGCGCCGAGGATCACAGCGTGGTCCAGGGCCTCGAGCGTTGGCGCCACTCCGTGCGCCACTGGCGCCCGCACCTCGTGATCTGCACGTACAGCGGGTCCCGCGACCTGACGCAGGCGCCCCAAGGTCGCAGCGACCAGCGGCGGATCGCCGAGCTGCGCGGCATCCCACGCCAAACGGGCGCTCACGGACTGCGTGACAGCCTGCGCCTGCTGCACGTCGCTTCTTGGCTGCGCGACGTCGCGTCGGGCGTCTACTGGCAGGAGCGCGACCTGGCCTTCGTCGAGCGGCGCCTCGCGCCCGGCGTGCGCGCTCTGGACTGGCCGGGCGAGCGGCGCGTGCACTACGACGACTTCGTCGCGGCCCTGGGCGAGCTGTTCGAGGAGATCCGCGCCGACGGCTGCGTCTCGCTCTTGCTCACCGTGCCGCGCGCGCCCTACGCGCCCGGGAACCCCGTGGCCGAGGTCTACCAGCGCGGTGCGATCGAGGTCGCGGAGCGCGCCGGGGCGCTGGTCCTCGACGGGCGCAACGCCTTCGTGCGCTCGGTGGCGGAAGAGGACATCCCGGCGACCGACCTGTTCCTGGGCGAGACGACGCCATCCGATTGCGGGCACGCCGCGCTGGCGGCCGGGCTCGTGGAGGAGATCCTGGCACGGCTGGGCTCGCGGCGATGAGCACGTCGGACGGCGGGCGCTGGCGCGGAGTGCGCGAGGGATCGGCCTCGATCCTGGTGCAGCTCGTGCTGCTGGCGGCCTTCCTGTGGACGCCGCTCTCGCGCTACGGCGAGGTGCACTACTCGTCGGCGGACCTGACGCAGGCCATGAGCCTGACGCGCATCGAGCCCGGACATCGGCCCGGCAATCAGCTCCAGTCCGACGCGGTCACGCAGATGCAGCCCTGGGCGCTCTTCAACCGCGCCGAGCTCTCGGAGGGCCGTTTCCCCCTGTGGAACCCGCTGAACGGGACGGGCACGCCGCACTTCGCCAATTACCAGTCGGCGGTCCTGTCACCGTTCAACGTCCCGTTCTACGTGCTCGACTTCAAGGCGGCCCTGCTCGTCAGCGCGGCGCTGAAGCTGCTCGTGCTGGGGCTCTTCACCTACCTGTTCCTGCGCGAGATCGGCCTGGGCTGGCTGGCGGCCACGTTCGGCGCAGTCGCGTTCCAGTTCGCGGGGCACAACGTGCTCTTGCTCTACTTCCCCCACGTGGGGGCGCTGTGCGCGCTGCCGGCGGGCCTGTTCTGCGCCGAGCGCGCTCTGCGCCGGACGGGCCTGGCGCTCGCGGGCGGAGGACGGGCGCAGCTCGCTGCGCCGCTCGCGGGGCTCACGCTGAGCCTCGTCGTGGGGTTCCTGGCGGGCAACCCCGAGCCGTTCTACTTCGCGTGCTGGGCCATCGGCGCTTGGCTCGTGACGCGCGTCGCGGGGCTGTGGCGCGAGCACCGGGCCTCGTCCGACGCCCGCCAGGAGCTGCTGCGCGCCAGCGGCAAGCTCGTGCTGGCGATCCTCCTGGCGCTGGGCCTGTCGGCCTTCCAGGTGCTGCCCTTCCTGGAGTACTTGGCGTCGAGCCGCGTCATGGAGGAGCGCAGCCTGCGCCAGACGCCGCTCGATCCGCGCTGGTGGCCCCTGCTGGTGTTCCCGGACGCGCTCGGGAACCCGTCCAGCATCTACCGCATCAGCGACTCGATCCCGCCGCCCAACTACGAGCTCGTGAACATGAGCTACACGGGTGCGCTCGTGCTGCTGCTCGCGGGGCTGTGCCCGCTCGCGGCACGCGGGATCCGCGGCCGGTTCTTCTTCCCGGTGTTCGCGCTGGTCTGGTTCGTCTACGCGCACGACATCGGGGGCGCCTACGACCTGTTCGCGCTGGTGCCGACGCTCGACCTGGCGCCGATGAACCGCAGCCAGGGCGTGTGGAACTTCGTCGTGGCGGCGGCCGCCGCCGCGGCGCTCGACGGTCTGCTGCGACGCGCGGGGCCGCGCGCCTGGTTCGCGGCCGGCTGGTGGTGCGTCGCAGCCGGCATCGGGCTGGTGGCGGCCCTGATCGGCGCCACGCGGCTCATCGATGCCTTCCAGCACCTGCCGAGCCCTTTCCACCGCTGGTTCCTGCAGGCGGTGCCGCCGCACGTCGCGGCCATGGCTTGGTGGACGATCGCGGGCGTCGTGGCGATCGCGGGGATCCTCGTCCTTCACGGGCGCCTGGCGCGGGCCGCGCTGGCCGCGCTGGCCACGGTGGCAGCCTTCGCCCAGACCGGCTGGCTGCTCGCGGACTACAACCCGACGAGCCCCGACGCCTACGTCTTCCCGCGCACGGACCGCGTCGTGGCGCTGGCCGCCGAGCTGAACGGCGAGCGCGTGGCGATCCTGGGCCGCGACGGCCTGCCGCCGGACAGCAACATGGTCTACGGGATCGCGCAGCTCGCGAGCTACGACGGCATGTGGGTGCGGCGGCTCGACCACCTGCACCGCGACCACTTCGGGGACAGCGACAACTGGCGCCCGATCCTGCGCGGCTCGCACCGCTCGCTGCGGCTGTTCGGCACGCGCTACGTGCTGGCCAAGTGGGACTGGAACTTCCTGGACAGCGGCCTGCGCGACTTCCAGAAGGACGTGACGCGCGAGCCGCAGCGCGTCGAGCTGCTCCCGCAGCGCAGCGCGACGCAGACCTTCCGCTGCTACGAGCCCAACCTCGACGTCGTGATGGTGCAGCTGTCGACGCCGCGCAGCGTGCGCGACTGCGTCCTGGAGTTCCGGCTCGAGGACGCGGAGACCGGCGAGCTGCTGGTCGCTCGCAGCCTGACGAGCGCCGAGGTGCAGTCCACGGTCCACAGCGGCAAGCACGTGGCGTTCCCGGGCGACTGGCGCCTCGATCCGCCGGGCCGGCCCGTGGTGTTCCGCTTCCCGCCCATCAAGGGCTCGCAGAATCGGGACTTCCGCATCGTGCTCTCCTGCGAGGACGGGCGCGGGGGCGACACGATCACGGCCTGGAGCATGCCGGTCCTGGGCTACGCCCTGGGGGTCGCGCGCCACGGCCAGCGCCGGCTCCCGGGCGAGCTCTTGTTCGATTGGTCGTGCGGTGACTCGCTGCGCTTCGAGCACGTGCGCGAGCTCGGCGACTACACCCTGCTGCGCCTGCGCGACCCCGTGCCCGTGCACGCCATGGCGCGGGGCTCGGTCGTCACGGATGGCCCCGAGCAGGCTTTCGCGCTGGTGCGCAGCCCCACGTTCGACCCGCGGAGGCTGGTCGTGCTCGACGCGGAGGACCCCCAGACGCGCCACAGCGTCGTCGAGGCCCAGGCCGCGGCGCGCCGGCGCACGATCCTGCAGTTCGCAGGCTCCGACTGGTGCTACCTCGTGTCCGAGGACGGCCGGCGCATCGCGCACATCGACGACGAGGCGACGTTCCTCGCGAACCGCTTCGAGTGGAGCCAGATCCGGCGCGTGCCGGCCGAGGACAAGGCGCAGTACGAGGAGGTCCCCGACTCCGATCCGGAGGGCAAGCGCGCGGTCGGCCTGATCCTGGTCAGCGCGCCCGAGGGCGGCGACCTCCCGCCGGTGGTGCTCGAGGAGACGCCGATCCGCACGCGGCTCTCCGTGGCGCGACAGCGGCCGGGCTACCTCGTGATCGCCAAGGCCTACGACCCGGGCTGGAAGGCGCGCCTCGCGGGCCGCGAGGTACCCGTGCTGCGCGCGAACTACGCCTTCCAGGCGGTCGAGATCCCGCCCGGGACCTGGGAGGTCGAGCTCGAGTACCTGCCGGACACGCTGGTGCGCGGGCTGTGGATCGGCGCGGGGTCGCTGCTCGTCGCCTTGGGGGCCCTGCTCGCCGCGCGGCGCTCCGCGCGCCAGGGTCCGGCCTGAGACGTGCCCCCTCCCCGCGGGGCGGGAGCCCGGACTACACTTCCAGGGAAAGCGCCAGCCTTCCGAAAATCAGATCGACATGGTCATGAGGGGCGACGAGCAGCCAACCGAGACGCACGCGAGCCGGCTCGACCAGCTCACGATGGTGCTGGACGAGTCCTGGCTCGCGATCCACACGGTGTCCGTGCGCCACGCGCTGCGGCTGCTCGCGACCGGCGCCGCGCGCGGGGTGGTCCCCGAGTCGAACGAGACGCTCGATTTCGACCGCTGGATGGAGCTGGAGGTCGCCGCGCACGAGCACGCGATCCGCAGCGTCCGCAAGAGCGTCCGCATCCCCGAGGTCATCGTGCTGACGCGCTACCGCGGCGTCCCGTTGCGCACGCCGAGCTTCAGCCGCCGGAACCTGATGCGTCGCGACCGCCATCAGTGCCAGTACTGCGGCGTGAAGCCCGGAACGCACGAGTTGTCGATCGACCACGTCATGCCGCGTTCGCGCGGCGGGCGCAGCACCTGGGAAAACTGCGTGCTGGCCTGCCGGCGCTGCAACCGCAAGAAGCGCAACCGCACGCCGCACCAGGCCGGGATGCTGCTGCTCAAGGAGCCGCGCGCGCCGCGCTGGTCTCCGTTCGTCGAGGTGCCCCGCACGCACATCCGCCCGAGCTGGGAGCGCTTCGTCGACGCCAAGGTGTGGCAGAGCGCCGTGGCGAGCTGACCGCGCGCGCTCAGCGACGGCGTTCGAGCAGCGCCTGCGTCGCCTGGCTCTCGGAACCGTCGGGCATCACGTTGTAGGCGGTGAGCACGAACCGGTCCGCGCTCTGCACGGCGAGGACCGTCCGCCAGCCCCAGTCCGGTCCTCCCCGGCCGTCGGGGTAGTGCCCCAAGACGTCGAACCCGTCCGCGGTCGAGGCCCCGGTCGAGAACAGGAGCCCGTCGCCCATGTGGAACGTATCCGTCCAGGCCACCTCCCAGCGCGCGCGCAGGCCGAAGTAGCCCGCGACGAGGAAGCCCTCGAGAGGCCGCCCCTGCAGCGCGCCGTGGTACTCCCATTCGAGGAAGCGGCCGCCCTGCCGCAATCGCGCTTGGCCCTCGACCGGGCTCTCGTCGGCCAGCACGCCGGGCTCGAACCACGTGCGGGCGATGCCGCGCCAGTGGCCGGGAAGCGGGCGGAATCGGTGGTGCGCGGTGCTCGACATGGGCTCTCTTCGTCGCTCTGCGCGCGTGTGCGCGCGGGCTGCTCGCAGGATAGTCCCGCTCGGGAAGCGCGGCCCGGCTACCCGGGATTCAGCCGGCCGGGTTGCCGGGCCGATCCTCGGGCGTTCGACTGTCGCCCACCGTGCCCCTCGCCGCCCCCCTCGCCCACAAGTTCGGAGGCTCCAGCCTCGCGGACGCCGAGCGCATCGCGCGCGTGGCCGGGATCCTGCTGGCACGCTCCGAGCGGCAGGTCGTGGTGGTCTCGGCGATGCAGGGCGTGACCGACGCGTTGATCGTGCTGGTCCGAGGAGCCGCCGCGCGCGCGCCGGAGTGGCCGGCCGCGTTCGAGGCCTTGTGCGAGCGTCACCGCGCGGCGGCGCGCCTGCTGCTGGCCGCATCCGCCGAGCCCGTGCTGACCTGGCTCGAGAGCGAGTTCCGCGCGCTGCACGACCTGCTCCACGCGCAGGCGCTGGTCGGCCACGTATCCGACGACCTCTTGGACCTCGTGCAAGGGCTGGGCGAGGTGTGGTCCTCCAAGCTGCTCGACGCGCGGCTCGTGGCGAGCGGCGCCGAGAGCCAGCGCGTCGATGCGCGCGACGTCCTGGTGGTCGAGCCGGGCGAGCTGGGCGCGGTCGTCGACTGGGAGGCGTCGCGCGCGCGGCTCTCCTCGCGCGTGCCGCCCGATTTCGAGCGGCTGGTCGTGACCGGCTTCGTGGCCCGCACGACCGCCGGGCGCGTCACGACTCTGGGCCGCAACGGCAGCGACTACTCCGGGGCGATCTTCGCGGCGCTGCTCGACGCGCGTGAGCTCCTGATCTGGACCGACGTCGACGGCGTCCTGTCGGCCGACCCGCGCCTGGTCTCCGAGGCGCTGCTCGTGGAGGAGCTCTCCTACGCCGAGGCCTGCGAGCTGTCGTACTTCGGTGCCAAGGTCATCCATCCCCAGACGATGTCGCCGGCCATCGCGCGCGGCATCCCGATCGTCATCCGCAACACCTTTCGCCCCGAGCACCCCGGCACGCGCATCGGCCCGCGCTCCAGCCCGACGCCGCCGGTCAAGGGCGTCACGACTTTCGCCGGGCTCGCGCTGCTCGACATCGAGGGCGCCGGGATGATCGGCGTGCCCGGCACGGCCGAGCGCGCGTTCCAGGCGCTGAAGCTCGCCGGCGTGTCCGTCGTGATGATCTCGCAGGGCAGCTCGGAGCACTCGATCTGCTGCGTCATCAAGGAGAAGGACGCCGCGGCGGCCCAGCGTGCCGTGCGCTACGCCTTCACGCGCGAGCTCGAGGCCGGCCAGCTCGAGGACGTCTCCGTACGTGGCGGGATCGCTGCGCTGGCGGTCGTCGGCGACGGGATGGCCGGCACGCCGGGCACGGCGGCGCGGCTGTTCGGCGCGTTGGGGCGCGCGCACGTCAACGTGCGCGCGATCGCTCAAGGCGCCAGCGAGCGCAACATCTCGGTAGCGATCGACGCCGCCGACGCCACGCGCGCGCTGCGCGCCGTGCACGCCGGCTTCTACCTGTCGGCGCAGACGATCTCGGTGGGCCTCGTGGGCCCGGGCAACGTCGGCTCGGCCTTCGTGCGCCAGCTCGGTGCGGCGCGCGAGCGCTTGCTGCGCGAGACGAACGTCGACCTGCGCTTGCGCGCGATCGCCTCGAGTCGCGCGATGTGGCTGGGCGAGGCCACGCTGACCCCCGCGCAGGCGCTGGCGAGCTTCCAGACCGCGTCCGAGCCCTTGGACTGGGCGCGCTTCGCCGCGCACGTGCAGGCCGAGCACGTGCCGCACGCCGTGATCCTGGACTGCTCCGCGAGCGCCGAGGTCGCCGACCGCTACGCCGGCTGGCTCGCACGCGGCGTGCACGTGGCCATCGCCAACAAGCAGGCCGGCGCGGGCCCGATCGAACGGCATGCAGCGATCCGTCGGGCCGCGGCGCAGGGCGGTGCGCGCTGGCGCTACGAGGCCACCGTGGGCGCCGGCCTGCCGATCCTCGGGACGCTGCGCGACCTCGTCGACACCGGCGACGAGATCCGCGCCGTCGAGGGGGTCCTGTCGGGCACGCTGGCGTGGCTCTTCAACGTCTATGACGGACGCGAGAGCTTCTCGACGCTCGTGCGCCGCGCCAAGGACCTGGGCTTCACCGAACCGGATCCGCGGGACGACCTCAGCGGCCTCGACGTCGCCCGCAAGCTCGTGATCCTGGCGCGCGAGTGCGGCTGGAGCACGCGCCTGGAGGACGTGCGCGTCGAGGGGCTGGTGCCCGCGAGCTTGGCGCGCGTGAGCGCCGCGGAGTTCCTGGAGCGCCTCGCGGAGCTCGACGGGCCGATCGCCGCGCGCTTCGAGGACGCGCACGCGCAGGGCCTGGTCCTGCGCTACGTCGCCCGGCTCAGCGCGGACGGCGAGGCGCACGTCGGCCTCGCGGAACTCCCCGCGACGCACGCCTTCGCGCACGGCCGGCTCACCGACAACATCGTGCAGTTCACGACGGCACGCTACGCGACGAACCCGCTCGTCGTGCAGGGCCCCGGCGCCGGGCCCGAGGTCACCGCGGCGGGCGTCTTCGCCGACCTCCTGCGCATCGCGTCCAGCGTGGGGAACGCCGGATGACGACTTGGGCCACCGCCTTCGCGCCGGCCTCGGTCGGGAACGTGGGCGTCGGCTTCGACGTCCTGGGGCACGCGCTGGGAGGCGTCGGCGACCGCGCCACCGTGCGCCGCACGTCGAGCGGGCGCGTCGCGATCCGCGCGATCCGCGGCGTCGTGACCGAGCTGCCGTCGCAGGCGGAGAAGAACACGGCCGGCCGCGCACTCCTGTCGCTCCTGGAGCGCGTGCCGCGCGGAACGGGTTTCGATCTGGAGCTCGAGAAGGGCGTCGCCCTGGGCTCGGGGATGGGCGGCTCCGCAGCCTCGGCGGTCGCCGCGTTGGTCGCGGCGAACGCGACACTCGACGCAGCGCTCCCCGACGAAGCGCTCTACGAGTGCGCGCTCGACGGCGAAGCGGTCGCGTCGGGCAGCCGCCACGGCGACAACGTCGCTCCGATCCTCCTGGGCGGACTGGTGATCGCGCCGGCGCGCGGCGCTCCGGTGCGCGTCCCGGTTCCCGACGAGCTGTGGTGCGCGTTGGTGCATCCGCACCACGTCCTCGAGACGCGCCGTGCGCGCGCGGCGCTCGCGGGTCACTACGAGCTGCACGCGTTCGTCGAGCAGAGCGAGCACCTTGCGCTCGTGCTCGCGGGCTGCTTCACCGGGGACTTCGCGCTGATCCGCCGCGGGCTCTCCGACGTCTTGATCGAGCCGCGCCGCGCGCCGCTGGTGCCCGGCTTCACGGCGGTGAAGGCCGCGGCCCTCGCAGCGGGCGCCCTCGGCGCCAGCATCTCGGGCGCCGGCCCCAGCGTGTTCGCCTGGTGCCAGGGCCGCGCCACGGCCGAGCGCGCGACGCGCGCGATGCAGTCCGCGTTCCGCGCCGCCGGGTTGGACGCCGACGTGCACGTCTCGCCAGTCGACGCGCCCGGCGCGAGGGTCGAAACGTGCGGGTCATGAGCACGCGTGGCGCCGACGCCGCGACCCTCACGGAAGCGATCGCGGCCGGCCTCGCGCGCGATGGAGGCCTCTTCCTCCCCCCCCGGCCGCTGCCGCGACCGACGGGACGACCCGTCTCGCGTTCCGTCGCCGACGTCGCGCGCTGGGTGCTGGCGCCGTTCTGCGCCGACGAGCCGCTCGGGCGCGAGTTGGACGCGATCTGTGCCGAGTCGTTCGACTGCGACGCACCGACGCGCTGGCTGGCGGACGACCTCGGGCTGCTGGAGCTCTTCCACGGCCCCACCGCGGCCTTCAAGGACTTCGGCGCGCGCTTCCTCGCCGCGTGCCTCGCGCGCATCGCAGGTCCCGCGACGCGCACGGTGCTCGTCGCGACGTCGGGGGACACCGGCGCCGCCGTCGCCGCCGCGTTCCACGGGCGGGCCGGCTTCCGGGTCGTCGTGCTGTACCCCGACGGCCTCGTCTCGCCGCGGCAAGCCCAGCAGCTCGGATCGTTCGGCGGCAACGTCGCGACGTACCGCGTCGCGGGCTCGTTCGACGATTGCCAGCGCCTGGTGAAGTCCGCCTTCGCCGACGCGGGACTGCGCGCGCGCGCGGGCCTCACGTCCGCGAACAGCATCAGCCTCGGCCGCCTGTTGCCGCAGATCGCGTACTGGGCCAAGGCCGCGCTCGACGCCGAGGCGCAGGGCCGTGCTCCGGTCACGTTCGTCGTGCCGACGGGCAACCTGGGCAACGCGTTCGCGTGCCTCATGGCGCGCGAGATGGGCCTGCCGATCGCGCGCGTCGTGCTGGCCACGAATTGCAACCACACGCTGACCGAGTTGCTCGCGACCGGTCGCTACGAACCGCGCGCGAGCATCGCGACGCTCGCCAACGCGATGGACGTCGGCGCGCCGAGCAACGCCGAGCGCCTGCTCGCGTGGTGGCCCGACGTGCGCGCGACGAGCGCCTTCCTGTCCGCGCACTCCACCCACGACGAGGACATCGAGGTCGCGATCCGGAACGCCCACGCCGAGCACGGCGTGGTGATCTGCCCGCACACGGCCTGCGGCTACGATGCGGCACTCGCAGCGCGCGGGCGCCGCGAGCGCGGGCCGCTGGTGATCGCGGCCACCGCGCATCCCGCCAAGTTCGAGTCCATCGTCCAACGCTGCATCGGCCGCGCGGTCGAGCCACCGCCCGCGCTGGAGGTGATGCTCGCGCGCCCGTCGTCCTCGCTCCCGTTGGCGTCCGACGCCGGCTCGCTGGCGCGCGCGATCGCGGCAGGCCTGCCGGGCGGAGCCGATCGCGCCTGAGCCCGCGTCGACACCGCGGCCGCGTGTTCCTCGATCAGGGCCGCCATTCCACGCTCACGCCGTTCGAGAGGTTGAACGTGCTCTCGGTGCAGAACGTCGCCGCATTGCGATACCAGGCTTGATAGTGGCGCGTCCCTCCGGTCACGGGCACCTGGCCGCGCACCGAGACCTTCGCCTCGGCCCCGACCGGGTAGCTGGCCGCGCCCGCGGTGGCGACCTTGGTCGCGAGTCGGATGACCGTCCCGGCCACGCAGCGCAGGCCGTCTCCGAACGACGTGGCCGGCGTGCTCACCGACGTGCCCTGGTAGAAGAGGCAGGTCGTCGAACCCGGCAGGCCTTCGACACGGAGCTGGAGGAAGTCGTTCGAGACCTGCGGGATGCCGAAGCCTCGGAGCAGCGCTCCCCCGGTGCCGGCCGAGTTGTCGCAGCCGCGCCCGGCCGAGCCGTTGTTGCCGCACGGGCAAGCCCCACTGGCCCCGTCGCCCGTGCACGCGGACGTCGTCAGTTGTCGATCGAGGACGACGAGCGAGTCGGCGGTCGTGCCCGTGCCGCGCGCGACGAAGAGCTGCGTCCCGACCGGGCCGAACGCGATCCCGCCGTGGATCGTGTCCAGGCCGCTCACGAGCGTGTTGAGGTTGAACGTCGCGGTCGTCGCGCCGTTGAACAGGTTCACGCGGCGCAGGCTGCCGGACTCGAGCAGCACCCACATGCCGTCGAACCACGGGTCGTAGGCGATGTCGACCGCGCGCTCCGTGACGCCCACGAGGGCCACGGAGAAGATGACTGCTCCGGTGGAGGGGTTCAGCCGTCGGAGCGTGGTCCCGCCGCCGGCAGCCGTGCCCGAGGCGACCCACAGGGCGCCCAACGACGTGGTGTCCGCGCCGGTCGCGTCGTGCGCCGTGCCGAAGTCGGCCACGAGCGTGTTCGAGAGCGTCATCCGACCGCCGCGGGACTCGTCGAAGGGGCTGAAGACGAAGGGCTCCGAAAGACCGATGTCGTCGCTGATCGCGAGTGCGTCCGGCCCCTGCGTCAGTCCCGGGATCGTGGCGGGTGACTGCGTCGTGACCACCGATCCCGTGTTCGCATCGACCCGGAAGATCTGGCCGCCGGGCGCGCCATCACACAGATACAGGTGCCCGAGGTCGCGATCGATGGCCAGGTCGCCCACGGTCGTCAGCGGGACCGACGAGATGTCGACCGTGCGGTTGAACGACAGCGAGATCGCCTGGCTCAGCCCGAGACTGGTCAGCGCGAGGGTCGCGAGGGACGTGAGCAGGAAGCGGAGCGGGATCATGGTTCTTGGACGCCTGGGTCGGGGGGGGTGAACGGGGGTCGGAGCACGTGAGCAGCTCCCGGCCCCCTGGTGAGTCACCGCTCGGCCCGGCGGATCTTTCTCGGAAAACGCGGGCGGGCCCGCCGTGAAGCCGGAAGTCCATCGACTCGGCTGGCTGCGTCGGATCGGGGCGCCCGCGCCGTTCGCCGCCCGCCCCGTGGAGTCCACCCACGCGCGGAGCACCTGGAGCGTCTGCTGGCCGAGGTGGCCGGCGAGGAACTCGGCCGGCAGCCGCCCCTGGGTGCGGGCCAACTCCTCGATCTCGTCCGGCCTCCCGCCGTGGGGCTCGGTCCGGGCAGTGAGCGCCAGGGAGAGCGCTCGGAAATTCAGCAGATCGCCAGGGAGGGGCGTCGGCCTGCCGAAGGGCTGTTGGTCCCGCGGCAGCCATTCCCGCGAGTGATGGCCGGTCGCGGGCGACCCGCGCGGCACGTTGCTATCCTTCTCCGCCAATTGATCCAGGACCGCCCCCTCCGGCAGCCCCTGGCAGCCCCTCGACGCCCTCCATGCGCGACCCGGAACGCACGCCGAACCCTGCCAGCCTGGCCTTCGCCGAGGAGCTGTTCGCCGAATGGCGGCGCGACCCCGCCTCCGTGTCGCCGGATTGGCGCGCCTACTTCGAGAGCCTGCCGGGGGCGCGGGCCGACGGGTTGCGGCTGGGCCCGAGCTTCCGCGCCTACTCGATCTTCAACCCGCCCGAGCACGCGCCGGCCGGCGGGAGCGGGAACGCGGCACGCGTCTCCACGCTGGCGCCCGGTGAGATCGCGGCGCAGCAGGACAAGGTCGACTCCCTGGTCCGCGCCTACCGCGTGCGCGGGCACCTGATCGCGCGCATCGACCCGCTGGAGCGGCCGCGGCCCGCGCTCGAGGAGCTGGATCCCGCGTCGTACGGCTTCGGGTCGGCGGACCTGGACCGGCGTTTCTCGACGATCGGGATCTTCGGAGCGCCGACGATGACGCTGCGGCAGATCCTCGAGAAGCTCCACAGCACCTACTGCCGCTCGATCGGCGTGCAGTACATGCACATCGACGACCTGGCGCGGAAGAACTGGCTCCAGGAGCGCATGGAGGCCTCGGAAAACCGCGTGCAGCTCTCGCGCGCCGAACAGACCCGCATCCTGACGCGACTCACCGACGCGACGCTGTTCGAGGAGTTCATCCAGAAGAAGTTCCTGGGGGCCAAGAGCTTCTCGCTGGAGGGCTCCGAGAGCCTGATACCGCTGCTCGACCTGGCGATCGAGCGCGCGGCCGAGCACGGCGTGGCCGAGATCGTGATCGGCATGGCGCACCGCGGGCGCCTGAACGTGCTGGCCAACGTGATGGGCAAGGGCGCGCGCCAGATCTTCCGCGAGTTCGCCGACGTCGACCACGCGCTGTATCGCATGCGCGGCGACGTGAAGTACCACCTCGGGCATGCCAGCGAGTACGTGGCCTCGACGGGCGCCAAGGTGCAGCTCTCGATGTGCTTCAACCCGAGCCATCTGGAGTTCGTCGACCCGGTCGCCGTCGGGCGCGTGCGCGCGCGTCAGGACCGCGCGTTGCGGGCCGGGCCCGTGGAGCGCGGGCTGGCCGGGCTGGCGATCCTGATCCATGGCGACGCGGCCTTCGCCGGACAGGGCGTCGTGCAAGAGACGCTGAACATGTCCCAGCTCCCGGGCTACGCCACGGGCGGCACCGTGCACGTCATCGTGAACAACCAGGTCGGCTTCACGACGGATCCGCAGGACGGCCGCAGCACGACCTACTGCACGGACGTCGCGCGGATGCTGCACTGTCCGATCTTCCACGTGAACGGCGAGGATCCCGAGGCCGTCGCGCAGGTCATCCGACTCGCGATGGACTTCCGACGCGAGTGGCAGAGCGACGTGGTCATCGACATGTACGGCTACCGACGGCGCGGGCACAACGAGGGCGACGAGCCCAGCTTCACCCAGCCGCGGATGTACGAGACGATCCGCGCGCGCAAGGCGGTGCGCGAGGGCTACCTCGATCACCTGCTCGTGCTGGGCGGGCTCACCCGTGGCGACGCGGACCGCATCGAGGCCGAGTGCCGCGCGCGCCTCGAGGCCGAGCTCGACGTGTCGAAGTCGAAGGAGTACGTCTACCAGAGTGCGGGGCTCGGTCCCGTCTGGTCGACCTACGCCGGCGGGCGTGACGCGGACGTGCCCGAGATGCCGACGGGGTTCCCACAGGCGCGGCTCTCTGCGCTGTTGGCCGGGACCACGCGCGTGCCCGAGGGGTTCACGGTGCACCCCAAGCTCGTCTCGATCCTCGAGCGCCGGATGGAGATGGCGCGCGGGACGCGCGCGCTGGACTGGGCCGCGGGCGAGGCCGCGGCCTTCGCGACACTGGCCGTGCAGGGCGCGCGCGTGCGTCTCTCGGGCCAGGACTGCGAACGTGGCACCTTCAGCCACCGCCACACGGTGCTGCACGACGTCGTGACGGGCCGCCGCTACATGCCGCTCGCCCACCTCGAGCCGGGCCAGGCGCCGATCGAGATCTGGAACAGTCCGCTCAGCGAGACGGGCGTGATGGGCTTCGAGTACGGCTACACGCTCGACCAGCCCGAGGCGCT
>JAEUHZ010000082.1 GCA_016795205.1 Planctomycetota bacterium | reverse complement strand
GGTTGTCCTTGGTGGGCCTGGGCGGCCCCGCGGAGCCGATCCTGCGCGTGGACCCCTCCGCGCCCTCCGACGGAATCGGAACGGTCGCGGTCTTCCCATGCGGGGGCTGGCTGCGATTCGTCGACCGGTCCACCGGTGCGGTGATCGACGGCCTTGCGCGGCTGCGCCGGACTCCACACGATGCGTGCCCCACTTCGGAGTCGGATGCCTCGACACGTTGCACGATCACGGCGGCCGAGGATCCACACGACGACGTCAGCGCGACACACGCTCTGCGCGCGGGGCTGTTGAGGCTGCCGTGCACCTTGCGCGATTCGAACCTGGCAGCCGCCCAGCCCTGGCTGCTGGGCGTGTTCGTGCCAGGCTACGCTCCCGTGCGACTCCGCTCGAGCGACCTCCCGCTCGATCCGGGCGCTCCCACGCGCGTGATCGAGCTCACCCCGGCGGTGCCGCGCTCTCTCCGACTCGTGCACGCCGATGGTCGGCCCTTCCGGCGGCCGGCGGCCGTCCGCTCACCCCGCGGAGACGTGCTGTTGACGGTGAGTCGTGGTTCACCGGACGGCGTGCTCGGTCCCTTGGGCTGGTTGGGAGGGGATCTCCTGATCCGTCCGGGCTGGGACGGCCCGTTCTCTCAGCGCGTGCCTGCGACCGCCCTGGAGGCTCAGGAACTCGTCGAGGTGGTGGTCGCAGAAGCGACGGGCTCCGTGGTCATCGAGGGCGTGCCCGGGGGGGCCGACCCCGCGGACTTCATCGTCAAACTGGAACTCGGCCCGACCTGGGCCTTCTACGAGCCCACCCGGATCGAACCCACGCGCTGGACCTTCGAGGGGATCCCGAGCGGCACGAGCTTGGTCGGACCACGAAGCTGGGTCGAGGGGGCTGAGTTTCACACGTTCGGAGTCCCGGACGACTCTCTGGGCATCGTCCCACGGGAATGTCGTCTCCGCGTGACGCCCGGCGCAACGACGACGATTCCGTGGCAGCCCGTCTGGCTCACGGAAACGCCGCTCGAAGGGCGCGTGACCTGCGTGTCGCCCGTTCCATTCGAGTGGTTCGTGTCGCCCGTCTACGTCGCGGACGGCAGCCCGGGGATTCCCCGCGTCGCGCCGAGCCGTGCAGGATCGGTCGTTCCGGTCGCGCGCGACGGGTCGTATCGGATCGCCGCCGAGGATCCGCTGCCCGACTTGCTCCTCGTGTTGGGGGTCCACGAAGGCCGGTGGGGAGACCGTCGCAGCCTCCATGTGCTGGAGAGCCTGCTCCCTGGGGAATCCGCGGCCCTGACCCTGGGCAGCGTCGAACTCGTCGACCGCGGTGGTCCGCGCACCCAGGTGGTGCGCGTCGCCGTGGAGATCCCGGAGAGCTCGTATCGTCACCCGATCACGACGATGACGCGCAAGATCGAGGCACTCTGGCCACCCGGTGTGCCGTGCCGCATCGACGGGATCCCCGTCCATGTGCGCGAGTTGACTCTGCGCTGGCCAGGCGGCGTGACGCGCGTGGTTTCGATCGCGCTGCGTGCCGACGTCCCCGTGGTCCTCGATGTCGACCCGACCTCGGGCCGGCCAGCGGACAAGGGCGGTTGACACACGGTCCTGCGGTGGCCCCGGACCGCGCGCTCCGCGGCGTGGTGGCTGCTGGCGAGGCACCTGCCACGGTGGCGCGCGAGCGCGTGCTCTGCGTGCAGGCGGCGGGCGACCGCGTGCTCGCGGAGCTCAGGACAAGCGCGTCGGAACCGAGGTCGACGTGCAGATCCAGGAGCTCCATGAGCGCGGCCAGGCGTCCGCGGGTTGCCTCCCGAGCGACGTCCCCGAGGTCGAGCTCGTGGCGGTCGCGCGCGGCGCGCAGGGCGGGGAGCAGGCGGCGAAGACCGGCGCGTGCCGAAAACCCGCGCCAGCGAGCGTCCGCCGACGGCGCATCGCCCACCCGGCTTCGAGGGCCTCCCGCTCGTCCAACACACTCGGAGCGCGGCTGGTCGGGCCGCGTCCCCGACCTGTCGCCGAGGTGGGCTACTGACGGCCCAACCCGCCGGAGTGCGAGATTCCTATCGGCCCTGGCTTGAGATCTGGGTCAGGAGTCCCGCATGGAGCAGCCCATCCGCGATGCACACGCTGTGCCGGCGCAGGGCCTGCGTGACGCGTGCGGGGCTCGTTGAGTCCCTCACGGGATGGTCCCGTGCCGCCTCGAGCGCGAGCACGCGCGTCGGGGAGCGTGGGGCGGCCGCCCTGGGGACTGGCAGCGCCGAGGCGTACCCGCCGCGGTGAAGCCGAACTCCAGCAGCGGTTCGGCCGTTCCCGCGTCGTCGGCCTGTGCGTGGCGACGCGGGCGGGGCCCGCACCGGTGATCGGCGACCCGGCTCGCAGGCACGGGCGGGGAGCATCCCCTGCATGGTCGCGACGACTCGGGAGTTCGGTTTCTGGACCCTCAGGCTCCGCTCGAGTCCATTGCGGCTCGCCTGAGTGGATCAGGGGACCCGCGTGCCGTCGCGGGCCTCAGGGGGCCATCGCCGATCCAGGTGCGCGTGCGAGTCCGTGCCTCGTCCGCGATCCCCGCGGCGCGGCCCGTGGGGCCGTTCGCAGGGACTGGGGCACTCGAAGCCTGCGGTGGGGCTGCCGAGGGTTCTCGAGCCTCGTCCGTCGCTCACGCGGTCCTGGAGCGCGGACCCAGCCAGAACGCGTGGTGTCCCAGGGTGGTGCGTCGCCTCCCGAGCGGGCATTCTGTCCCGCGAATGGGCGTCTTCGAGCACTGGCCAAACCGCATCACGGCCCTGCGCTTCCTCGGTGCGCTGGGCGTGTTCGCGATCCTGGCCGCGGAAGGCAACCGCGAGGCGATCCTCGTGTCCCGCGACCGGTCCTGGATCCAGTGGGCCTTCTGGGCCTTCGTCGTCGTGGCCGCGTCCGACGTCCTGGACGGCTGGCTGGCGCGCCGCGGGAACCACGTCACGGCCTTCGGCCGCATCGCCGACCCGTTCGTCGACAAGGTGCTCGTCATGGGCACGATGGTCTTCCTGGCCGTCATGCCCTGGTCGCGGCCCTGGTTCCCGGCCTGGATCGTGGTCGTGGTCCTGGCGCGCGAGTTCCTGGTCACGGCCGTGCGCGGCTACGTCGAGAGCCGCGGCGGGTCGCTGCCCGCCGACTGGTTCGGCAAGGTCAAGATGTTCGCGCAGTGCTTCGCGGTCGGGATCGTGCTCGGCATCCACGCCTTCGAGTTCCCGCCCGCCTTCCGCGCGTTCTGGGCCTCCGCGGGCCACGTGTTCGTGTGGCTCACGCTCTTGACCTCGATCGGCTCGGCCCTGGCCTACCTGACGCGCACGCGTCGCTACCTCTTGGAGACCGCCGGTTGAACCGGATCAAGCTCGCGATCGTCTCGTTCGGGTTCCTGGGCTGCTCGCCGGTCGTGCCGGGAACCGTCGGGACGCTGGGAGGCGTGCTGGTGGCCTGGCTGCTCGCGCCGCTCCCGTACTTCCCGGTGTGGGTCGCGCTGGCGTGCCTCGCGCTCTACGCGATCACCCTGCCGCTCGGGCCGTGGGCCGAGGCCTACGCCGGCAAGAAGGACCCGGGGATCTTCGTCGTCGACGAGGTCATCGGCTACCTGATCACGGTCGCGTGGATCGGCGGCCCGAGCCTGTTCGCACTGGCCGTAGCCTTCTTCGTCTTCCGCTTCTTCGACATCGTGAAGCCCCCGCCCGCGCGGCAGCTCGAGCACGTCGGCGGCGGCCACGGGATCCTGCTCGACGACGTGGCGGCGGGCTTTTGGGGGCTCATCGCGGTCATGATCCCCGCCCGGCTCCTGCTGCCCGACCTCCCGTGGACGCTGTGAGGAGGAGCTGAGGTGGGGCGACGCAAGGCTGAACCCGAGCTCAAGCTCTCCGGACCCCGGCTCGCCTCGCGCTTCGCGATCACGATGAGCGCGGCGCTGGGCGTCGTGATGCTCGCCGCGGGCGCGTTCCTCTACTCGCGCATGATCAGCGCGGCGAGCGCCATCCAGGAGTCGGCCTTCGTCGACGCCACGCGCAACCAGGGACCACTCCTGGAGCAGCTCGCGGAGGACCAGGCGCGCGCGCTCCGCGGACTCGGCCCCGACGGGTCGAAACCGCGCCTGGAAGCGGCGCGCGCCGTGCCGAACACGCCGATCCGCGAGTACGCCGGTGGCGACGTGCGGCGCACCGAGGTGCGCTACGGTCCCGCCTTCGAGCAGGAGGGCTTCCTCTACCAGTGGAAGGCGGCCGTGCCACCGCTGGTCGTCCCGGCCAGCACCAAGGAGAAGGCCGGCGAGGGGCTGTTCGGCCTGATCCTGGGCGTGACCCTGTTCGTGATCCTGGTCGGTGCGCTCGTCGCCTACTTGGTCGGGAACGCCGTCGCGCGCCCGCTCGAGATCATCGTCGACGACATCGCGCAGATCAGCCGCGGTGATCTGCGGCACAGGACGCGCGTGCGTTCCGGCGGCGAGGTCATGCTGCTCGCGAAGTCGATCGATCGCATGGCCGGGAACCTCGAGTCCGCGCAGGAAGCCGAGCGCGAGCTCAGCAAGCGCGAGCGCGAGTTGGCCCTGGCGGGGGAGGTGCGCGAGGCGCTGATGCCCGACGCGCCGCCCGCGGTGCCGGGCTGTGACCTGGGCGCGCTGCACGTCGATTCGGCCGCGCCCGGCGGGGACTTCTACGAGTTCCTGCCGTTCGAGGACGGCAAGGTCGGGCTGCTCGTCTGCGAGGTGTCGGGCCGCGGGATCCCGGGTGCCCTGATCGGAGCCATCGCGCGCTCCTACCTGCGCGTCGAGCTGTCCCGCGGAGCCGACGTCGCGGCGGCGCTCCAGCGCGTGAACCGCGAGCTGGCTCGCGACGTGCGACGCGGGATGTACGTGACGGCGCTCTACGCGCTGATCGACCCGGCGGGGGGGCGCGCGACCGTGGCCTGCGCGGGCCACAAGCTGCCGCTCGTGCGCTACGCCGCGGCCGAGAAGGCCATCCGGCTCGTGCAGCCCGAGGGCATCGCCCTGGGCTTCGACAAGGGACCGGTCTTCGACCGCACGCTCCAGGTCGTGCAGGTGGCGTTCGAGCCCGGGGACCGGTTGCTGCTCTCGAACACGGGACCCGTGCGCGTCGTGGACGCCGCTGGAGCGGAAATCGGGGAGAAGGCCTTCTACAAGCTGGTCCTGAAGCACGCCGGCCAGACGACCGAAGCCCTGTTCGGTCGACTGGAGGCCGACCTGCGCGCCCACGCTGGCGACACGCCCTTCCCCGGCGACATCTCGATCGTCTCGATCGTCCGGCGGGCGTAGCGCCATGCAGATCGCGGAGTTCCAGCGGCTCATCGAAGCCATCTACGGAGAGCGGGATCGAGCGCGCGGGCTCTCCGGCACGCACATGTGGTTCGGGGAGGAAGTCGGCGAGCTGACGCGCGCGCTGCGCCGCAACCGACGCGAGGAGCTCGAGGGCGAGTTCGCCGACGTTCTGGCCTGGCTCACCACGCTGGCCTCCATGTCCGGGATCGACCTGGAGCAGGCCGCGCGGCGCAAGTACGCGGCGGGATGTCCGCGCTGCCGCGCGACGCCCTGCGCCTGTCCATGAGAGAATCCGGCGCGTGGCGGGGGAGAAGGAACTCACGGCGCGTCTGCCGTTCGCCGAGCCCGAGCCGGCCGGGGTCCCGGCGGGCCCGGCGGGCCCGGCGACCACGCGCCGGCGCGGAACGCGTGGCGCCAAGGGCGCGGGCGGGGACGCGGCGGGGCGCGTCGAGGCCGCGGCCGTCGAGACGTTCGCGCGCTTTGCCGACGTCGCCCTGAACCGTCCGGTCCGCACCGAGTTCACGTACGGCGTGCCGGCGGCCTGCGCGTCCGCGCTGGTTCCCGGCATGCGCGTCGCGGTGCCGTTCGGGCCCCGGCGCGAAGTCGGCGTGGTCACCGCGCTGCGCGCCGCGGGCCCGGCGCGTGGCAAGGCGCGCGCGATCGCGGCCGTCCTGGACGACGAGCCGCTCGTCGACGGGAAGCTCGTCGACCTCGCCGGTTGGATCGCCTCCTACTACGGCACGTCGTGGGGCGAGGCGCTGGCCGCGATCCTGCCCTCGGCGCTCAAGCGCGAGGGCGGTGCGCGGCGCGTGCCGTGGATCGCTGCGGCGGACGGCGTGGGCCTCGACCAGCTCGCGGCGATCGAGACCTCCCATCCGCGCCACCATCGGCTGCTGCGGGCGCTCCTGGACCTCGGCGCGCCGATCGAGCAGCGCGAAATCTGCCGCCGCGCGAACCTGTCCCCGGCCTACGCCCAGTGGCTCGTGAAGCGGGGGCTCGCGCGCGTCGAGCTCCACGAGGTCTCCAGCGATCCCCTGGCAGGTCCTGCGCCGGGCCGGGAGCGTCCCGCGCACCTGTCCGCGGACCAGGAGCGCGCGGTGGCGGAGATCGAGCGCTCGCTCCAGGACGGCCAGTACGCCACGGTCCTGCTGCAGGGCGTGACGGGCAGCGGCAAGACCGAGGTCTACCTGCGCGCCATCGAGCGTGCGCTGGCCCTGGGCCGTGGCGCGATCGTCATCGTCCCGGAGATCTCCCTGACGCCCCAGACCGTGGGCTGGTTCCGCTCGCGCTTCGGACGCGTCGCGGTGCTCCACAGCCGCATGGGCGAAGCGCGCCGCCGCGACGAATGGCTGGCCGTGCGCCGCCGCGACGTGCGTGTCGTGGTCGGCGCGCGCTCGGCGATCTTCGCGCCCGTGCCGGATCTGGGCGTCGTGGTCGTCGACGAGGAGCACGAGCCGTCCTTCAAGCAGGAGTCGACGCCGCGCTACCACGCGCGCGACGTGGCCGTCGTCAGGGCGCGCGACGCGGGGGCCGTGTGCATCCTGGGATCCGCGACGCCCTCGCTGGAGAGCTGGCACAACGCGCGCACCGGGCGCTACCGACACCTGCGGCTCACGACGCGCATCGGAGCGCGCCCGATGCCCCCGGTCGAGATCGTCGACATGCGCTCGGAGCCGCGCGAGGCCGGCGAGCCGGCGCTCTTCTCGCGGCGCTTGCTCGAGCTCCTGCGGCGTGGCCAGGAGCGCGGCGAGCAGTCGATCCTGTTCCAGAACCGCCGCGGCTACGCGCCGGTCCTGTGGTGCCCGGCTTGTGGCGAGACCGTGCGCTGCGCGCACTGCGACGTCGCGCTGACGTTCCACCGGCGCGTCGACCGCGCGGTGTGCCATTCCTGCTGCGAGGAGATCGCGCCGCCCAAGCAGTGTCCGAGCTGCACGGCGCCGAAGCTGCGCTTCTTGGGCGCGGGCAGCGAGAAGATCGAGGGCGCCCTGGGGCGGCTCGTGCCCGGCGTGCGGGCGGCGCGCATGGACTCGGACACGATGATCCGACGCGAGGACTACGAGGACGTCCTCGACCGCTTCGGCCGAGGCGAGGTCGACGTCCTGGTCGGCACGCAGATGATCGCGAAGGGGCTGGATTTCCCGCGCGTCACGCTGGTCGGGATCGTCTCCGCCGACTCGCAACTCCACCAGCCCGACCCACGGGCCGCGGAGCGCACGTTCCAGTTGCTGGCGCAGGTCGCCGGCCGTGCGGGGCGCGGTCAGCTCGAAGGCCGCATCGTGGTCCAGACCTCGACGCCGGCCCATCCCGCGATCACGTTCGCGGCGCGCCACGACTTCGAGGGCTTCGCGGCCAGCGAGATGCGCTTGCGGCAGGAACTCGGCTACCCGCCCTTCGGCCGACTGCTGCGGGTGGTCTTCGAGGACGAGGAGGAGTCGCGTGCCGAGGAGGGCGCGCGCGCCTGCGCCGAGGCGCTGCGGCCGCTCGCCACGCACGGCGCCGTGCTGCTCGGCCCCGCGGAGGCGCCGATCGCCCGGCTGCGTGGCCGCTACCGCCGGCACCTGCTCGTCAAGGCGCCGGCCGGCTCCCCCGCGCTGGCGAAGCTGCGCGACCGACTGCTGGCCTGGGCCGAAGCGCATCCGAGGCCGCGCACGGTGGTCGACGTCGATCCGGCGTCGCTGCTCTGACCGGCACTCGCCGCCGCGGGGGCCTGGCCACGGCGCGCGGCAGAAGCGCCACGCGCGACTGGACGATCGCGTCCAGGCGTGGGAGCGTACGCGCAATGATCGCAGCAGAGGGGGGCGCGGCGCAGGGCCTCCCGGCCGGGACTCCGGGCGCGGTCGCCGGGTTCGCGCTGTACCTGCTGGCCATGGTCGCGATCGGCGTGGCGACGAGCCGCCGGTCCTCCAGCGGGCTGGACACGTTCTTCCTGGCGGGCCGCAGCCTCGGCAAGTTCGTCGTGGCCTTGAGCGCGGTCGCCAGCGGGCGCAGCAGTTGGCTGTTGCTGGGCTTCTCGGGGCTGGCGTTCGCGCGCGGCGCCTCCGCACTGTGGGCCGCGGCAGGCTACGTCGTGGTCGAGGCCGCGATGTTCTGGAGCCTGGGACGCCGCCTGCGGCGCTTCTCGGGCGTGCGTGACTGCCTGACCGTGCCAGATGTCCTGGTCGCGCGCGTCGGCGAGGGCCGGGGTGCGCTGCGCGCGCTGCTCGTGGTCGTCGTGCTGGCCTTCACGGTGCCGTACCTGGGCGCGCAGTTCCTGGCCGGCGGCAAGACCTTCCAGGCCCTGTTCGGCCTGCCGCAGCCGGGCGGGATCGCGCTGACGGCCGCCATCGTCCTGGCTTACACGATCCTGGGTGGCATGCTCGCGGTGAGCCTGACCGACCTCGTGCAGGCTTGGTTCATGGCAGCGGCGCTGGTCGTCGTGCCGGTCGCGGCCATCCTCGACCTGGGCGGATTCGGCGCCGTGCGTGCGGAGCTCGTGCGGCTCGATCCAGCGCTCGTCGATCCGTTCGCGATCGGCGCGGGCGCGCTGATCGGGTTCGTCGGCATCGGGCTCGGCAGCCCGGGGCAGCCGCACGTGCTCGCGCGCTTCATGGCCATCCGCGACGAGCGCGAGCTGCGCAGCGCCGCCGTCGTGGGCACCACCTGGAACGTCGTCATGGCGCTGGGGGCCGCGGCGATCGGGCTCGCGGCGCGCGCACAGTTCGGCGCGGCAGGGGCGCTCCCGGCGGGGGACCGCGAGCAGGCCTACACGGCGCTGGCCGCCGCGCATCTGTCTCCGGTCTTCCTGGGTCTGGTCTGCGCCTCGATCCTGGCAGCGATCATGTCCACGGCGGACAGCCAGCTCCTCGTCGCGGCGGGAACGGTCGTGCGCGACGCCTACTCCCGGCTGTTCCTGGGCCGTCGCGCGGCCGTCGTCGACCCGCGCCGGCTCGACGACCGGCGCATGGTGCTGCTCTCGCGCGCCGTGATCGTCGTCGTGAGCGGGATCGCGCTGGGGCTGGCTGCGCTCGGCGGCGGCCTCGTCTTCTGGCTCGTGCTGTTCGCCTGGGCCGGCATGGGCGCGGCGCTCGGCCCGGCGGTCGTGTTCGCCCTCTACTGGCGCCGCACGACGCGCGCCGGGCTCATCGCCGGGGTCCTGACCGGAACGACCACAGTGGTCCTGTGGTCGCTGGTGCCCGGGCTGAAGACCAGCGTGTACGAGCTGATCCCGGCCTGGATCGCGGGCGCCGCGGCGATCGTGGTCGTGAGCCTGCTCACGCGACCCGAGCCCGACGCCGAGATCCGGATCCGCGACCTGGGCTGAGCCGCGCGGCCAGCCCGGGCCTCAACGCGCGGCGATCGTCGTCTTGCGCGTGGCCGCGACGAGGTCGTGGAAGCGCTTGAAGAGGTGCGCGCTGTCGAGCGGTCCGGGCGCGGCCTCGGGGTGGTACTGGACGCTGAAGACGGGCACCTTCGTGGAGCGCAGGCCCTCGACCGTGCCGTCGTTCAGGTTCACGTGCGTGATCTCGAGGCCCGGCGGCAGCGAGCGCGGATCCACGGCGAAGCTGTGGTTCTGCGACGTGATCTCGACGCGCCCGGTGAGCTGGTCGCGCACGGGGTGGTTCGCACCGTGGTGGCCGAACGGCATCTTGTGGGTCCGAGCGCCCAGCACGATCGAGAGGATCTGATGGCCCAGGCAGATGCCGAAGATCGGCTTCTGGCCCACGAGCTTGTCCAACGCCGCGATCGCCGGCTTCACGGCGGCCGGATCGCCCGGGCCGTTCGAGAGAAAAATCGCGTCGGGATCCAGGCCCAGCGCGTCGTCCGCGCTCGTGCCGGCCGGCACGACGGTCACGTCGAAGCCCTCGTGCACGAGGCTCTTCAAGATGTTGCGCTTGGCGCCGAAGTCGTAGGCGACGACGCGGTAGCGCGGGCCCTCGGAGGCCGCCGACAGGCCGGGGTACGAGCGCTCGTACCCCTCGCTCCAGCGGTAGGGTTCCCGACACGTGACCCCGAGGGTGAGATCGCGACCGTCCGTGGCTGGCGCGGCCTTGGCCTTCGCCACCAGCGAGACGGGATCTCCGTCGAGCGTGGAGACCACGCAGCGCAGGGATCCGACCTCCCTGACGACGCGCGTCAGCTTGCGCGTGTCGACGCCCTCGATCGCGACGACGCCGTGGTCGGCCAGCCACTGGGGCAGCGAACGAGTCGAGCGCCGGTTGCTCGGGATCGCGGACATCTCCCGCAGGACGAAGGCCTCGGCCCAGGCCGCTGCGCTCTCGGCGTCCTCGTCGGCGACGCCGTAGTTGCCCATCTGCGGGTACGTCATGATCACGACCTGTCCGGCATAGCTCGGATCCGTGAGGATCTCGTGGTAGCCGGTCATGGCCGTGTTGAACACCAGGTCGCCGCCCTTCTCGCCGCGCGCGCCGACCGAGCGGCCCTCGAGCACGAGTCCCGACTCCAGCGCGATCCAGGCCTTCCCGCCGCTCATTCCGCCCGTCCTCCCGTCCGCGCGGCGATGCGTGCCGCGGCGAAACCAGCCCCGAATCCGTTGTCGATGTTGACGACCGTGACACCGGCCGCGCACGAGTTCAGCATGGCGAGCAGCGCCGCGAGCCCGCCGAACGACGCGCCGTAGCCGACCGAGGTCGGCACCGCGACGACGGGCACGTCGACGAGCCCGGCCACGACGCTGGGCAGGGCGCCCTCCATCCCCGCGACGACCACCAGGGCGTCGGACGCGCGCAAGTCGTCCTGGTGCGCGAGCAGGCGGTGCAGGCCGGCGACGCCCACGTCGCGCAAGAGCTCGGTGCGCGCTCCCACGAAGCGCGCGGTGATCGCGGCCTCGTCGGCCACCGGCTCGTCCGAGGTCCCGGCACCCAGCACCAGCACGCGCCCGCGCTCCACCCGCCGGCGCCTGCGGTCCAGCAGCGCGCAGCGCGCCCGCTCGTGCCAGTCGAGCGCGGGGAAGGCGTCGACGAGCGCCGCGGCCGTGGCGTCCGGCACGCGCGTCGCCAGGAACCGGCCGTGCTCATCGAGCAGCGCCCGCGCGATCTCGACCGTCTGCTGCGGAGTCTTGCCGGCCGCGAAGACGATCTCGGGCACGCCGCAGCGTGCCTCGCGCTCGACGTCGAGTCGTGTGTGTCCCAGGTCGCGCACCGGCAGGCCGCTGAGCCGGGCGAACGCGGCTTCGGCCGGCAGCTCGCCGCGCTGAACCGCCTCGAAGAGGCTCTGGACGTCCTGGATCAAGGCGCGCAGAGGATAGCGGCGGCGGCAGTCTTTGGCGCGGCCAACGCGGGCATCCGACCGCGAGCGGGCCGGCGCGCGGTGCTCGCCAGGCTCCCGGCCGCGGGCGACCGGCACAGCGTCCCCACGTCGAGCGAGGCTCAACTGGCCAGCGCGTCGGCCGACAGGTCCGCCAGGCGCCCGGCGCGCAGGAGCTCGACGCCGAGCCCCGCGATCATGACCGCGTTGTCCGTGCAGTACGCCGGCGAGGGGAACACGGCCCGCACGCCCACCTCGGCGGCCCGGGCGCCCATCTCGGCCCGCAGCCGTCGGTTGCAGGCCACGCCGCCCGCGACGAGCACGGTGTCGACGCGCTCGCGCCGCGCGGCGCGCAGGGTCTCGCCGACCAGGGCGTCGACGACGGCGGACTCGAAGGACGCGGCGACGTGCTCGCGGTCCGGGATGGCCTCCGGCACGGGGGTCGGCCGCGATGCATCCTGGCCGCGCACGTGGTAGAGCACGGCGGTCTTCAAGCCGCTGAAGGAGAAGCCGGGGGTGCCGTGCTTGGCGCGGAAGCGGGGGAAGGCGAAGCGCTGCGGATCGCCGCGCTCCGCGAGCCGGCTCACGCTCGGGCCACCCGGGTAGGGGAGACCCAGGATCGCCGCGACCTTGTCGAAGGCCTCGCCCGCGGCGTCGTCGCGGGTCGCGGCGATGCGCTCCAGGTCGAGCGGCGAGCGCGCGCGGTAGAGGGCCGTGTGCCCGCCCGAGACGACCAGCGCCACGCAGGGCCAGGGCGGCTGCGAGAGCTCCATCGCGGCCGAGTACACGTGCGCCTCGATGTGGTGCACGCACACCAGGGGCTTGCGCCGGACCCAGGCGATGCTCTTGGCCGCGGCGAGCCCCACGAGCAACGAGCCGATCAGCCCCGGTCGGGTCGTGACCGCGATCGCGTCGACCTCGTCGAGCCCGACGCGCGCCTCCGCGAGCGCGGCGTCGAGGACCGGCAGGATCTTGGACAGGTGCGAACGGCCCGCGATCTCCGGGACCACGCCGCCGAAGCGCGCGTGCTCGGCGGCTTGGCTGTGGACGATCGAGGAGAGCACCTCCCGACCGCCGCGGACCAGGGCCGCAGCGGTCTCGTCGCACGACGACTCGATGCCAAGGACCAGCTCCCTCGCCGCGCCCCGCCTCACGGCGCGCGCTCGAGGAGTTCCGGACCCGGCCGCTCGCCGCGGAGCAGCGCCACCGCCACGTCGAGCTGCGGATCCGCCGGTGGCAGCGGCAGGACGGCGACCCCCTCGCGCGCCTCCCACTCGGCGAGGACCGGCTTCCAGCGCTCGGGTGGGCTGGCGCGCTCCAGGAACTCGCGCACGGCGCGCTGGGTCGCCCCGTCGACGGTCACGAGCACGTCGGGCACGAGCCCATGCCCGCGATCCTCGTGCGGTCGGTCGAGCCGCTGTCCGGCCGGCGTCTCGTAGCGCGAGGTCGTCACCTTGATCGCCCCGCTCTGGTCCGACAGCCGGTGGATCGTCTGCACCGCGCCCTTGCCGTACGTCGGCATCCCGACCAGCACGCCGGCTCGGTGGTCCTGGAGCGCGCCAGCCAGGACCTCGGCCGCGCTGGCGGAGCTCTCGTCCACGAGCGCCACGAGCGCGATCTGTGACCAGCGCGCCGGGCTCTCGCTCGCCTCGTGGACGACCCGCTCCCGGCGGCCGAGCGTGCGCACGATCTCGCCCTGGCCGACGAAGCGTGACGCGATGCGCACCGCGGCGTTCAGCACGCCGCCCGGGTTGCCCCGCAGGTCCAGGACCAGCCCGCGCAGTCCACCCCGGGCCAGCCGCTCGAGCGCTGCGTCGAGCTCGGCGGGTGACTCGGAGCTGAAAGCCCGCAAGGCCACGTAGCCCAGGCGCCGCTCCGGGTCGACCCAACGCTCGTGCCGCACGGTCGGCTCGACGACGCTGGCCGTGCGCACCACCACGTGACGCTCCGCGCCGTCGAGGCCGGCCACCACGAGGTCGACGTCCCGCGGCTCCGGGGTCGAGACCATGGCCCGGAATCCGTCCTGGCCGAGCTCGCTCCAGGCCTGCCCCGCCACGCGCAGGATGCGGTCGCCGGCCCGGATGCCCGCCCTTTCGGCTGGCCCGCCCGGGAGCGGGAACAGGATGCGGCCGTCGCCGGAAGGCATGCGCATGGACACACCCAGGCCGTGGAAGCGGCCCTCGGTCTCGCGCTCGAGCCGGGCGAGATCACTGCGGTCGTACCAGCTCGACCAGGGGTCCAGCCCGTCGGCCAACCCGCGCAAGGCGTCGTCGAGGAGCTCGTCGTTCTCGACCGGGCGGACGAACGCCAAGCGGGTCCAGTCGCGCACGGCTCGGTAGCGCTCGATGTCGGGGTCCTCGCGCGGCCACAGCAGCACGGCGGCGGCAGTGGTCACGGCGATGCCCGCGGCGAAGGGCAAGGCGAGGGCTGTCCGCTCGGCTCCGCGCGGGACCATGGAGCACAGAGACTACCAAGCGCGCATGCCAGGTGGACTGCGGCGTGTCCTCCCGGAAGGACGCGTGCCTGGCCGTGCCGCGGACCCGCGCCACCGGGTCGCACCTCGTTGAGGTCATCGACTGGCACGGCGTTCGTCGGCGCGCGCGGGATCCATGTCGCGCTCGACCCTCTTCCTCGTGGCCTGGGGCGTGCTGACGCCGCTCCCCGCGGCCCCGTCGCAGGACCTCGCCGCCGCGCGCGCTGCGTTCGCCGCAGCCGACCGGGACGCGGACGGGAGGCTGACGCTGGCCGAGGCCCTGGCGCACGGGCAGGCCCGTTCCGTGCCGGAATTCCGCACCGGTGACGCCGATGGCGATGGCGCCTGGTCCCGCGACGAGTTCGTCGTGCAGTTCCGCGCCAAGCTCGTGGCGGCGGGCGTCAAGCCCGGCCAGGACCTCGAGTCGGAGGCCTCGCGCATCCTGGGACTGCGTCGCGTTCGAGCCGTCGAGGAGTCCCGCCAGGCAGCCGGTCCCGCGGCGAGCCGGCTCTGGACGCGCGGCGAGCCTCTGGCACTCCTCGACCTCGACGCTCAGTTCGAACGGGCCTTGCGCGACCTGGAGGATCACGCAGCCGGTCGCGGCGCGGTGCGGGCCGACTTCGAGCGCGTACGGGTCCTGTGGAACGAGCGCACCTCGCGGATCCGCGCCCTGGCGGGCCCCGACGTCGTGCTCGTGGATCCCACCGCGAGGATCCTGCGCGAGCTGGTCCACCTGGAGGCGCGCGCCCGCGCCGGGTCTGTCCCGCGCGCCGCGTTCGCGCCGCTGCGCGCCGCGTGGGCCGATCGGCCGCGGCTGGCCGCGCCACAGGGACCGCCGCTGGCGCCGGCCCGCGCGCGCCTGCGCTGAGCGGGAGCCGCCGCTGAGCCTCCCGAGCGAGGGCGACCCCGATCGCGCTTTTCACGCCATCGGGGTCGCAGTTCGCAATCGGCACGCTGATCGCCTGCAGGCGACCAGCGGAACACGTCGTGTGCGGTTCGCCTTCAGCGGCTGAGCAGCGCGACGCTCTCCAGCCGCTCGTCCAGCGGGCTCCAGGCGAACCCGCGGTCCAAGGTGCCGCCCACGCCCGGAATCAGCACGCGCAGCGGATGATCCTCGTCGAGCTGACAGCCGAGCCGCTCGAGCTCGCGCCGCGCCACACGCAGCTCGCGGCGTTGCACGGCGAGTTCCGCCTCGATCTCACCGCGCCGCTCCCGCTCGTGGCGCGCGCGCCCGAGGCCCTGGAGCTCGCGCTCCAGCAGGTCGACTGCCTCCATGCGCTCGCGGATCTCGCCCGTGATCGAACGCAGGAGCGGCAGCAGCGCGCTCGCACGTTCCGGATCGTAGCTATGACGGTTCATGGCAACCCTCCTAGTCCTGTCGAACGCCCTTCGGAGGGGAAGCGCACGGGAAATCGATTCCGCCCTGCCCCCTGCCGCGGCGGCTGGACGCTCCCCGACCCGCCGGCATCGGGAGCAGCTCCCCGTGCGTACAATCAAGGGTCACGAGAAGGCCCCAGCCGCACATGCCCGAGCCCATCGTCCAGATCACGCGCCGCGAGGAGTTCAGCGCGGCCCACCGGCTCCACGACCCCGCCCTGTCCGCCGCGGAGAACCGCCGGCTCTACGGCCCGTGCAACACGGACCATGGGCACAACTACGCCTTCGAGGTGACCGTCAGCGGCCCCGTGCCGCGCTCGGGCATGGTCCTGGACCTCAACGCGCTCAGGTCCATCCTGCGCGAGGAGATCGTGTCCATCGTCGACCACCAGCACTTGAATCGGGACGTACCGTTCCTCGCGGGGGTGATCCCGACCGCCGAGAACGTCGCGGTCGCCTTCTGGGAGCGGATCGCGCCGCGTCTCGCTCCGTTCGAGGGGGTCCGGCTCGTGTCGCTGCGCGTCTACGAGAGCCGCGACAACTTCGTCGAGTACCGCGGGGAGAGGGGCTGAGGATGGATGGTCCCGTGCGCGCCGCGATGCTGTCGACCGAGGAGCTCGTGCGGCGGCTCCTGGAGAACCTGGGCGAGGACCCTGCGCGCGAAGGGCTCCTGCGCACCCCGGAGCGCGTGGCCCGCTCGCTGTCGGAGCTGACGCAGGGACGCGCCCAGAGCGTCGAGGAGGCGGTCGGCGGCGGCGTGTTCCAGGAAGACGTCTCCGAGATGGTGGTGGTCAAGGACGTCGAGTTCTACTCGCTCTGCGAGCACCACATGCTGCCGTTCTTCGGCCGCGTCCACGTGGCCTACATCCCGGATGGGCGCATCCTGGGGCTGTCCAAGATCCCGCGGATCGTCGACGTGTTCTCGCGCCGACTGCAAGTCCAGGAGCGGATGACCGTGCAGATCGCCGAGGCCATCCAGGACGTCGTGAAGCCCAAGGGCGTGGGCGTGGTCGCCGATGCCAGCCACCTGTGCATGATGATGCGCGGGGTCCAGAAGCAGAACAGCTCGACGATGACAAGCTGCCTCCTGGGCTCGTTCCGCAGCGATTTCCGCACGCGCAGCGAGTTCCTGGGGCTCGTGCGCAGCATCGGGCGCTGAGGAGCGCAGCCCCCCGGATCGGGCATGCTGGGTTAGGCTCGTCGTTCAGCCATGATCCTCGCCCCGCGCCCCGAGCTGCTCTTCTCCGCCGTCCTCGCGACCGCGGCCCTCGCCCCGGCCCAGGTCGTCGAGCGGATCTCGGTCTCGACCTCGGGCGAGCTCGCGAACCACCCCACCGAGCTCCTGACGCGGCCCAGCGACGACGGACGCTTCGTGGCCTTCACGACGATCGCCACGAACCTGGTCGCGCCCGACCCGACCCTCACCCGCGACGTGTTCCTGCGTGATCGCCTGCTCGGGACGACGACGCGCGTGCGCCCCGACGGCATCGTCGGCGACCTCACGCCGGACGGCCGTCGGCTCAGCTACTTCCGGACGCTCGCTGGCGGGACGGCCGTGCTCGACCTGACGACGGACGCCGAGGTCGCGCTGACGACGCTGCCCGACGTCAGCTTCCCGGGGCCGTTCTCGGCCGACGGGCGCTTCCTGCTCTACGTGCGGGTCAACGGCGGGGTTGGGCCGGACATGGTCTGGCGGCGAGAGCTCGCGACGGGCGCCGACGACCTCGTCTCTGCGACCTCGGCCGGCACGCCGAACACGCTGACCGCGCTCCCGGGATTCCTGTCTTCCGATGGCACGATCGCCACGTTCACGACCGCCGACCCGAACATCCTCCCGGGCGATGGCAACGGCACGAACGACGCGTTCTACAAGGACTACGGCTTCGGGTTCACGAGCCGCGTCAGCGTCGACGTCAACGAGGGCGAGCTCGCCGGGCACTCCAGCGCGGGCAACGTGACGTCCGACACGCGCTTCTTCCTGTTCTCGACCGAATCGCCGGTGGTGCCCGCCGACACGAACGGGACGTGGGACCTGTACGTCGCCGACCGCTTCCTCGGTGACGCGCGCCGCGCGAGCGTCAGCTCCTCCGGCGTTCAGGGCAACGCGTCCTCGCAGTCGCTCCGCGCCTGGATCGCGGTCGACGGCACGCGCGTGATCTTCGACTCGCTGGCCTCGAACCTCGTCCCGGGCGACACGAACGGCGCGCGCGACGTCTTCGAGCACGACTTCGAGACCGGCCTCACCCGGCGCCTCGTCCTGGGACTCAATGGCGCGGAAGCCGACGCAGCCATCGAGCTCTGGGGAGTCTCGACCGACGGGCGCTACCTCACGATCCGCTCCGAGGCGACGAACCTCGTCGCCGGCGCGCAGGACGGCCTGGCCCACGCCTACCTCGTCGACCTGGGGCCCCAGTGCTTCGTCGCGAGCTACTGCAGCGCGCAGCCGAACTCGACCGGCCTCTCGGCCGAGATCCAGTCCACGGGCACCCCGAGCTTCGCGCTGAACAACTTCGTGCTCAGCGCGCTGGGGCTGCCAGCCAGCACCACGTGCACCTTCTTCCACGGGACGACCCGGGTCGAGCCGCCCGCCACGTTCGGGAACGGGCTGCGCTGCGCGGGGGGGACGCTCGTGCGGCTGGGCACGTCGCAGGCCGTCGATGGGGTCGTGATCGCGTTCCAGGACCTCAGCGGCGGGGCCTACGCCACGCTCCAGCCGGGCGAGGTCCGCCGCTTCCAACTCGTCTATCGCGACGCGCTGGCGGGCGGCGCCGGCTTCAACACGACGGCTGCGCTCGAGGTCACGTTCTGCCCTTGACGGCCGCCGGCCCGGTGCGCGGGCTCAGGTCAACGGCGGCACGTCGACGTCGTCGATCGGGGCCCCCTCGGGAGCATGGTACGCCTGCCACACGGCCTCGGCGGCCGCTTCGGGCTTCTGCATCTTCGACCGATCCCAATCGCCCGGGACCTTGTCGAAGATCGTCGTGTCCGTCGGTCCGGGGTAGAGGGTCGTGACGCGCACGCCCTGCGGCGCGAGGTCGAGGCGAATGGCCTCGCTGAAGCCGCGCAGACCCCACTTGCTGGCGCAGTAGGCCGCGTTCCCCGCGAACCCGCGGCGCGCCGCGATCGAGGCCACGTTCACGATCATCGGCCGATGGCCTGCGAGCAGCGCGTCCAGCGCCTCCAGGGTCACGTAGAACGGCCCGTTCAGGTTCACGTCGATGTTCCGATTCCAGGTGGCGAGGTCCATGCGCGCGAGCGGCTTGACGTCGAACACGCCGGCGCAGTTCACGAGCAGGTCGATGGCGCCGCCCAGGAACTCGACCGAGCGGAAGACCCCGGCCTCGACCGTGCCGTGGTCGGCGACGTTCATCTGCTGCGCGCGACCCTTGCCGCCGGCCGCGTCGATCTCCTTGACGACGGCGTCGAGCTCGGTCGAGTTGCGTGCGGCCACGGCCACGTGAGCTCCGGCGCGTGCGAAGCGCAGGGCGATCGCGCGACCGATGCCGCGGCTCCCACCGGTGATCATGACTCTCAGGGGCATGCAGGCTCCGTGCTGGGCTCGGGGGGTCAGTGGTTGGGGGCGCGCTGCGCGAGCACCGCGCGCAGGCTCCGGGGATCGTCCAGGGGCGCGCCGCAGCTCCAGTTCCGGCAGACGTACGCCCGCGCGCCGACGGGCCCGGGTGCCTTGTCCGCCAGGAGCGGGAGGAGCTCGCGGTCGGCGCCTGAATCGGCGAGCGCCACGACCCGCTGCGGTGCGTACGTCGTGCGGACTGCTCGCAGGAGCTCGCGGACCTCGGCGCTGGCCGGGTCGCCCGCGAGCACGACCTCGCGCGGGCCCGCTGCCAGCCAGTCCACGGCCAGGAGCAGGGCGCTGAAGGCCTGCGGGAAGCGGTTCACGAGGCCGGCCAAGGACCGGATCGCGCGCTCGGCGCGCTCCGCGAGGTCGCGGCGGCCGGTGAGCTCCGCGAGCCGTAGGAGGTTCAGGGCCTGCACGCCGTTCCCGGAGGGCAGTGCCCCGTCGTGGGGCGCCTTGAGGCGCGCGATGAGCCGCTCGTGGTCCCGGGCCGTCGTGAAGCAGCTCCCGTCCTCGTCCTGGAAGCGATCGAGAACCAGCGCGTCGAGCGCCAGCGCCTCGCGGATCCAGCGCGCGTCGAAGTCGCTCTCGTAGAGGTCGATCAGGCCTTGGATCGTGAAGGCGTAGTCGTCCAGGTAGGCGTTCAGGTGCGCGCGGCCGTGGCGGGACGTCGTGAACAGCCGGCCGTCGGGCTGCCGCATGCCCGCGAGGATCCAGCGCGCAGCGCCGCGCGCGGCCTCCAGGTAGCGCGGCTCGTCGAGCACCTGATGGGCCGCGGCCAGGCCTGAAATCATGAGCCCGTTCCAGGACGCCAGGACCTTGTCGTCCGTCGCCGGCTTGACGCGCCGCTCCCGCGCGGCCCAGAGCTTCGCCGTGGCCTCGCGCAGGCGGCGCTCCAGGTCCGCCAGCGGGACCCCGAGGCGCTGGGCCACCTGCTCGGCGGGCTCGTGGCGCCACAGGACGGACTTGCCGTGCTCGAAGTTGCCCTCGACGGTGACGCCGAACCACTCCGCGGCTTCGTGGGCCAGCTTGGGCCCCAGCTCGGCCTCGAGCTCGCGCAGGTCCCAGACGAAGAAGCGGCCTTCCTCGCCCTCGCTGTCCGCGTCCTGCGAGCTGGCGAAGCCGCCGTCGGGGGTGCGCATCTCGCGCAGCGCCCAGTCGCAGGCGCGGCGCGCGACCTCGGCGTGACGCGCGTCCCCGGTCACGAGCCAGGCCTCCAGGTAGGCCGGCACGAGCAGGGCGTTGTCGTAGAGCATCTTCTCGAAGTGCGGGACCAGCCAGCGCTCGTCGACGCTGTAGCGGTGGAAGCCGCCACCGAGCTGGTCGTGGATGCCGCCCTCGGCCATGCGCTGCAGCGAGAGCAGCGCCGCGTGACGCGCGGCGGCGTCCCCGGTCCGCAGCGCGTGGCGCAGGAGCAGCCGCAGATCGATCGCGTGGGGGAACTTCGGCGCGTCGCCGAAGCCGCCCCAGCGCGGGTCGAGCTGACCCACGAGCGCCAGCCGCGAGGCCTCGAGCACCGCCGGGTCGAGCTCGCCACCGGCCCGGGCACGACCTTCGTCGGCGATGTGGGCGGCCAGCGTGCGCGCACGCTGGGCCAGGCTGGCGCGGTCCTCGCGCCAGGCCTTGGCCAGCGCGGAGAGTACCTGCGGAAAGCCCGGCCGGCCGTACAGGCTGCGCGGCGGGAAGTAGGTGCCCCCGTAGAACGGCTCGAGGTCGGGCGTCAGGAAGACGCTCATGGGCCAGCCGCCCGATCCCGACATGGCCTGGACGGCCTTCATGTAGATCTCGTCGACGTCCGGCCGCTCCTCGCGGTCGACCTTGACGTTGACGAAGTGCTCGTTCATGAGCCGCGCGATGGCAGGGTCCTCGAAGGACTCGCGCTCCATGACGTGGCACCAGTGGCAGGCCGAGTAGCCCACGGAGAGGAAGATCGGCCGGTCCTCGGCCTTGGCGCGCGCCAGCGCCTCGGGGCCCCAGGGGTACCAGTCCACCGGGTTCCGCGCGTGCTGGAGCAGGTAGGGGCTCGTCTCGCGGGCCAGGCGGTTCTCGGGCGCTTGCGCGGTCGCGGACATGCTCACGCGCACGATACCAGCCGCCGCAGGGCTCCCCCTCAAAAACAGCGGAGCCCCGCGACGCGCGCGAGGCTCCGCTCGACCGTGGTCCGGCCCGACGCGCGGGCGGGACCGGGTTGGGATCAGAAGGCGACCGTCAGACCCAGCGAGATCTGGTCGCGGTCGAGGGCGATCGCGTCGACTTCCTCGTCGGTGTCGATGCGCACGTACTGCAGCGTCCACTTGATGTCGTGGCCGGCGACGTAGCGGTTGATCGACGCGCCGTACCAGACCTCGTCGAAGTCGTTGTCACGATCCTCGTAGCGGACGGCGAGCTCATACTGCTCCGTGAACGCGAAGCTCGCGGTCACGTCCCAGGGCGTGTTGTCGCCCAGGTCCGAGTCGAAGTCGGCCATTTCGGCCGCGATCGAGAACGGGCCGCTCGTCAGGGCCGCCTCGAGCAGCCAGACCAGACCGTTGTCGAGGCCGGAGTCGTCGCCGATCGAGCCGCCGACCGACAAGGCCAGAGCATCGCCGGCGCCGTAGGCGCCCTCGACCATGGCCACGCCGTCGCCCATGACGTCGAACGTGACGCGGGCGTTGTAGAACATGTCCTTGGTGATCCCGTCGACGCCGTTCTGGGCGTTCAGCCAGAAGTTCACCATCTCGAACTGGCCCGACACCATGACGCCCACGTCACGGGCGTTGAAGGCCTGGCCGATCGCCGTGCGCTGCATGAAGAGCAGCTTGTTCTTGGGCGTCAGCGCCGTGCGGGCGAACGGGATCTTGTACTGACCCCAGCGGCCCTTGATGCCATCCGTGATCTTCCAGTCGACGTAGGCGTCCTTGAGCTCGGCAGTGCCGCTCGAGAGCTCGAAGTTGATCCGGAAGGAGTAGTCCTGCCCGAGATCGCCCGCCGCGCCGATGCGCACGTTGCGCAGATCCCACCCCAGGGTGTCGTCGCCCTCGGTGATCTCGCCCGTGTCGATCGTGCCGTTGCTGTTGGCGTCGTCCCACACCGGCGGATCCCCCTCGTAATCGAGGGAGGTGATCATGTAGCCCGTGACCTTCGGGCCCGTGGGGGCGGTTTGGGCTTGGAGGCTGGCCGAGAGGCTGCTGATCTCCTGGTCCAGACCGGACCACCCAGTGTCGGTCGCCTGGCCCGCGGCACCGACGGCCGCGAGCGCGATGGCGCCGTACGCGAACTTCTTCATGAGGAATGCACTCCTGAGAGAGAGATGAGACTGAAGCGTCAGAGGACTTCCGTTCGATCTACGGGATGGGGGTGTAGAAGCGCGGAGACGATGCCGAGTGTGCCCCCCGTCGTCCACGGAAAAGTTGCGGACGCCGGGCTCGCGGACCCAGGGCTCCCTGGTCCATCGGCGCGCTCCGGCACGGCCTGTCCCTCAAAGCGGCGTGTCACGAAGCCGCATTGTGTAACTGCTTGCAAAGGAATGGATTATCCCAATCCATTCGAGCGATTCGAGCCCGGCGACCTGACGCGCGCCCACGCCAGCCGCGGCTGCGCCGGCACCGCTCAAGACAAAAAGCGGCTTCGTAGATTGCGCCGTTTCTGATGGACTCAGATCACGAAATGCGGTCTTGGCCCTGGTCCCCGCTCCGGGGCCTCGACCCTTCTGGATCCGCGAGGTGCGGCGCCAGCCGCGCGTCGGCCCGCGCGACGGCCTCGAGGAGTTCCTCGGCGACCTCCAGGCCCAGGCGCTCGGCGCAGGCCAACCGCGCCTCGAGCCGGTGGCGGGCTTCGACCGTGTAGGCCAGATCGTACTTCGGGTTCCCGAGCCAGCGGGGGTCCACGGACCGCACGTGCTCCGTGACCGCCATGGCGAGCTCGCCCGCGATCGCTGCGCGCCAGGCTTCGGGCCGCGCGGCGATCCAGGCGGTGACCTGCTCGAAGGCGGCTTCCTGCTCGGCCGCGCGGTGCTCGAGGAGCGCCAGCCCGAGCTCCACGAGCACGACCCGGACCTGGGCTCGCGTCGGCGCCTGCCCGCGCCCGAGCCAGGCTTCGATCTCCGCCAACGTGCCGGGGAGCGATGATTCCATGCTCACTCGCCTCCGTGCCGCTCGCGCTTGACCTCGCCTCGCCGGCGCTTGGACTCGAGCCGCCGCCGTCGGGAGCCCTGCGTCGGTTTCGTCGCCCGTCGCGCCTTCTGGACGGCCAGCGCGGCGCGCAGCTCGGCGGCCAGCCGCTCGCGGGCCTCGGCCAGGTTGCGCGCCCGGTCGCGGTGGGCGCTGGCGACGATGATGAGCTCGCCCTGGGCGGTCAAGCGGCCCGCGAGGCGCGCCACGACCCGCGCGCGCTGCGCGGCGTCCAGGGCGCGCGAGACGCCCGGCCGGAACCTCAGGTCGACCTTGGTCTCGACCTTGTTCACGTTCTGGCCGCCTGGCCCCCCGGCACGGGCGAAGCGCACGTCGAGCTCGTCGGCGGGCACCACGACGCCCGGCCGCACGTGGAGTGGCTCTTGAGCCACGTCAGCTCACGTCCGGCGGGCCGAGCCGGCGCAGGAGGCCGAAGGGGAAGATGCCGGTGTGGTGCCCGTCCGAGAAGGTCATCGACAGCGCGTAGTTCCCGACCAGCCGCAGGTCGGATTGCGTCAGGTCGTCGGGCACGCTGGCCGGATCGTGGGTGCGCACCCCGGTCAGCTCGTTCACGCAGCGCGCGCATGGACAGGCCCGTCGCAAGGCGGCGGCCGCGAACGACGAGCGCCCGCCGTCCGTCCATTCGATCTCGACCCGCGCCGGGTCGGAGCGCCGGATCACGCTGGGGCTCGCGCTCTCTTCGGGCATGACGTGGCGCGGACCGGCGCGCGCGGGGGTGGTGGCCAGACCCGGACTTGAACCGGGGACCCCTTGATTTTCAATCAAGTGCTCTACCGACTGAGCTACCTGGCCGCGTTCGAAACCGTGCGGCCCGGTCGGGCCGCGCGAGGGGCGCGGATTCTGGCCGCGCCGCGCGGGACCGTCAAGGACGGTGCGCGCGCCCAGCCGTCATCGGACGCCGGGGCCACCGGGCTGCAGCACCTGCCGCGCCTGCGCGACGTCGCGGGCGATCTGGGCGCGCAAGGCCGGCAGGTCCTCGAAGCGCTGCTCGCCGCGCAAGCGGCGGGCGAACTCCAGCTCCAGGTGACGTCCGTACAGGTCGCCCTCGAAGTCGAGCAGGTGGACCTCGATGCGCGGGACCTCGGCCCGCTGGGGCGCGACCGTGGGGCGGAAGCCGATGTTCGCCACCCCAGCCAGGTCGGGGCCCACCTCGGTCGTGCGGCCATAGCGCACGACGCGTGCGCGGACGGCGTAGACGCCGAGGGGTGGGTGGAGCTCGTGGTGCAGGTCGAGATTGGCCGTCGGGAAACCGAGGCGCCGGCCGAGGTGATCGCCGGGCACGACCTCGCCGTAGACGGCCACGGGGCGGCCGAGCATGGCGGCGGCCGATTCCAGGTCGCCGAGCTCGACCGCTTCGCGGATCGCCGTGCTCGAGACTGGACGCCCGGCGACGACGACCTGCCCGACGACCTCGACGTCGTGGCCCAGCCCGGCCAGGTGCTCGGGCGTGCCCTCGCGAGCACGTCCGAACTTGCTGTCGAAGCCCAGCACGAGGCGGCGGGCGCGCAGCGTGCCGGACAGGAACTCGCGCGCGAAGTCGGCCGCCGGCACGGCACGCAGCGCGTCGTCGAAGGTCAGCGCGACCGTGTGCTCGATGCCGGCGCGGCGGAACAGCTCGAGCCGGTGCTCCAGGCTCGTCAGCGTGCGGGGCGCACGGCCGAGGAGCACGGACTTGGGGTGTTGCCGGAAGGTGACGACCGTGGCGCGCGCACCCAGCTCGCGCGCGGCGGCCACGTTGCGCGCCAGGATCTCCTGATGCCCCAGGTGCACGCCATCGAACACGCCGACCGAGACCACCGCGCCCAGCGCGGCCGGCGGGAACAGCCCGTCGCGTTCGAGGCTCGTGATCAACGTCCGCGGGCCGCGGGAACGGCGCGCTTCCAGCGGTCGACGAGGTCCTGGAGCGCCGCCTTGTGGCGCAGGCGATCGGCGGGAGACATGCGATCGACGAGCAGCACGCCTTCGAGGTGGTCGTACTCGTGCTGGATGATGCGGCTCGTGAACCCGTCGAACTCGCGCTCCTGCGGTCGGCCCTCGAGGTCCTGGTATGCGACGGCGCAACGAGCGGGTCGCTTGACCTCGGCGTAGATGCCGGGGAACGAGAGGCAGCCCTCGTCGTAGAGCGTTTCTTCGCCCGTCCGGGAGCGAATGACCGGGTTCACGAGCACGAGATCGTCCGGGCCGCGCTCGCCCTCTGGGTTCAGGACCAGGATCCGCTGCGAGATCCCGACCTGGGGCGCGGCGAGTCCGACGCCCTTGCTGGCGACCATGCGGACGAACATGGCCTCGACGATCCGGGCCAGCCCGGCGCCGAACTCGGTCACGGGCTGGGCCACCTGGCGCAAGACCGGCTCGGGATAGCGGACGACGACGAAGTCGAGCTCGAGAGGGGACTCGGTCACCGGGTCGCTCATGGTCACGGGGCGCGCGGGCGCAACCGGCAGAATAGCCCGCGTTGACCGTTCGGAGGACCTCTCCTATCCTTTTCGCCCCTCGCGCCCTCCGGCACGCCCGACCCCCGTGGACTTCTCGAAGCAGCTCCAGAAGGCCGACGAGGCGGTGCGCCGCAAGAACTGGGACTTCGCGGTCGAGCTCTACCAGCAACTCTTGGAGCTCTCGCCCGATCTGGGCGAGGCGCGCGCGGGCTTGCGGCAGGCGCTCAAGCGGCGCCACGACGCGAAGGGCGGCGGCAGCCGGTTCCTGCGCGCGCTCGGGGGCGCGGCGCCCTTGGCCATGGCCAAGACGCTGGCGAAGGCCGGCAAGCACGACCTGGCCGCGAAGCAGCTCGAGAGCTATCTGGCCTCGAACCCACTGGACGAGGAAGCCAACCTGCTGCTCGGCATCGCCCTGGAGTCCGCCGGGCACGCCAACTCGGCCCGGGCGGTCTACGAGTTCCTGGCCGAGGTCGCTCCACGCAGCGCCGAAGGCTTGCGCCGTGCCGGTGCCATGACGCGCCGTCTCGGCGACCCCGCCAAGGCGATCGAGTACTACGAGCGCGCGCTGCAGGCCGACCCGCGCGACCAGGAGGCTCTGCGCGCCCGCAAGGACCTGGCGGCCGAGCTGGCGCTCTCGGGGCGTTCCCTGCCGGTCGCCCACAGCCGCGAGCAGATCAAGGACAAGGAAGGCGCGCGCGACCTGGAGCGCGCGAGCCGTCTGCACGTCTCGGACGAGGACTTGCGCGAGGAGCTCGCGCGCCTCGAGGCGCGTTACGCCGACGAGCCCGGCCCCGATCTCATGCTCCGGCTGGCCGACGTCCACGAGAAGCTCAAGGACACCGACTCCGCGCTGGAGTGGGCCGAGCGGGCGCTGTCCTACCGCCGAGACTCCTTCGATCTGGTCGCCAAGGTCGGCGACCTGCGCGCGAAGCAGGTCAAGAAGCGCATCGCGGAGGCCGGCAAGCGCGGCGATCAGGCGCGTGCCGACGAGCTCGAGCGCGACCTCTTCGCCCTCGAGGTCGAGGACTGGCGCCGGCGCGTCGAGCTGCGCCCGGCAGACATGTCCGCGCGGCTGCAACTGGGCCGGCGCCTGCACCGGTCCGGCGACGTCGATGGCGCGATGGCGGAGCTCCAGAAGGCCGCGACGGACCCGCGCGTCAAGCGCGAGGCGCAGGTGCTCCTGGCGCAGTGCTTCCAGGCCAAGGGCTTCCTGGACCTGGCGCGCGCCGAGTACGAGCGCGCGCTGGAGGTCGCCGGCCCCCTCGACGAGCGGGGCAAGGAGATCCTGTACCATCTCGGATCGATCGCCGAGGCCGAGGGCAAGCCCGCCGAAGCCCGCGCCTTCTATGCACGCATCTTCGGGGTCGACGTCGGTTATCGCGACGTTGCAGCGAGGATGGAACGACTCAGGTAGGAACGATGGCCCACACCAAGCAATCCGCGAAGCGCAACCGCCAGAACATCAAGGCCCGCACCCGCAACCGCGCTCAGCGCAGCACGATGAAGACCGCCATCCGGGCCGTCCGGCGCGCCGACAGCGCCGACACGGCCAAGGCCGCGCTGCCCGAGGCGATGAAGAAGATCGACAAGGCCGCCAAGCGCCGCGTGATCCATCCCAACGCAGCGGCGCGCCTCAAGAGCCGCCTGGCCAAGAAGATCGCGTCGGGCCGCTAGGTCCGGGGATCCGGGGACGGCACCGATGCCGGCCGTGTGCGAGACGCGCGAGGACGCCGGCGACCCACGGCTGCGTCCGCTGCGGGTCGCCATCCGTCCCGAGGCGGTCTTCGCCGCCGCGCGCGAGATGGTCGACGACCTCGGCTGGGAGGTCATCGCGAGCGAGGTCGGGCCGCGCGTGCTGACCTGTCGGAAGCGGGTCGGCCTGCTGGGGGGCACCGCGACGATCACGATCCGCTGCGAGGGTCCCGACGAGATCCCCTCGACGACGGTGCACGTGCGCTGCGTGTCGGCGGGTGCCCTCCTGCCGCGCGATCGGGCCACCCTGCTGGAGTTCCTGACGCCGTTCGGGCGGCGCGTCTGCTGAGCCTTGCAGCCCGTGCCATGGGTGGCGAGGGCTCGTCGGCCGAGGGCCAGGCCCCGCGGCCGGCACGTCAGGGCTTGCGGCCGGCGAGCTCGGGCGGCCAGACGTAGCTGCCCCGCAGCAACGCGGCGTAGGCCGACTCGAGGCGGTACTGCTCCAAGCGGTTCTGCGTGGTCTGCCGCAGCTTCCCCTGGAGCTGCGCGTCGCGGAACTCCGGCTCCACCGGCGCGCGGCGCTCGAGGAAGCGCACGACGCGCACCAGGCTGCGCCCACGGGCTTCGGACGCGATCGGGGTCGAGATCTCGCCGGGCGTGGCGCGCGCGGTGAAGCTCGCGATCTCGGGGAAGAGCTCCGCGAGCCGCGCCTCCTCGACCTCCGTGACGCCGTCGCTGCCCGGATCCCCGCCGTGCAGACGCGCGAGCTCGGCCATGTCCTCGCCCGCGGCCACGCGCTGCGCCAAGGAACGCGCCTCCTCGCGCGCGGCGTCCAGTCCCCCGAGACGGGCAGGATCGAGCACGATCTGCTGGAAGCGCACGAGGCCCACGCTGCCGCCGAGCGCCTCGACCTCCGCCGGGCGGAGCAGGGCCTGCTGATACTGGAAGCGCAGGGCCCCCGGGCGGACGTAGCGGTCGACGGTCACGCGGCCCAGGGGCCCAGGAGCCTCGCCGGTCTGGCCGGAGGTCCACAACTGCCCGTAGATGTCGTCTCGCAGACGCAGGCGCACGTCGGGGCCGGAGATGTCGCGCGACTCGAGGAAGCGCGCCAGCCCGACGACGCCGTTCTCGCGCTCGCGCAGGCGCTCCATGCTGTCCGCCACGCGCCGGTCGATCAGCCTCTCGTCGACGCCCAGGTTCGCTCCGGCCTGGATGCCCAGGCGCTCCTTGACGCGGTCCGTGAGGATCTGGCGCTCCGCCGCGCGGCGCTCCGTGTCGGTCGTGAGCGGGCGATTGCGTTCGTACTGGCGCAGGTCGCGCTCCAGCCGCGAGGCCGTGATCAGGTCCTGGTTCACGATCACGACCGGTCGGTCCACCGTGCGCCAGGGCCGGCCCGCGGCCGGGTCCTCGGCGCCGGCGCCTTGTGCCGCAATGGTTCCGGCCAGGATCAGGATCTTCATCGTGGGCGCGGCATCGTCGTGGCCGGCGGAGCCCGGCGCAAGAGTCGCTCGAACCACTGCAGCGCCTGCGCGCCGGTGCGCCGCTCGGGCGGCACGACCAGGTGCAGGACGCCGGTACGGATCGGTCGCAGCTCGACGCCGACGAGATCGAGCCCGCCCTCCAGGGCGACGCGGTCGGCGTACTCCAGCACGTAGACGTCCTGGCGCCACGACAGGCGCCGCACGCCGATCTCCTCGAGCCGTGCCTTGAGCCGGAACAGGCGGGCCAGGGCCAGCGCCGGCTCCGGGACCCGCCCGAAACGGTCTTTGAGTCCCTCGACAGCGCGTCGCATCTCGTCGTCGTCGTGGATCGCGCTGAGCTGCCGCAGCACCTCGACCCGCGCGCGCGCGTCGGCGATCCAGTCGTCGGGCAGGTAGGCGGAGATGCCGAGCTCGAGCTCGGCGCCCTGCGCCTCCTGCGCGGCAACGACGCTGTCGACGTCGACCTCGCCGCCCGCGCGCAGCTTCTCCGTCGTCTGGTGCAGCAGCCGGCAGTACATGTCGTAGCCGACCGCCGCGATGTGCCCGGACTGTTCCGGGCCGAGCAAGTTGCCCGCGCCACGGATCTCCAGGTCCTTCATGCTGATCTGGAACCCGGCACCCAAGCGGGTCAGCTCCTCGAGCGCCTTGAGCCGCTCCTTGGCCTCGTCGCGCAGTGGTTTCCATTGCTCGACGAGCAGGTAGCAGTGCGACTTGGCCGTGCCACGTCCGACCCGTCCGCGCAATTGGTGCAGCTCGGCGAGCCCGAACTCGTCCGCGTGGTCGATGACGATCGTGCCCGCGGCCGGGATGTCGATGCCGCTCTCGACGATCGTGGTCGAGACGAGCACGTCGACCGCGCCCGAGATGAACGCCTCCATGACCCGCTTGAGCTCGCGCGCCGGCATCTGCCCGTGCCCGATCGCGTACGAGCACTCCGGGACCAGGCGCTGGATCCGGAGCGCCAGGGCCTCGATCGAGTGCACACGATTGTGCAGGAAGAACACTTGCCCCCCGCGGTTCTTCTCGCGCAGCAGCGCCTCGCGGATCAGGCCGTCGTCCTCGCAGAAGCCCAGCACCGTCTCGATCTCCTGGCGGCCCTCGGGCGGGATCGTCAGGGCCGAGATGTCCCGCAGGCCCGAGAGCGACATGTGCAGCGTGCGCGGGATCGGCGTGGCCGAGAGCGTCAGCAGGTCGATCGTCGCCCGCAGCTTCTTGAAGTGCTCCTTGTGGGTCACGCCGAAGCGCTGCTCCTCGTCGACGATCACCAGGCCCAGCCGCGCGAAGACCACGTCCTTCGAGAGGATGCGGTGCGTTCCGATCAGGATGTCGACCTCGCCCTTCGCCACCCGCTCCAGGATCGAGCGCTCCTCCTTGCCCGCGACGTGGCGCGACAGCGAGGCGACCTCGACCGGGAAGTCCGCCAGGCGCTCCCGGAAGGTGGCCTCGTGCTGCGACGCGAGCACGGTCGTCGGCACCAGCACGGCCACCTGGCCGCCGCCGCAGGCCACGCGGAACGCGGCGCGGATCGCCAGCTCCGTCTTGCCGAAGCCCACGTCGCCGCACAGCAGGCGGTCCATGGGCCGCTCGGCGGCGAGATCCGCGGCGATCTCGGCGTCGGCGGCCACCTGGTCGGCGGTCTCCGTCCAGGGGAAGGACTCGATCATCTGCGCCAGGAGCCCGGCAGCGCCGGCCCACGGTGCCCGCGCGCGGAGCGCCCGGCGCGCCTGGACCTCGAGCAGCTCGGTCGCGAGGTCGCGGATCGCGCGCTCGACCTTCTCCTTGCGCTTGCGGAACGAGCTGGAGCCGATGCGGTCGAGTGGCGGCGATCCCGAGCCCGTACCGATGTAGCGCTGCACGAGGTCGATGCGCGCCGCCGGCACGAACAGCGAGACCTCGTCGGCGAACAGCAGGTGCAGGTGCTCCTCCTCGCCGCCCGAGCGCTCCATGCGCTTCAGCCCGGCGAAGCGCGCCAGACCGTGCACGGCGTGGACCACGAGGTCGCCGACCTTCAACTCGAAGAACGACTGCAGCGCGCGGACCTTGTGCGGCTCGCGGGCCCTGGCGGGCGTGCGCCGGCCGACGATGCCCAGCAGCTCGCGGTGATTGACCACGACGAGTCGCGCCGCGGGCAGGCGAAAGCCGCGAGCCAGTGAGCCGACGCGCGTCTCGACGCCCGGCGCGGCGCCGCCCTCCGCGAGGATCGCGGCGAAGCGCGCCTCCTCGGCCGGCGTCTGGCACAGGACGACCACGCGCGTCCCGTCGGCGGCGGCCGCGCGCAGGGCCTCTGGAGCCTCGCGCATCCCGAGCCCCAGGGCCTGCACGGAGCGCGTGTCGACCGGCAGGCCGCCCGGCAGGCTCTGCAGGTCCAACCTGCGCCGCTCGCGCGCCAGCGCCTCCAGCTCGAGCAGGGCACGCGCGTGGCCCGCCGACTGGATGCGCAGGCCCCCGGCTCGATCCTCGAGGCGCAGCGGCTCGACCCGCACGAACACCGCCGTCGCGCCCATCAGGCTGGCCGGCAGCTCGCCGCGTCCGTCCTCGATGCCGCCCGCGTCGGACGCCAGGCTCACCTGGACGCGCTCGTGCTTCTCGACGCTGCGCTGGTCGACGGGGTCGAACGTGCGCAACGACTCGATCTCCTCGCCGAACAGCTCCACGCGCAGCGGCAGCTCGCTGGCGAACGGGTACAGGTCGAGGATCTCCCCGCGCAGCGAGACCTCGCCCGGACGTTCCGCCAGCGGGGTGCGCTGGTAGCCGCTCGCGACGAGCCGCTCGAGCAGCCCCTCGGCGTCGAGCCGTCCGCCGACCTGCAGGGCGAGCCACTCGCGCTCCAGCTCCGCGCGGCCCTGCACGGGCTGCAGCATGGAAACGAGCGAGGCGACGAGCAGCCGCGGGCGCGCCTCGGGCGGCCCGGCCAAGCGTTGCGCGACCTGCAGCCGCGCGCGCAGGCCCGTGAGGTCGGCCTCACCGGTGCGCAGCGCCGTGCCGACGCCCTCGCGCGCCGGCAGCCAGGCCGGCTCGGCGCCGAAGGCGGCCAGGTCGTCGGCGAAGCCTTGGGCCTCGGCCTCGCCCGCGGTCGTGACGACCCACGGACCCTGTGCGCGCGACGCGAGCCAGGCGAGGACCAAGGCCTGCGAGGAGCCCCACAGGTTCCCGGCCAGGACGTGCCGGTCGCGCTCCAACGCACGCGCCAGCCGCTCGAGCTCGGGAAGCTCGAAGCCGGTCGGGTCCAGCACCACCGCCGCACGCTGCTCGCGCGGCGCCATCGTCCCCGTCGCGGTGCTCACGCCGGCTCCGATCCGGCCGGCGCGCTGGCCTCCAGGACGAGCAGCGCCTCGCGCGCCGCCCAGGTCTCGGCCTCCTTGCGCGTGCGGCCCCAGGCGCCCGGGAAGCGCCGCCCGCCGACCTCGACCGCGACGCGGAAGGCGCGAGCGTGAGCCGCGCCCCGCTCGTCGAGCAGGACGTACGCCGGGAGGCCGCCCAGCTCGCGCTGGCACAACTGCTGGAGGTCCTGCTTGGGATTGCGCCCGCGCGCCGGCCCGCCCGCATCGGCCAGAGCGGACCCCAACGTCGCGCGGACGAAGGCGCGGGCGGCCTCGAGCCCGGCGTCGAGGTACACGGCCCCCAGGACGCCCTCGTAGACGTTGGCCAGGACCGAGCGCGGCAGCGCGCGCTCGCGCAGGCCCGGACCCACCTGCACCAGCTCGTCGAGCCCCAGGCGCGAGGCGGCATCCGCCAGCGTCCTGCGCGAGACGATCGCGGCCTTCCGCTCGGTCATCTCGCCTTCGGCGAGCGCGATGCCAGACGCGCGGTAGAGCTCCTCGGCGACCACCAGGTCGAGGACCGCGTCACCCAGGAACTCGAGCCGCTCGTTGTCGCGCGCGCGACCGGCGGAGCTGTGGGTCAGCGCCAGCTCGAACAGGCTCTGGTCGCGGAACGCGTGAGGGACGGCCGGCATGGGCTGGTCGAGGATTCCGCGAAGGATCCCGCGGCCGAGCGGCACAGTATAGGTCCCATGTCGAGCCCCGAGGACCGCCCGCTCGCCGTCCGCGTCGAGGGGCTCGTGAAGGCCTACGGCGCAGCGCGCGCGGTCGACGGGCTGTCCCTGGCGGTGCGGCGCGGGGAGTGCCTGGGCCTGCTCGGGCCGAACGGCGCCGGCAAGACGACGACGATCCGGATCCTGTCTACGCTCGCCGCGCCGACCTCAGGGCGCGTCGAGGTCCTGGGGCTCGATCCCGGGCGCGACGCGGCGCGCCTGCGCGCGCGGATCGGCGTGGTCCCGCAGGAGATCGCGCTCTACGAAGGGCTCACCGGGGCGGAGAACCTGGAGTTCTTCGGGCGCCTGCACGGACTCTCCGGCGCCCGGCTCGCGGAGCGGGTGGCGGCGGCCCTGGGCGACGCCGGGCTCGCGGACCGCGCCGGGGATCGCGTCGCGGTCTACTCGGGCGGCATGCAGCGGCGACTGAACCTGGTCGCGGCGCTGCTCCACGAGCCGGATCTGGTGTTCCTCGACGAGCCGACCGTCGGCATCGATCCGCAGTCGCGCCACCACGTGTTCGCGCTCGTCGATCGCCTGCGCGCGCGCGGCGCCACGATCGTCTACACGACGCACCTGCTCGGGGAGGTCGAGCGCCTGTGCGACCGGATCGTGATCCTCGACCACGGCCGGGTGATCGCCGAGGGCACGCTGGACGAGCTGCGCCGGCGCGCGTCCGGGGTCAGCGGGCGGGGCGCGCGCCTCGACGCTGGCGCGCGCGTCGGCGAAGCCCTCGGCGTCTTGCGCGCCGCGGGCATCGAGGTGCGAGTCGAGGAGGACCTGCCCGGCCTCGAGGACGTGTTCCTGACGCTGACGGGCCGCGCGCTGCGTGACGAGGACGGCGCGTGATCCGGCTCGCGCTCGTCGTGACCGCCAAGGACCTGCGGCTGTTCCTGCGCGACCGGGCGGCGCTGGGGATGTCCTTCGCGCTGCCGCTCGTGCTGGCCACGATCTTCGGCGCCGCGCTGTCGAGCATGGCGGGCGGCGGCCGTGCGCAGCGCGTCGAGGTCGCCTTCGAGGACCTGGACGGCAGCGCGGAATCCCAGGCGCTCCAGGCCGATCTGGCCCGCTCCGCGGCGCTCACGCTGCAGGTGCGGACCGAGGTGCGCGCGCGCGTGCAGCGCGGCGCCGAGCCAGCGGCGATCCTCGTGCCGGCCGGGTTCGGCGAGGACGTGCGTGCCGGTCGGAAGCCGCGGATCGTGCTCTACCGCGACCCGGCCAAGGAGATCGAGCTGCAGATCCTCACGGGCAGCCTCGTGCCGGTGCTGATGCGTTCCGCGGGCCCAGGCGTCGCCAAGGAGCTCATGCGGCGCGGGATGGAGGCCATGGGCTTCCCGGCCGGGATGCGGGCCGCCGCGGAGTCCATGTTCGACGGCTCGAAGCAGCCCGCGGACGGCGGGGGCGAGACCTCGAACCCGTTCGATTTCTCGAAGGACGGCGCGTCGGCGCTCGGACTCCACGTCGAGGACGTGGCCGGCGGTGTGAACGCCGGCCGCAAGGCCGCGGCCGGCGCGCACGCGATCGCAGGGATCGCCGTGATGATGCTGCTGTTCGGCCTGACGGCCTGCGGCGGCACGATCCTCGAGGAGGCTCAGTCGGGGACGCTCCAGCGCGTGCAGCTCACGCCCCATGCCGGCGCGAGCATCCTGCTCGGCAAGGCGCTGTTCACGATGTCCGTGGGCTTGGCCCAGCTCGTGGTGCTCTTCGCCTACGGAGGGCTCGTCTTCGACGTGCCCGTGCTGCGCGCGCCCGGCGCGCTCCTGGTCCATTCGGGCGCGACGGCCGCCGCGGCCGCGGGCTTCGGCCTGCTGCTCGCGGTCTCGTGCCGGACCCGCAAGCAGCTCGAGGGCCTCTCGACGCTCCTCATCCTGACCATGAGCGCCTTGGGCGGCAGTTGGTTCCCGCTGGCCGTCGTGCCCGCGTGGTTCCGCACGATCGGTCACTTCACGTTGAACGCCTGGGCCATGGACGGCTACCAGGGTGTGCTGTGGTACGGGAAGGACCTCGGCGGGATCGCGCTCGAGGTCGCCGTGCTGCTCTCGATCGCGGCCGTCACGGGCGGCGTGGCGTGGCACCGGTGGCGTCACCGCTTCGAGCGTATCCGCTGATGGAACTCTGGCGACCGGCGAGCGCGGCTTCGTCCGGAGCCTCACGCTGCCGCGGCTCCGCCCGCGGGTTCCCCGCGGCGGTGGTGCGGCATCCCATGCGGAGTCGCGCCCGTGCGCTTGCGGCCCGGCGCCGAGTAGGCGATCCTCGCTCGGCCATGGAGAAGCGCGACGAGATCGAGCCGCTCTACGCCGGCTTGAAGGAGGCCCAGCCCACGAAGCTGTCGCTCCCGGTGCGGCTCGCGATCACGGTGCTGGGCCTGCTGCTCCTGTTCTGGATCGTTTGGCTCCAGGCGCACTGAGGCCACGCCGGTGGCCGGGCGAAGCGCCCCCGCACCGGGTCGAGAGGGGCTGAGCTCATGGCCTCGACCGGCGGGTTCCCCCCCCGGCCAGCGGGCCCCCTCGGGGCCAGAATCCGGGAGCCTGCCGTCCCCGGAGGTCGGGCCTGCGCTTACTCTTCGGAGACTCGGACCCCCTCGGTCGTGGTCGCGTCGACCACGAGCCGAGCCCTTCGTTCCTCTCCCCCTCACCGTGATGAAGCTCCAATCCTCGCTCTCCTTGCTCGCGCTGGCCGCCGCCAGCCCCCTGGCCTCGGCCCAGTACATCCTGGGTGTCGAATCCACGACCGACACCGTCATCCTGTTCAGCGCCTTCGACGGCAGCGTCGTCACGCCCGGCTACATCAACTTGGCCGTGGCCAGCGCCTCGACCCCGATCGAGGCGATCGTGGTCGGCAACGAGATCTGGGTCTCGGATCAGGTCGCCGACAAGCTCATGCGCTTCACCCTCGATGGCACGACCCACCTGGGCGACGTCGTCGGCGGCATGGACAACATTCGCGGCCTGGAACTCGTCGGCAACGAGGTCTGGGTCTCGAACAGCGGCACGGCCGGCGGCGCGCCGAACGACGCGGTCATCCGGTTCAGCACGGCTGGCGTGAACCTGGGCTTCTTCGCCGCGGGCGACCCATTCGACGTCGTGAACTTCCAGGGGGACGTGCTCGTCGCGAACATCCTCGGTGACGACCTCGATCGCCACGACCTGACCGGCGCCTTCCTCGGCGCGTTCCACAACTCGGATGGCGTCAGCGGCATCGACTTCCCCGAGCAGGTCACCGTGCGCGCGAACGGCAACGTGCTCGCCGCGGGTTTCAGCGCGCCGATCGGCATCTTCGAGTACGACCCGACTGGCGCACAGATCAACTACTGGCCGGTCGGCAACGGCAACCGCGGCGTGCTGGAGCTGGGCAACGGCAACATCCTCTTCTCCGACGGCCAGGGCTTCAAAGTCCTCGACCCCGGCACGGGGATCGCGACGACGGTCCTGGCCAACACGGGCGGTCGCTTCCTGACGCGCTTCGCCGGGGCCGGCCCGGCGCCGATCGTGACGTACTGCTACGGCGACGGCAGCGGCACGGCGTGCCCCTGCGCGAACGACAGCGTCCCGGGCAACAACGAGGGCTGCCTGAACTCGTTGGGCAGCGGCGGCAAGCTGCTGGCCTCGGGAACGCCCAGCATCACGAGCGACACGGTGGTCCTGTCCGGATCCGGCATGCCGAACAGCTCGGCGCTCTACTTCCAGGGCACGACCCAGCTGAACGGCGGCCTCGGCTCCGTCTTCGGTGACGGCCTGCGCTGCGCCGGCGGCTCGATCATCCGTCTCGGAACGAAGGCCAACGCGGGCGGCGCCTCGCTGTACCCGGGTGGCGGCGACCCCAGCGTGTCGGTCCGCGGCCTGATCTCCGCACCCGGCGTGCGCACCTATCAGGTTTGGTACCGCAACGCCGCGGCGTTCTGCGCGCCCGAGACCTTCAACCTGACGAACGGCGTCGAGATCACCTGGGGCGCGTGATTCCCGGGCGCCGGCTCGTCCGGCGACCTCGCATCGCGCAGCGCGGGGCCGGCTCCTTTGGGGTCGGCCCCGCGTGCGTCTGTGGGCCAGTCCCGCGCGCGCCGCGCGGCGCGGCTGGCCACCGCGCGCCGCTCACGCCGGCCGGCCGCCGAGCCGCGCGTGCTCGGCTTCGGCGAAGCGGTCCGTCATCCCCGCCAGGTAGTCGCACACGGCGCGCTCGATCCCGACCTCGTCCGCCCAGGCCTGGTACCAGGGGGACATCTGGCGCGGGTCCTCGCGGTAGGCGTCGAACAGCCGTGAGAGCACCGTGCGCGCGTACTCGGACAGCTCGAGCAGGTGCGGGTGGCGGTAGAAGCGTGCCCACAGGAAGGCCTGGAGCTCCGCGACGAGCGGGCCGATCTGGGCGCTGTGCCCCACGAGCCCACGGGGGTGCGCCCGGACCTCGGCGGGGCTCCCCGGCCCGGCCTCCTCGAGCCGCGCGCGCGTGGCCTCGGCCAGGTCGCGGATCGTCGCACCGAGCAGTTGGTTCGCGACGCGCTTGACACGCAGCTTCTCGTCGGCGCTCGAGCTCAGGAACCCCGGGTGCCGCGCCTCGACCTCGGCGGCGGCGCGACGCCACAGCTCGGAGCCCTCGGCCACGGCCTCCATGGGGAACATGCGCGCCAGGATCCCGTCCTCGAGATCGTGCATGTCGTAGGCCGTCGAGTCCGCCAGGTCGACGACCTGCGCTTCCAGGCAAGGGTGGCGGGGGCGCGGCGCGAACTCGGCCGGCCAGTCCTCGCGGCTCTCGTGCTTGAGCAGCGATTCCCGCACCTCCCGCGTCAGGTTCAGTCCCCGGTACTCAGGGCTACGGCGCTCCAGGATGTCGACGACCCGCAGCACCTGGGCATTGTGGCGGAAGCCGCCGTGCGCGCGCATGAGCTCGTCCAGGGCTGCCTCGCCGCGATGTCCGAAGGGCGGGTGTCCGATGTCGTGGGCCAGTGCGAGCGCCTCGACCAGCGTTCCGTTCAACGCGAGCGCGTCGCTCAGGGACCTCGCGACCTGACCGACCTCGAGGCTGTGCGAGAGTCGCGTGCGGTTGTGGTCGCCCTCGCGGTTCAGGAAGACCTGCGTCTTGTACATGAGACGCCGGAAGGCCGTGCTGTGGACGATCCGATCGCGGTCGCGCTCGAAGCAGGTCCGGAAGTCGTCCTCGGCCTCGGGGTGCCGTCGGCCGCGCGAGGCGGCGGCCTGCTCGGCGTAGGGCGCCAGGTCGCGCGCCTCGCGCGCCTCCTTCGCCCGGCGATCGACGAGCCCGAACCGCGGTCCTGTGGGTTCCATGAAGCGCTCGACATCATGGACGCCGCGCGACCCGGAAGGAACGGCCAGCCGCCGTCGATCCCCGCCACGCCGCCCGCCGATAGACTCTAGGACCGACCCCATGCGTGCCCCCTCGTCGTGTGTCGCCCTGGTCGCGTTCCTCGCGGCGGCCTGCTCGCCGGGGGCGGCTCCCGGATCGCCGGGTCCCACGACGGGCCTGCCCGCGGACTCGATCGTGTTCGCGGGCGATCTCGCGCTCCTGGGCGATCCGGCCCTGTTCGCTGCGGGCTCCGTGACGGTCGGCGTGGCCTTGCCGGGCGAGGACGAGCTGGTGCTCGCCCGCTCCTGGGACCTCGGCGATTCGGCTTGGCGCATGGACCGCGACGGCCGCCGTCTCTACTTCAGGCTCGACGCCCGGGACGTGGTCCGAGTCCGGCGGCCCGGCAACGCGGCCGCCGACATTCCGCCCAACATGGACCTCGTCGCGCGCTTCGATCCGGATGGCAACCCTGCCACCGAGGAAGCGGGCGTGGTGCGCACGCGGGTCCATTCGCGCACGGGCGCGCGGGACCTCGAGGTCGAGCTCGCCCTCGGGGCCGTCGTGGCCGCGCACGACGCTCCGGGACGCTGAACGCGCGCGGCGATGAGCGCGATCCCCTGGTGGTCGGAGGCCTTCGCGGCTGAGTACGTCGATCTCTACCCGCACCGCGACCTGCCCGCCGCGCGCGGCGAGGCGCGCTTCCTCGTGGAACGCGGGCTCGCCGGGCGTGTGCTCGATCTGTGCTGCGGGTGGGGTCGGCACCTGATCGCCTTCCAGGAGCTCGGCCTCGAGGTGGCGGGCGTCGACTGGTCCGCCGACCTCCTGGCGCGGCTCGCGGCGCTGCCCGAAGGCTTGCGCGTCGCGCCGCGCGTCGTGCGCGGCGACGCGCGGCGCCTGCCGTTCCGCGACGCGTCCTTCGACGGGGTCGTGAGCCTGTTCTCCTCGTTCGGGTACTTCGGGGGCGAGGGCGACCGCGCCCTGCTCGCGGGGCTCGCGCGCGTGCTCGTGCCCGGCGGCGTCGGATTTCTCGACGTGATGAACCCGGAGTTCGTCCGGGCGAACCTGGTCCCCGAGTCCCGCCGCGAGCGGGGCGGAGCGCTGCTCGTCGAGCGGCGCAGGCTCGTCGGTGAGGCCGTGCGCAAGGACGTCGAGCTGTGGCGTGGCGGGGCCGTCGTGCGGACCTGGTACGAAGAAGTCCGCATGTACGCGCCCGCGGAGCTGGACGAATGCCTGGCCTCCGTCGGGCTGCGGCGTGAGGCCCGCTGGGGAGGATTCGACGGCGTGGAGTTCGGGCCAGGATCGCCTCGGCAGCTCCTGCGGGTCCGCGCGGATCCGCGCCGAGGGTAGACTCCCGGGCTCAGCGTCAAGCGCTGCCTCCCACCATGCCCCAGAACATCGTCTTCACCCCGCTCGGCGAGGAACTCGCCGCCAAGGCCCGCCACATCGCCGACACGATCGTTCGACCTGGCGCGGCGAAGCACGACAAGGCCCAGGAGTACAACTTCGAGGCTGCGCGAGCCGTCGCGGAGGCCGGGCTCTTCAAGACCTTCATCCCGAAGGAGTACGGCGGGCACGGCGCCGGGATCCTGGCGCTGGCCCGCGTCACCGAAGAGCTCGCGAAGGCCGACTCCGGCTTCGGCGTGGCGTTCGCAGTGAACGCCCTGGGCTCGTTCCCGATCCTGGTGGGTGGCACGGAGGCCCAGAAGCAGCGCTGGCTGCCCCAGATCGCGCGTGGCGAGAAGTTCGTCGCATTCTGCCTGTCGGAGAAGTTCGCCGGCTCGGACGCGGGCGGCCTGTCCGTCACGGCCGTGGAGGATGGTGACCACTACGTCATCTGCGGCGAGAAGAAGTGGACGACGAACGGGGGCGTGGCAGACATCTACTCGGTGTTCTGCGTGACCGACCCGACCAGCAAGTCGCGCCGCATCAGCGCCCTCGTCGTCGAGAAGGGGACCCCCGGGTTCACGGTCAAGAAGGTGGAGGACAAGATGGGCATCCGCACGGTGCCCGTCGTCGAGACGCACTTCGACCACGTGCGCGTCCCGAAGTCGAACCTGATCGGCGAGCGGGCCGGGATGGGCTTCAAGCACGCGATGATGACGCTCGACCTGGCGCGCCCGGGGGTCGCGGCCCAGGCGGTCGGAGCCGCCCAGGGAGCCCTGGACCTCGCCAACGTCTACGCAAACCGGCGTCAGCAGTTCGGCGTGCCGATCAGCAACCACCAGATGGTGCAGAAGATGCTGGCGGACATGGCGATGAAGACCGAGGCCGCGCGTTGGCTCGTGTATGCCTCGGCTGCCACCTCCGACGCGGCCGGCCCCGATGTCGGGAAGATGGCCGCCATGGCCAAGTGCTTCGCGACGGACGTGGCCATGGACGTGGCCACGGACGCGGTGCAGGTCTTCGGCGGGTACGGCTTCATGGAGGATTACCCGATCGCGAAGTACTTCCGCGACGCGAAGATCCTCCAGATCTACGAAGGCACGAACCAGATCCAGCGGATCGTCATCGCGCGTAGCCTCGTGCGGGACGCCGCTGGCCTGGACCACCTGCAGCCCTTCATCCCGCGGGAGACGCAGAAGAACTATCGCGAGGGCGTGACCGCCTGAGCGCGCTCGCGGGCCGCGCTCGGGGCCCCCGATCGCGTCGCCGTGCTCTGGCGCTGGCCCCACCCGGTGGGGCGGGAGGTTGCCGCGCGGATACCTGCGACGGGTCTTGACGATCCGTGCACACCCGCTGTCGGCTTGGCAGCAGGGGGCTCCCCGGCGAGGTTGCGGTGGCCCGCGTTACGGAGGCGTTTCAAGCCTGGAAGTGCGCCGGTCGCAGCATCTTCCGTGGGGAACGGGTCGTATCCCCTGGTGCCGCGCCCCTGTTGGAGCGGGCGTTGCAAGGGGGAGCCTGCCATGAAGAGACGGACCGCGACACAGCCTTTGCGCAGCACGCCGGATATCCCCCGGACGGCTGACACCCGGCCGCGTGTCCGTCGTACTTCCAAGCGTCAGGGCACGACGGTCCGAGGCCGGTCGGCGCGTGCTCCCCAGGGTGAACGGTCCTGGTGCGGTCCCTCCCGCCCGCACGTCCCCGAGAGCCAGGACCACGTCCCGTCGATCGTCGAACGCACGCAACGCCGCGCCCCGCGGCGAGAAGTGCAGGAGGGTTCTTCCATGGTGGGTCTCGTCCTGAAGCATGCCGAACTCGACGCAGTCCTCGACCGCTTCGCGTCGGCCCCCGAGACGTTCGACGCCGAGATCGAGCGGCTGGCCGCCGAGTACGACGCCAAGAACGTCCAGCTCGAGATCGCCGACCCCGCGACCTGGCACAAGAGCTCGGTGACCTCGCGCGTGCCGCGCGAGGGCGCCCGGTTCTCGATCGAGAGCCAGTTGCGCTCCGAGGTCGACGCGATCGAGATCCTCGGCCGCGAGGCCGAGGCGCGCCTTGCGCGTCGCATCGCGTTCGCGCGCGTCCGCCTGGACCACGCCCTGAAGCAGGCCGGCCTGACGCAGGCCGATCTGGAGGGCGGCGTCTCCGGCAACCCGGCGGCCTACGTCGGCGACCGCACGATCCACTGCACCCTGCCGCCGCGCGTCTGCCGGCGCTGGGCGGAGCTGCACGCCCTCCGCACGGAGATGGTCGAGCGCAACCTCTACCTGGCCCTGATCAACGTCGAGCGCTATGCGCACACGAGCGCGGGGCGCCTGGACCTGATCCAGGAGGGCTCGGCGGCCCTGTTCCGCGCCGTGGACGGGTTCGACTGGAAGCGCGGCCTCCTGTTCCGCACCTACGCGGTCCACTGGCTGAACCAGGCCTTCCGCAGCTACCTCTACAACTTCAACAGCACGGTCCGCGTGCCGGTGTACCTGCAGAAGGCGCTCAAGCACGTGAACCTCGCGATCGAGAAGCTGCGCGACCCGAACGCCAGCGTCGACGCGATCGCCGAGGCCTCCGGGCTGGAGCCGAACCTCGTCGAGCACGCGCTCGAGGCGGCGCGCTCGACCCGCTCGATCGACGCGCCCATGTCCGGCGAGGACGACTCGGCCGGCCTGCGCGAGGTGCTCTCGCGCGGCGATCACGACCCGTACCGGCCCGAGTTCGAGGACACGTCGCTCGAGTCGGGCGTGAAGAGCGCGCTGGCTCGGCTGAGCGAGCGCGAGCGCTACATCGTCTCCCTGCGCTTCGGCCTCTTGGGCCAGCGCGAGCACACGCTGGCCGAGGTCGCGGCCAAGCTCGGGGTCAGCCTGGAGCGCGTGCGCCAGATCCAGGTCCGGGCGATCGGCAAGATGCGCACCCCGCAGCTCAAGAAAGCGGTGGAGCCGTTCCTGAACTGACCTAGGATGCCACCCAGGGGGAGTCGAGGAGTTCGACTCGGTGATTGGGGAGCCGGGCCGGCGCTGAGAGCGCCGGCCCGGTGTGCTTCCACGCTGGCCGCGCGGTGCTGGCTCCCGTGGGGGGGCAGTCACGGCGGCCCATCAGCACGGCAGGAGCCCAATCCCCTCGGGCGCCGACCACCCGCCCCGCGCACGCGGCTGGCCGGCGCGAGCGCCGGGCGTCCATCGGCCGGGGCAGCACGGAGGGGCGCTCGCAGGGCTCGTCCTGGCTCCGGGGCGTCGCCAGCGGACGGCTCGTGGCGCGGCCATCGGCCGCAACACGTACGGCTGCCCGGACTGGCCGCGAAGGAGGCCCGTGATCGGCGCGAACTGCTGGCTTGCGATCACTTCCGCGGGCACGACGCTGGGCGAGGCGCGCGGGCGGTTCACTGGAGGAGACGCTGCCCGTGCGAGGCGGGCGCGCGTTGCTCGGCCTGCGGAGGGGGCCTTGCGGGCGACGTGCGGGGCGGGCTGCGCGGCTGCTGTGCGGGCGCAGCATGCGCCGCGCCATGCGCTTCGCCGGCAACGGCAACGCCTGTCTCGAACCGGGGCCATGCCCTGAGGCGTGCCCCGGGGGGGGCCGTAGGGTCGGTGCGTACTACGGCGAACTGTCACAGCCGACGCTCCTGTGCCTAATAGATGGGTTGCAGCGATCTCGCGACACGCGCCCACCCGATCACGATGCGGAGCGCGTCGCAGCGGACGGCGCCCGAACGACGAGGAGCACCCATGGAAGCACCCAGCAGACACGGTCACGGACTCATCGACACAAGGCGTGCAGCGGCCTCCGCGGCGCTGCTCGCGCTGAGCATCGGCGCGCTGGCCCAGAGCACGACGCGCGTCAGCACGAGTCCGGTGAACACGCAGGGCAACTACCACAGCTTCCGCGGCGCGGTCTCGGCCGACGGACGCTACGTCGCCTTCCAGAGTCTGGCCTCGAACCTGACGCTCACGGACGCGAACTCCCACCTGCCGGACATCTTCGTCAAGGACCGCGCCACGTCGAACACGGTCTTCGCGAGCGTCAGCTCGGGCGGCGTTCAGGGCAACTCGGGCAGCATCGTGCCGGCGGTGTCGGCCGACGGACGCTATGTGGCCTACGCCAGCTTCGCGTCGAACCTCGTCAGCGTCGACACGAACGGCGTGTACGACGTCTTCGTGCGAGACCAACTGAGCGGAACGACCCTGCGCGCCAGCGAGGGCGCGGGTGGCGTCGAGGCCGACGGTGCCTCGCAGGCCGCGGCGATCTCCGACGACGGGCGCTTCGTCGCCTTCGAGAGCGAGGCCACCAACCTGGTCCCCGGCGACACGAACGGGCTGACCGACGTGTTCGTCCACGACGTCCAGACTGGCGCGACCTTGCGCGTCAGCGTCGGCGCGGGCGGCGCCCAGGCCGACGGCGTCAGCGCGTGGCCCTCGCTCTCGGCGGACGGCCGCTACGTCGCATTCGAGAGCCTGGCCACGAACCTGGTCGCCGACGACACGAACGACGTGTCCGACGTGTTCGTGCGCGACCTGCTGGCTGGGACCACGACGCGGGTCAGCCTCGGCGCGGCAGGCGCGCAAGGCAATCTCGGCAGCGCGCACCCCTCGATCTCGGCGGACGGGCGTTGGGTCGCGTTCCAGAGCGATGCGTCCAACCTCGTGCTCGGCGACGGGAACGCTGCGACCGACATCTTCGTTCACGATCTGCAGACCGGAACGACGACGCGCGTGAGCGTCTCTTCGGCCGGTGCCGAGGCCAACGGCCAGAGCTTGGCGCAGGGCACACACCTCGTGTCGGCCGATGGGCGCTTCGTGGCCTTCGACAGCTCGGCCTCGAACCTCGTCACGGGTGACACGAACGCGGGCTCGGATTGCTTCGTGCGCGACCTGCTCATGGGCACGACCGAGCGCGTGAGCGTGGCCACGAGCGGCGCACAGGCCGGCTCCGGCTCGCGTGCGCCGTGGATCTGTGGCGACGGTCGCTACGTCGCGTTCGAGAGCCCGGCGTCGACCCTGGTCGTTGGCGACAACAACAACATGTGGGACGTCTTCCTGCGCGATCGCGGCCCGGCGCCGGGCGTGCCGTACTGTTTCGGAGACGGCTCGGGGACAGCCTGCCCGTGCGGCAACGGCGGCGGGCCTGGGCGCGGCTGCGCCAACTCGCTGAACGCGTCCGGGGCGCGGCTCGTCGCGACGGGCACGCCGAGCGTGGCCCTCGACACGCTCGCGCTCCTCGGGGACGGGATGCCGAACAGCGCGGCCCTGTACTTCCAGGGCACCGCGCAGCTGAACGGCACCGCGGGCGCGGTGTTCGGCGACGGCCTGCGCTGCGCCGCGGGAGTCGTGGTGCGCCTCGGGACGAAGCAGAACGTCGCTGGTGCATCGCGCTATCCGGGCGCGGGTGACGCGACGGTCTCCGTGCGCGGAGCCGTGCCGGCGGGCAGCATCCGGTACTACCAGATCTGGTACCGCAACGCGGATCCGGGCTTCTGCACGCCCGCGACCTACAACCTGAGCAACGGGCTCGCGGTGACCTGGGCGGCGTGACCTGGATGGGGCCGTCGACCCGCGCTGAGGAGTTCGTGGATTGGCTCCGGCACCAGGCTCGGTCGGGCTAGGGGCGACCGGGCCTCGGTGGCGCTTGGCGTGCTGCCCTCACCTTGGAGGTTGCACCTGGCGAGCCGCCGTCAGCGGGACGAGGAGCGCCGAGGACGGCGCACGTCCGATCGCCACGCGAGAGTGCGGTCTGCGGTGCGCCGGAGAGCGAGCGCGCCGCGAGCCTCGAGGTGTGGCGCTTGGCCCGTGGTCGATCGATGTCACCGGCCAGTCGTCTGGTCCTCGTCGACGAGGCGCTGGCGAAGGCACCGGCGTCCCTCGCCACCTCGGCAGCGCGCACCGCGGCACGCATCGGGGCCGCTGCGGCGGGTCGAGCAGGCTCGCAGACGCGGCCCGTCCACGTGGCGGACTGGCCCGCAATGGATCAACACTTGGCCGGAGCCTGCGGGAAGGCGGCCTGTTCCGGCCCTTGCTTCTCGCCGACGTAGGCGAATCGCGACAGCCGTCGCTCGCTGGCCAGCGTGTGCACTGTCGCCAGGAAGCGCTGCAGGTCCTCGAAGCGTGTCGAGCCCTCGAGCTGGCACAACGGCCCGCGCTGCCGGGCACGTGCCGCGAACCAGCGCTGGGAGGTGCGCGCGACGTTCTCCGTCCCGTCGGCGGTGAGCACCAAGCGGAATCCCGCGGCGTGCAGGTGGCCTGCATCGACGCCCAGCGGAGTGAAGAGGAAGAAGCCGATCGAGCTGCGGCTGGCGAGCTCGGCGTTCGAGATGCTGCCCGTGACCACGACTGGATCCGTATAGAGGCAGCGCCCACCGGGACGCAGGACGCGCGCCCACTCGGAGAGGACCGCGCGCCGGTCACGCAGGTGGTTGATCGCGTCGTTGCAGTACACCGCGTCGAACGATCCGTCAGGAAAGGGCAGCCGGGCGTCGGCGTCGACAGCCTGGAACGTCAGGCGCTCGTGCATGGCGAGCGCGCCAGCCCGGGCCGTCGCGGCCTCCACGGCCGAGGCGTGGATGTCGATGCCGACCACGGAGACCCCGCAACGCTGCGCCATCCGCGCGGCGATGCCACCGGACCCACAGGCGATCTCCAGGACGCGCTGCCGCGGACCGAGGGCCAGCCAGCGGCAGTGCTCGTCGCACTCCTCCGCGGTGATCCAGCTCGTCTGCCCCAGGTCCTCGCCGAAGGTCTCGGCGCGCACGGCGCGGTAGACATCCGTCTCGGTCCGGTCGTAGTGGCTGTCGTACAGGTCCAACGGTTCCGTGTTCATGGCGCGCGATTCGACGCGGGGCGTGAGTCCGTGGAGAGTGTGAGGAAGGCGGAGGTGGCCTGGGCGTCCGCGCCTGCGATCCGCCACTCGCGTCTAGCCTAGGCCGTGGACGACGCCGGGTGCTGGGCACGAGCTCGTGCGACTCCACGAGGCGTGCTCGGCGGTGCTCGAGCCACGGTTCCGCGCCGCGCCCGCGAGGCTCGCGTTCGAGCGCCGTCCGGACGAGCCCCGCTCCGCCGCGTGCCAGACCCAGATCGCCGAGATCCTGGGCTTGCCGATCGAAACCGTCGACGCGTGACTCGTACGGAGTCAGACTCCACTCCGCCGTTTCCGCCGGGCCTCGGCGCGCAATGAGAACGGCGGAGTGGAGTCTGACTCCGTACGGCCTGGGCTTGCGCCGTGCTGCGGGAGTCGCGGTGCGACTCGGAGGAGGCAGAACGTCGCCGACGCCTCGCGCGATCTGGGGGCGGGCAACGCGACGGCCTCCGCGCGTGAATCCGTCCCGGCGGGCAGTCTCCGCTACGACCAGACCGGATATCGCAACGCGGATGCGGGCTTGTGCACGCCCGCGACCGACGGTCTGAGCAGCGGGACCGCGGGGTGCTGGGCGCTCGGAACGCGCCAGGCGCGCGCGCCCTTGCCGGCGTGATCAGGGTGCCCAGGTGACGATCAGACCGTTCGTCAGGTTGAACGTCGCTGGCGTGCAGAAGTTGGCCGCGTTGCGATAGCGCGCCTGGTAGTAGCGCGTGCCGCCGAGCGCCGGCAGCGCGCCCTGCACGGAGATCGGCACCTCGCCAGCCGCCGGGTAGCTCGCGCTGCCGTTGGGCGCGAACACCGTGCGGATGCGCAGAACCGTGCCAGCCGCACAGCGCAGACCGTCGCCGTTGATCATGGACGGATGGTGGGTCTGCATCGCGGCTCCCTGGAAAAACGTCGCGGCCGCGATCGACATGCCGCTGGCCGAGAGGACGAGGGTGTCGGCACCGACGCTCGCGACGCCCGCGGCGCTCAGGTGCGCTCCAGCGGGGTTGAACGACGTCGCGCAGCCGTGGCCAGCCGCGCCGAAGTTCGAGCATGGGCAGGCCGTCCACGACCCGTCGCCCAAGCAGAACGGCGTTGCCGGACCGGGGTACGATTCGATCCGGATGTCGTCGAGGAACCAGCCCAGGAAGTTGTTCCACATCCAATCGCCCGACCAGAATTCGAAGCGCAGCCGGATCGACTGGCCCTTCCAGGCCGTGATGTCGTAGCGCTGGACCACCCAGCCCGAGCTGAAGACGAGCGGCAGCGGGGTCCAGTTGAAGCCATCGGCCGAGATCTGGACCCTGCGCGTGTCCCAGACACCATCGTCCTCGGCGGACGACCGGGTGTGGAACGAGAGCGCGATCGAGCCGGCGTCCGCGGGCAGCGCGATCGGCACGTTCTTGGTCAGGTCTCCGTCGTGCCACTGCCACTCGGTGAAGCCCTCGTAGGTGCAACCCACGGAGCCGCCGAAGTACGCCGCCTTGGTTCCGCTGGGGAAGGGCGCGACGAGAGCGCCGCAGGTCTGGGAGGAGTCTTCGACGTGCCAGAGTGAGGTCGCGAACCACCCGCCAATCCCATTCTCGAAGTCCTCCAGGAAGACGAGTTGCTGGGACGCCGCGGGAACGGCGAGGAGGGCCAAGGCCAGGGCGGGTAGCTTCATCGGGGACTCTTGAGGGCCGACTGGGATTCTCGGAACGACAGCCCCCTTGTGCTCGCCGCGCCCGACGTTGCAGGCTTTTCACTCCCCGTCGGCCGGCCGCGACGATCCGTCGTAGGGCACCCGGCCGTCGGGAGCGCACTCGGGCCGTGTTGGAGTGGGGGCAGCCTGGCGCTCCCGGTTCGGCTCACTTCCTCGTGTCGCGCTCCAGCGTGGCGCGCGTGATGCTCCCGAGCAGGCGCCCCGATCGAGTCGAGTAGTAGCGCGCCTCGCCCTGCCACCCGTGATGGCGCTGGGACGCTTCGCCCACGAGCAGGTCCGCGATCCCGTCACCGTCCCGATCGGGGACGCTCAGGATGCTGCAGGCGAAGTGCGTCGACTCCCAGGGCGCGAAGCCCACCTCGAGGAGCCGCGCGTCCTCCCGGCCTCCGGAGACGATCATGAACCTCGACGGGCCCGAGAAGGAGTGCGGCAGTGTGAGCACGACGTCCACGATCCCGTCCGCGTCGACATCGGGTACGTAGAACGGCGCGGTCGGGTACATCGAGTCCTCCACGATGCGCCACTCGCGCAGGACGTTCCCGTTGCGGCCCGAGTAGCACACCGCGCGACGCAGGCCCGATCCCAGGGCGACGATCACGTCCGCGACCTGGTCGCCGTCGAGATCGGCGCCGGCGGCCAGCAACGGACCGTGGAAACCACGATCTCCGACCCAGTCGATCGAGCGAATCCGTCGTCCATCCTTGCCGGACAGGATGCGCGCGCACACCGCCGGCGTGCCGGGTTCCTTGACCGACGCCAGCAAGTCGGCGACTCCGTCGCCATCGAGGTCATCGGCCGCGACGAGTTGCTCCCCGACGATTGCGTCGTCGCTCGAGGACTCGAGCAGCCAGAGGATCCCGCCCGTCTTCCCGGAGTGGAGCGCAACGCGAGATCCACTCGAGCGGCGCACCGTACTGTTGCCCAGCGGGGTGTCGCGCATCCCGCGCGCCGACCCGACCGCGAAGTCCGGCACTCCATCTCCGTCGACGTCGCGCAGGGCCGCGAACGAGGGTCCTGCGGTCACTCGCGCGTCGTGCGCGACGCCCTCCAGTCGGAGCAGTTCCGACCCGGTTCGTCCCGACACGACTCTCCACACGGCCATCTCGCCCTGGCGCCAGGTGCCGTCGGCCGCCAGCACGCGCCGATTGCCCGCCCCGAGGAACACGTCGGGCACCTCGTAGCCATCGAGATCGCCGGTCGAGCCCAGGGTCGATCCCAGCATCTCGCCGGCCTCCCCGCGCCAGGTCTTCAGCACGCTCGAGTCCTTCCCCGAGACCGCCCAGACGCGCCCGGCGCACACGGACCGGTCCGCGTCGACAGGGTCCGACACCAGGATGTCCGCGATCCCATCTCGATCCAGGTCCCCGGCGCTCACCAGGACGAGGCTGAAGAGGTCGCCGGGAGACCCTTCTTCGCCGAGGGCCGTGGACAGGAGGAACAGCACTGCGAGGGAGACCATGGCGGCTTGAACCTCGCGCCTGCTTCGATGCGAGCGGTTCCGTGGCGCGTTCGACCACCGCTCGACGGCCGGTTCGGCCGCGCTCCCCCTGACCGCCGCCCACGCGCGATCCTGCGCAGCAAACCGCCAGGTTCGGGCTCACCGCCCGTCGGGCGCAGGCCCGCGTCAGGGATCGAGAGCGATGCTCGACCGAGTCGGTCGAGCATCCGGATCCTCGGCAGCCACGGCCTCCGCGCGCAGGCGCACGGCCGGGACGTGGCTCCGTGGGCTCAGGCCGCCTTGCGCGCGAAGACGCGGCACACGCTGTCGAAGCCCTCCGCGGCAAACTCCGGCACCGGCGCCGCCTCGATGCGCAGACTGTCGGGGACGAAGCCGAGCCGCGGGGACTCGCGCGCTCCTGGAAGCGCCCGCGACGGGACCGGGCGCGCGCGCTATCCTGACGGGCCTTGTCCCGACCCGGCATGGACCCCGAAATCCCCTCTCAGAGCAGCCCCACGGCGGCCCTCCCGGGCGCCGCGGCCCCCCGTCGGCGGGACGGATCGTTGCCCAAGCCTCCCTGGCTCAAGGTGCCGCTGCCCGGCGGGGAGGGGTACGCGCGCCTCAAGGGCCTGACGCAGGAACTCGGCCTCCACACCGTCTGCCAGGAGGCGCGCTGCCCCAACATCGGCGAGTGCTGGAAGGGCGAGCACGCGACCATGACGCTCATGGTCCTCGGCGACGAGTGCACGCGCCGTTGCCGCTTCTGCGCGGTCAAGACCGTCGACCGCGCGGCGCCGCCGGACCCCCGCGAGCCCGAGCACGTCGGGACCGCCGTGGCGGCCATGGATCTGGCCTACGTCGTGATCACGAGCGTGGACCGCGACGACCTCCCGGACGGGGGCTCGGGGCACTATGCGGACTGTCTGCGCGCGATCCGGGCGCGGGCGCCGCGCACGGTCGTCGAGACGCTGATCCCCGACTATCGCGGCTCGGACCTCGCGACGCTCATGGCGGCGCGGCCGGACGTCCTGGCGCACAACGTCGAGGTCGTCGACCGCCTGCAGCGCAAGATCCGCGATCCGCGCTGCTCGTTCGAGCGCTCGCTCGACACGTTGCGCGGCGCGAAAGAGCACGATCCCCGGGTGTTCACCAAGTCGTCCCTGATGCTGGGCCTGGGCGAGTCGCACGACGAGGTCGTCGACGCACTCGTGCGCCTGCGCGCGGCGGGGGTCGACTTCCTGACGCTGGGCCAGTACCTGCGGCCCACGCGGCAGCACGCTCCGGTGCGCGAGTACGTCGCGCCGGAGAGGTTCGACGAGTACGAGCGCCTCGGGCGCGCGATGGGTTTCCTGTACGTGGCGGCCGGGCCGCTCGTGCGCTCGAGCTACAAGGCCGGCGAGTTCTTCGCCGCCCGGCTCGTGCGTGAGCGGCGCGCGGCGGAGAAGGAGGAGCGGCGATGAGCGCGCAAGGGATGCTCTCGGTGATCGAGCCGGACGGCGGCATCAACGGCCACGACCCCAAGATGTCGAACGAGGCGCTGCTCCACTGCTACCGCACGATGCTGCGGGTGCGCGCGTTCGACGACGTGTGTCTCAAGCTGCAGCGCGCCGGGCGCATCGGCTTCTCGATCCCGAACAAGGGCGTCGAGGCCACGCAGGTCGGCGCGGCATCGGCGCTCGAGAAGACGGACTGGATCTTCCCGAGCTATCGCGACTTCGGCATGGCGCTGTACCACGGCATCTCGCCCGTGGACATGATGCACAACATGTACGGCAACGCGGCGGACTCCGCCAAGGGCCGTCAGATGCCGGTGCACTTCTCGTTCACCGAGCCGATCAAGTTCTTCTCGATCAGCTCGCCGATCGGGACGCACATCATCCAGGCGGTCGGCGCGGCCTACGCGATCCAGCGCCGCAAGGAGCCGCACGTCGTGCTGGCGAGCTTCGGCGACGGCGGCACGTCGAGCCTGGGTTTCCATTCCGGCCTGAACTTCGCCGCGGTGTGGAAGTCGCCGGTCGTGTTCCTGTGCCAGAACAACCAGTGGGCGATCTCCTGCCCGAGCAGCCAGCAGACCGCCAGCGAGAGCTACGCGATCAAGGCCAAGGCCTACGGCATGCCCGGCGTGAAGGTGGACGGCAACGACTTGCTGGCGGTGCGCCGCGCGGTCGGCGAGGCGGTCGAGCGCGCCCGCAAGGGCGGCGGTCCCACGCTGATCGAGGCGTTCACGTTCCGGATGGGGGGGCACTCGACCAGCGACGATCCGACGCGCTACGTGCCCAAGGAGCTGCTCCTCGAGTGGGAGCGCAAGGATCCGGTCGCGAACTTCGAGCGCTTCCTGGCCAAGAAGAAGCTCTGGGACCCGGCCGCGCGCGAGAAGATCGCCGCGGAATCGTTCGCCGAGATCGACGCCGCGGCGAAGGTCGCCGAGGCGACGCCGCGCCCGGGCATCGAGACGATCTTCAGCGACGTCTACCGCGACGTGCCACAGCACATCCGCCGGCAGGGGCAGGCGGCCTTCGACCTCGCGCGCCGCAAGGGCGACGCCGCGGCGGGCGACGGCGCGTTCCCGCTCTGAAACGCTCTGCGGATCTCCCGATCGCCCGCCAAACCGCACCCTCGAACGTCCACGACTCCCCGCGAAGCAACCGATGGCGAACCTGACCCTCATCCAAGCCGTGAACGACGGCCTCAAGACCGCGATGCGCGCGGACCCGTCGGTCCTCGTCTTCGGCGAGGACGTGGGGCCGAAGGGCGGCGTCTTCCTGGCGACCGAGGGCCTGACGAAGGAGTTCGGCGCAGGCCGCTGCTTCGACACGCCGCTCAGCGAGGACGGCATCGTCGGTGCCGCGATCGGCATGGCCGTGAACGGCCTCCGGCCGGTGTGCGAGATCCAGTTCCAGGACTTCATCTTCCCGGCCTTCGACCAGATCGTCAGCGAGGCGGCCAAGCTGCGCTACCGCTCCGGCGGCCAGTACACGGCGCCGATGGTGATCCGCACGCCCTACGGCGGCGGGATCCGCGGCGGGCTGTACCACTCGCAATCCGGCGAGGCGTACTTCTGTCACACGCCCGGCCTCAAGGTCGTGATCCCGAGCACGCCGTACGACGCGAAGGGTCTCCTCTTGGCGTCGATCGCGGACCCCGACCCGGTCTTGTTCCTGGAGCCCAAGGCGCTCTATCGCACCGTGAAGGGCGAGGTCCCCGAGGGCCAGTACACGGTCGACCTCTCCACGCTGCGCACGGCGCGCGAGGGCAAGAGCGTCACGGTCTTCTGCTACGGGGCGATGGTCCCCGTGTGCCTCAAGGCCGCCGACCAGGCTGCGGAGAAGGGCATCGAGTGCCTGGTGGTCGACCTGCGCACCCTGCTGCCGCTCGACGAGGAAGGCGTGCTCGAGGCCGCCAAGCAGACCGGGCGTGTCGTGGTCGTGCACGAAGCGCCGCGTTTCTGCGGCTTCGGCGGCGAGATCAGCGCGATCATCGCCGAGAACGCCATCGAGTACATGGAGGCGCCGATCGCGCGCGTGACCGGCTTCGACACGCCGTTCCCGAACACGCTCGAGCACCACTACATGCCCGACGACCGCCGCGTGCTCGACGCGATCGAGCACGTCTGGAACTACTGACCCGCCCGGATCCGCCCCGCTCGCCACGAGAGACACGAGGACCACCGCACATGGCCGCCCTGGAATTCAAGCTGCCCGACATCGGGGAAGGCATCGCCGAAGGCGAGATCGTCAAGTGGCTGGTCAAGGCCGGCGAGGCCGTCAAGGAGCACCAGCCCGTGGTCGAGGTCATGACGGACAAGGCCACCGTCGAGGTGCCTTCGCCGGCGAGCGGCACGATCCGCTCGCTGAACGCCAAGGAGGGCCAGACCGTGCCGGTCGGCAGCGTGATCTTCGTGCTGGAGACCGCGGCGGGCGCGCAGGCGCCGCCCGCTCCCGCACACAGCGGCGGCCACGCCGCCCCGGCCGCCGCGAGCGCGTCCAAGCCGGCGCCGGCTGCGCCGCTGCCGTCGGCGTCTTCCGCAGCGGCGCCCGCGAAGCCCGCCGCTGCGCCCGCGGCCGGCGGCAGGATGCTGGAGTTCAAGCTGCCCGACATCGGCGAGGGCATCGCCGAGGGCGAGATCGTGAAGTGGCTCGTCCAGGCCGGCGCGGCGGTGAAGGAGCACCAGGCCGTGGTCGAGGTCATGACGGACAAGGCGACCGTCGAGGTGCCCTCGCCCGCCAGCGGCACGATCACCGCGTTGCTCGCCAAGGAGGGCGAGACCGTCCCGGTCGGCAAGGTGATCTTCACGCTGGCGGTCGCAGGCGGCGTCGCCGCGCCGGCCGCCGCGCCGTCGCACGCACTCCCCGCGGTGGCCGCCGCGAGCCACGCTCCGGCCGCGCCTGCGCTGGTCGGCGCGACGAGCGCGCCCGCGCGCGTCTCCGCCGCCGACAGCAAGATCCTGGCGGTGCCCAGCGCGCGTCGCGTGGCGCGCGACCTGGGCATCGACCTCGCGCGCGTGCCGGCGTCCGGGCGCGGCGGCGTGGTGCGCCGCGCCGACGTCGAGGCCTTCGCGCGCTCGGCCGCGAGCTCCGCGCCGATCGCCGCGCCGGCCCACGCCGCGCCGGCGGCGCCCGCGCGCCCGACCGCTCCGGCCGTGGCGATCCCGGCCGGCGAGCGCGAGACCCGTGTTCCGTTCCGCGGTGTGCGGCGCAAGATCAGCGAGGCCATGGTGCGGTCGAAGTACACCGCGCCGCACTTCACGGTCGTCGAGGAGCTCGACGTGACCGAGCTCGTGCGTCTGCGCGAGACCGCCAAGGCGCTGGGTCAGGAGCAGGGCGTCAAGGTCACCTACATGCCCTTCATCATGAAGGCGACCGCGCTGGCGCTGGCGAAGTTCCCGATGCTCAACGCGCACCTCGATGAACAGAGCCAGGAGATCGTGCGCTACGGCTACGTGAACCTGGGCATCGCGATGGACACCGACAACGGCCTCATCGTGCCCGTGGTCAAGGACGTCGGGTCGAAGGGCATCCTGCAGATCGCGACCGAGCTCAACGAGCTGGCCGAGCGCACGAAGCAGGGCAAGGTGAAGCCCGACGATCTGCGCGGCTCCACGTTCTCGATCACGAACGCGGGCAACATCGGCGGCATCCTGGCCACGCCGATCATCAACTTCCCCGACGTCGCGATCCTGGGCGTGCACCGCCTGATGAAGCGTCCGGGCGTCGTCGAAACCCCGCAGGGCGACAAGATCGAGGTGCGCCAGTACATGAACCTGTCGTGCTCGGTCGACCACCGGCTGGCCGACGGCGCGGACGGCGCGCGCTTCCTGGTCCTCATGAAGCGCCTGCTCGAGAACCCGGGGCTCCTGGCCCTGTGACGCGCGGCGCGCGATCGCGATGACCAAGACCAAGTCCGACGCGAGCGCACGGGCCGTCCCCGACCGGGTCGAGGCCGCGGCGCTGTTGCGCCACATGCTGCGCGTGCGCGTCCTCGACGAGCGCATGCTCAAGCTGCAGCGCGCGGGCCGCGTCGGCTTCGTCGGCACGGCCAAGGGCCTCGAGGCGGCGCTGATCGGCTCGGCCTACGCGCTGCGGCCGAAGGACTGGCTGTGGTCCGGGCTGCGCGAGGGCGGGGCGGCCGTCATGCGCGGACTGCCACTGTCCGAGTACATCGCGCAGATGTACTGCAACAGCAACGACACGGCGAAGGGGCGGCAGATGTGCAACCACTTCCAGCACAAGGGCTCGAACTACCCGAGCTGGTCGTCGGTCATCGGCACGCAGATCCCGCACGGAGTCGGCGCAGCCTTCGCGGCCAAGCAGCGCGGGCTCGACGAGGTCCACGCGATCTACTTCGGCGACGGCGCGACGAGCAGCAACGGCTTCCACAGCGGGCTGAACTGCGCCGGCGTGTGGCAGGTCCCGTGCTACTTCGTGTGCGTCGACAACGGCTGGGCGATCTCGGTGTGCTCGCGGAACCAGACGGCGGCCGAGAGCTTCGCGGACAAGGCCGTGGCCTACGGGATGCCGGGGCGCGAGGTCGATGGGAACGACGTCCTGGCCTGCCTCGAGGCCGCGCGCGAGGCGCACGAGCTGGCGCGGCGTGGCCAACCGTCGCTGCTCGTCCTCAAGACCTACCGCATGTTGGGGCACTCGAGCTCGGACGACCCCACGAAGTACCGCGACGAGGCCGAGGTCCTCGCCTGGGCGGCCAAGGACCCGCTCGATCGTTTCGAGGCACGACTCCTGGCGGATGGCATCCTGGCCCAGGGCGAGCGGGCGCGCATCGAGGCCGAGCTGACCGCCGAGATCGACGCCGAGATCCACGTCCAGGAGGCGGCCCCCAAGATGGCGCTCAAGACGCTGGTCGAGGACGTCTATGCGGACGTCCCGCTCCATCTGCGTCGCCAGTACAACCGCTTCATCGCGGTGGCCGAGCGGCTCGGGCACGCCACGCCGGGCGACGGCGCGTTCCCGCTCTGAGGGACGTCGAGGCCGCCGCCTGTCCGGCCAGGTCCCGGACGGCGGCCACTGGCGGCATCTGCCGCGGGGAACCGTGGCCGTGTTCGGGAGACGGGGGCTTTTCCCGGTTCAGGCACACGCCAGGAGTGGTCCTCCAGTCCGTGGGTCCGCGGTCCGAAGGGGCCTCCGGGAGAGTCCCATGCCCCAAGAACCGAACCCCGACGTGCTCGCCACCCCCCCCCAATTCGTCCAAGCCGATCTGGAGGTCGCGCTCGATGTGCTGACCGACGCCCCAGCGCCGGCTCTGCCCTCGGAGGCGCCGAAGTCGGCCTTCTCCGCCCGGCCGGGCGATCCACGCGACTCGAACCTGTTCGGCGACAGCCGGGCGGTGCTCGTCGCAGAGATGCTGGGCCTGCTCTCGAGCCTGGAGAAGTCGGGCCTCTTGTGGGTGACTACCGCGCGCGAGCGCTTCCTGCTCCAACTCGATCACGGGCGCATCGTGTTCGCGCAGAGCGATCGGCCGCCGCGCGGCACGCGCCTGGGGGAATTGCTGGTGCGCTCGGGTGCGCTCCACCCGGATGCCCTGGCCGAGGTCATCGAAGCGGCTCGCGCGGCCGGCCAGCCGCTCGGGGCCTGGTTGCTGGCGACGAACCGCGTCGCCTCGACGCAACTGCACGCCTCGCTCACGAGTCAGGTGCAGCAAGTCTTCAACCGCATGTTCGCGGCACCGGACTCGACGTACCAGTTCGAGGCCGGGAAACGCCTGGCGGCCACCGACGACGTGCGCTTGAACGTCGTGCAGCTCCTCCTGGAGAGCGCGCGCTCGCAGGACGAAGCCGTCGACCTGCCGTTCCCCATCGCGCCGGCCCGCGGCTGAGCGCCGCTGGCGGAACTCAGTCCTTGTAGGCGTCGTGGCCGCGCTTCTTGAGCGGCTTCACGCGCGCGTCGAGCGCCTTCTTGGCCTCGTCGGCCTTGCCCTGGAGCAGCGCGGCCTCGACGTCGAGCAGCCCACGCTGCAGCTCGATGAGCTCCAGCCGGAAGCCGGTCACGAACTTGGCCTTCGCGGCCTCGTCCCCGAGCTCGGCCGCCTTGCCGGGCGTCTGGAGCTTGGCCACGCGCACAGCGTCCTGCATCTCGATCACCAGGCCCAGCGCCTTGGGCGTCTCGGCCTTGTCGAGCGCGCGCTCCAGGCTCTTCGTCGAGGCCTGCAGCGTCTGCATGGCGTCCTCGAGCTCGGAGGCTGCGCGCGGCGACGTCCAGGGTCCGGACGCCGAGAGCAGGACCGGGACTGCGAGGGCACAGAAGGCGGCGGGCGCCACGAGGGTGCGGAGCGGGTTCTTCATGCGTCCCAGAGTAGCGGCGGGGCCGGAAGCGAACACGCCATGCCTTGCGCAGACGGACGACCTGGCGGAGCATCGGTCCATGGAGGTCGCCGCTTCACGGCCGACGCGTCTGCTTCCGCTGCGGTTCGTGGCGGCCCTCCTGTTCCTCGCCATGGCCGTCGGCACGGCGCGCGCGCTCGTCACGCGCCACGAGTTGCTCGCAGCGCACCCGGCGCTGAACCCCAAGCTGCTCGCGACGCTGGTCGCGGCCGGCTTGGTCGGCGCCCTGGGTCTCGTCTTCCTGGCCTGGCTCCGCCAGCGCTTCGCGCTGTGGGCCGTGCTCGGCTGCCTCGCGGCTCAGCTCGCCGTCGAGGTCTGGGCTGGCTTCGCTGCGCTGCAGATCCTGCAGATCCCGCTGGCCGCCGCCGCCTTGGTCTTGGCCGCCCGGCGCGCCTGGCCGGACCTGCGCAGCCTCACGTGAGGCGGCGGAAGTCGACGAGCTTGGGTCCGCGGGTGTAGGCGACGCCCGTGTAGCCGTTCGACAGCGGCTCGTACGCCGTGCCCTGTCCCGGCCACAGGAACTCGCCCTCGGATCCATCGTCGAAGCGCAGCGTGAAGAAGTAGGTCGTGCCGCCTTCCTGCCCGGTCTCGCTGCGCCGCACGACGACCATGGCTGGCCGGCGCAGCATGGGCCGCGCCTCCGCCCGGGCGCGGACCCCCGCGCGCGAGGCCAGCACCCCCACACCCACAAGCGCGGGGAGGGCTGTGGCGACCGCCCAGGGGATCCAGGTCCCGCCGCGGGCCAGGGCCCAGCCCAGGGCCAGCGCCGGTGCGACCGCCACGAGGAGCAGCAGGGTGCCGACCGTCAGCCGCCGACCGCGCACGACCTCGGCCTCGCGGTCCACCGGCGTGAACTCCAGCGCCGCGGCGAAGAGCTTGTGCTCGCGCAGCCTGCGCAGGCGCTGGATCGTCTCGTCGTCGGCCCGCGCCGGCGCGTCGTGGATCGAGAGCGGGGTGGCGCAGTAGGCGCAGAGCGAGAGATCCGTCCGGTGCAGCTTCGCGCCGCAGGTCGGGCAGTGGGTGCGAGGAGGCGCCTGGGTCGTCATCGGGGCGGGGAAGAGTACCCGATGCCTCCCGAGCCCGTTCAGCGCCAGCCGTAGACCAGCGCGCGTCCCGTTGGCCCGTCGCGGAAGGCCACGTACGGAGTGCCGTCAGCGGCGAGCGCCAGAGAGAGGTAGTCCGCCGCGCCGGGCGTGAATCCCGGCTCGCCCAGGGTCTCCCACGCGCCGATGGCGGACTCGAAGCGCTTGACCACGGCCCGTCCTCCGCGGTTGCGGGCCTGGTAGGCGAGCACGGGCCGGCCGGTCGCGTCGATCTCGAACGCGAGCCACTGCCGCCAGCCCTCGGTCTCGACGGCCGGGACATCCGCGCCGTCGACCTCGAGACCCACCGCCGGCCAGCCCGCGCCGTCGAAGCGGCGCACGATGATGCGCGTGTTCCAGACGTAGTAGGCGACGTACGGCGTGCCGTCCGGCGCCACGCGCAGCACGAGGTTGTTCGGGATGTCTGGCGTGAACCCGGGCTGTCCACGCGGCTCCCAACCTCCGGTCGACTCGCTCCAGGCCAGCACGACGGCCCGGCCGGCCACCTGCGAGTCGGTGAACGCCGCGAGCAGCGTCCCGTCCGGCGCCACGTCGAGCGAGGTGTAGGCCGACACGCCCTGACTGAGCCCCGGGCCACTGATCGTGCCCCAGGAACCACCAGTCCACAGGGCCACGGTGGCGCGATCGGCGGGCACGGTGCTGCGGTCCTGGTACGCGACGGCGACGCGGCCGCCGGGGAGTGTCGCGACGTCCGTGTAGTGCGCGTCGCTGGGACTCGGCGAGGCGGCGCCCAACGGGGTCCAGGGTGCGCCCGGCCCGTCGCAGCGGCGCACGCCAATTCGACCGGCCAGACCGTAGTCGCGCGTCGCGACGATCAGCGCGCCGTCGGGCAGGAAGGCCATGCGGTTGTACCAGGCGGTGCCGACGCTGCCCGCTCCGGCGGTCGAGAGCGGCGACCACGTCACCCCGTCGAAACGCCGCAGCGCGAGCCGGTGCGCGGGCGACGTGAGGTCCTGATAGGCGAGCCGCAACTCGCCGTCGGGCGCGACGCGGATCTGCGTGCACAGGACGCCGGCCGCGCTGACCGGTCCGGCGCCGACGACCTGCCACGCGAGCGGTGCCCGAACCGCCGCGACGTGCGCGCCCGTGGACTGGGTCGTGGGAAGTGCGCTGGCGCTCACGGCGAGCCTCGCGAGCGCCAGGGCGAGGACGGGGAGCACACGCAGGTGCGCGCGGCGCACGTCGACGGACGAACCGGTCGGCATGTCGGTGGTGGCGCGGGCGCGCCGCGGAACGGTCGATGCGGCCAGCGCGCGACGCCGCGCGCCTTGGACCGGACCCTAGCGGCTGCGCGAACCCGGAAGTAGGGCGTTCGCCGCGGTACGGCCAGGGCGTGCCGCGGGATTGCTAGAATCCCGCGCTTCGCGCCGCACCACGCCACCCCGAGAATCCGAGCATGCCGAAGAAGGTCGTCGTCCTGGGTGCCGGTCCCGCCGGCTACGTCTGCGCCATCCGACTGGCGCAATTGGGCCAGCAGGTGACGGTCGTCGAGAAGGAGTTCCTGGGCGGGACCTGCCTCAACGTGGGCTGCATCCCGTCCAAGGCCATGATCGCCGCCGGCAGCCTCCTGCACCGCCTGGGCGAGATGGCCGCCATGGGCATCACCGCCAAGGACGTCCGGCTCGACGTCGCGAAGCTCGTCGAATGGAAGTCCGGCGTCGTCGCCAAGCTGACCGGGGGCGTCGGCGGGCTCCTCAAGAACCACAAGGTCGAGGTGGTCATGGGCACCGGCCGCATCGCCGGGAGGAGCTCGGTCGTCGTGAAAACCCAGGACGGCGAGCGCACGCTTGCCTGCGACGAGATCGTGATCGCGACGGGATCGGTCCCGATCGAGATCCCCGGCTTCGCCTTCGACGAGGACCGGGTCTGGTCGTCGACCGGCGGGTTGCGGCCCACGCGCGTCCCCGAGCACCTGGTCGTGATCGGCGGGGGCTACATCGGGTTGGAGCTCGGGATGATGTACCGCAAGCTCGGCGCGCAGGTCACGGTCCTCGAGGCCACGGCCGGCGCCCTGCCGGGCCAGGAGAAGGACTGCGTCAAGGTCATCGAGAAGTCGATGAAGAAGCTGGGCATCGCGCTGCTCACGGAGACCTTCGCCCGCGGTTACGAGCACAAGGCCGGCAAGAGCTACGTGCGCATCCAGACCAAGTCCGGCGAGGACACGATCGTCTGCGATCAGATCCTCTCGACCGTGGGCCGCAAGCCTTTCAGCGCCGGCCTGGGACTGGAGTCGATCGGACTCGCCACGGACTCCAAGGGCTTCCTGGCCGTCGACCGGCAGATGCGCACGAAGGTCCCGAACGTGTGGGCCATCGGTGACATCGCCGGCCAGCCCATGCTGGCCCACAAGGGCAGCAAGGAGGGGCTCGTGGCCGCCGCGGCCATCGCGGGCGGGAAGGACGAGTTCGACGCGCGCTGCGTGCCGGCCGTGATCTTCACCGCGCCCGAGATGGCGTCGGTCGGACTGACGGAAGCCCAGTGCAAGGAACAGGGCCTGCAGTACAAGGTCGGCACGTTCCCGTTCGCCGCTTCCGGCCGCGCCATGAGCCTCATGGAGACGGAGGGCTTCGTGAAGGTCATCGGCGACGCGCGCACCGACGAGATCCTGGGCGTGCACATGGTCGGCCCCGAGGTCACGGAGCTGATCGCCGAGGCGACCCTGGCGATCGAGATGGGCGCGACCTGCGAGGACATCGCGCGCACGATCCACGCGCACCCGACGCTCCCCGAGGCCTTCATGGAGGCCGCTGAGGCCGTGCACGGGATGGCGGTGCACATCTACCAGCGGAAGTGAACGCGCGGCGCGTCCTCGAGGTCCGCCGTCTCGGCCGCACGCGGTATGCGGACGCGCACGCGCTCCAGCAGGAACTGCTCGCGCGCCGCGTCGCGGGCGAGATCGGCGACGTGCTCCTCCTGACCGAGCACGACCCGGTCGTGACGGTCGGCCGCGGGGCGGACGTCGCCGCGGCGGGCGAGGCGACGACGCCCATCGTGGCGGTCGAGCGCGGTGGCGAGGCGACGTTTCACGGCCCCGGGCAGGTCGTCGGCTACCCGATCGTGCTGCTCGAGGAGGGGCGGCGCGACCTGCACCGCTGGCTGCGCGACCTCGAGGAGGTCGTGATCGCGACGCTCGCCGATTTCGGCGTCGCCGGTCGACGTGAAGAGGGGCTCACGGGCGTCTGGATCGGAACGCGGAAGGTGTGCTCGATCGGCGTGGCCGTGCGTCGCTGGGTGACGTGGCACGGGTTCGCGCTGAACGTCACCACGGACCTGGCCGGTTTCGGGACCTTCCAGCCGTGCGGTCTCGATCCCGGGGTGATGACGCGACTCGCGGACCACGTCACGCGGCCGCTCACGTGCGCGGAGGTCGAGGACGCGCTCGTGGGGCACGCCGCGCGGATCCTAGGGTTCGACGCCAGCGACGGATAGGATCGGGGCGGACCCGCGTTCCGCGCCGAAACTCATGATCCGCAGCACCCTCCTCCACCTCGTCCTCGCCCTCCTCGCGGCCGCGTGCAGCAGTGGCGACGGCGGAGGCCGCCCGCCTCAGTCCGGCTCCATCTCGGGCACGTTGCTCTTCGTCCCCGCCCAGCCGCTCGCGCCGATCGAGGAGGTCGAGCCCAACGACGGCGTCGACGAGCCGCAGGCGATCGGCGAGCTCGCGCCGGGAGGCGCGTACTCGATCCGCGGCGGTATCGGCGTGGGCGAGGGCTTCGACGGCTACGCGTTCGTCGCGCGCGGTCGCGTGCGCGTCGAGGCCGAACTGCGCTTCGCGCCCGAGGCAGGCCGGCGCGTCGAGCTCGCGGCCTACGACCCGCTCGCCATGGGCGTCGTCGCGCGTGCGGACGCGGCCGGCAAGGTCGCGTTCACGGCCGGCGGGGCCTTCGACCTCGTCGTGCGCGGCGCGCAGGGCGCGGGCGCGTACGAGCTCACCGTGCGCGCGACCGCCGCGCCCTGGACGATCGAGACGCCCGGCTGGCTCGGCGCGGTCGCGGGCGGCGACACGCTGCGCTTCGGCGCCGGACGCTACGAGATGACGATGGTCGAGGCGGGCGACCTGCGCATCGGGATGCGGTCCGTTTCGTCCCTGCGCGTGCTCGCGCTCGGCCGCGACGGCGAGACCGCCGTCGGACCGGGCGATTCGGGCATGGACTACGTCGTGTCGCTCGAGCCGCTGCAGCGGATCGCGATCGAATCGTCGGGCGGGACGATCGCCGTGGACTTCACGCCGCGGTCCGCGACCGCCCCCGTGCGTTTCGCGTCCGATCGGCTGCTCGCGGCCGCGAGCGAGCGCGTCGCCTTCGGCCTCGCGACCGGCGACGCGCTGTACGGACGCGTGCCGTCGAACGTGAAGATCGGCGACGTGCTCGTGAAGCCGCTCGCGGGCCAGGACCTCGCCGACGACCTCGCGCGCCGCAGTCTCGCGCGCGTCGACCAGGTCGGCGAGGAGGTGCTCCAGGTGAGAGCCGACCTCGGCGCGATCGGCGACGAGGCGACGCGCGCGCGGACGACGGTCGCGCTCGTGCGCTCGCTCGCCGCGAGCCCGCGCGTCGCCTATGCCGAGCTGAACCGCATCCGCCGCCCGCTCGGCGGGCCGCCCGAGACCACGCCGAACGACGCGTTCTTCTCGCTCCAGTGGCACTACCCGCTGATCCGCCTGCCGCAGGCCTGGACCGTGGCGCAGACCGCCATCACAGGGCCTGGGCCCACGATCACCGTGGCGGTCATCGACACCGGCCGCCGGCCGCACCCCGACCTCGACGCGAACACGCGCACGGACATCGAGTACGACTTCATCACGAGCACGTCGATCTCGCAGGACGGGGACGGTCCCGATCCGATCGCGTTCGACGAGGGCGACAGCGAGGGCATCGGCCCGTCGAGCTTCCACGGGACCCACGTGGCGGGGACGATCGCCGCCGTGACGAACAATGGCGTGGGCGTCGCGGGCGTCGGCAGCCTCCCGGTGGGGAACCCGGCCGCGAGCCGGGTGCGGGTCGTCCACCTGCGCGTCCTGGGCAAGGGCGGAGGCACGGACGCCGACATCGCGCGCTCGATCCGCTACGCGGCCGGGCTGACGAACCCCGGCCTCCCGACACTGCCCAACGGCTCGATCCAGGTGTTGAACCTCAGCTTGGGTGGGCCGGGCTCCAACCAGACCGTGCAGGCGGCGGTGACGGCCGCGCGCAACCGGGGCCTGGTGATCTTCGCCGCGGCGGGGAACGCGAACTCCAGCGCGCCGTCGTACCCGGCGGCCTACGCCAACGTGGTCTCGGTCGCCGCCGTGGATCAGAACTCGGCGCGCGCGCCCTACTCGAACTACCACGCGTCAGTGGACCTGTGCGCGCCAGGCGGCGACACATCGGTCGACACGAACGTGGACGGCTACGTCGACGGGGTGCTGTCGACGCTGGTCGCCGAGTCGAGCGGCAACCCGATCTACGTCTTCTACCAGGGCACCTCGATGGCCTGTCCGCACGCGGCCGGGCTGGCGGCGCTCATGCTGGTCGTGAATCCCGTGCTGCTGCCGGCCCAGATCGAGCAGAAGCTGGCCGAAACGGCCACCGACCTGGGCGCTCCCGGCCGGGACGTCTTCCACGGCCAGGGCCTGATCAACGCCCTGGCGGCCGTGCAGTCGGCGCTCGGCGCGGGCGGCGCGCAGCCGGTCCTGGCCGCCAGCCCGACGGAGCTCAACTTCGGTGCGACGGCCACCGCGCTGCAACTGTCCCTCCAGAACCTGGGTGACGGCACCGTCGACATCACGACGTACACGGACGACCGCAGTTGGATCTCCCTCGTGCCGGGAGGGCCGGCTGCGGGCATCGACGTGGGCAGCTTGAGCGTGCGCGTGAACCGCGCGGATCCGGCGCTGGCCGCGGATGGCACGTACACCGGCTCGGTCACGGTGAACAGCGCGAACGCGGGCAGCGTGGTCGTCCCCGTCACCGTGCGCGTGGAGACGCCGGTGCTGCCGAACGTGGAGCTCTTCGTCCTGGCCGTCGACTTCTCCGTGAACCCATCGGTCACCGTGGCCGAGACGCTCGTCAACCCGGCGCTCACGGGCCTCGACTACATCCTGGACGAGCTCTCCACCGCGAACGGCGAGCTGCTGCCGCCGGGGACGTACCTGCTCGCCTGTGGCTCCGATGACGACGGCGATTTCTTCATCTGCGGCGACGCCGACGTGTACTGCGGGCTGTACCCGACGCTGAACGATCCGGCGCTGATCGTGCTGGACGGCCCGCGCGCGGGCGTGGACTTCGTGGTGGCGCCGCAGGGCTCGACCACGCCGATGTTCACGAGCCAGCGCGGCTGGCGGCGCCTCGCGCGCTGAGGGGGCGTCCGGCCCGCGCGCTCAGCGGCGCTCGAGGCGGAACTGCGCGTCGGTGAACGGCGCGGCGACCATGTGGTAGGGACGCGTGAGGACCAGCGGAACGATCGCATCCTCCGCCGGGCGGGTCTCGCGCGTCGCGATGACCATCGCCGTGCCGTCGAAGCGCGCCTCCACGACCTCGATGCCGTATCCGCCGGAGGGCTTCTCGCCGGCCGTCACGCACACGACCAGCTCCCGGGTGAAGTCGATCACCGGCGCGGGGGGACGCGGGATCACCTGGCTGGTGTGGTCGCGCCACAAGGCGCTCCACTCGGCCGGCGTGCGCGCCACGCGCAGGCCGGCCGCTTGGATCCCGGTGTGGTAGCCACTCGCGATCGTGCGGAAGCCCTCCGAGCCCGACGGCGCGCTGCGGCAGGCGGCGATCAGCAGTGCGGCGAACACGGCCAGCAGGATCGTTCTCGGCATCGGGCGGCTCCAGAGCGGCAATCTACTGTGGACGGGCCACCCGGACGACGGTCGGGTGACACGCTCCGTGAGTCGTGGGTAGGGCGCGGCGTCCAGGCCCCGCGAGCCGTATCCTGCCGCCCTCCGCGCCCCGACCGGCGCCCACGGAGCCCAGCCATGAAGACGAACGCACTCCTGTCCTGCGCGGCGACCGCCGCGAGCCTGCTCCTCGGAGGGTCCAGCCGCGCCGAGGAGGGCATGTGGCTCTTCAACCGCCCGCCCGTCGCCGCGATCCAGGCCAAGTACGGCATCGAGCTCTCGCCGCAGTGGTTCGAGCACGTCCAGCGCTCCTGCGTGCGGCTCCAGAACGGGGGCTCGGGCTCGCTCGTCAGCCCGCGCGGGTTGCTCATGACGAACCAGCACGTCGGGTCCGATGCGATCGAGAAGCTCTCGACGGCCCAGCGCGACCTCCTGAAGGACGGCTTCTTCGCCCGCTCGCTCGAGGAGGAGATCCCGTGCCCCGACCTGGAGGTCAATCTGCTCTGGTCGATCGAGGACGTGACCCCGCGCGTGAACGCGGCGGTCGACGCCGGCGCCTCGCTCGCCGAGCAGAACGCGGCGCGGCGCCGGGTCCTGGCGGAGATCGAGAAGGAGTCCGAGGCGAAGACCGGGCTCAAGAGCCAGGTCGTGACCCTTTGGCAGGGCGGCCGCTACCACCTCTATCGCTTCGAGCGGCACACCGACGTGCGCCTGGTCATGGTGCCCGAGAAGGGCATCGCCTTCTTCGGCGGCGACCCGGACAACTTCGAGTTCCCGCGCTACTGCCTCGACATGTGCTTCTTCCGCATCTGGAAGGACGGCAAGCCGCTCGAGAACGAGCACTTCCTGCGCTGGAGCCGCAACGGCGCGACGGACGGCGAGCTGGTCCTCGTGGCGGGGCACCCTGGACGGACCGAGCGCCTGAACACGCACGCGCACCTCGAGTTCATGCGTGACGTGCAGTACCCCATGCTCATGCGCAGCCTCTGGCGCCGCGAGGTCCAGCTCGCGACCTTCAGCGGCCGTGGCGAGGAGCAGCGTCGCATCGCCGAGGGCGACTACTTCGGGATCCAGAACAGCCGCAAGGCGCGCACCGGCATCCTGGCCGGCCTGCAGGATCCGGGGCTGCTGGCGAAGAAGCTCGCGGCCGAGGCCGAGCTGCGCCAGGCCGTCGCCGCGAACCCCGATTGGCAGCGCCAGTGGGGCGATGGTTGGGAGCAGGTCGAGGCCGCCAAGCGCGTGCACGCCGAGCTCCTGCCGCGGCTCACGGCGCTGGGCGGCACCGGGCTGAACCTGGGCGGGACGCTGTTCTCCGTGGCGAAAGACCTCGTGAGGCTCGCCGAGGAGTCCGCGAAGGCCGATGGCGAGCGGCTCGCGGAGTACTCCGACGCGCGCCGGCCCTCGCTCGAGCTGGCGCTCTTCTCGCCCGCGCCCGTGTACCCCGAGCTCGAGATCGAGAAGCTCGCCGCCGGACTCCAGAACATGGTCGAGCTCCTGGGCGGCAAGGACCCGGCCGTGATCGCCGCGCTGGCCGGCAAGTCTCCGCGGGCCCGCGCCGAGGAGCTGGTGCGCGGCTCGGGGCTGGCCGATGTGGCGGTGCGCAGGCGCGTGGCGGCCGGGGGCCGGGACGCGATCACGTCCTCGGCGGACCCGCTCATCCAGCTCGTCCGCGCGCTCGACGCCGACAGCCGAGCGGTGCGCAAGCGCTTCGAGGAGGAGGTCGACGCACGCGAGAAGGCGGCCTACGCCAAGATCGCCGCCGCGACGTTCGCCAAGTACGGCGAGGACCAGTACCCGGACGCGACGTTCACGTTGCGTCTGTCGTATGGCCCCGTGCAGGGCTGGCGGGAGGGGGATCGCACCGTGCACCCGTTCACGAACTTCGCCGGCCTCTACGCGCGGGCCGCCGAGCGCGGGAACACGTACCCCTTCCGCGTGCCCGAGCGCTGGGAGGCGGCCAAGCCCAAGCTGAACCCCAACACGCCGTTCAACTTCACGGCCGCCTGCGACATCATCGGCGGCAACTCGGGCTCTCCGGGCGTGAATGCGGCGGGCGAGGTCGTCGGCCTGGTCTTCGACGGCAACATCCACAGCCTGCCCGGCAACATCGTGTACGACGGCGCGCTGAACCGGGCCGTGTTCGTGGACTCCCGCGCGATGCTGGAGGCTCTGCGCGTCGTGTACGGCATGCAGTCGCTGGCCGACGAGATCGTCGGCGCGGGCTCCTGACGGAAAAGAGTTCCAGCGCTGGCGGCGGGCGTCCGGATGACGAACCGGGCGCCCGCCGCTCGTTCCTGGCCTTCCCCAGAAGGTTCGGCCCTCCCCGCTCCGATCCTCTCCTCGCACGGCCTCACCGCCCCCTGCGCCGCCCGTGCGCTGCGGGCCGGCCCCGTGCACATCCCCACGCGAGGACGGACACGTGAACGGCTCCAAACCGGCCGGCGACCAGGCGGCGGACCCCATCGACATGCAGGTCATCGAGGGCCTGCGCGAACTCGGCGGTCAGGACGACCCCGGACTCCTCGTCGAGGTCATCGGGATGTTCCTGGCGGACGCGCCGGCCCGGATTCGCGATCTCGAGCTCGGGCTCGCGTCCGGGGACATCGAGCTCCTGGAGCGTGCCGCTCATTCGCTGAAGTCGGCCAGTGCCAATGTGGGCGCGTCGAAGCTCTCGTCGATCTGCCGCCAGATCGAGGAGATCGCGCGCGCGAAGGGCTCGGAGCGGCTCGCCGAGCTCGTCCCCGAGTCCGGCCAGGCCTGGGACGAGGCCGCCTCCGTGCTGCGCTCGATCCAGGGCTGATCCGCGGACGCGAGCCCCGATGACGAACCCCGAGAACAACCTGCAGGCGAACCGGCTCGAAGGCTGCGCCCTGCGCGTGGCGTCGATCGACCCCGGGGGCGCGAGCGCGCGTGATCAGCTCGCCGCCGCGCTCAGCGCCGATGCCGGGGCGAGCGCGCGGTTCCTGCGCGTCGCGACCGTGGGGGCGGGCGCAGCCTCCCTGGAGAGCGCGCTGCTGAGCCTGGGGGCACCGGTAGCACGCGCGCTGACGCTGGGGCTCGAGCTCTGTGCCCACGAAGCCAGGACCGAGCCGGCACGCTGGACCCGCCCCTTGGCCCTGGCGTTCGCCGCGCGCGCGGTCGCCGGCCAGATCGGTGTGGGCGACTCGTGCGAAGCCTTCACGGCCGCGCTGCTCTCGACGGGCACCCGTGCGGAGGAACTCGCCGCGTGGCGCGTGCCGCCCCGTCTCGCCGTGGCAGCCTCGCGCCACCAGAGCGGCGTCCTGGCCGGGGACGCGGACCAGGACGACTCGGTCTGGATCTCCCGGATCCTCGGCCACGCGACGATCCTGGCGGACGCGCTGCAGGCCGAATCGAACCCGACCGGCGTCGACTGGGGGCGCCTCTCGCGCGGGCTGGAGGCGTTGCGCGAGATCCTGCACCTGGACCGCAGCGCCTTCGCCGCGCTGCTCCAGAGCGTCGGGCACAGCTGGGCCGACTTCCTGGAGGAGCTCGGCGCGCCGCGGCCCGCCGTTCCGACGCTCGAGTGCGTGCAGGTGCGCGCGGGCGACGTTTTGGCGGACGACGCGCTGGCGCGGGCGCTGGAGCCGGGCTCCAGCGCGCCCCTGCGCGGCCTGCGCATCCTGGCCGTCGACGACGAGCCGGTCTCCCTCCGGCTCCTGGAGCGCGTGCTGCGGCTGGCCGGCCACGAGGTGGTGACCGCGACGAACGGCAGCGATGCCCTGCGCGTGGCACTCGAGACCCACCCGCACGCCGTGATCGCCGATTGGCTCATGCCGGAGCTGGACGGGATCGACCTGTGTCGCGCCCTGCGCCGCAGCGAGCTCGGCCGCAGCGTGTTCTTCCTCCTGCTCACCGGTCGCGGCGAGGAAGATCGCGTCGTCGAGGCCTTCGACGCGGGTGTCGACGACTACGTCACGAAGCCGTTCAACCCCAAGATCCTGCTGGCTCGGCTGAAGGGCGGGCGGCGCGTCATCGAGCTCCAGGAGCGCGTCGAGGCCAACCGGCGCGTGGTCATGAAGCAAGTGGCGGAGATGGGGCTGCTCACCCGCAAGCTGCGCAACGCGGCCCACACGGACGCGCTGACCGATCTGCCCAATCGCCGGTACGCCATGGCGCGCCTGGAGTCCGAGTGGGAGGCGACCGGTCCCGGGAGCCGTCGGCCGCTGGCCGTGATCCTGATCGACATCGATCACTTCAAGCGCGTCAACGACAGCCACGGACACGACGTGGGCGACCTCGTGCTCAAGGAGGTCGCCACGGTCCTGCGCGCGAACACGCGGCACGGAGAGGAGGCGGCCAGGCTCGGCGGCGAGGAGTTCTTCGTCGTGTGCTCGAACGCGAACGAGGACCAGGCGCGCATCGCCGGCGAGCGTCTGCGTGCCGCGGTCGAGCGCCACGTCATCAAGGGGCTGGGCTTCGAGGGCGGCGTCACGATCAGCGTCGGCGTGGCCCAGCGCAGGCCGGAGATGGCGAACCAGGACGCCCTCATCAAGTCCGCCGACCACGCCGTGTACGCCGCCAAGGCCGCCGGGCGCAATCGCGTCATCGCCGGCTCGGACTTGGGGACGGTCGCCCGGTCGGCCTGAGGCGCGCGCGATGCTGCTCAAACGCTTCGAGGAGCTGCGCTACTGCGGGACGCTGCCGTCGTCGCCCGGCATCGGCCTGGCGATCCTGCGCCTGACCCAGCGCGATGAGCCCCCGGGGGCGGAGTTCGCTGCCGTCCTGCGACTCGACCCTGCGCTGGCCGGGAAGGTCCTGCGGCTGGCGAACATCGCGCGTGGCCCCGCAGCGCCCGCGATCGGGGACGTCGCCAGCGCCGTGGAGTGCCTCGCGCCCACCACGCTGCGCAACGCGGCGCTGGGCTTCTCGCTGCTCCCCGCCGGACGCGCGGCGTCGAGCGGGCACTTCGATCACGACGCGTACTGGTCCCACGCGATCGCCGCCGCGGCGGCCGCCGAGGAGATCGCGCGGGAGGAAGGGTCCGTCGATCCAGCAGAGGCCTTCACCTGCGCTCTCCTGTCGCGCATTGGCATGCTCGCACTGGCGACCGTGCACGCCGAGACCTACGAGCGCATCCTGTCGGAGGCACGCGGCCGACAGCCGGAGCACCTGCTGCTCGAGGAACTGCAGCACTTCGACATCCAGCACTGGGAGGTCGCCGCGGCGATCTTCGTGGAATGGGGCCTGCCCGAGGCGTTCATCGGCGCCGTGCTGTCCTTGGGGCTGCCCAAGCGCGAGCCCGAACTCGAGGATCCGGCCAGCGAGCCGCTGGGCCGCGTCCTGCGGTCCGCCTCGCTCGTCGCGCACCGGCTCCTCGAGGGCGTCGCAACCCAAGGGGCCCTGGGGGAGGGTTGGCTCGAGCTCTTGGCGCCGGTCGGCGGGACGCTCATCGCTCGGGATCGTCTCGTCGCGCTGTGCGCCCGCATCGCCCCGCGCTGGCGCGCGACCTGCGGGAGCCTGCGCCTCCCGACCGCGCCGCTCGGGGGCGAGGAGCTCGACGGCGACTCGGATCGCGAGCCGACGTTCGCGGCCTTCGCTCTGGGTTCGTCGAGCGCAGACCTGGGTGCGGCGCCGGAGGCGCAAGCGGAGCGCGCGCTGCCGCCGTCCGAGCTACGTGTCCTGGTCGTGGACGACGACCCCCGAGTGCGGCGGCTGCTCGAGCACCACATCGTGGGCGGTGGCTACCGCGTCGTGACCGCGCCGGAAGGCGAAAGTGCGCTGCGCGCCGTGCTGGAGGACGCTCCGCACATCCTGGTGACGGACTGGTTGATGCCGGGGATGGGTGGTGGCGGCCTGCTGAGGTCGCTGCGCTCCATGGACATCGGTCGGAGCATCTACACGATCGTGCTGACCGCGCGGGACGAGGAGCAGCAGGTCATCGAGGCCTTCGAATCCGGGGCCGACGACTTCGTGGCGAAGCCCTACAACCCGCGCGTGTTCATGGCGCGCATCGCGGCCGCGCACCGCACCGTCGCGCTCCAGCGCCAGGTCCAGCGCGATCGCGAACGTCGCGCTGCCCAGGTCGTCGAAATGGGGCTCATGACCCGGCGCCTGCACGCCGCGGCGCACACTGACGTCCTGACCGAATTGCCGAACCGTCGCTATGCGATGCAGCGCCTCGAGCACGAATGGACCGACGCGCTGCGGTTCGACCGGCCCTTGTCGGTGCTCGTCGTGGACATCGACCACTTCAAGGACGTCAACGACCGCCATGGCCACGATGTCGGCGACGACGTGCTGCGGTCCACGGCCGCGACGCTGCGCGCCCACACGCGGCGTGCCGACGTCGTGTGTCGCCTGGGCGGCGAGGAGTTCCTGGTCATCAACCTGAACAGCGACGGCCGTGGTGCCGGGATGTGCGCCGAGCGCTTGCGGCGGGCCGTGGAGTCCAACCTCGTGCGTTCACGCGGGTTCGAGGGCCGGGTGACGATCAGCATCGGATTGGCGTCACGCGGCGAGGGCATCGCCACCCTGCACGAGCTGCTCAAGGCTGCCGACGAGGCCGTCTACGCCGCGAAGTCCGCCGGCCGCAATACCGTGCGTGCCGCCGTGGGCCGCTGGCCGGGCGGGTGACCGCCGGCCGGATCCGCATGCGGACTCCGCACGTTCTGGTGCACGCGATGGCCTGGACCGCGCTCGTCGCGACGGTCTACCTGGGATCCGCGGGCGTGCGCAGTGAGCCCCATGCTCGCGCCAGCGCCGCGCTCGAGGAACTGCGCGCCAGGCAGGCGGCCTTCGACGCCACCCTGCTCGAGCTGCGCGCGGGCTCGGCTGCAGCGCGGTCCTCGCTCTTGGAGCGCTTCGGCGAGCTCGAGTCCTCGGCGCACTCCATCCCGCGCTCGATCGACCTGGAACGTCATACGATCGCGGCCCACGCGCTCTCGGGCTACGTGGATGCGCTGCGCGGCGCGCGCCGCCGCGTCGAGCGGCTGGCCGCCATCACGGCCCGACCCGACTCGCCAACGGACGCACGCCGCGCACGGGCAGAGGTCGAGCAGGAGCTCGCTGCAGTCGAGCGCCTCGGCCTGGGCGGCGCCGCGCGCTCGCTGTCCTCGGGGTATGCCGCGTCCTTCGGCGCGCGCCTCGACGAGGCCGAGACCTTCCGGATCGCGTTGTTCCTCGTCACCGCGCTGCTCCTCATCCGCGCTCTGCGGGCCGCCAGCGAGGTCGAGCGGCGCTCGGCCGAGGTGCGGGCGGCGAACCGTACGCTCGAGGCGCGCGTCGAGGAGCGGACGCGGCGGTTGTCCGAGGCGAACAAGGCGCTCGAGTCCGCGATCGAGGAGGCGCACCGCTGCGAGCAGGACGCGCGGGTCGCGCGCGAATCGGCCGAGGCCGCCAACCGCGGCAAGAGTTCGTTCCTGGCCCACATGAGCCACGAGATCCGCTCGCCGATGACGGCGATCCTGGGATACTCCGAGCGACTCTTGGAGGGCAGTCTCTCCGAGGGCGAGCGCGCCGAGGCGCTGTCCGCCATCCGGCGCAACGGCGAGCACCTCGCGCAGCTCGTGGACGACGTGCTCGACCTCTCGAAGATCGAGGCCGGGCAGGTCGTCCTGGAGCGCGCCCCCTGCGCGCCGGGACGGCTGGTCGTCGGGGTTCGCGAGGCCTTGGCTCCGCGCGCCGAGGCCAAGGGGCTCGAGTTCCAGGTCCTCTGGGAAGGCCCGGCGCCCGCGACCGTGCTGACGGACCTGCTGCGGGTCGAGCAGGTGCTCTTCAACCTGGTCGGCAACGCCATCAAGTTCACGGCCCAGGGGCGCGTGACCGTGCGTGCGCGCTACGAGCCGCCTGCACGGGCCGGGTCGGGAGGCCGCTTGGCGTTCGCCGTCGAGGACTCCGGGATCGGAATGGACCAGGAGGCCGCGGCCCGCGTGTTCCGCCCGTATGTCCAGGCCTCGACCTCGACGACGCGGCGGTTCGGGGGCACGGGGCTCGGGCTGGCGATCTGTCGTCGCCTGGTGAGCGCACTCGGCGGCGCGATCCGCGTCGAGAGTCGGCTCGGGCACGGCAGCGTGTTCTCCTTCCACGTCGACGCGGGGCCGCTGGACGGACCGCTCGGCGCGGTGGACCTGGGCGCTGCCCAGGAGCCCGCGAGCGCGCCGGAGAGCCTGGCGGGCCTGCGCGTTCTCCTGGCCGAGGACGGCGAGGACACGCGGCGCCTGCTCACACACTTCCTCTCCGCCGCGGGCGCGCAGGTCACGACCGCCGCCGACGGCGAGGAAGCCGTGCGCAGCGCGCTCGCCGCGCGCGCGGAAGGTGCCCCTTTCGACGTCGTGCTCATGGACATGGAGATGCCGCGCGTCGACGGCGTGGAGGCCGTGCGGCGCCTGCGATCCGCGGGCTACGACCTGCCGGTCGTGGCCCTGACGGCCAACGTGCTGGTGTCCGACCGTCGGCGCTGCCTGGAGGCCGGATGTGACGACTACTGCACCAAGCCCGTCCGGCGGGCGACGCTCCTCTGGACGGCCGCGCGCTGGCGACGGGTCGATCCTGTGGAGGACGCGGGGCCGGCGGGCCCGCGGGGGGGAGCGGCTGCATCGGCGGACGAAGGGCTGCTCGAGCTCGTGCGGCTCTTCGTGCAGGAGCTCGACGGAGACGTCGAGTCCATGCGGCGCGCCCTGGCGGGTGATGACCTGGCCGACCTGTCGATCCTGGCCCACCGCCTCAAGGGGGCGGCGGGCAGCTATGGCTTCCCCGCGATCACCCGCCAGGCAGCGCTGCTGGAGAGCGCGGCCCGCGGTGGCGCCCCGCGGGACACCCTCTCGAGCGAGCTCGCGGCGCTGGAGGCCCTGTGCACCCAGGCCCGCGGGAATCCACGCGTCGCGCCGGCGTAGGGGGGGCCAGCGTCGGGGAGCGGTCCTCGCGCTCGAACAGGATCCCCGTGCCGACCGACCTCCAATCCATCCTCGGCGTCCTGGCCGGCATCGGCCTGGCCGCCGCCTGCGGCTTCCGCGTCTTCGTCCCCATGCTCGTCGCCGGGATCGCCGTGCGCTCCGGCGCGCTGACCGTGTCCGACGGGTTCCTGTGGCTCGGGTCCACGCCGGCGCTCATCGCGCTGGCTGTCGCCACGGTCCTGGAGATCGGCGGGTACTACCTGCCGGGCTTGGACCACCTGCTCGACACGATCGCCACGCCGGCGGCCGTCGTCGCGGGCACGATCGTGGCCGCGAGCTTCGTCACCGATGCGGAGCCGTGGTTCCGCTGGACCCTGGCGGCCGTCGCGGGCGGTGGGGCGGCCGCTGCGGTCCAGACCGCGACGGTGGTGACGCGCACGGCTTCCGGCGCGCTGACCTTCGGGCTCGGCAACCCGGTCGTGTCGACGGCCGAGCTGGCCGGATCGGCGATCGGATCCGTGCTGGCGATCGTCGCGCCCGTCGTGGCCGTGGCATTGCTCGTCGTCTTCTTGGTCTGGCTCGTGCGCCGCGCGCGCCGCCGCGCGCTGGTCCCGGCCTGAAGCCTGTCCGAATCCGGGAGCGGCTCGCGCAGCCCGCCGCTAAGCTCCTCCGTTCACCCACGGAGGAGCACATGGATCTGCGCGAGCTGAAGGGTTTCGTCGACACGACCTGGGATCGTTCCATCGTTCCGGCGCTGGAGGAGTACATCCGGATCCCGAACAAGTCCCCGGCCTTCGACCCGCAGTGGCGCGAGCACGGCCACATGGACCGCGCCGTGAAGCTGATCGAGGCTTGGTGCCGGGCGCGGACCATCGAGGGAATGAAGCTGGAGGTCGTGCGCCTGAAGGGCGAGGACGGGCGCGATCGGACGCCGGTGATCGTGATCGAGATCCCGGGCACGGCGGACGCCCGGGACACGGTCCTGCTCTACGGTCACCTGGACAAGCAGCCCGAGTTCGCGGGCTGGAACCCGGGCTTGGGGCCTTGGGAGCCGGTGCTGCGCGACGGGAAACTCTACGGGCGGGGCGGCGCGGACGACGGCTACGCGGCCTTCGCCTCGCTGGTCGCGATCGAGGCCCTGCGGCGCGAGGGTTTGCCGCACGCGCGCTGCATCGTGCTCATCGAGGCCTGCGAGGAGAGCGGCAGCTTCGACCTGCCGGCCTACATCGACCATCTCGCTCCGCGGATGGGTGACGTGTCGCTCGTCGTGTGCCTCGACTCGGGCTGCGGTGACTACGACCGGCTGTGGAGCACGACGAGCCTGCGGGGCCTGGTCGGCGGAACGCTGACCGTCGAGACGTTGAAGGAAGGCGTGCACTCCGGTGACGCGAGCGGGATCGTGCCTTCGACGTTCAGGGTCCTGCGCAGCGTGCTGTCGCGCCTGGAGGACGAGGAGACCGGCCGCGTCTTGCCCAAGGACCTGTGGGTCAAGGTCCCCAAGCAGCGCCAGGCCCAGGCCAAGGCCGCCGCCAAGATCCTGAAGCGCGACGTGTTCGCGAAGTACCCCTGGCAGGACGGGGTGCGACCCATGTCGAAGGACGTGGTGGAGCTCATGCTCAACCGCACCTGGCGCCCGGCGCTGTCGATCACGGGGGCGCGCGGCCTGCCCGACGTCGACGCGGCCGGCAACGTGCTGCGTCCGCTGACGGCGGTCAAGGTCTCGCTGCGCGTGCCGCCCACCCTCGATCCGAAGCAGGCCGCGAAGCGCCTCAAGAAGGTGCTCGAGAAGAAGCCCCCGTACGGCGCCAAGGTGCGCTTCGACCCGGACAAGGCCAGCGAGGGCTGGAACGCGCCCGCGCTCGCCCCGTGGCTCGAGGAGTCGCTGGCGCGCGCCAGCAAGCAGCACTTCGGCAAGCCGGCGGCCTACATGGGCGAGGGCGGATCGATCCCGTTCATGGGCATGCTCGGCAAGAAGTTCCCGAAGGCCCAGTTCTGCATCACCGGCGTCCTCGGTCCGCACAGCAACGCGCACGGACCCAACGAATTCCTGCACATCGCGACGGGCAAGCGCCTGACGGCCTGCGTGGCCCAGGTCGTCGCGGACCACGCGGCGCGCGAGCGCGAGCGAGCCTGACAGCGACCTGCTGCGGAGTGCGCGGGCGCACCACCCACGCGCTGGGGAGGCGCCCGCGGGCCTTCAGCGCGCTGCCGCGACCGAGCCTCTCGGGGGCCAGTCCAGCGTGTCGTCCATGGCGCGCACGTCCTCCGGCGCATAGTCCGGGAACATGAGCCGCCCCTCGTCGCGCAGCCTGGCGATCTCGGCCTCGGCTGCGGCCTTGCGGGCTCCATCGAGGCCGCCGTCGCGTGCCAGGTACGTCGTGCTCGACGGGAAGGCGAAGCCCGTGCCGCTCGCGGCCAGGACGTCCATGAAGCGCAGGAAGAGGTCCTCGCGGACGGCGATGAACTCGTTGATGTCCTGCGTGTCGACGTAGGCCAGCACCTCGACATCGAGCGAATAGGCGCCGAACGCGGCCAGCCGCACGCGCAGTGGCTCGGGCAGCACCTTGGGGTGCGCGAGGAGCACGCGCCGCAGGCCGGCCAGCACGTGGCGCATCTGGTCCGGCGAGGTCTCGTAGCGCAGCCCGAGCGTCGTGATCAGGCGGATCCGGTCGCGCTTGGCGAAGTTCTCGAGCTGCAGATTCGAGAACTCGGCGTTCGGGACCGAGATCACCGTGCGATCCAGGGTGCGGATGCGGGTCGAGCGCAACCCGACGTCCTCGACGGTGCCCACCTTGTCCCCGAACTTGCAGAAGTCGCCGGGGCGCACGGGTTGGTCCACCAGGACGGTGATGCCGCCGAACACGTTCTCGACGGTCTTCTGCGCGGCCAGTGCCACGGCCAGGCCGCCGACGCCGAGGCCGGCCAGGAGCGCCGTGACATCGAACCCGAAGGTGTCGAGCGTGGCCAGGAACGTCAGCAGCACGACGGCGACCTTGACCGCCCTGGCGCCCAGCGGGACCAAGTGCGCTGCGCCAGCCTGCCCGCGCCCGGCGAAGCGTTCCTTGCCGATCGTCGCGAACAGATCGATCACCCGCAGCACGAGCCAGGCCGCGGCCACCACGACCAGGACCTTGCTGATGTCGCGGATCGTCCCGCTGGCCGGCACGGACAGGCGCAGCAGGTGCAGGCCGGCGTTGAACATCCCGATCGTGAGCAGGAGCTTCACCGGACCGAGCGCCATGGCGAGCAGTCGGTCGTCGATGTCCGTCGACGAGCGCAGCGTCAAGGGGCGCAGGACGTGGACCAGGATCGCCGTCACGATCCAGGCCAGCACCCAGGCCGCGAGCACCAGCCCCATGAGCCCGATCCACTGCCACAGCGCGACCTCCAGGAAGCGCGTGTCGAGCAGCACCTTGGGCAGTCCCTCGACGATCGCGGGCGGGCCGAGGACGGCGTAGGCGGAGGGCACGCGCTGCAGCGTGCTCGACGCGACGCGCCACACGCGCACCCCGTCCTCGCGCGGCACGCGATCCAACGCCAGCGCGATGGCGCCGGCCTTGGCCGCGAAGTCGCCGACCACGTCGCGGCCCTCGGGGAAGCCGTCGTCGGTGGCGCCCAGGGCCTCGTCGCTGACCTGGGCCAGGTCGATCCACAGGTCCTCGTCGAGCAGGAACTTCAGCTTGCGGGCCAGGTCCGGGCCCTGCGCGGCCCGCTCGCCGGGCGGGACGTGGGAGAGGTCCAACACCTGCGCCGCGTCCTCCCAGCGACCCTCGCGGCTGGACTCCAGGAACGAGCGCAGCGCGCCGCGAGGCGTGCCGCGCTGCCAGGGGTCCTCCGGAGCGTGTTCGCGGGGCGGCGCCGAGGCGCTCGCGTCCGTGGCCGACTGCGGCGCGCGCGCCTGCGCCGGCACGCCCAGGAGGATCGGGAGGAGGATCGCGCCGAGCACGACGAGCAGGCGGGCTCGCCGTGCGCCAAGGGTGTCGAGGACGTTCATCGCTGGTCTCCGGAAGCGGCGAGCGTAGCGTCGGGTGGCGTGGTGCCCGTCAGCATCGTGTTCGAATCGTCAGGTGCCGTGCGGCGCGCGGATCAACGTGGCGCCGGCGCGCTCGCGCCCAGCCCGGGCCCGTAGACGACGGCATTCGCGAACAGTCGCGCCGTGCCGAGGAACCAGCCGCGGAAGACCGGCGAGGCGGCGAACAGGATCACCTGACCGGCGCCGCGCCGCTCGACGGCCAGCCAGGCCGAGTCGGCGATGCGGGCGCGCGCCTCGGGCCACAGGAGCCCGGACAGGCGGACGCGCTCGGGCGCCGCCAGTCGCACCGCCGTCCGCACCGGCGGCCGTGTGAGCAGCGCGCCGCGACCGTCGAAGAAGACCGGGATCTCGCCCAGAGCCCCGAAGGTGACCCACGCATCCGTGTCGACCTCACCGCGCAGCACGACCCCCTGCGGCGAGAAGATCGCGGCGTGCTGGTCGGCGTCGCGGGCCTCGTCGGGCTTGGGGTCCTTGACCTCGCTGGCGATCTCGGGCTTGGCCTCCCCGGCCGGTCGAGGCGCAGGCTGCGCGTCCCAGAGATCCGCGGGATCGATGGCGGTCCTTCCGGCCGCGCGCTCGCGGGCCACCGCGCGCCGGTAGGCGGGGAGGTCCTCGAGCGCGTCCGCGCGGCGGCGCACGCTGCACAGGTCGAGCGCGGGGTCGGCGATGTCGTGCGCGGCGCTGCCCAGGGCGATCAGCGTCCCGCCCGAGCGGACCCAGGTGCGGAGCTCGTCGGCGCGCTCGCGCAGCACGGATCCACCGCCCTCCGGCACGACGAGCACGTTGTAGCGGCGCAGGTCGTGGTCACCGAAGGCCTGCGCGTCGACGAGCGAGACCGGGACCCCGAAGAGCACGTCGAGGGCGTGCCAGGCATGCCCGAACGAGTCCGACGCGACCGGAGCGTTGGACAGCAGCGCCACGCGCGGCCGTTCCAGGAGCCGGAAGTGCTGGCCGCCCAGGTCGGGGCCCTCGTCCAGGCTGCGCGCGGTGGTGACGGCATGCGCCAGGACTCCCGAGGACTCCGCGGCGTGCCGCACGGCGTCGCGCACGCCCGGGCCGTTCTCGACGCGCCGCACGAGCAGCGATCCGCGCGCGAACGCGCGCCCCGCGGCGCGGAACGGCTCGTCCGCGGCTGCGACCGCCAGCCCGGCCTCCAGCGCGCGCGCCGCGAACGCGACGGAAGCGTCGGCTGCGCCGTCGACGATCCAGCCGTACACGGGTCGGTCGGGCGCGGCCTCGCGCAGTCCGGCGGGCTCGGGCGCGAGTTCGCTGACGGGGTCCAGCGCGACCGCTGGCGCCACGCACCACAGTGCGTCGACGTCGAACGCGTGCGCTGGCGACCAGGCCGTCACGTCGTAGATCTTGGAGCGCCCCTTGCGCTCGACCTCGCGCCGCTCGCGCTCCAGGGACGCGCTGTCGAAGCGCGGATCGAAGGCCAGCATGGCCTTGACCAGCGGGGACAGCGGCTGACGTGCAGGCACGACGTACGCACCGGCCTGGACCTGGCGCTCGGCAGCGCGGCCCAGCACGCCCTCGACATCCGACGCCGCGAACGCCTCGCGTGCGCGGTACACCTCGACGCCCTGCTCGAGCAGGTTCTCCACGAGCCGTCGTTCGCGCGCCGCCTCGCGCCCCGGGACGAGCACGAAGGCCCGGTCGTTGCCAGGCCCGTCGGCCGCGACGTTGGCCAACTTGGCGTCCACGTAGTCGCGCAGCACCGCGGTGCGGTTGTTGGCCAGGGTGGTCACGTTCGCGAGGCTCGCGAGCGCCTGACGGCGCACCGCGTCGCGGTACGTGGCGACCTCGCCCGAGCGCCGTCGGATGGCGCCACCGCCGTAGCGCGCCTGCTCGTAGAGGATGCCGCAGGCGCCCTGGAAGCTCGCCCACGAGTCCGTGTACCCCACGTACCAGGAGTCGGCCCACTCGCGTGTGTAGTAGCTCCAGCCGTGCTGGTCGAAAGCCGCCGACTGGTCGGCGGCGTACACACCCCACCACTGGCGCGTGAAGGCCGGGAAGTGCGGCGAGAACGGATCCGTGGCTGGATAGAAGAGGTAGGTGTCGAACGCGCCCATCTCGTGCGCGTCGACCAGCAACTGCGGATGCCAAGCACGGATCGCGCGCCAGCGCGCGCGGGTCTCGGGCTGCGTGCCCCAGATCCAGTCGCGGTTCATGTCGAACAGGAAGTGGTTCTCGCGGCCGTAGGGCCAACGGCCGCGGCGCATGCTGTGGGCGTCGAGGTCGGGGACGTAGCCGCTGCCAGCCTCGAACATGGAGAGCACACGCTCCCGACCGTCCGGGTTCTGGCACGGATCGATGACCACGACGACCTGATCGAGGAGCGCCGTGACCTCCGCGGCCGTTCCCGCGGCCAGGTGGTGGGCGACCGCCAGCGACGCGTCGCTGCCCGAGGTCTCGTCGCCGTGGATGCTGTAGCCGAGCCAGGCGATCGCGGGCGTGTCGCGGACGATCGTCTCGAGCTCCGCGGGGTCCGCGCCGCGCGGGTCGGCCAACTGCGCGATCCGCGCTCGGATCACGTCCAGGCGGGCCAGGTTCTCCGGAGATGTGATCACCACCTGGACCAGCTCGCGGCCCTCGTGCGTGCGGCCGAACGGCGCGATGCGGACCCGGTCGCTGGCGGCGGCGATGGCGCGCAGGGCTGCCAGGATCTCGTCGTGGCGCGCCGTGAACGTGCCGAGCGGGCGCCGCAGGAGCACGTCGGGGTGCGGCACGCGCGCGTCGTGGGCCGAGCCCGGGAAGAAGGGCTCGAGCGCTCCCGCGGCCGGCGCGTCGCCGAACGGGATCCCGGCCTGTGGCGGGCGCTCGACGGGCCGGGTGGCGGCGGGCTCGAAGGCCAGCGGTGCGGGAGCAGGACGCGGCGTGGGTCGGATCTCGCCGGCCGGCGCGGTCGCGCAGGCGCAGAGCAGGAAGACCAAGGCCGCGAGGGGGGCGTGCGTGCACATGGGCGCGCAGTCTAGCGGGGCCCGCGCGGCGCTCGTCGGGCTGCGCGCGCCTGCTACGATCCCGTGCGAGCCGGGCCCCTAGCTCAGTCGGTTAGAGCAGGCGACTCATAATCGCTCGGTCGCAGGTTCGAGTCCTGCGGGGCCCACCACTCCGGTACCTGTCGGCGCTCCAGCGCCGGGACGCGGATGCTATCGTCCCGGCTTCCAGCCATGGCCCCCCGCCCGACCGGCACGGCACCCCACGTTCCACGCAGCGCGCTCCCGAGGTGCGAGTCGGCGTGAGCGACGTCGCGGGAGCGGGCAAGCAACTCGGTCCGCAGGGCTCCGAGCACAGCCTGCGGCAGCTCACGCCGCTCCTGGTGTGGGCCGTCGTGTTCTGCGACATCGGCACCAGCGTCTACTACGTGCCGGGCATCCTCTACGAACGGGTCGGCGACGTCGCCCCCTTCTTCGTGTGGATCGGCCTGGCGGGCTTCATCCTCCTGGCGATGAAGTACGTCGAGATCTGCTGGCGCACACCGGATGGCGGCGGCGTCGTCTCGATCGCGAACAAGGCCTTCACGCCGATGGTCGGGGCCATCGGCGGCCTGCTGATCTCCATCGGGTACTTCCTGACCTCGGCGATCTCCTCGGTCTCGGGGATCCACTACATGGCCTCCGTGTGGCCGATCCTCGACGAGCACGTCGTCGCGATGGCGGCGGCGACCCTGATCCTGCTCGCGATCATCAACACGATCGGGATCCGGGAGAGCGCCACGCTGGCCCTGGTCATGGCGGTCTCGGCCTTCGTCGTGAATCTGGCGGTGTCGGCCTGGGTGCTGCTGCGCATGGGGGAGGTCGAGACGGAGACCATCCGCCAGACGGTGGCGCTCGCGGAGGGGCTCGACCGCCAGACCTTCCTGGTCGGCTTCTCGACCGCTTGGCTGGCATTCTCGGGTCTCGAGAGCATCAGCCAGCTCAGTCCGGCGATGCGGACGCCGCTGGCGAAGACGGCCGGCAAGGGCATGAAGCTGGTCGTGATCACGATGCTCGTCACCTCGCCGGTGCTCACCCTGCTCGCGGTCGCGCTCCTGCCGGCGGAGCTCAAGCTCTTGAACTCGGAGCGCTTCATCTCCGAGATCGGCGGGCTGTATGGCGGCTGGCCGATGAAGCTGGCGGTCGTCGTCACCGGCTCGGCGCTGCTGCTCTTGGCCGCCAACACCGCGATCATCGGTTGCTACCACGTGTTCCTCTCGCTGGCCGAGAAGGGCTTCATGCCGTCGACCATCGCGGCGCGGAACCGCTACTTCGGCACGCCGCAGATCGCGATCCTGGTGGCGACGCTCGTCCCGATCCTCGTGATCTGGGTGGCGGGCGGGAACATGCAGACCTTGGCGGGGCTCTACGCCTTCGGTCTCCTGGGAGCGTTCTTGCTCTCCTCCGCCGGACTGGACGTGCTGCGCTGGCGGGACGCGCAGCGCGGGCTCAAGTTCTGGCTGGGCGTGTTCACCACCTTGATGGTGCTGGTCGCGTGGCTGGTCACCCTGCGGATCGAGGGCGACGCCACCCTGTACGGCACCATCCTGGTCGGGCTGGGGCTGGTGCTGGCCGTCGGCACGCGCCGCAAGTGGTTCGCCGACTGGCTGTACAACATGCCGCTCTTGGCGCGCATCTTCCCGCGCCGCGTCGAGCGCGCCGAGGAGGCCCTCGAGCACGCCGAGCAACTGGAGATCCTGAGCCTGACGCAGGCCGAGTCCGTCGCGCAGCTCTATCCGTCCAGCACGATGATCGCCATGCGCACGGCCAACCCGGGCCTGATCTCCGAGGCCATCGCACGCGAGAAGGGGCGCGGCGGCCGCACGCTCTACGTGCTGTACGTCGAGGAGCGCACCGGGCTCTTCGTGCGAGACTGGTCCTGGCAGCCGACGGCCGAGGGCATCGACGCGTTGCGCTCGGCCGTGCAGGCCGCCGAAGCCGAGGGCCTGACCCTGATTCCGGTGTGGACGGTCTCCTACAACGCAGTCGAGGGCATCCTGCGCGCGGCCGAGGCCTTGGGCGTCACGGCCATCATGATCGGCGCGACGCAGCGCAGCGCGATCTACCACCTCCTGCGCGGGCACGTGCTGGCCGGTCTCACGAAGCGGCTGCCGCCCGGCATCCGGCTGCTCATCTACGGCTGAGCCGCGCGTGCCAGGCCCGCGACGGCCAGCGCCTCAGGCCGTGTCCCGCGCGGCCTCCGAACGCTCGACGTAGCCGCAGCACACGACGTCGCCCATCACGTTCACGACCGTGCGCCCCATGTCGAGCAAGCGATCGACGCCGAGCACCAGCGCGATCCCGTCGGGGGGGACGCCCACCTGCGCCATGACCGTCATGATCAGCGGGAGCGATCCACCGGGCACTCCCGCGGCGCCCACGGCGCTCACGACGCACAGGAAGACCACCAGGACCTGCTGGCCGAACGACAGGTCGATCCCGAACACCTGGGCCACGAACAGGACCACGCAGCCCTCGAAGAGCGCCGTGCCGTTCATGTTCAGCGTCGCGCCGAGCGGCAGCACGAAGCCGGCGACCTCGCGGCGGATGCCCATGTCCTGCTGGGTCACGCGCAGGCTGGTCGGCAGGGTCGCGCTGCTCGAGCTCGTCGAAAACGCCGTGACGAGGATCGGGAGCGCGCGGCGCAGGTAGTCGAGCGGACTGCGCCGCGCCAACGTCGCGATCAGCAACGGATAGAAGACGAACAGGACGACGAGGTAGCCGCCCAGGACCACGGCCACGTACAGCGCGAGCTTCTGCAAGAGGTCGAGGCCGAACTTGGCCACCACCCCGTACACCAGGCAGAAGACCGCGAACGGCGCCAGCTTCATGGCGAACCCGACGATCCCGACCATGGCGTCGGCGACGGTCTCGAGCCAGTCGCACATGAACTTGCGCCGTGCCTCGGCCACTCCCGTCAGCGCTGCTCCGAAGAACAGCGCGAGCAGGATCATCGGCAGCATCTCCATCCGTGTGATGGCGCCCAGCACGTTGCGCGGCAGGAACCAGTCGAGCACGTTGTTCACGTTGTCGATGGTCGAGGTTCCCGCGCGGAACTGCGACTTGGCTTGATAGTCCGCGGCACTGGACGAGAACTGCTGCATCAGCGCCTGGCGCGTCTCGGCGTCGAAGCCGGAGCCGGGCTCGAACAGGTGCATCTGGGTGATGCCCAGCGTGGCCGCGAACGAGGTCGTCAGGAAGAAGAACGCCAGCGTGCGGCCGCCCAGGCGCCCGAGCCGGCGCAGGTCGCCGAGGTTCGCGACGCCCAGCGCCAGCGAGGCGAACACCAGCGGCACGACCACCAGGAACAGGAGCCGCAGGAAGACCTGGCCGACGGGATGGGCCACGGCGTCGGCCAGGAAGGCCACGCCCGCGCGGCGCTCGGGATCCGCTCCCGCCCACAGGTTGGCGCCGGCCCCCGCGACTGCGCCCAGCACGAGCCCCAGGAGGATCTTCGTGTGCAGCGGGACGCGTTCCTCGTGAGCGCTCATGCGAGGGGCGCGCATGCTACGGTGACGCACGCCGCGGGGTCCACCGCGGCGCGACGAACGCCCGACAGCCCAGCCTCCAAGCTCCCGGAGCACCGACCGCCCCTCGATGCAGCTCACGGCCCTGGCGCTCGCGTTCCTCGCGCTCCTCGCGATCGCCTACCGCACGTACGGGCGCTGCGTCGCGCGGCGCATCGGGCTCGACGACGCGCGCCGGACTCCGGCGCACGAGAAGCGCGACGGCGTCGACTACGAGCCGACGCGGCCGTTCTACCTGTTCGGCCAGCACTTCTCGGCGATCGCGGCCGCCGGGCCGATCGCCGGGCCGATCCTGGCCTGCCAGAGCTTCGGCTGGCTGCCCTGCCTGCTGTGGATCGGCCTGGGGGTGGTGTTCATCGGCGCCGTCCACGACTTCGCCACGCTGATCGGCAGCGTGCGGCACGGCGGGTGCTCGATCGCCGAGATCGCGCGCGAGCGTCTGGGCTCGCCGGCCGGCACGGCCATGATGGCCTTCATCTGGATCGCGCTGGTCTACGTGATCGTGGCCTTCACGGACATCACGGCCGGCAGCTTCGCGCGCGGGACGGAGGAACTCGAAGGTGGCGGCGTGCGCTTCAACCCTGGCGGCGCGGTCGCGGCAGCCAGCGTGCTCTACCTGGGGCTGTCGATCGTCCTGGGCTTGGTGCAGCGCTTCCTGAGGCCGCCGCTGTGGCTGGTCACCGTGATCTTCGTGCCGGCCACGTTCGCACTGTCGTGGTTCGGCACGCGCATCTCCGATTGGCTGGTCTTCGGGCCGGTCGAGTGGGGTCTCCTGATCCTGTGCTACTGTGCCGTGGCTTCGGTCTTGCCGGTGTGGGCGTTGCTGCAGCCGCGCGGCTACCTGGGCGGGTTCGTCCTGTACACCGCCCTCGCGCTGGGGATCGTCGGCGTCCTCTTCGGCGGGTATGTGATCGAGCAGCCGGCCTTCAAGACCTGGGACACCGGCCGAGCGACCGGCACCCTGTTCCCATTCCTGTTCGTCACGATCGCCTGCGGCGCCTGCTCGGGATTCCACGGCCTGGTGTGCAGCGGCACGACCAGCAAGCAGGTCGACCGTGAGTCCCACACGCGCCCGGTCGGCTACGGCGCGATGCTGGCCGAAGCGTTCGTCGCGCTGGTGGCGCTCGTGACCGTGGTGATCTTCACGCAGGCGGACTTGGTTGACGCGGCTGGCCGCCCGCTGAAGCCCGGCACGATCTACGGCAACGGGATCGGCCAGTTCATGACGCTGCTCGTCGGCCGCGAGAACCTGGCGTTCGCGATCACCTTCGGCGCCATGGCCTTCTCGACGTTCGTGTTCGACACGCTGGACGTGGCGACCCGGCTGGGGCGCTACCTGGTCCAGGAGCTCAGCGGGTGGCGCGGGCTGAGTGGAGCGGTGTTCGGCACCGTGATCACGATCGTCCCCGCCGCGCTGTTCCTGGCCTACGGCGGCGAGGGCAGCTACCTGCGCTTCTGGACCCTGTTCGGGGCCAGCAACCAGCTCCTGGCGGCGCTCTCGCTGATCTCGATCGCGGTGTGGCTGCGCCAGGAGGGCAAGTCGAGCGCGTTCGTGCTGGTGCCCGCGGCGTTCGTGCTGGCGATCACCGTCTGGGCGCTGGCGGAGATCGCGCGCGTGAACCTCACGGAGAGCGCGGGGCTCGACGTCAAGCTGGCCAACGGGGCTTCGGCGCTGGCGCTGCTGGCGCTGGCTCTGTACCTCGTCGCGACCGGCGTGCGCCGACTGCGCCTGTCCGCCGAGGCACGGCGGCCGGAGCCGGGCTGAGGCCTCAGCCCGGCGACCCGAGGCGCGCGCGCAGGACCGCCAGCGCCGAGGCATCGTCCGGGGAAAGGATGACGTCGTCGGAACCTCGTCCGAGCTCCGCCTTCCCGATGACCTCCAGCGGTTGGGGCTGCACGCCGGACAGGATCACGAGCACCTTCATGGCGCGCAGCCGCCCGATCGCGGACTCCAACGCCACGAGCCCGGTCACGTCCATGACCGGCACGTCGTCCATCTGGAGCACGACGGCGCGCGTCTGGCCCGTGATGCGGCCCAGCGCGCTGGCGGCCTTCTCGGCCGCTCCGAAGAACAGCGGGCCACCGATCCGGTAGAGCACGACGCCGCGCAGGTGCGGGTCGGCCAAGTGCTGCGCGGGCGCCTCCTCGATCTGGGCGTGGAACAGCGACGACATGCGCTGCATGAACAGCAGGGCCGCCAGCACGACGCCCACGCCGACGGCGACCACCATGTCGAAGAGCACGGTCAGGCCGAAGCAGGCGAGCAGCACCAGGACGTCACTCTTGGGAGCCACCTTCAGGATGTGGACGAAGTGCCGCAAGTCGCTCATGTTCCAGGCGACGATCAGGAGCAAGGCCGCGAGCGCCGCCATGGGCAGGTGCGCCATGAGCGGCGCGAGCGCCAGCACGGCGACCAGCACGAACGCCGCGTGGACCACGGCCGCCACGGGCGAGCGCGCCCCGGCACGGACGCTCGTCGCAGTGCGGGCCAAGGCGCCCGTCGCCACGAAGCCCCCGAAGAACGGCGCGACGATGTTCCCGAGGCCCTGTCCGGCGAGCTCCACGTCCGAATCGTGCTTCGTGCCCGTCATGCCGTCCGCGACGACGGCGCACAGCAGCGACTCGATGGCCCCCAGAGCCGCGATGGCGAAGGCCGGGCCGGCCAGCTCGCGCACCACGCTCAACGACAGCCCCAGCGGTTTCCCATCCGGCCCGGGGAAGTTCCAGGGCCAGTCGAAGTGTGGCGGCAGCCGCGGGATGCCGCCCTCGAAGCGGCTGACGATCGTGTCGACCTGGAAGCCCGGCACGAACCGCGCGAGAATCCACCCCGCCACGCCGGCGAAGGCCAGCGCCACGAGCGGTCCCGGCAGCCGCTGCGAGACGCGCGGCCACAGCACGAGGACCAGCAGCGTCGCGCCGCCGATGGCGGCTTCTTGCCAGCGGAAGCTGCCCGCGGCGCCGGCGAGCGCCACCATCTTCTCGGGGAAGTGCTCGGGCAGCGGGCCTGGCTGCAGCCCCAGGAAGTCCTTGAGCTGGAGCCCGGCGATGACGACCGCGATCCCGCTCGTGAAGCCAGTCGTGACCGGGTGAGGCACGAACTGGATCAGCCGGCCCAGTCGGAAGGCGCCGAACAAGAGCAGGATGATCCCGGCCAGGAGCGAGGCCGTCATCAGTCCGCCGATGCCGTGCGCGTGGCTGATCGGCGCGAGCAGCACGACGAACGCGGCCGTGGGGCCCGAGACGTTCACGCGCGAGCCGCCCGCCAGCGCGATGACCGCCCCCGCCACGATCGAGGTGTAGAGCCCGTGCTGGGGCGGCACGCCCGAGGCGATCGCCAGCGCCATGGCCAACGGGAGCGCCACGATCCCGACCACGAGCCCGGCCAGCACGTCGCGGCGCAGATCGCGCGCTCCGTAGCCCTCGCGCAGCGGTTCCCGCAGGCCGAGGCCCAGGCGCGAGAGCACGCCCGGGATCCCGGCGATCGCCTGCTGGGTGGTGCGAGCTGGGCTCACGCCAGGGCCTCGCGCAGCCAGGCCTCGGCCTCGCGCTGCACCCGGAGCGGGAAGAACGCCAGCTTCCAGCCCAGCTCGACGCGGCCCGTGACCTCCGTCTCACCGACCACGAGCTGGCCCTCGAAGCCATCGCCGGCGACCCGCGCGCTCTCCACGGACCACTCCAGCGTGCGCACGATCCGGCCGCTCTGCGCGAGGCCCTCCGTAGCGCGTCGCAGACGGGCCAGCGCCTCCGCGCGTCCGAGCGTGTGGCTGACCCGAATCGTGACCTCCGCCATCCGGGCATTGCAGGGCTTCTCGGGCCAGGACTCAAGCGGTGGGGCGCGGCGGAACCCCATGCCTCCCGAGCGGTTCCGCTCCGGACGTGGTCTCGAGTACGCAACTCCCCGGCCCCCGCCGCCCGCCTTGCCGCCCTGGCGCTGCGCCGGTAGCGTCGCTGGCCGAGTTGCAGAGACGATCCGTGACCCTCCCATCCGACACCCGCGGCGCCTCGGCGCGCCATCTGGTCTTGCTGGTCGCACCGCTCGCCGTGGGCTGGCTCGCCTCCGGCTCCTGCACGGTCGTGGCCTGCTACGAGGAGTGCGACCCCTGCTGGCAGCAGTGCAAGTGCTCCGGCACGTGCGGGAACCCGGCGGCGGGCGGCGCTGGCGCGCGGATCATGGCCCACCACGCGCGGGTCGTCGAGGCCTCGGCCGAGCGCGTCATCCGCGAGATCGAGGTCCTCGACGGCCCCACGGTGCCCGAGGATCCCGGCGCGGGTCCGGAGGGCATGGCGGACTTCGCGCGCGGCGTGCTCGCGGCGAACGCGGCGCTCTTCGCCAGCGATCCCGATCCGCGCTGGCGCCTCGAGGCCGTGCACGCGCTCCCCGGCGGCACGGCGGTGCAGTTCTCGCTGGCGCCTGGCGCCCATGCGGCGCCGCGATCGAACTCCGTGACCCTCCTGTTCGACGCCCGCGGACGGCTGCTGGAGGCCGCGCAGATCGTCGAGCGTCGCACCGATTGAACTCCCCGCGGCCGCGCGCCGCCATTTCCCCGCTCGAGCGGCCCAGTGGGCCCAGGACGACACCCATGAAGACCCTGATCCTCTCCGCGACCCTCGGCCTGGCCCTGGCGCCCGCGGCCGAGATCCAGACCAAGTACGAGCCCGGTCCGGGCCGCAAGGTCACGATCGAGAGCGCGACGAGCACCAAGAGAACGATCGAGATCGAGGGCGGCGGCGAGATCGGCTCGGGGCGCGGAGGCGGCTCGATGGAGATCGAGCGGCGCGAGGTGCACGTCGACCACGTCCTGGCGGTCGAGGACGGCCGCCCGAGCAAGGTGCGCCGCCACTTCACGGACCTCGGAGGCAAGTCCGCCAGCGAGTTCGGCGAGATGTCGCGCGAGAGCGAGCTGGAAAGCCCCTGGGAAGGCGTGACGCTGGAGCTCGTCGCCGACGGCGCCGACGTCGAGGCGCGCGTCAAGGAAGGCAAGGAGCCGACCGTCGAGGGCGCCCTGGAGGGTCACCGTCTCGAGCTGTTCCTCGACGCCTTCCTGCCCAAGGGGCCGGTCGAGCCCGGCACGGAGTGGGAGCTCGCGGACGCTGCGATCCGTCGCGGGTTGCGGCTCGATTTGCAGCGCAAGCTGTTCCCGCCGCCGGAGGTGCCGGAGGGCGAAGGCCGGGGTGGCGGCGGCGGACGCCGCGGCGGTGGCAACCGCCCGGGCGGCGGCGACTCGCTGCTCACCCAGTCGGAGTGGAAGGGATCCGCGAAGCTCGTCGGGGCCGAGGAGAAGGCCGGCGCGAACTGCTACGTCGTCGAGATCGAGGTGGAGACCTCGGGCGAGCGCGAGATCCAGGGCGGGTTCGGCGGTCGGCGCGGCGGGTCGCTCGAGCCGGCCTTCGAGAACCGCATGACCTGGTCCGCGAAGCTCCAGGGCAAGCTGTGGTTCGACGTCTCGAATCGGCGACCGATGCTGCTCGAGCTCGAGGGCTCGCTCAAGGAGGAGTCGATCCGCGAGATGGAGCGCCAGGGGCAGACGCTGCGGACGCGCAGCACGGGCTCGGGGACGATCGACTACCGCGTCGAGGTCGAGGACGCGCCGGCCCTGGACGCGAAGTCCGCCAAGTAGGGCGCGTGCCTCACGCCCGCCAGGGCGGCGGCACCAGACGGCGGCGGCCGTCGTTCGAGCGGGCGATTCCGGCGCGGCCGGGGTCGCCCGCCGCCATGTCGCGATCCCAGAGCTGGCAAGTGACCTGCTCGTGGCGCTGATCGAGCGCCTCGCAGTAGTTCGTGTAGAGACAGCGGCGGATCTCGGCGCCTCGACCGAGCTCCAGCTTGAGCCACCAATCCGGATCGGCGAGCGACTGGCGCGCGGCCGCCACGAAGTCGCAGGTGCCATCGGCCAGCGCGCGCTCGGCGCCCTCGAAGTCGTTCATGCCACCCGAAGCCACGACCGCGCTCGTGCAGCCGGCGCCTCGCAGGTGCGCGCGGATGGCGCGCGCGAGGTGCAGGTTGCGGCCGAACGGGCCGCCCTCGATCTTGACGGTCGGCATGCACTCGTGGCCGCTCGGACCGGTGTAGGGGTAGACCGCCTCGCCGACCTTGGGCTGCTGCGCGTCGTCGAACTTGCCGCCCTTGCTCACCGACACGAAGTCGAGCCCGGCGCGCGCCAGCGCCAGCGCGTGGTGGCAGGCGTCCTCGATCGTGCTGCCGCCCGGGATGGCCTCGTCGCCCAGCAGACGGACGCCGACGGTCCAGTCCGTGCCGACCCGCGCCCGCACGGCCTCGGCGACCTCGACGGCGAGCCGCGCGCGGCCCGCGAGGGTTCCACCGTAGCCGTCGGCGCGGTCGTTCGTGCGCGACAGGAAGCTGGCCAGCGTGTAGGCGTGGGCGTAGTGCAGCTCGACGCCGTCGAAGCCCGCCTCGCGCGCGCGCGCGGCGGCCGCGGCGAACAAGCCCGGCAGCACGCGCGGCAGCTCGCGCACATGAGGCTGGTGGACGTCCGTCACGCGCTCGCGGTAGCCCTTCTCCAGCTCCTCGACCTCGCGCGCGTCGAGGATCGCGAGCAACTCCGCGTGCGGCAGCGCGAGCAGCGCCTCGCGCAACTCGGCCTCGGGGAGCCGCGCGATCCCGGCACCGGTCGGCGAGCGCTCCAGGCGCTCGCGGTGCACGTCGCCGAGGCGCAGGAAGCGGCGCACCCAGGTCGCCTTCTCGGGCCGGCGCTTCACGGCCAGGAAGTCGAGGACCTGCAGGAAGAGGCGCGTTCGGCCGCCCGAACGCTCGCGCACGACGTCCACGAGCCGTCGCAAGCCGGGCACGAAGCGGTCGTCACCGGCGCGCAGCAGGGGACCGCTCGGGACGTCGCGGATCCCGGTGGCCTCGACGACCAGCACGCCCGGCCGGCCGTCGGCGAAGCGCCCGTACCAGTCGAGCACGTCGTCCGTGACGAAGCCGTCCGCGCTGGCGCGCCAGGGAACCATGGCCGGGACCCAGGTGCGGGTGCGCGCCGTGCAGGCGCCGACGCGCAGCGCAGAGAACAGCCGGCTCGCGACCGCCTCCTCGCGCGACGGCCAGCGCGCGGGCGGGATCCTCGCCAGGCGCGGATCGGGGCTCATCGCGCGACGTCCAGGGGCGCGCCGAGCTTGAGGTCGCCCCGCAGGAGCAGCGCGCGGATCTCGGCCGTCCCGAGCATCGCGCGGACCTCGCGCTCGAGGCTCACCGTCTCCCGCGGGTCGAGCCGCGCCGAGGTCCAGATCCACTCCGCCGGGATGCGTGCGTGGCCGAGGACGCGCGCCTGCTCGCACAGTTGGCGCAGTCGCCCGACTCCGATGCGGCCGACGGCCACGTAGGCCAGCGCGTCGAGCACGGCGCGCGCGCCGGGAGCCCGCAGTCGCGCGATCTCGTTCGTGTCCAGCGCCAGGATCGAGGCAAGTGGGGGCAGCGCCTGCGCGTCGATCCGCGCGCGCATCGTGTAGCGCACGCGGCTCGAGGTCAGGATCGGTCCGGCAGGGCCGCGGGCCACGCCCGGGCCCTCGAAGCTCACGCCGCCCTCGAGCAGGGTGCCCAGCACGAGCGCCAGCTCGCCGCGCTCGCGCGGCGCGGCCTCGGGCACGGCCTTGTGCGCCAGGTGGATCGCGAGGCCTTCCTCGATCGCGGGCGGCAGCTCGGCCCAGGCCGGGCCCAGCCAGAAGTGCACGAGCTCGTGCGCCAGGATCGCCCGCGCGGCGGCGTCCCGCCGGTCGGCGAGCAGCTCGATCCAACGCGCCTCCTCGGTGGTGATCGTGGCGCCGCCCCAGCGCTGGTTCGGCAGGGCCTCGACCAGGCGGATGTCGAGCGCGGACTCGCGCCGGCCGTCGATCGCGGCGGCGACCTGGGGCGCGATGCGCTCGACGACCAGCGCGATCTCGACCGCGTCGTCGCGCCGGGCCGCGCGCACGACGCCCCACGACGTCTCGACGGCGTGATCGAGGCTCGGCGGGCGCGGGGCCGCGCAGGACGCGCCCGCGAGGGCCAGGAGTAGGGCTAGGAGTCGGCGCGACACGCTCGAAACGGGGCGGCGCGGCATGGTACTCGTTCCAGCGATGGAGCGCGCCCTGCAGGCCGAGCTGTGCCTCGTGACCGGCGCCGGTCGCGGGATCGGCGCGGCGATCGCGCGCCGGGCCGCGGCCGCGGGCGCGGCCGTGATCGTGGCCGCGCGCAGCCAGGACGACTGCGTGGCGGTCGCGAACGAGATCGTGGAACGCGGCGGTCGCGCCTGGCCCGCCTACGTCGACGTGACGGATCCGGCCACGCTCGATCAGGCTCTGGCGGAGCTCGAGGGTGAGATCGCGCGTTGTGGGCCGATCGGCTGGCTGGTGAACAACGCCGGCATCGCCGAGACCGCGCCCTTCCTGCGCCACGGCCGCGGCGCGGAGGGCGACACGTTCGAGAGGCACCTGCGCGTGAACTTCCACGGCCCGCGCCGCGCGATCGAGCGGCTGGCCCCGGCCATGCTGGAGCGCGGCGCCGGCCGCATCGTGAGCGTGGCGAGCTCTGCCGGCCTGCAAGGCTATCCCTACGCCGCCGCCTACGTGGCGAGCAAGCATGCGCTGGTCGGCTACACGCGCTGCGCCGCGCTCGAGCTCGCGGGCAAGGGCGTCACGATGAACCTCGTCGCGCCGCACTACGTCGATTCGCCGATGACGGACCAGACGGTCGAGCGCATCGTGAAGAAGACCGGCCGCAGCGCGGCCGAGACGCGCGCCTTCCTGGCGAGCCAGAATCCGGGGGGCGAGCTGGTCACGACGGAGGACGTCGCCGAGGTCGTGCTCGAGCTGCTCACGGGCGCGCGCAACGGTGCGATCGCCGAGCTGCCGGGGGGGCGCCAGGACGGCCGTCCAGCCGTGGTGTGGAGGAGCTGATGCACGTCGAGGTCGTCCACCCCGAGGGCTGGAAGCCCGCCAAGGGCTACGCCAACGCGATCCGCGTCGAGGGCGCGACGCAACTGCTGTTCGTGGCCGGCCAGGTCGCCTGGGACGCCGAGCAGCGCCTCGTGGGCCGCGGCGACATGGCCGGCCAGTTCGCCCAGGCCCTCGAAAACGTCGCCGCCTGCGTGCGCGCCGCGGGCGGCGAGCCGCGGCACGTCGTGCGGATGACCGTCTACGTCACCGACAAGCGCGCCTACCTGGCTGCTACGAGCGCGATCGGCGCCCGCTGGCGCTCGATCTTCGGCCGTCACTACCCCGCGATGGCGCTCGTGCAGGTCGCCGAGCTGCTCGAGGACGGCGCGCTCGTGGAGATCGAGGCGACCGCCGCGTGGTAGTACGGAGTCTGACTCGACTCCGCCGTTCTCCGCCGATCCCGGCCGCGAG
>JAEUHZ010000049.1 GCA_016795205.1 Planctomycetota bacterium | reverse complement strand
CCGTGCGATAGAAGTCCCGCTCCTCGCTGTGGAGGAAGCAGTCGGCCTGGTGCCCGTGCTTCTTCAGGATCGAGGAGAGCACCTTGATGCCCTCGAACTCGTGACAGGTCGTGACGATGAACGCAACGCGTGCCAAGGGGGGTGTCCGATCCGTACGGTGCCGGCGCGCCGAGGTCCGCGAGCGCGCTCGAGGGAGCGCGGACCAGAGCGACATGAGCGAGCCTACCAGACCTCGAGCGCGGAGGTCGGCCGCGGGATCCCTGGGTACGCGCTTCCAACACGGTCTGGCACCCGTCCGTAACCGGCTCCGGACGTTGAGATACTCTGCCCCGAGGCCCGCAGCTGTGCCGTGGCGCGGCCTCCTGGCTGCCCCCCGTCGCTCGCCCGAGGACGAACATGCGCCGCTCGCTCACCGGTCTGGCCCTCGTCGCGGCCCTGATCGTCGCCGTCCTCGCTTGGCTCCGGGGCCGTGACGCCGAGATCCCCGAGCCCGTCGTGCCGGCACGCACGGAGTCCGTGAGCACGGAGTCGGCGCGAGCGGTGCCGACGCAGGCCGAGCCCCGCACCGCTGCCGTACCTCCGCGCAGCGCAGATTCTCCGCCCGATCCGCCGCCGGGAGCGCAGACCTCCGAGGCTTGGACCGGCATCCGCGTCCGGACCGTTTCCAAGGAGACTGGTGCACCGCTCGCGGGGATCCCCGTCAGCGCGCGGGCGACCGGTTCGCGCTCGGGGATCCGCTCCGTCGCGGGCTCGCGCGGCACGGGCGCCGAGATGCCCAGCACGGACGAGAGCGGCTACGCCGAGTTCGTGCTCCAGGCCGGCTTCACGGGCACGCTCCACGCGAACGGGCTGGCGGGCGTCGCCGGCTCGGGCTCGCGCGAGGTCGACGAACCGCTCGCGCCGGGCGAGGTGCGCACGGTCGAGATCGCGCTGCCCACCGCGCTCGACCTCGTGCTCCACGGCCGAGTCGTCGACCGCGAGACGAACGCGCCGATCCCCGGCGCGCGCGTGGGAACGAGCCAGGGTCTCGGGAAGATCCGCGCCGACGGGGAGCAGCTCACGGCGGGCGACGGACGCTTCCGCGTCGCGGGTGCCAGTTGGAATCGCCACGTCGTGCAAGTGATCGCCGCGGGGTACGAGCCCGCCGCGCTGCGGATGGGACCGGGCCACGAGGATCCGGCCGCGCCGCTCGAGATCGCGCTCTCGCGCGTCGCGTCCGTGCGGATCACGGCCAGCGCCGTCGACGGCGCGCCGCTCGTCGGCCAGCGCGTCGTGCTGTCGACCGCGGGCTACCGCTTCGGCCGCCCCGACGGGATGGACTTGATCCGCGCGGGCTGGATCGAGGACGCACGCTACACCGCGGTCACCGACGCGGGCGGCCGCGCTTTCCTGCCCGAGCTGCCACCGCGCATGCCGTTCGCGGGCGTGCTCCAGGAGGGCCGCGACGAGGTCTTCCGCGCGCCCGAGGAACTCGTGCTCGAGCCGGGCGAGCTGCGCGAGGTCGCCTGGCGCGTGGGCGCGGGCGCTGCGATCCATGGGCTGGCGCTCGAGGCATCCGGCACGCCGGCCGCGGGGCTCGCAATCGCGCTCCAGCCGGCGCGCTCCCCCCAGCCCACGCACTTCCAGCGCTCCGAGGCCGAGGGACGCCGCAGCGCGCAGACGGACGCCGAGGGACGCTTCACGTTCGCCGACGTCGGACCGGGCGACTGGTGGGTCGGCCCCGCGCCGCTCGCGCGCAACCGGCGCCAGCCGGCCGCCAACGACGATGTGGCGCCCGCGGCGCAGCTCGTCGCGGTCGCGCCCGGCGCGGCGCGTGTCGACGTCACGCTCCGCGTCGCGCGCGGCCACACGATCCGCGGACGCCTCGTCGACCCGGACGGAGGGGCGGTGCGCCATGCCTTCGTGACCATCGAGCGTGCGACCGACCGCTTCCACGCGAACGAGAACGTGAACACCACGGACGGCTCGTTCGTCCTGGGCCCGCTCGAGCCGGGCGAGTACGTCTTGAACGCCCGCTCGATCGGCGAGTTCGTCGACCCCCTGCCCGTCACGGCGCGCACCGGCGACACGGACGTCGTGCTCCAGTTCCAGCGCGGCGGCGGGATCGCGGGCCTCGTCCTCGGCGCGGACGGGAAGCCGGCGCCGCGCGCCGACGTCGTCCTGAACCCGCGCGTCCCTGGCGGCTGGAGCCAACTGTCGTCCGCGGCCGGCGACGACGGTCGCTTCAGCTTCGACGGGCTCGCGGCGGGGCTCTACGACCTCGCCGCGCGGACCGCGGATGGACGCATCGGGCTCGCGACCGCGATCGAGGTCGTCGCCGGCGCGACGCGCGACGCAGTGCGCGTCGAGACCGCGCCGGGAGCGCGCGTACGCGTCCGGTTCACGGGCCCCGGCGCCCACGTGAGCGTCAGCGTGCTCGCCGGCGGCGTGACGATCCACGCCGACGGCGTCGAGCAGGGCACCGAGCGCACGTTCGCCGCGCCAGCCGGGGCCTGCCTCGTGCGCGCGACCCGCTATCCCGAGCGGATCGAGACCGACCTGCCGCTGACCCTGGCCGCCGGCGAGACGCGCGACCTCGTCTTCGACGGCGTGTGGAAGTGACGCGCGGTCGCCACGCACGACGCGCCGCCCGGTGCGCGACGCTATCGTGCCCAGCGTGCACACGATCGCGACCGTGCTCGACGAGCTCGAGGCCAACGACCGCGCGCTCGACGAGCTCGTCCTGGGCCTCGACGCCGCGGCCCTGTCCCGTCGCCCCGCGCCAGCGCGCTGGTCCCCGGCCGAGCACGTCGAGCACCTGAACCTCTCGACCGAGGCCTACCTGCCGCTCGTCGAGACCGCGGCCGCGGACCTGCGCGCGCGCGGCGTGACGGCGCGCGGGCCGCTGCGCACCGACCTCATGGGCCGCTTCCTGATCTGGATGGTCGAGCCGCCGGTGCGAAAGCGGGTGCGAACGTCCGACCGCTTCGTGCCCGGACCGGCCGTCGACCCGGCGCGCGTCGTGGCGCGCTTCCACGAGCTGCAGCGCGCACTCCTGGCGCGCGTCCGGTCCTTCGAGGGTCTGGCGCTCGATCGGGCGCGCGTGACGTCGCCGTTCGACGCGCGCGTCCGTTACAGCGCCTGGTCGGCCCTGCGGATCCTGGCCCCGCACCAGCGGCGCCACCTGTGGCTCGCGCGGCGCGACCTGGCCCGTCGGGCTTGATCGAGGGCGCCGGGGTCCCGCGAAAGATCACGAGCGCGCCGCGGACAGCTGGGTAGTCCCCTCCCGGAGCCCCGCCATGCGCACCCACTCGATCTTCCGCCTCGCCGGCGTGAGCCTCCTCACCGCCCCCCTCTCCGCGCAGGCGATCGTCCTGCGCCCGCACGCGACCTTCGACGTCTCGGCCGCCGCCCTGGGGGCGTTCGGGGACGTCTCGATCGAGAAGCTGCACGAGCGGCTGTGGGTCGCCGACGGCGCGCCCGGCGGGCGGATCCACGAGTTCAGCATGGGCAGCGGGAACCTGCTGTCCACGCTCGACCCCGCCGCGATCCCGGGCCTGGACCAGGGACCCGAGGCGCTGGCGATCACGAACGGCATCGTGAATCCGCCGATGGACGTGTTCAGCCCGCTGGGCGAGTCGGTCGGCGGGCGCATCTCGCACTTCGGCAACTTCGTCGCGGACTACGGCGACGGTCACGCGGCCCTGGGCGCCGACTTCGACGCGTCCGGCGACCTCTGGCTCGCGACGGGGGTGATCCCGGGCGGCGGCGTGCTGCTGAAGCGCCTGAACCCGGCCACGGGCAACGTGCTCCACTCGATCGGCCTCGTGGGCGTGACGGCGCGCGCTGTCGACATCGCCTTCGATCCCGTGACCGATGCCTGCCACGTGCTGCTGGAGAACGGCGAGCTCGCCCAGGTCAACATCCAGAACGGCATCGTGGTGGAATCCGTGTCCCTCGTGGACCTCCTGCCGCCGGTGACGCGCGGCGGCTTCGATTTCGACCGCACCGGAGAGTTCCTGTGGTTCGCGATCGGCAACACGCCCGCGACGTCGACCTCCGTCACGATCCTGCGCCGCGACTTCGATCTCCTGAACTGCAGCGGCCTCTCGCCCGGGAACTGCCCGTGTGGGGTCCCCAGCGCGCCCGGCCACGGCTGCCCGAACTCGGTGCATGCGAGCGGGGCATTGCTCGACAGCTCGGGCGTGCCGAACCGCGCGATCGACACGCTCCGCTGGACCGCGACGGCGCTGCCGCCCAACACGACGGCGCTCCTGTTCCAAGGCACGACGTTCCCCGCGGGCGGCGCGACGACGTTCGGCGATGGACGCCTGTGCGTCAGCGGCAGCGTGATCCGACTCGGGACCGTCGTCGCGACGAACGGCTCCGCGACGTGGCCGCGGCCGGGGGATCCGCCGCTGTCCGTCTCGGGCCAGATCCCATCGAGCGGCATTCCCGTGCGCTACTACCAAGTCTGGTACCGCAACGCGCATCCCACGTTCTGCACGCCGGCCACGTTCAACCTGACGAACTCGCAGCGCTTGACGTGGCTCTGATCCTCACACTCGCGTGTGCGCTGCGACCACGCGTGGTGCCTGAACACGAACCCGACCGCCTGCGGGCTGGCGCAGTCTCCATCCCTCGCAGGACGACCGCGTGGCCTGGTCACAAGCCGGGCGGGAGCTGGTTCCCCGCGATCTCCGGCGGGACGGAGCAGGTCCCCCGGCGAACGAGCCCAGCCAACCGCCGGCCCAGCGGACCCGTCGAGTCGGCGCAGGCACCGCGCGCCTGACCGTTCGACCTGTGTGCGGCCCTTGACGGATCACGCGGCGCGGAGGAAGCTCGCGGCGTGCTGCTCGTCCAGGCGCAAGCTCCGCGGCTCGCCCCCCTCCACGCTCTCCTGCGTGGCTGGGCGGCGCGTCCGTGCGCATGTGCCTCGAGCACCACGCGAGCGACCTAGGCCAGCCTCCTCCGATCCAGGAACGCGCCGTGGTCCTCGCCGGGACCGCGGCGCGTTTCGTTCCTCCTGACCGAACTGGGTGCCATGTCCGACCCCACTCCGAACGCCGGCTTCCGACCGGGCCCCTTCCGCGTCCCGCGCGTCGCACTGGCGCGCTTCCAGCGTTTCCAGATCGAGGCCTGGGCCGCCCAGGCCTACCCGCTCGCCGTGTGCGGCTTGCTGCTCGGCGTGCAGGAGGGCGACAACCGCCGGGTGGTCGCGGCACGGCTCGCGCAACTCGGCACGGTCGATCAGCGCGCGGCGGAGGCCGAGGCCCGCGCGCTGGGACTCGCGGTGGTCGGCACGTGGCGCTCGAAGCCCGATGCCGCGCCCGTGCCCGAAGCGACGGACCGCGAGCGCGCCGCCCCCTCCTGGTCGCACGTCCTGGTCGCCGTCGACCGACACGCCGAGCGGGAGCTGCGCGCCTGGCGCTTCGAGGACGGTCACTTCGTGGAGGAGGAGGTCGCTTCGTGAGCTGCCCGGCGCGGCGCGCGCGCGCCGCCAGGCCGAGGACCCGCGGCGCGCGCGGCGTGGCGCGCCTTCCGGCCCCCGCACGGCTCGCGTAGGATCCGAGGTCGAGCCTCCACGGCGGGCTCGCGAGCCCGATGCGCGTTGCCCTCGTCCAGACCTACCACCCCTACACGCAGTTCACGCACGTCCACCCGCTGGGCGTGATGATGATCGCCGCGAACGCACGCGCGCAGGGCTTCCCGGACGTCCACCTGCTCGACATGAAGGTCGAGGACTGGACACCCGAGCAGGCCGCCGACGCGCTCGTGCGCCTCGCGCCGGACGTGGTGGGCCTCTCGGCCATGACGTACGAGGCGGGCTGCATGCACGCCGTCGCGCAGCTCGTGAAGCAGCGCCTGCCGCGCGCCAAGGTCGTGTGCGGGGGCCCGCACCCCAGCGTCGCGGCCGAGGACGTGCTGCGCGACCCCCACGTCGACTTCGTGGTACGCGGCGAGGGCGAGTTCACGTTCGCCGAGCTGCTCGCCGGCCTGCGCGACGGACGGGCGGAGTGGAGCGGCTGCCAGGGTCTGGCCTGGCGCTCGTCCGACGGCGCGATCGTGCAGGAGCCCGACCGGCCGCCGCCTCAGAACCTGGACGAGCTGCCGTTCCCGGCCTGGGACCTGGTCGACCACGCCAAGTACCACAAGGTCCCGCGCGGCGGCGTGATCTACGCGCATCCCGAGTTCGCGACGCTGTTCAGCTCGCGCGCCTGTCCGTGGCGCTGCACGTACTGTCACAACAGCTATGGGAAGACGTTCCGCGAGCGCTCGGCCCAGCACGTGCTGGCGGAGATCGAGCTGCTCGTCACGCGTTACGGCGTGAAGGAGCTCGTCTTCATGGACGACATCTTCAACTTCCGACCCGAGCGCGCCAAGCAGATCGCGCAGGGCATCATCGACCGGGGCTGGAAGCTCGCGCTGACGTTCCCCAACGGCTTCCGCGGCGACATCCTCGACGAGGAGCTGGTCGTGCTGCTCAAGCGCGCCGGCATGTACCGCTGCATGGTCGCGGTGGAGAGCGCCTCGCCGCGTCTCCAGAAGGTCATGAAGAAGAACTTGAAGATCGACAAGGTCCGCAGGATCGTCGACTTCATCGCCGCGCAGGGCGTCATGGTCCACGGCGCGTTCATGCTGGGCTTCCCGACCGAGACCGAGGACGAGATGGAGGAGACGATCCGCTGGGCGGCCGCGAGCTCCTTCCACACGGCGGCCTTCTTCCGCGTGATCCCGTTCAAGGGCACGGAGCTGTTCCGCCAGGTCGAGCACGCCGGCTACGAGCTGCCGACGGATTGGTCGCGCTACGAGCCCTACCAGGCCGAGATCAACCTGTCGGCCGTGCCCGAGCAGCGGATCCTGCGCCTGCGCAAGAAGGCCTACCGCAGCTTCTACCTGAACCCGAAGCGGCTCTGGCGCATCTTCGAGCTCATCCCGCAGAAGCGCACGATGCTGCCCTACCTGACGCTGCTCTTCGCGCGGCGCGCCTACGCACGGTGACCCTTGGCCCACGACCTCTCGTACCTGCTGGTCGATGGCGAGAACATCGACGTCACGCTGGGCAACAGCATCCTCGGAGGGCGGCCGAACCCTGAGCAGAGACCGCGCTGGGACCGCGTGCGCGACTTCACGACGCGGCTGTGGAGCGCGCCCTGCAAGCCGCTGTTCTTCCTGAACGCGTCGTCGGGAGTGCTGCCCACGTCCTTCATCCAGGCGTTGCTGGCGCTGAACTACCGGCCCATTCCGCTCTCCGGTCCCCAGGATGGTTCGGTCGTCGACGTGGCGATCCTGCGCACCCTGGAGGCACTGCGCGAGCGGCCAGGCAACGTGCTGCTCGCGAGCCACGACGGGGACTTCCTGTCCGCGATCGAGTCGCTGCTCGCGGGCGACCGGCGGGTCGGCGTCCTGGGGTTCCGGGAGTTCGTCAGCGCCTCGTACCGCGAGCTGACCGCGCGGGGACTCGAGATCCACGACCTCGAGACCGAGGCGCACGCCTTCAACGTGCCGCTGCCGCGCGTGCGGATCATCCCGGTCGACGAGTTCGATCCGGCCGACTTCCTCTGAGCTGCGCGGCGCGGGAGCCCGCACGCGCCCGGGGCTTGCGGACTCGGAGCCCGGGGCCTGCGCACTCCTGCGCAGACGGGGCGTAGCCCTGGCGCGTATCCTGCGCGGAACCGACACCCGGAACCGGAGGAGCCCACCATGTTCATCACGCTGATCGCACTGACCTCCCTGCCCGCGGCCTGGGCGACCGCGCCGCTCTCGACCTCGCGCGCAGAGGATCTGGAGCACGAGCGCCTGATCCAGGTCATCCGCGCCGCGGGGCGCGAGGCCACGGCGCGCGAGGGCGTGCCGGGCGTCGCCATCGTGGTCCGCAAGGCCGGCAAGTCGCTGGCGAACGAGGCCTTCGGCTCGACGGGCTCGGGCCCGGTGGACACCGAGACGCGCTTCGAGATCGGCTCGCTCGCGCGGCAGTTCACCGCGGCCGCGGTGCTGCAGCTCGCGGCGACCGGCAAGCTCGGCCTCGACGACCCGCTCGTGAAGCACCTGCCGGCCTTCCCGACCGCGCAGGGCTCCCCCTCCATCCGGGAGCTGCTGGCGTCGCGCTCGGGCGTGCCGGGCTGGCCCGCGCTGCTCGCCAAGCACCCCGAGGCCGCCAGTCGCGAGTTCGACGAGGCCGGCTTCCTGGCGCTGTTCGCCGACGTGCCGTTCGCCTTCGCGCCGGGCGCGGGCCACTCGCTCGACACGCTCGGCTATCCGCTCTTGGCGCTGACTGTCGAGAAGGTCGCCGGCACGGCGTACCCCGAGTGGATCTCGACGATGGTCATCGAGCCGGCGGGGCTCGAGTCGACCGGCCTCTGCCCGCCGACCGAGCGCCCGGCAGGCTACGCCGCGGACTGCCGGGAGATCAGCGGCCAGCGCGACGTCGAGGTGTCGCTGCCCGGCGCGCCGCGCAGCGCGACGCGCCGCTTTTGCGCCACCGCGGCGGACGTTGCGCGCTGGCAGGAGGCGTTGTTCGGGGGCCTGTTGCTCGACGAAGCCAGCCAGAAGCTGCTCCTGGCGCCGAGCGGCTCGGGGAAGGGGCCGGACGAGCACGGCGCGGCGGTGCACACCGTGAAGCTCGACGGCCTCGTGCGCCATGCGCACTCCGGCGGGACGAGCGGCTTCCGCGTCGTCGCGGCCTGGTACCCCTCGGCGGAGCTCTCGATCGCCGTGCTGGCGAACTGCGCGACCGCCGAGGTCGACCGCATCGAGGAGGAGGTCGCGCGCGTGGCGCTCGGGCTGCCGCCGTCGCGGGGCGAGTTCCCGCTGAGCCCGGCGGAGGTGGAGCGCCTCCCGGGCACCTACCAGCTCGCGACCACGCGACTGCGGGTCTTCACCCAGGACGGCCACCTGTGGTTCGAGGAGCCGGGCCGCAGCGCGATCCACCTGCGTTCCCGCGGACGTGGCGAGTTCGCCCTGGAAGGCGAGCGCGACACGCGCCTGGTGTTCGACCTGGAGGGCGAACGCGCCGCCTGGTTCACGCTGATCCGCTCGGGGGCGATGTCGCGCGCGATCCGCGTGGACTGATCGCCGCGGACCGGGTCCTCGCTCGCGGTTAGCCTGACCGCGCCATGGACCTCTCGCCCGACGACCTCGCGCCCCGCGACCGCTACAAGCTGCTCATCGGCTGCATCGTCCCGCGGCCGATCGCGCTGGTCTCGACGGTCGACGCGCTGGGTCGGCCGAACCTGGCGCCATTCTCGTTCTTCAACGGCATCGGCTCCGACCCGATGACGCTGCTCTTCTGTCCCGCGAACCGCCCCGACGGTGGCGAGAAGGACACGCTCTCGAACTGCAAGCCCGTCGCGGAGGGTGGCACGGGCGAGTTCGTCGTGTGCGCGTCCGTCGAGCCGCTGGCGCGCGAGATCGCGGCCGCGGCCGAGCCGCTGCCGCGCGGGGAGAGCGAGTTCGCGCTCACCGGGCTCGCGACGGCGCCCAGCCGCCGCGTGCGCCCGGCGCGCGTGGCGCGCTCGCCCTGGGCCTTCGAGTGCGTCACGCTCCAGGTCGTGCGCACGAACCCCGGCGCGCCGTCGGGCGGCAACGTCGTGATCGGCCGCGTCGTCCACGTGCACCTCGACGACGCGCTCGTCGACCCTCGCCTGCACGTCGACGCCGAGCGCCTGCGGGCCGTCGGGCGCATGGGCGGCAGCGCGTACGCGCGCACGCGCGAGCGGTTCGAGCTGCCGCCCGGACGCGAGGCGCTCGGACGCCCGGACCCCTTCGCCGAGGGCGAGCATGGCGCGCAGCGTCGCGACCCGGTATAGGGGCGCGCCCGGCGCGTGCCGGCAGGAGGACCTCCCATGCTCACGACCTGTGCGCTCTTCGTCGCGGCGCTGCCGCCCTCGCCCGCCGCATCCTCGACCGCACTCGCGGCGCCGGCCGGGACGCCGTGGTCGTTCGAGGCGCTGACGTTCGAGCCCCTGGCGGTGCAGGGCCGCAAGCCGGTCCTGGAGGACTCCGAGCCGCGGCTCGCGTGGAAGTTCGTCGAGGTCAACGTGCAGATGCGCGACGCCGACCTGATCGACGACGACCTGCCCGGGCTCGGCCTGCGCGGCGCCTGGGAGTTCGACCAGGGCTTCTTCCTGCGGGCTGGCGTGAGCCACTTCACGGACGACAACGACCTGACGCGCTACGACCTGGGCTTCGGCCAGAGCGTGCCGCTCGAGGACGGCCTGAAGGCCTTCGCTTCGATCTCGTGGGTGCACGTCGAGTTCGACCGCTCCGGGGGCGGGAGCGCCGACGAGGACGGCTGGCGCGTCGACCTCGGCGCGCGGACCCTGCTCGACGAGCGCCTCGAGCTCGAGGCGCGCATCGGCTGGGTCGACGTGGGCGACGACGGCTTCCTGTTCGGCGCGGACCTGCGCTATTGGTTCGTGGGACGCGCGGCCATGGGCGTCGGCTACGAGCGCGAGAACGACGACGACATCCTGACGCTCGGCCTGCGCTACGCGTTCTGACGGACCCCGCCCGCCCGCTGCGGCAGGACAGCGCGCGGACGTGGCCTGCTCGCGAGCCCGCCAGGCGTCCGCACGTCCGCGGGCCGGGTTCAGCCCGCGCTGCGCGCGAGCTGGCGGGCGTGGAGCTTCGTCCCCAGGTCTGCGATCGCGCTGAGCACCGGCTGGATCTCGTGCGCGAGGTCCGTGATCCGGTACTCCACCGACGGCGGCGAGCTGGCCAGCACGCGCCGCTCGAGCAACCCACGCTGCTCGAGCTCGCGCAAGCGCGTCGTGAGCACCTTGGCCGAGATCCGGCCCAGGGCTCGGCGCAGCTCCCCGAAGCGCTTGGGCCCCTGCCGGAGCTGCCACAACACCTCGGGCGTCCAGGCGCCCTGAAGCAGTCGCAGGCCCTCGTGGATCGGACAGAATGCGCCTGGGCCGGCGGACGAGCAGTCCGTGGAGGCGGGTTGGAGGGGCTGGGTGGAGGGGGCTTCCATGGCCCCATCGTTACCCGGGCCAACCTGGTCGTCCACGGAAACCCGGGTGGGTCGCGGGCTCAGCACCAGGAGTTGTTGATGACCTCGCCCATGCCGCCAGCGCCCGGGACGATGTAGCTCTTGGCGTCGAGGCCCTTCTCCCGGTCCCAGTACGTCCCGGGCAGGGACTCGAGCACGTCCGGGTCCGACATCCCGCGGTCGATGCGCGCGGTGTAGACGACGAGCTCAGGCGACTCCTCGAGCACGGTGCGCAGGTACTCGGGCGTGGCGATCATCGGCAGCGCCACGATCTTCTTCGGGCGCCCCCATTGCTCGCGGTAGTGGCGCAGCGCGCGCACGGTCGTGATGCCCGTGGCCCCCATCGGGTCGGGCAGGATCAGGGTCGCGCCGTCGACGCGCCCGCCGATCTTGCTGCCCGAAAGGTCGACGCCGGTCACGTGGCCGTGCTCGTCCGAGCGCCGCGCCATGGTCAGGTGGTCGAGCCGCACGCTGGTCTCGGAGAGCACGGCGGTCAAGAGCTCGAAGCACACCTGGGAGGGCACGATCCCGGCGCGGATCACGTCCACGACCACGACCTGCTCGGCCGGGTCGAAGACGGGGCCGCGGTAGACGCCGCGCGCGGGATGCGCGGCCGACATGCGCGTGGGCACCTCCCCCGTCACGCGCGCCAGCTCGCGTCCGCAGGCCGTCATGAGCAACGTCTGGTAGACGCTGCGCAGGAGCGCCATGAGGTCGCGGTGCGCGACGTTCGGGCTGCCGATGCGCGCCAGCGCGCTGAGCAGGTAGACGTTGTCGAGGACGTGCACGCGCGGCCCGTAGCGGTGCGGCAGCTCGAAGGCCCCCGCGTGCCCGACCTCCTCGCGCGAACTGTCCGCTGGCCCCATGCGCTCTGGTCCTCGGGCCCCGACTCTAGCGGATCGCCTCGCGCAGCGCCGCGACGAGGCGCGGGACCTCGGCGACCGGGGTCGAGCACAAAGCGACGCGCAGCGCGCCGGGCAGCGGGACCACGAACACGCCGGCCGCCCGCAGGCGCTCGGCGGCGGCCTCGGCGTCGGGCGCGAAGACCGAGACGAAGAAGCCACCCTCGTAGCGCGGGTGCCGCAGTCCGGCGCGGGCGGCCTCGCGGTTCCAGACCTGCACGCGCTCGTCGAGCAGGCGCACGAGGCGCGCGCGGTCCTGGTCCGCGCGCGCGCGCTGCACCGGGTCCTCGAGCAGCTCGGCCACGGCGAGCTGGCCGCCGTGGTTGCAGTTCGACCACGTTCCGCGGCACGCGAAGGCCAACGCGTTCTGGATCCGCGAGCGCTCGGCCGGATCGGCGTGCGCCGCGACCAGGGCGCCGACCCGCGCGCCGTACTGCGCGAACGACTTCGAGGCGGTCCAGGCCACCAGCAGCGTGGCGCTCTCCAGGACGCGCGGCACCTGCTCGATCCAGCCGTTGGAGCCCGCACCACCGAAGCGCGCGTAGGCCAGGTCGACGAGCAGCGCGACGGGCGCGCGCTCGCCCGCCTTGCGCACGATCTCCGCCACCTCGCGCCACTCGGCCGCGTCGAGCGAGTAGCCGGTCGGGTTGTGGCAGGGGAAGTTGAGCACCGCCAGCGCGCGACCCTGCCGCTGGATCAGGCGGTCGAGCCCGGCCGCGAAGCCGCCCGTGTCGAAGCGACCACGCGCGTCGAAGGTCTCGAACGTCTCGACGGCGCGCCGCGCGTGCGTCGCGAGCGTCTGGTACGGGCTCCAGAACCAGTGCGTCGTGAGCAGGGCCTGACCCGGCTCCAGGAAGCAGGTCAACGCCTGGTAGATCGCACCCGTGCCGCCCGGCGTGGCGGACGCCGTGGCCAGTGAAGCCAGGTCGGCCCCGTCGAACGTGTCGCGCACGACCGCGTCGAGGAACGGCCGCGCGCCCAGGATCGGCGCGTAGGCCGCGGCCTTCTTGGCCGGCACGCGGGCCAGCGCCTCGACCGCGCTGGGCAGGATCGCGAGCGTCCCGTCGTCCTCCAGGAGCGCTCCGAGCGTCGCGTTGATCACCTTCTCCCCGGCCTGCGCCCGGCGCGTGGCCTCGGCGTTCAGGAGGAAGATCGGATCGTCGGCGGGGCGGGATGCGGCGGACGGGATCAGGCTCGAGCGGATCGTCTGGGTCAGGGTCATCGGCGCGGTTGTCCGGCGTCCGGGCGCAGGGACGGCAGGGGAACAAACTAACCGGAGGCCGGGATTTCGTCGCGGAGCTTCTCGCGCGGCTGGGAGTCCGGCGTCGGGGCCGCAGGCGAGGCCGTCCCGGCTTGCGTCCACTGTGCCAGCATTGCCCGCTTCGGTAGCGAGCGCGAGCCCTCCTGCGGGGCGTCGAGGGCCGCAGCGCCGGCCGCGCATCCGTGGACACGGAGCCTGGACCTCAGGGGGCTCGCTGGAGTCGAGCATGGCCACTTGCTCGGCCCGCGCGACAGGCTGTGGATCTCGAAGCTCATCGGAAGCCCTTGCGCTCTGGAGCCGCGACACGGAGCTCGTCCTCGTGTGCACCGAGACGCTCGGGGCGCTCCAGTCCCCCATCCAGCCCCAGTGCTCCTCTGAACTCGTTGCGTGGCGGCGCGATGCGTCGTGAGGACCTCGGTGAGCTCGGTGTCCTGGATGTCGAGCGGCATGTCCGCCGAGTTCGACTTCGAGGACTCCTCCAGAGTGCCTCGTCCAAGCGACACCAGGGGGATTGCCGCGACCGGTCGTCGGGAGGCTCGTGCCCGCGGCCGGAACGGGTCGCTACGCTGGGGGCCATGGCACCCGTCCCTGATCCTCGTCTGCGGCGCGCAGTCTCGCGGGCCGCCGGCAGCCTGCGCCCCGTGCGCGGCCTCGCCTGGGCCTCGCGCACGCTCCTGCTCGTCGCAGCACTCCTCGCCGGTGGTTGCTCCGAACAGCCTCCGGCCGCGCGCACCTCCCCTGCCGCGACCGCCACCTCACCCTGGTTCGACGGGCCGTTCGAGGACGCCCTGGCTCAGGCGCGCGCGTCGCGGACGCTCGTGTTCGTCGACTTCTTCACGACCTGGTGCCCCCCCTGCAAGAAGCTCGACGCGGAGACCTTCTCCCAGCCCGCGGTGCAGGCCGAGCTGCGCCAGCTCGTGGCGCTCAAGATCGATGCCGAGAGCCAGAAGGGCGTGCCGCTCGCGCGCCAGTACCGCGTCGGCGGGTATCCCACGTTGCTCGTGCTCGACGCGGCGGGGACGGAGGTCGGGCGCATGGTCGGCTTCCTGCCTCCCGAGCGCTTCCTGGAGAAGCTCGCGGAGATTCGCGCGCGCGCGGCGCGCTGACGAGCGCTCGACGCGCAAGGGCGCCTGCGCGACCTCGTGCAGCGTCCACGTGCGCGGAGATCCGCCCGCAGCGCGGGATCGTCAGGCGAAAGGACCGCCGGCGGTCTCCTCGCGCAGCTCCGCCGCGCGGGGTGGCGCTGGCCGCAGCACGAAGTCCACGAGCGGAACGACCGACGGGCGGGCCGAGGACGGCAGGCCGGAGCGAGAGAAGCGCTCGACGCCCTCGGGCAACGCGCGGCGGGCCAGCGCGCGCCAGCGCACCGCGTTCGAGTAGTCCAAGCCCGTCGCGCGCGCCAGATCGAGCGGGTCGCAGGCGGCCAGCGCCTCGAGGTCGACGATCCCGGCGGCGATCAGCGCGTCATGGGACTCGCGGGCCAGGTCGACGAGCGCCGTGAGCGGCGTACGCGGAGAGTGGTGCGGAACGGGCGCCGACGACTCCTCGACGATCGGCTCCGCGGCGGCTTCGGCGTCCTCGAGCGCGTCGAGTTCGCGCCAGCGCGCCAGCGCCGCGTCCCAGGGCTGCGCGCTCGGCAGCGCGGTGCGGTGCTCCCGGCCGTTGCCCGCCGCAGGCGCTCCGCTCGCGGGGGGAGCGGCCTCGGCGGCGGTCACGCGGCTCTCCGCCAGGCTCGGGTCGGCGGCCGGCAGCGACGTCGGCTCCTCCTCGGCCTCGAGCAGCCCATCCGCGAGGAGCGCCGCCTCGCGACGGGGCGCGTCGGCTCCGCCCAGGCGGGCGAGCAGGAGCTCGGCTTCGCGACGGAAGCGCTGCGCCGCCGCGGGCGAGCTGGCGAGGAGCTCCGCGAGGCGCGCCGCGTCGAGCGTCGCCACGGATTCCAGCGAGGGACAGCCCGAGCGCCGCAGGCGACGCAGCGACTGCGGGCCGTCGGCGTGGAGGGCGCACAAGAGAGCCAAACCGTCCATCGGTCACCTCGAGGCGGGGGCGGATCCCGCCTCAACGGTCTACCTCCCCTCCGCCGCGAAAGCTAGCGCAGGGCCCGGCGGGCCGCGGCGTAGAACGACCCCGTCCCACGGGCGGTATCGATCGCGGGCCAGCTCGCCACGGTGGCCAGGGCGCGGGCCGCGCGGCTCTCCGGCTCGCGCAGGGAGACCGGCACGCGAGCCTGCACGCTGCGCACCACGGCCTCGTCCATGGGCACCCAGCCCACGAACTCGGGGGTACGGGTCAGGAAGCGCTGGCTCGCGCCGCGGAAGCGTTCCCAGGCGGCATGCGCGGTGGCCTCGTCCGGCGAGCGGTTCATGACGACGCCGGCCTGGACGCGCGGGTTCACCGTGGTCACGTGCTTGTAGAGCGCATAGGCGTCCGAGAGCGACGTGACCTCGTGGGTCGTGACGACGAGCAGCGCGCTGGACGCCGCCAGATGCGCCATGGTCGCGTAGGAGAGCCCCGCGCCGTGGTCCACGATGACCAGGTCGAAGGCCTCCTCGAGCGGCTGGAGCGCTTCGAACAGCCGCTCGAGCTCCTTGCGCGTCGGGTTCGCCAGCGCGGCGCGCCCGACACCGCCCGAGAGCAGTTGCAGGCCGCCGGGCGCCTCGACGAGCGCGTACCCGGCCGAGATCTCCCCATCCAGGACGTGCCCCAGGTCGAAGCGTGGCGCGACGCCCAGGAGCAGGTGCGCGTTGGCCATCCCGGCGTCGAAGTCGACCAGGCACACGCGCTCGCCCCGCCGGGCGCGCTGCACGGCCAGGTTCGTGGCCACGATGCTCTTGCCCGTGCCTCCCTTGCCGCTCGCGATGGAGAGCACGCGCGAGAGCTTCTTCTGGGGCGGGCGGGCGAGGTCGCCGGCCTGGCGCAGGCGGGCGCCGAAGCGAGCGAGGCTCCAGGTCGTGCCGTTCAGCATGAGGGGCGGTTGCGATGCGGCTCGAGGTGCGGTGCAGGTTGAAGAGCGGCGAAGCCTACGGGCGCGCGCAGGCCGATGCCAGAGCGCGCGCGTGACTGGCGGCGACGCGGAGCGCATCTTGACGCGCATGCGGATTCTCGGTCTCGCGGTCTTGACCCTGGCGCTCGGCTGCGCCTGCGCCACGGCGCCCTCCGACCCCGCGCGCGCGGCGCAGGAGCGCGAGCTCGCGGAGGCCGAGGCGCGACTCGCGCGCGAGCCCGCCAGCGAGGAGGCCGCCGTGTGGGTCGGTCGGCGTCTCGGCTACCTGGGCCGCTACGAGGAGGCCATCGCGGCCTTCACGCGCGGCCTCGAGCACCATCCCGACTCGGCCTGGCTCCACCGCTTCCGCGGTCACCGTTGGATCACGCTGCGGCGCTTCGACCGCGCGATCGCCGACTTGGAGCGGGCTCGCGTCCTGGCCGCCGCACGTCCCGACGAGGTCGAGCCCGACGGCCAGCCGAACGCGGCCGGGGTTCCGATCGGGACCCTGCGCTCGAACATCGCCTACCACCTGGGTCTGGCGCTGTTCCTCTCGGGGGATCTGACGCGTGCGGCGGACGTGTACCTGGCCGCCCTGCCGCTGGCGCGCGCCAACGACGACCGCTACGTGTCCCACCTGTTCTGGACCTGGATCGTGCTCGTCGAGCTCGGCCGCCGCGAGGAGGCCCTGCGGCTGCTCGAGCCCGTCAGGCCGGACATGCGGCTCCTGGAGAACGAGGACTACCACGCGGCGCTGCTCCACTTCCGCGGCGACCTGTCGCGCGACGCGCTGCTCGCCGGCCACGAGCCGGGCACGATCGCCTTCGCGACGCGCGCGCACGCCGCAGCGCGGCTAGCGGCGCTCGAGGGTGAGCAGGACGTCGCGCGCGAGTACTACGCGCAGATCGTGTTCGGCGGCCCGCTGGCCGCGTTCAGCGTGATTGCGGCCGAGGTCGCCAGCGGCGCGCTCGACGCCCCGGCAGCAACGGGTGGCGGCGCGCGCTGAGGGCAGCGCGCCCCCTCGCGCCCGGCGCCCCGCGCGCTCCGGCGGGCCCTCGCCCGGGCCCTCGCCCGGGCTCGCACGCCGGGCTCGTTCGCGGGTCAGTGCAGGCGCACCTCTTCACCGATCCTGTGCAGCTTGACCACGTTCGTGGAGCGAGCCACTCCGGCCGGCACGCCGGCCACGAACACGATCGGGTCGCCGTACTGCGCCAGGTCGCGCAAGACGAGCATCTCGCTCGCCATCGCGATCATGTCCTCGAGGCTGCGTTCGCGGCGCACGAGGAACGGCCGCACGTGCGCCAGGATCGTCATGCTGTTCACGACGCGCTGGTGCGGCGTCAGGCCGATGACCTCGGCGCTGGGACGGTAGCGGGAGATCAGCCGCACGGTGTTGCCGGTCTCCGTGAAGCACACGATCTTCGGGATGCGCAGCGCCTCCGCGGCCTGCACCGCGGCCATCGCGGCGGCGTTCGAGAAGTTGAACTCGGCCGCGCGGAACGAGGGGCGCGCGATGTCGCGGTAGCGCTGGCTGGTCTCGACGGCGCGCGCGATGCGGCTCATCGTGGCCACCGCCTCGACCGGGAACTGACCCACCGCGGTCTCGGCCGAGAGCATCACCGCGTCGCTGCCGTCGAGCACCGCGTTCGCCACGTCGGTGACCTCGGCGCGCGTGGGACGCGAGCTCTCGATCATGGACTCGAGCATCTCCGTGGCGGTGATGGCGAACTTCCCCGAGCGCACGGAGGCCGCCAGGATCGACTTCTGGATCAGGGGCAGTTGCTCCAGCTCGGCCTCCACGCCCAGGTCGCCGCGCGCGACCATCACGCCGTCGGCCTCGGCCAGGATGTCGTCCAGGTTCTCGAGCGCCGCCATGCGCTCGATCTTGGCGATCATGAGCGCCTCGGGGCACAGCGCGCGCACCGCGCGCACTTCCTCCTTGCGAGACACGAAGGAGATGCCGATGAAGTCGACGCCGGCGCGGCGGGAGAGCTCCAGATTCGCCCGGTCCTCCTGCGTCGGCAGCTCGTAGCGCACCGCCGAGTCGGGGAAGTGCACGCCCTTGCGGTCGCCGATCGCGCCGGGCCGGGTGACGCGCGCGCGAATCGCGCCAGCCTCGACGTCCTCGGCCACGAGCTCGACCTGCCCGTCGGCGAGCAGCACGCGGTGGCCGGGCTGCACGGCCTCCTGGAACCCGGTGAACTCGAACACGACCTCGCCGGTGGCCGACAGTCCCTTGCCCTCGCGCAGGATCAGGACCTCGCCCACCTCGACCTCGCGCCGGCCGCCCTCGAAGCGGCCCATGCGCATCTTGGGCCCCTGAATGTCGGTCAGGATGCCGACCGCGGCCGCGCGCTCGTCGGCCACCGCGCGGATCTTCTCGACGCGCCGCAGGAAGTCGTCGGGCGTCCCGTGGGACAGGTTGATGCGCGCGACGGACATCCCGGCGTCGACGAGCTCGCCGATGCGGTCCTCACTGGCCGGTCCGATCGTGGCCACGATCTTCGTGTGCGCCGTCGCGCTCGAGCGCCGCGCGGCGTAGGTGGGTGGACGGTGCAGGTGGGTGCTCATGCGCGGCTCTCGCGCCGCGCAAGATAGCGGTTCGGCGGGCGCGATCCTCGCGCCGCGTGCACGCCGCTCCTCGCGAGCGGCGCCCGGGGAGCGGCGCCAGCGGCGTGGCGCAGCGCGCCGCGCTCCAGGAGCCTCGCGTCAGGCACGTGTCCTGCCGCGCGCGCGGCGTGCGGGCCGCGGTCGCGGCGACCGAGCGTGCACGGACGCGCGCGCCGCCCCGAAAGCAAGGGACGCCGGCGAGCGACGCCGGCGTCGGGATCCGTGCCGCTCCTGAGGCGACCCGAGCCGCGAGGGAGCTCCTAGGGTGCCGTCGGCACCGATCCGCCGGCTTGGACGGGCGGCCCGCGTGCTGGGTTCCCCGGATCCGGGCGGTGGCGGAAGCGCGGCCCCGCGGCTGCGGCCGGCCCGTCCGCCCGTGTTGCTCGACGCCGCGCTGCGGCGCGCACGCCCCACTCAGCCGCCGCCCGGGGCGTCGAACCGCGGTCCGACGATCTTGAGGCGCGTGTCGAAACCCTGCGAGCGCTGGCGGTCGGCGTACACCGCGGCCCAGCCGTCGCCCAGCGCAGTGATGCGCGGCTCGACGCGGTCGGCGATGAACTTCGTGTCGAGCTTGTTGACCCGCATCCAGGGCCCCATCGAGCGGCCGTCGGCCGCGATGCGGCGGACGTAGACGTGGTCGAAGTAGGAGACGTCGTCCTCCCACACGACCGCGAAGCTGCCGTCGGCGAGGCGCGTGACGTCCGGCAAGTCCTGCTCGTTCGCCAGGAAGCAGGGCGTCAGGTTCGGTCCCGCCGGTCGCCCCTGCGCGTCGAACAAGCGCACGTTCACGTCGTGGGTGGGATCGCCGGGCAGGCCCGAGCACCAGGCCATGAGGAACCCGCCGCCCTTGGCCGGCGCGAACACCGGGTCGTGGTCCTCGTTGCGGCGCGAGGGCTCGAACGCCAGCTCGCCGCCCTTCGGCGTGCCCTCGGCGTCGAGGAAGCGCGCGCGCACGCTCCAGTGCTTGTCCTCGGGTGCACCGCGCTTGTGCACGCTCCAGCCGGCCACGAGCCGCCCGTCGTCGAGCAGCGCGACGTCCGCGTGCCGCGTCGTGTCGTCGCCCTCGTTCACGCGCCGCGCGGGCCCCGGGAAGGCGCCGTCGGGCGCCACGCGCCGCGCGTGGATGCCCAGATCACCCCCAGCCGGCCAGACGACGATCCATCCGCGCTCTCCCGCGAGCCGCGCGACCGCCGCCCGCTCGTGGCTCGCTCCCTCGCGGGCGTCGATTTCGAGCAGCGGCGAGCGCGCCCCGCCGGTCGCGTCGAGCACCTGCCCCAGCACGCGCGAGCGCCCGCCGTCGCGCTGCACCCACGCCACGAGCGCCGACCCGTCGGGCCGCAGCGCCACGGCCGGCTCCATGGCGCCGCCGGCGGGGATGGCTCGCTCCGCGCCGCCCACAGGCCGCGGCAGCACCAGCTCCGGCCCTTGGGGTCCCGCCAGGTCGAAGCGCCGCGCGTAGATCGCGCCGGGACCATCGCGACGGTCCTGCCAGACGGCCAAGCCGCGGTCCCCGAGCGCGTCGACATCGGGCTTGATCTGGTCCGAGCTCGCGAAGTCGGTGTTCACGCGCTGTTCCGGCCCAAGCCGCTCGTCGCCCGTGCGCGCAGCATCGAAGACGCGGGCGAAGATGTCGGCATCGCCCTGGCGCGCGTCGTTCCAGGCCGCGAGCAGGCGCTCGCCGTTCGATCCCAGGTGGGCGCCGCCGACCTCGCGCGCCGCGCCGGTCGTGATCGGGATCGGCGGCTCCGTGGGCGCGAAGGCCGCATCGAGGAGCACGAGTTCCAGCCGCGCGGGCCCCAGGTCCGCGCCGGCGGCGCCCCGCCCGCCGTCCCGCGGCGCGGGCGGGTCCGCGCGCGCGCCGTCGCGCCCGGCGCGCGGGGGCGGCGCGCCGACCGTGACCAGCAGCGCGAGCCCGCCCGGCGCGGCCGCCAGGTCGGCGTCGCGCAGGCCGGGAGCGGACCAGACGGACTCGGCCCCGAGCTTGCCGTCCGCGCCGATGCGTCGCAGCACGGCGGCTTCGCCGCGCACGAGCAGCGCGACGAAGCCGCCGGCCGGATCCGCGAGCAGCGTGCGGGCACGCCCCGCGCCGAGCGACTGGGACACGGCCTTGCCGCCCTGCGGGTCGGGACGGGCGAAGCTCACGCTGCCCGAGGCGGTCCACAGCAGGCCGAGCCCGCCCTGCGCGTCCTCCACGGCTCGCAGCCCGACCTCGACCTCGCCGCTGGCCGTGGCGAGATCCCAGGGCAGGCGCAGCGGACCGCCGGCGACGTCGAAGCTCGCGGCGCGCAGGCGCGTGCCCTCGCTCCACAGCAGGGTCCGGGACCCGTCCGCGCGCGCGAGCATCACGGGAGAGCGCGGCGCCGGCGCGGCATCGCGGCCGCGCGCAGCCGCGCCGCCGCGTCCCGCCCCGGGACCGCCCGAGGGCTTCTCGGGCGGCGGTTCGCTGACCTCGACGGCCCGGTCGGTGCCGTAGAAGGCCCCCTCGGCGTCGAACGTCCGCAGCCAGGGGCGCTGCTGCCCCCCATGGCGCGAGACCCAGGCGACGCCCCCCGAGCCATCGGGAGCGATCGCGACGGCCGGATCGAAGCGGCGCGTCGTCCCGGGCACGGCCGCGACGGGTCGCTCGGGCTCGCGCAGGGCGCCGTTCGCGTCGAGTCGCGCCCAGTAGAAGCTCAGCATGCCGTCGCGCTGGTCGCGCCAGATCAACGCGAAGCCCCCGCCGCGCGCTGCCGCCAGGCCGTGGAGGGCCTGGAGGACGCCCCCGCTCGTGTCCTCGTGCAGCAGGACCTCGTCGACGCGGATGTCCGTGACCTCCGGCGGCTGGAACCCCAGGTAGCCCAGCTCGGCCTCGGTCGAGGCCTGCTGCGGAACGGCGGCGGTCCCGGCAACGACCGGCAGGCAGGCGGCAAGGACGGACAGGAGCACGGCCGGGCGGATGGGGTGCGGCATGGCGAAGCGCAAGGTCAGGGCGTGGTCGGAGGCGGCGGGCGAGGCCAGCGTGGTTCCCATTCCAACGTCCTCCTCACCGGATCTTCCGCAGGAATCGGACTTCCGTGGTATCTCTGACGTCGGTCGGGGGCCACCCGTTCCGGCGCGCCGCCGACCGCCACACCGCGAGACGCATCCGAGCAGTCGAGTTTCTGCCATGGCTCCCCCTCCTGGATCCGAGCGCGCGCTCGGCTCCCAGCATCGGGCAATCGACCTCCCGCCAGCGCCGCACGCGCTGCGTCCGGCCAGCGTGCCCTTCGTCACGACGCTGGTCCTGTGCATCGTCGTGGCCTGTCTGCTGGCGTTCATCGCCTGGCGCTGAGGACCCGGAGCGCAGAGCGTCGACCGCTGCTCCGCGCTCCTGACGCCTGCCTCCCCTAGGCAGCCGAGTTCGCGGCGCTGCGTGAACCTCCACGGCCACAGCGCTCCGCGGGGTAGGCTTCGGGATGGAAGACGCAGGGGAGCCCAGCCCGGGGCCGCCTGGGGTCGTCTCGGCGCGAGCGAACGCCCCCTTACGGAGTTCTTGCGCTAGAATCATATTTGACCCCGCCGGCCAGGAACCTGGGTCGCGGGCCCTGCGTTCCATACGCAAGATGGACCTTCCGCGGCGGGCTCGCACCGCGGATCGATCCGCACCCGGCGCCCCACAGGCGCTCGACGTTCTCTCCTCGACGAGAAGCACCGGCGCGAGCCGGCCGACCCCATCCATGACGATTCGAGCCCTTTCCGTCCTCCTCCCCCTCCTCGTCACGGCGACCGCCGGCGCGCAGTCGGAGTCGCCGGCACGCGTGCCGCGCCCACCGCTGGGCGAGCTTTTCGAAGCCTGGAAGGCCGAGCACGGACCGAACTGGCGGCCCTTCGTGGCGCTCGACACGGGCCACATCGAGATGATCGCGGGCGGCCGCGCGGAGCCGCGCTGGTCGCCGCGTGAGGACGGGGATTTCGAGGCGCTGGCGCGCGAGGCGCTGGCCGCGAGCGAGGCCCTGCACGGGATCGAAGGCCAGACGCTCGTGCTCGAGTACGTCCTGCACCTGCCGCTCGGGATGATCGGCACGACGGACAAGATGACCGTCCGCTTCCGTCAGACGGTGCGCGGCGTGCCGGTCGAGGGCGGGCTCGTCAACGTGCTCTTCGACACGCGCGGGGCGCTGCTTTCGATCCACACCACGGGCATGCCGCGGGTCGCGGACTTCCCGACCTCCCCGGCGCTCGATGCCACGCGCGCCGCGCGGCGCGCGGCCGAGTGGTTCCGCTCCGAGCTGGGGCTCTTGCCGACCGCCATCCACGCGCCGGTCCTGGTCATCGACCAGCACGACGTGGACGGCCAGCGCACGCCCCGCCTCGCGTGGAAGACCGACGTCCAATTCCAGGAGGAGGGCTTCGAGCCGGTCGGCAAGCACGTGTTCGTCGACGCCTCGAACGGTGCGGTCTACCGCACGACGGAGAGCGTCCACTTCTTCGACATCAGCGGCACGGTCAGCGCCTTCGCCTCGCCCGGCGTGCTCCCCGACATCGCGAGCAATCCGGCGACGGCTCAGCCCGCGCGCTTCATCCGCGTGTCGTCGGGCGCCGTGGTGACCTACACGGACGGCAATGGCGCCTTCACGCTGCCGGGCGTCAACGCACCCGCCTCGGTGACGTTCCAGTTCGCGAACGGCCAGTGGGCCAACGCGCAGAACGCCGCCGGAGCGGAGTACTCGCTGACCGAGACCCTGAACGCGGCCACGGGCAACGTCGTGACCATGAACTCGCCGGCCGTGGCCGGCGTCACGGCGCAGGCGAACTGCTCGCGCGTGGTTCCGCTCGTGCGGGACTTCATCAAGTCCCTGAATCCCAGCGACACGAAGGCCGACTTCTCGGTCACCGCGAACACCGCGGTCAGCGGCACCTGCAACGCCTACTACGACGGCGGCTCGATCAACTTCTACAACGCCGGTGGCGGCTGCTCGAACACGGCCTACTCGACCGTCATCGCCCACGAGGAAGGGCACTGGCTGAACGACCTGTACTTCACCGGCAACGGTTCGGACGGCATGGGCGAGGGCAACGCCGACGTCTGGGCCATGTACGTGTTCGACACGGCGATCGTCGGGCAGAACTTCCAGGGCACCTCGTTCATCCGCACGGGCACGAACACGCGCCAGTTCTGCGGTGACGCGAACCCCGGTTGCCACTCGGGCGGCGTGCACGCCAACGGCGAGGTCTGGATGGGCGCCGCCTGGAAGATCCGCAGCCGGCTGAACACGGCGCTCGGCAACACGCAGGGCGACCTGGTCGCGAACTCGATCTTCCTGGCCTGGATGAACGCCTACAACCAGACGACCATCCGCTCGATCATCGAGACGCAGTGGCTGACGCTGAACGACGACGACGGCAACATCAACAACGGCACGCCCCACTACACGCACATCGACTTGGGCTTCCGCGACCAGGGCTTCCCCGGCGTGACGCTGGTGGCCGTGACGGTGTCCGGAGTCACCGACCTGCCCGACACCCTGGACCAGAACGGTCCGTACGTCGTGAACGCGACGATCCAGGCCAACCAGAACCCGCCGGTCGTCTCCGCGAACCTGTTCTACCGGGTCGACGGGGGCGCGTTCACGTCGATCCCCATGGCGAACACGGGCGGCAACGCCTGGACCACGGCCATCCCGGGCATCGCCGCGCCCGCGCACGTCGAGTACTACGTGCGCGGCACGGACAGCGCTGCTGGCGTCGGCCAGTTCCCGACCTCGGCGCCCAACAACCTGGTCGACTTCGACATCGGGATCGTGCACGTGCTGCGCTTCCACAACTTCGACGCGGTGACGGACGAGGGCTGGACGCACGGCTCGTTCGGCGACACCTCGAGCTCGACGGACGACTGGGAACGCGGCACGCCGGCCGGCAAGACCGGAACCGGCTGGGCGGATCCGGCCAGCGCGTTCAGCCCCAGCAGCATCTGGGGCACGGACCTCGGGCAGGGCAACTTCAACGGCGCCTACGCCGCGAACATCCACACCTACTTGCGCACGCCGATCACGAACTGCACGGGCGCCACGAACGTGCGCCTGCGCTTCCGGCGCTGGCTCTCGGTCCAGGGCTCGGCGTCCGACCAAGCCCGGATCCTCGTGAACGGTCAGCAGATCTACATCAACCCGACGACGAACTTCAACGACGGCGCGTGGGTGACCCAGGAGCTGTTCCTCGGGCCGATCGCCAACGACAACCCGTCCGTCCAGGTCGAGTGGCGCATCCGCACGAACGGCACCACGAACTACGGCGGCTGGAACATCGACGACGTGAAGCTCCTGTGGATCGAGGCGCCGCCGCCGCCGTGCCCGGCGCCGGTCAACTACTGCGTGACCTCCCCGAACTCCGTGGGCCCCGGCGCGCTCATGGGTTACCAAGGCAGCCCGCGGATCTCGGACAACAACTTCGAGCTCATCGCGTCCGGACTGCCGACGAACAGCGTGGGCATCTTCTTCTACGGCCAGGGCACGACCCAGACCGCCTTCGGCAACGGCTTCCGCTGCGTGAGCGGCACGATCTACCGCCTGCAGATCGTCTCGGCGGACTTCATCGGGGACGCCCGCTTCGCGCTGAACTACAACACGCTCCCGGGGCCGGTCGCGGCCGGCGAGGTCTGGAACTTCCAGTACTGGTACCGCAACCCGGCGGGGGGCGGAGCGGGCTTCAATCTGAGCGACGGCCTGTCCGTCACCTTCTGCCCCTGACCCGGCGTCCCTGAGCCGCGGCGGACCATCCGCCGCAGGGTCTTGGAGGCCCGTCCCGCCGTGGCGTGGGGCGGGCCTCGTCCATTGCCGCTCGGCGCGCCGGTATCGAACCTGTAGCGGCTGAAGACTGGCGGCCCGCTCCCGGTAGACTCGCGGCGTCCGACCGGACCGGCGCGCGGAGTCCCCGTCGGCGTCCCCTCCAGAACCCCAGCACCGGCACGGTGCACACCATGAACTCGACGAAGGCCCTGCTCCTCCCCTGCCTGCTGCTCCCGCTGCCGCTGCTCCTCGCATCGAACGCACCCAAGACCCGGATCGCGTTCGCGGTGTCGGAGGGCACGAGCCTCACGAAGACCTTCGAGGTCAAGTCCGACCTCAGCCTCGAGGACATGCAGATGAGCCTCGGCGGCGGGATGATGCCCGAGATGGAGATGACCATGGGCGTCCAGTACAAGCTCGTCGTCTCCGACGAGTACGCCAAGGTCGCAGGCGGCAAGCCCGCCAAGCTGAAGCGCACCTACGACGCGCTGAAGAGCGACGTCTCGACGGCCATGAAGATGGAGATCATGGGCCAGTCGCGCGACCAGAGCTCGAGCATGTCCGCCGAGAGCGAACTGGAAGGCAAGTCGGTGGTCTTCACCTGGGACGCCGACAAGAAGGACTACAAGCGCGCGTTCGAGCCCGCCGGCGGCGAGGAGAAGCTGCTCGAGGGGCTGCGCGAGGACATGGACCTGCGGGCGCTGCTGCCGGACGGCGAGGTCGAGGAGGGCGCCGAGTGGGACCTCGATCCGAAGGAACTCGTCGACGTCCTCGCGCCAGGTGGCAACGTCAGCCTGAAGCCCAAGGACGCGGCCGCCGATTCCATGAGCATGGGCCCCTCGGGCATGGAGAACCTGGCCGACATGTTCGGCGACGACATCGAGGGCAAGTGCAAGGCCAAGTTCACCGGCCTGCGCGAGGTCGGCGGTGCGAAGCTGGCGGTGGTCAAGCTCTCGATCGAGATGAAGGCCAAGACGGACATGACCGCGCGAGTGCGCGAGCAGATGGCCGACCAGGATCCTCCGGAGGGCGTCGACGAGATGTCCTTCGACAGCATCGACATCGAGTACTCGCTCGACGTCGAGGGTGAGCTCCTGTGGGACGTCGCCGCAGGCCACTTCCACGCGCTCGACCTGTCCGGCACGACGTCGTTCAAGTCCGAGCAGTCCATGTCGCTCAAGGTCCAGGGCCGGGAGATGAAGATCGACCAGTCCATGGAGTTCTCCGGCACCACGAGCTTCCAGGCTTCGGCCAAGTGACCCCGCCCCGGCGGCGGCTCCGGTGACCATTCCGCTCGCGCCCGCCCTGCTCGTCCTGGCCGCCGCCGGGCTCACCGCCGCGCCCTGGGACGAAGCCGGACGGGCGCGGCCGTCGGCGGCGACGCGCGCCGACAGCGCCCCGCCGCCGACGCCGCTCGAGCATGCGCGGTCTCTCGAGCGTGCACGCGACTGGACCGGGCTGGCCGCGTTCCTCGGGGAGCGTGCGCGGCGCGTCGACCTGCCCCCCGAGGAGCAGCGCCTCTTGGCGCTGGCCTGCGAGGGGCTGGGCCGGCTCGACGAGGCCGCGCACCACCTGGACCTCGCGGTGGCGGGCTGGCAACGGCTGGGCCGCGAGACGGACGAGAAGGCCGCGCTCGCCGCGCTGCGGCGCGTGGAACCGCTCTCGGCGCGCCGCGACCCGTTCGTGCGCAAGGTCACGAGCACGCTGGCGGCGTCGGCTCAGGACCTGCTCGACGGCGGCGACCCCGAGCGCGCGCTGCGGATCGCGCAGGGCCTGCCGCGCCTGGCGCGCGGGAAGGAGGCCCGGTCCGCCGCGGAGCTCCTCGAACGCGCGCAAGCCGCCTTCCGCAGGGTGGAGATCGCGCGCCCGGGGTCGCCGGCCGCGGCCGGCGCGCCCCTCCCGCTCGTCGAGCGCGAGAGCGAGCACTACCTGCTCGCTTGCCACCTCGAGCCGGACGTCGTCGAGCGGCTCGGGCGCCTCATGGACGACGTGCACTCGTTCTACGTGCGCGTCTACTTCGACGGCGACGTCAAGCGCGCGCGCGCAGCGAAGGCCTCGATCCGCATCGCGCCCGACAAGCAGACGATGCTCCGCGGGTGGCAGGGCGCAGGCGAGCCGGAGGGCTGGTGGTCGCCCGGCTCGAACGAGGTCCACTCCTACGACACGCGCAGCTCGACGCGCTCGCTCGACGACATGCTCGAGACGCTGTTCCACGAGGCGAGTCACCAGTTCATGTCCTTGCTGGCCGGCACGGGCCGCGTGCCGGCTTGGCTCAACGAGGGCACGTCGAGCTTCTTCGAGGGCACCGTGGCGCTGGCCGATGGCCGCGTGCTGTGGCCGCGCGCCGCCGAGCGGCGGCTCGAAGTGCTCGTCCGCCAGATCGCCTCGCGCCAGGCGCCACGGCTGCGCGACGTCGTCGAGTACGCCGGGGCCGGCTCGTACGCCGCGGAGTACTACGCGTGGGGCTGGGGCCTCGTGTACTACCTGCTCGAATACGAGGACCCAGCGACCCTCGAGCAGGTCTACCGGCCGCTCTACGCGCAGTACCGCGACGAGGTCGTGCGCCGCGGAACGGCCCCGTTCGAGGCCTTCGAGGGCACCTTCCTGGGGGCTCGTGCGCCGCGCAACCATCCCGACTTCGCCTCGTTCGAGCGCGATTGGGAGCGCTGGATCCTCGACGAGGTCGCGCCCCTGCACGGCCGCGGCGCGCCGGCGCGCGCGCTGCGTCTGGCGCGGATCGAGCGCTTGATCGCGGCCGCCGAAGCGGCGAGCGGCGCGCGGCAGAAGCGGGGCGCCCGCCCCGAGGAGCTGCTCGAGCGCGCGCTCGTGCACTTCGAGTGGATTCGCACGCGCATCGACGCTGACCAGCCCGATCCCGAGCTCCTCCTGCGCCAAGCCGACGTGCTCGAGCGGCTCACGCGCCAGGCCTCGGCGGCGGCCCTCATCGAGGACGTGCTCGACCTCGCGGCGCGCGGCCGGTTCACGCTCGATGAAGCGCGACGGTCCACGCTGGAGAAACGCGTCGCCAGGCTCGACCGCAGGAACGCCGCCTTGCGCTCCGCGCGCCGCCGCACGAGCGAGCTCTCCCGCACGGCCCTGGCGCTCGTCGAGGACTACCGCGATGCGGGCTTGGTCCTGCGCGCGTTCACGCTGGCCTCCGATCTCGCCAGCGTGCTCGACGAGCCCCTGGCCGCGGCCGCAGCCGAGCTGCGCGCCGAGGCGCGCACCCGGGGACTCCTGCGGGGAACGATCCGGGAGCTGTCCACGGGGGCGGGGGCGTGGCAGCCGCTCCTGGCCGTGCCGCCCGAGCGCTTCGAGACCTCGCCGGAGGGTGCCGTCCTGGCCGGCGTGCGGGCCGTCGCGCTGGTCGACACGTCGTTCGAGGCCGGCGTCGAGTACGTCGTGCGCGCGCGAATCCAGCCGCTGGGCGAGCGCGTCCCAGGCGCGACGTTCGGGCTCGTGGCGTCCGGCGCTCCCGAGCGCGGCGCGACGCTGATCGGCGTGGACGACGCCGGGCTCCTGGGGGTGTGGACGCTGAACGCCGCGCCGCGTGGCGCCTCGACGCTGCGGCGGACGCGCACGATCCCGCTCGCCCCGGCCATCGCGGCCGGCGCGGCGGTCGAGCTCGGGGTACGCGTGCGCGCCGATGGCGCGCTCGAGATCGAGATCGACGCGACGCGCGTGGCGGAGGCACGCCTGGAGTCCGGCCCCGCGCAGGTCAGGCACGCCGGGATCTTCGTGAGGAACGCCCACGCACGCTTCGAGGATGCGCGCGTGGAGCTCGTGCCGTGAGCCGCTGGCGCCGCGCGCCGGAGCTGGCGGACGGCCTGCGACTCCTGGAGGACGGCCAGTCGCGCCAGGCCCACGAGGCCTTCGAGGAGGCTTGGCGCGCGCACCGCGGACGACCCGTCGGAGAGGCCGCGCGCGCCCTGGCGCAGTGGGCCGCCGCCTGCCTGCACCGCGCGGCCGGCCGGGAGTCCGGCTACCGCGGGCTCGCGACGAAGTGTGCGCGGACGCTCGCGACCGCCTCGCTCGACGCGGAGCTCGACACTCGCGCGCTGGCCGCGTGGATCGACGCCCGGGCCCGCGAGGCTCCGGCCGGGGACGCACTCCTGCCGCCTGCGTGAGCCCAGCTTGGCGCCCCATGCGCGCGGGTCGTACGGTGGTGCTCACCGAGGCGGAGCATCGCATGGCCCCCCAGCGCATCGACATCCATCCTGACGTGCGCAAGGCGGAAACCCCGCCCGCGTGCCTCTACACGGACCCAGCGATCCTCGATCGAGAGAAGGAGCTCGTCTTCGCGCGTTCCTGGCAGTACGCGCGCGCCGACTTGCCGGCGGAGGGACCCGGCCTCGCTCCCTTCACGCTGCTCGAAGGCCTGATCGGCGAGCCGCTCGTGCTGACGCGCGACGAGACGGGGACCGAGCGCGTGCTCTCGAACGTCTGCACGCACCGCGGTGCGCTGGTGGCCCGCGCCGCCAGCGCCGCGCAGGGCCTCGTGTGTGGCTACCACGGACGACGGTTCGCGCTCGACGGCGCGTTCCGGTCGGCCCCCGAGTTCCAGTGCGCCGAGCATTTCCCGACCCACCGCGACGACCTCCGCGCGTTGCCGCTGGAGCGGCTCGGCCCGCTGCGCTTCACCGCGCTCTTGCCCCGCGTGAGCTTGGCGGAGCTGCTCGGCGACCTCGCCGAGCGTCTGTCCGCCGTGCGGATCGAGCGCCTGGTCCACGACGCCTCGCGCGACCGCGCCTTCGAGTTCCCGGCGAACTGGGCACTGTACGTGGACAACTACCTGGAAGGACTGCACATCCCCTACGTGCACCCGACCCTCGCGGCGCGCATCGAGCAGAAGTGCTACGCCATCGAGCTCTTCCGGCATGCGAGCCTGCAGGTCGCGCGAGCCAGGCCGGGAGCGCCGAGCTTCGCGGGCCCCGGCGGCGTCGCCGCCTACTACGCCTGGGTCTTCCCGAACCTGATGCTGAACTTCTACCCCTGGGGGCTCTCCCTGAACCTGGTCGAGCCGCGCGGCGTGGACCGCACGCGCGTGCGCTTCGAGACCTGGGTCGCCGACGCCGCCGCTTTCGAGCGCGAGGGCGGGCAAGACCTCGACCGCATCGAGTTCGAGGACGAGGCCGTGGTGGCCGACGTGCAGCGCGGCATGCGCTCGCGGCTCTTCGAGCGCGGCCGCTACGCACCGGAGCGCGAGGCGGCCCTGCACCACTTCCACCGAATGCTCGCGGCGGCTCTGGCCTGACGGCACGGCCCGCGCGGACTCAGGCAGCGGACGGCCGCTCGCGCGACGGCGCGTCATCCGCGGCGCGCGGAGCCCAGCGCTCGAGTGCCTCCTCGAGCGTCGCGGACTGGATCGGCTTCGTGAGGCAGCCGTCCATCCCGGCCGCCAGACAGCGCTCCCGATCTTCCCCGGCGGCGCTGGCGGTCAGCGCGAGGATCGGCACGCGCGGCCCGCCAGCCTCCGCGGCGCGGATCGAGGCGGCGGCTTCGATGCCGTCGACGCCCGGCATCTGCAGGTCCATGAGGACCAGGTCGTGACGACCCTGCTTCCAGGCCTCGATCGCGGCGCGCCCGTCGGACGCCACCTCGACGGCGCAGCCGAGGCGTTCGAGCATGCGCACGGCGACGCGCTGGTTCACGGCGTTGTCCTCGGCCAGCAGGATGCGACGCCGTCCCAGGTTCGCGCCCGCGCCCCCCGGATCGACGGGCAAGGCCGCGGGCAGCGGGCCCGCGGCGGACGGAGCCGCGCTCAGCGCCGACCACAGCCGGGAGCGCCGCAGGGGCAACCCGAGGCGCTCGGCCCAGGCGGCACGCGCGAAGACGGCCGGATCCGGCCGCCCACCCAGCGGCGTCAGGAGCACGAGCGGTGTCGGTCCCGAGAGGATCGCTTCGGCCTCGGGCCCCGCGCCGGCCACGAGGACGCCGTCGACCAGGATTCCGTCCAGCGAGCGCTGGCGCGCACACGCGGCTGCGTCGTCGAAGCCCGCCGCGTGCTCGGTCTCGGCGCCCAAGCCCGCGAGCTGGGCGGCGATGGCCTCGCGCTCCTCGACGTGCGGCGAGATCGCCAGGTAGCGGCGTCCTGCCAGGGGCCTCGCAGCCGGTCGCTCGTGCGCGGGGTCGAGCCCGACCTCGACCTGGAACCAGAACACGGACCCGCGCCCGGGCTCGGACGTCACGCCGATCCGGCCCTTCATCATCTCGACGAGTTGACGGCTGATCGCGAGGCCCAGCCCCGTGCCGCCGAAGCGGCGGCTCGTGGATCCGTCGGCCTGGCTGAAGCTCTGGAACAGCCGCGCCTGGGCCTCGACCTCGATGCCGATCCCGGTGTCGGCGACCTCGAAGCGCAGGGCAGCGCGCCCCAGAGCCGAGCGCGCGACCTGCGCCCGGACCAGCACGCCGCCCGTGCTCGTGAACTTGACCGCGTTGCCCACCAGGTTCGACAGCACCTGCCGCAGCCGGTGCGGATCGCCCACGACCAGGCGCGGGAAGTCGGCCGCCGGGGCCGCTGCGATGCGGACGCCCTTGCCGTGCGCGACCGAGGCCGAAAGCTCCACGACGTCCTCGAGCAGCTGCGCGGGATCGAACTCGACGGACTCCAACTGCAGGCGGCCGGCCTCGATCTTGGACCAGTCCAGGATGTCGTTGAGGACCGTGAGCAGGCCTTGGCCGCAGGTGTGCACGGTCTCGGCATAGCCGCGCTGCTCGGGATCGAGGTCGGTCTGCAGCAGCAGGTCGATCATCCCGATCACGCCGTTCATCGGCGTGCGGATCTCGTGGCTCATGTTCGCCAGGAACTGCGACTTGAGGCGGGCCGCGTCCAGGGCTGCGTCACGCGCGATGGCCAGCTCCTCCTCCCACAGCTTCCGGGTCGTGATGTCGGCGTGCGTGCCGGCCACGCGCACGGCGCGGCCCTCCGCGTCGTGAATGGCGCGGCCGCGATCGAGGATCCAGCGCACGCTGCCGTCGGCGGCCGTCACGCGGTACTCGGCGCAGTAGGACTTGCTGCGGCCCGCGACGTGATCCGCGAGCGCCGCCTGGACGGCCGCGCGGTCGTCGGGGTGGACGCGTTCGTGCCAGTCGACGAGGCGCCCCGGGAGCCCGCCGCGGGCGCCGATCACCTCGGCCAGACGTGCGGAACAGAAGATGCGCCCCGATTCGACGTCGAGATCCCAGATCGAGTCGCCGGTGCCCTGCGTGGCCTGCATCCAGCGCTCCTCCTGGACGCGCCGCAGGTCGCGCGCCGCGGTGCGCTCGGCCTCCAGGTGCGCGCGCTGCAGGTAGTGGCCGAGTTGCGAGGCGACCTCGGTGAGCAGCGCCGCTTCGTGCCGGCCCCAGGCGCGCGGGGCGGGCGAATCGATGCACAGCAGCCCCGTCAGGCCGGATCCGTGGCGCACGGGAACGTCCAGGCAGGCCTCGGCGCCCGCCGCGAGGAAGTCGGCCGAGATCGGTGCCAGGATGCGACTCTGGCACACATCCTCGGTGATCACGCTGTCCCCCAGGCGCAGCGCCGAGAGATAGGCGCCGGCTGCGGAGACGTCCATGGCCGCTCCGGCGATGCGCGGCATGCCCTCGGGTTCCACGGAGTCGAGCACGCGCATCAGCCCACGCGAGTCGATGGTCGAGTAGGCGACGCGCACGCCGCGCAGGTGGCGCGCTAGGACCGACACGGCGATGCGCGAGATCTCGGCGGCCGAGTGATCGGCATGGATCGCGATGGCGAGCTCGTTCAGCACGTCGAGACGTCGCTGGCTGCGCGCCAGGTCGACCGACACGCGCTCCTCGCGCCGCGCGGCGTCCGACAGCTCGAGCCGCGCTCGCCGCAGGTCGAGGAGCCGCCCGGCCTGGCGCGCGAGGCGCTGCAGGGAGTCCACCTCGTCCGGGCTGAAGCTGCGCGGCCGGCGGTCGGCCACGCACAGGACGCCGACGGCGCGCCCGCTGGCGGTCGAGACCGTCATCCCGGCGTAGGCGCGCAGGCGCGGCGGGCCGGTCACGTACGGGCACTGGGCCGAGCGCGGATCGGTCTCGGCGTTCGGGATCACGCAGGGACGGTCGGGCTCTTGGATCGTCAGGCCGCACAGTCCGGTGTCGCGCGGGACCTGGGACAGGTCGATGCCTGCCGCGGCCTTGATCCAGATGCGGTCGGCATCGACCAGCGAGAAGAGCGCGATGGGCACGCCCGTCGTGCGCACTGCCAGGCGCACGAGGTCCTCGTAGGCGTCCTCGGGGGAGGTGTCGAGGATCCTGAGCGCCTCGAGCTCGGCGAGGCGTTCGGCCTCCTCGCGCGGAAACGGGGGAAAGTCCAAGCGGGTGCGCCTTCGCGTCTCGGACCTGCGCGGCCGCACGCGGCGCCGGTCGGGCTGTCCGCTGATCGAGGTTCGAGGGGCCCGACCTTGAGCGTGCCGCGCGTGTGTCCGGTCGCGTGACGGGAACCACCTTCCGCGGCTCACGGGGGGCACCGCCGGCCCGGTAGACTCTTCCGCCGGCGCGTCCCGGCCAGCCCTCCCTACGGAACCCATGACCCGACCGAGCTTCGTCCGCATCGCCAACGGCCAGGGCTTCTGGGGCGACTCGATCCTGGCTCCCGTGCGCCTCGTCCGCGAGGGACCGGTCGACTACCTGACGCTCGACTACCTGGCCGAGGTCACGATGTCGATCATGCAGAAGCTGCGCGCGCGCAACCCGAACGCGGGCTACGCCACCGACTTCGTGCGGCTCGTCGAGCGCATCCTGCCCGAGCTCGTCGAGCAGGGGATCAAGGTCGTCGCCAACGCGGGTGGGGTGAACCCGAGGGGCTGCATGGAGGCCGTCGCGGCGGTCATCGCCAAGCGCGGCTACCAGGGCGTCAAGCTCGGGATCGTCGAGGGCGACGACGTGTTCGGGCGGATCGACGAGCTCGTCGCCGCGGGAGAGCCGCTGGCGAACATGGACACGGGCGCACCGCTCGCGACCGTGCGCGAGCGCTTGACCAGCGCGAACGTGTACCTGGGCGCGTTCCCGATCGCCGAAGCGCTCGATCAAGGTGCGCAGATCGTGATCACGGGCCGCGGCACGGACCCCGGGCTCGTGCTGGGGCCGATGATCCACGAGTTCGGCTGGAAGCCTGGCGACCACGACCTGCTCGCGGCCGGCACGGTCGCTGGCCACATCGTCGAGTGCGGAGCGCAGTGCACCGGCGGCAATTTCACGGACTGGCGCAGCGTGCCCGACATGGCGCGCATCGGTTACCCGCTGATCGAGATGCGCGCCGATGGCACGTTCGCGATCACGAAGCACGCGGGCACGGGTGGTCTCGTGAACGAGAGCAGCGTCCTGCACCAACTGGCCTACGAGATGGGCGACCCGCGGGCCTACCTGGGCCCCGACTGCACCGCGGACTTCACGACGATCCGCCTGCGCACCGGCGGCCGCGACCGCGTCGAGGTCAGCGGCGTGCGAGGCGGACCGCCGACGCCGTTCTTCAAGGTCTCGGCCAGCTACGCCAACGGCTTCAAGGCCGTCGGCGAGCTGACGATCAGCGGCCCCGAGGCGCTGGCCAAGGCGCGGCTGTGCGCCGAGATCGTCTGGCAGCGCCTCGCGCTCGACGGCGCGCACTACGCGCCCGAGGAGCGCCTGGTCGAGTTCCTGGGCGCCAACACCTGCCACGCCGGCATCGCCAGCGCCGAGCGCGAGGATCCCAGCGAGATCGTGCTGCGCATGGGCGTCAAGGGTTCCGACGAGGCCAAGGTCAACCGCTTCGGGATGGAGCTCGTGCCCTTGGTCACGAGCGGCCCACCGGGCGTGACCGGCTTCGCCGGCGGCCGCCCCAAGGCGACCGAGATCATCGGGTTCTGGCCGGCGCTCCTGCGCAAGTCGTTCGTCACACCCAAGGTCACGGTCGTCACGGTCGGAGCTTGAAAGGGCACGCTGCGCACATGGCCAAGGTCCCCCTCTCCCGCATCGCGACCGCCCGCTCCGGCGACAAGGGCGAAGGCAGCAACGTCGGCGTGCTCGCGCGCAGCGACGCGGCCTACGCCTTCCTGGTGGAGCATCTGACCGCGGAGCGCGTACGGCGGCACATGGCCGCGATCAACCCGGGCGGCGTGCGGCGCTACGAGGCGCAGAACCTGCGGCTCCTGAACTTCCTGCTCGAGGATTCCCTGGGGGGCGGCGGCTCGGCGTCGCTCAAGACAGATGCGCAGGGCAAGACGCACGGGCTGGCCGTGCTGCGCCTGGAGCTCGACGTGCCGGACGCCGTGCTGGCGTCGGTCCCCGCGGCGGACTGAGGGGTCACAACCCTCCGCCGGAGGGCGAGCCAGCAACTCTGGACGGAGTCTCGGGCTCCCGGGCCAGTCTGGCGCTCGACCGACACGCCTCTGGGAGCTGAACGCGGCGCGAGCGCAAGGGCCGACCTCGGCCGGCGGAACGACGAACGAGCCTTGCATCCGCTCCGTCGCGCCGAGGATGCTGTCGCCTCCCGATGAACGTCCTGCTCGAGATCCACGAGAAGTCCCGGCGCGCCCAGCGGCGCATCGTCCTCCCCGAGACGCAGGACCTGCGCGTCCTGCAGGCCGCCGCGACGCTCGCGCGCGGCGGGCTGTGCGTCCCCGTGCTCGTCGACGGCGGGAAGATGGCCTCGGCCGCGCCCCCGGGCGTCGAGGTCGTGAACCCGCGCACGGATCCGCGTGCCCGGCAGTTCACGGCCGACTACCACGAGTTGCGCAAGGGGAAGGGCCTGACGCACGAGCAGGCGGCTCAGCGCGTGCTCGACCCGCTCGTGTTCGGCGCGTTCCTCGTGCGCTCCGGCGACTGCCACGGCGGTGTCGCGGGCAGCTCGGCGGCGACCGCCGACGTGCTCCGCGCCGGCCTGCAGGTCGTGGGGCTCGCGCGCGGCATCGCCACGTTGAGCTCGTGCTTCCTGATGGTGTTCCCCGACCGTGTGTACACCTACGCCGACTGCGGCGTCGTGCCCGACCCCACGGCCGAGCAGTTGGTCGACATCGCCCTGGCCTCGGCCGAGAGCCACCGCCGGCTGGTGGGCGAGTCGCCGCGCGTGGCGCTGCTGTCGTTCTCGACCCATGGCTCGGCGTCGCACCCCAAGGTCGACAAGATCCGCACGGCGACGGAGCTCCTGAAGCGGCGCGCACCGCAGCTCACCTGCGACGGCGAGCTGCAGGTCGATGCCGCGATCGTGCCCGCCGTCGCCGAGCGCAAGGCGCCCGGCTCCCCGGTCGCGGGCAAGGCCAACGTGCTCGTCTTCCCGGACCTCGACGCGGGGAACATCGCGTACAAGTTGAGCGAGCGCCTGGGCGGCGCGAAGGCCCTGGGCCCCCTCGTGCAGGGCCTGGAGCGGCCGTTCATGGACCTGTCGCGGGGCTGCCAGGCCGACGACATCGTCGACGTGGCGTGCATCGCGTCGATCCTGGCAGGATGAGGGGCGTGAAGACCGCCCTGCTCCTCGCCCTGCTCCTGCTCGCGTCCTGCCGCCGCGACGACGCGACGACCGGGCCGCCCCCCGCGCGCGGCCCGGCCCGCGCCCCCGCTCCGGCGCCGCGCGCGGAGACCGTGCCGGAGGCCCCGTCGTCGACCGCGATCGTGCCTCGCGCGGAGCGGCGCATCCTGGAACTCGAGGGCGGCGTGCGCGTCGAGATCGTCGCCGAGGGTCAGGGCGACGTGATCGCGGCCGGCGACGAGGTCGCACTCTCGCTGACGCTCTCGTTCGTGCCGCCGCCGGAGCCGCCCGCCACGTCTCCCGATCCGAGCCCGAAGCCCGCAGCGGGCCAGAAGGAGGAAGCCAGCTCGAAGCGCGCGAGGGCGCCGGCCTCCGCGCAGCAGGCTCTGGAGCAGACCGCGGCGACGGCCGCGGATGCAGCCAGCGCGCCGCCGCTCGCGGCGGCCGGAGCCGTCGCAGCCGCGGCGGACGCACCGCACGCGGAGGGGCCGCCGTCCAGCGTGCCTCCGACGGACGGGCCGTCGAGCGAGTCGGCTGCGGCAGCGCGCGCTGCAGCACTGCCTGCCGGTCCCGGGGCACCCTCCGAGCCCGAGACGTCGGGGAGCGAGCCCGAGGCGTCGAAGTCTGCGCTGGCCGGGGCGGCGCCGGCCGCGGCCGATCCGCCTGCAGGCGCTGCCCCACAGACCGATCCGGCCACGATCCACGACCGAGCGCCGGAGGCCGCCGCCGCGACAGGGCCCACCTCGGATGCGCCGGAGGGCAGCGCGCTGCCGCCCGCGCCGCTCGAGCCCGCGCGCGAGCCCGTGATCCTCGTCTCGACCGCCGAGAGCGGCGTGCCGATCCGTGCCCGCGTGGGCGAGCGCGGCGCGCTGCTGCCTGGGCTCTCGCGCGCGCTCGTGGGGCTGCGCGCCGGCACGATCGCCGAGATCACGATCCCCGCCGAGGCCGCTTACGGCCCGGGCGGGCTGCCCGCCGCCGGGATCCCGCCCGCGACTCCGCTCCACGCGCGCATCGAGATCCGCGAGGTCCGCCGGTGAGCGCACGCGCCATGGCCGTCCTGGTCCTGGCGCTCGCTGCCGCGGGGTGCCGCTCGTTCGACCCCGAGCGGCGCGCGCTGACGTCCTCGCACCCCGCCGTGCGCACCAGCACGGGCGTGCTCTTCGAGGACCTGCTGCGCGGCCGAGGAACCCCGGCCGAGGCAGGCGACGCGCTGCTGCTCGACTACGTGGTGCGGCTCGAGACGGGCGAGGTCGTCGACTCGACGATCGACCGCGGTGTGCCGGTGCTCGTCGTCCTGGGCGAGGCGTTCGTCCGTGGGCTCGACGACGGCCTCATCGGCATGGCCTCGGGCGGCCGGCGAAAGATCACGGTGCCACCGGAACTCGCCTACGGCGACGCCGGCGTGCCCGGGCTGGTCCCACCGCGCTCGACGCTGCTCTTCGAGGTCCACGCCATCGAGGTGCGGCCCAAGCGACCCTGAGCGTGACCGGTCGCGGGCTCCAGCGTGCCACGACAAGGACGCGCCGGGGCCGGTCCCACAGGACCGACCCCGGCGCGTGCCACGCGGGTCCGCGTGCCAGAACCGCCGCGCCGTCGTGACGGCGCGGAACGGATCAGCCCTGGGGCTTGGCCGTGCAGCTCGTGGCCTTGGCTTCGCAGGAGCTCTTGTCCTTCATGCCGCACGAGGCCTTCATGGCCTCGTCGCACGAGCCCTTGGACTCACAGCAGCCGGCCTTCGGCATGTTGGCTCCGGAGTCATCGGCGACGGACTGCTTGTCCGTCTTGCAAGCGACCAGGGCCACGAGGGCCAGCGCGGCGATCATCGTCTTCATGAGCAATCTCCTTCTGCAGAGGTTGAGGGCGCGGGGCGAGCTTCCGTGGGAAGCCGCGCCGCGGGGAGCGGGGTTCTAGACCCCCGGTCCGTGTCACACACGATACGTGCATCGGCCCGCGCGCGGGACGGATCCCGAGGCGACCAGGCCGAAAGTCCGCCGGGAACGTGTTCGGTTTCGGTCCAGAAACCGGCGGGGCGGCCGCCCCCTTGCGGATCGGTCCCCCGGGGGCCATCGTGCGCGGCCCATGAGCCCGCGCGACGCTTGGCACGCTCTCCTGCTCGTCGTGTGCGCCTGCTCCGGCCCCTCGGCCGCGATCGATCGGCTGTGGGCCGAGCTCGAGCACGAGGCCGAGCAGGCCGCGCCGCTGGCCGCCCCCGACGCCGAATCCGAGGCCGCCGCGGCGGATCGGGCGCGGCGCGCGCGAGCGCTCCACGAGTCCGGCGCGCTGCGCAGCGCACGGGACCATCTGCGCGCGGCGGTCCTGCTCGCCGAGTCGTCGTCTCCGGCGGATTGGCCGCTCGCCGCCGAGCTCGGCGCACGGGCCGCAGAGCTCGGCGAGCCCTTGGGGCTGCGCGCGGCGGCCGAGGCCATCGACAAGGACCTCGTGGCCCAGCGCCTGCCGCAGCGCTACGGCACGCAGTTCGTATGGGACGCGGTGCGCCGCTGCTGGCGGCTCCACCCCTTGGACCCGGCCACGACGGACGAGGAGCGCGCCGCGATGGGCGTCCCGCCCTACGGAGACCTCGTGCAGGCCGAGGTCGAGCTCAACCTGCGAGCGCCGCGCTGACGCTCAGCCGAGGTGCCGCAACACGTGGTCGACCTCGTCGGGCGACCCCATGCTGCAGGGGATGCGCTGGTGCAGGGCCTTGGGCTGGACCTCGAGCACGCGCTGCGTCCCGCTGACCGCCTTGCCACCTGCCTGCTCGATGATCATCGCCATCGGGTTGACCTCGTAGAGCAGTCGCAGCTTGCCCTCCGGCGACTTCTTCGTCGGGGGGTAGAGGAACACGCCCCCCGAGACCAGCGTGCGGTGCACGTCCGCGACCATCGTGCCCGAGTAGCGGCTCGAGTAGCCGTTGGCCTGTGCCCAGTCGAGGTAGCGCCGGTAGCCCTCGGGGAACGAGGCGCGATTGCCCTCGTTGAGTGAGTACGTCCTGCCGCTGCGGGGGATCCGGATCCCGTGCTCGACGAGCAGGAACGAGCCGATGCTCGGGTCGAGCACGAACATGGACACGCCCGATCCGGTCGTGATCACGAACACGGTCGAGCTGCCGTACAGGATGTAGCCGGCCGCCGATTGCTCGACCCCGCGTTGCAGGATCGAGGCCTCCGGCGAGTGCGCGCGCCGGTCGTAGCGCAGGATGCTGAAGATCGTGCCGACCGCCCCGCACGAGTCGAGGTTCGACGATCCGTCGAGCGGATCGAACAGCACGCAATAGGGCCGTTCGCCGGCGTTCTCGCGCTGGATCAGGGTGGGGTTCTCGTCCTCCTCGCTGGCGACGATCGCGACACCCGAGCGCGAGCCCAGACAGCGCAGGAGCGTCTCGTTGGCGATCACGTCGAGCTTCTGCTGGCGCTCGCCCTGGACGTTCTCCGCGTCGAGCGAGCCCAGCACGTCCTGGATGCGCGCGCGCCGGATCTTGTCCGCGATGACCTTCGCGGACAACGCCAGGGCGGACAGGATCCAGGAAAACGTGCCGCTGGCGTGCGGGTGCTTCTGCTCCTCCGCCAGGATGTGCGTCTGGAGCGTGGTCAGGTTCTCGCGCGCGACGAGTTGGCGCACGGACGTCGGGGGGGTGTCGACCATGAGGGCGATGCTACTCGACGGCCGCGCGGCGCGAGCCCGGCCGCCGCGCGTGCTCGCCATCGGCGACCCCGCCGGCCGCGGGCCTCACGGCGCGATCAGGGGGTCCAGGTGACCAGCAGCCCGTTCGACAGGTTGAACGTGCTCGCCGTGCAGAAGGCCGCGGCGTTGCGATACCAGACCTGGTACACGCGATCGCCCGGAGCCAGGACCAGACCGCGCACCGCGACCGACGGGTCTCCGGGCGCCGGGTACTGCGACGTGCCGGCCACGTTGACCTTCGTGCCCAGGCGGATGATCGTGCCGCCGGCGCAGCGCAGGCCGTCGCCGAACACCACGCCCGCGCCGCCGTTCTGCTGCGTGGTGCCCTGGAAGTACAGCGCGGAGCTGTTCGGCATGCCGCCACCCGAGAGCAGCAACGTGTCGGCCGCGATCGAGGCCGCGCCCGCCCCGCCCAGCACGGCCCCGCTGGCGTCCACCGAGTTCGCGCAGCCACGGCCCGCGCCGCCGGCGTTGCCGCACGGGCAGGGCGTCGCGCTGCCGTCGCCGCTGCAGAAGGTCGCGTAGGGCTGCGGGAAGGAGATGCGCCGCAGGCCGTCCCACATGGGCTCCGCGATCACGCCGCGCAGGGTGCTCGCGTCGAAGTCCATGGCGGCGGGCGGCATGCCGGTAGTGAGCGTCTGCACCACGACCGCTCCCGTGGTGTCGATCATGCTCACGGCCCCCGAGCGCGCGATCGACACCAGCGGGCCTGGCCCCAGGGAGACGGACCAGCCGCCCGACGCGCACACGAGGCACGAGCCGCCGCCCGCGAGCGCCAGCGCCTGGGGCGCGTACGGCACCGGGATGCTGGCGATCGTCGAGCCCGCAGCCAGGTTCACGACGCCGACGGTCTGGCTCTGCGCGTTGGCGACGTACAGGCGCTGCGCGGCGGAGTCGACCGCCATCTCGAAGGGCTGCGCGCCGACGGGGATCGTGCGCACGACGCTCCAGGTCCCCGTGTTGCGCAGCTCGGAGATCGAGTTCGAGCCCTTGTTCGTGACGTAGAGCGTGGCGCTGTCGGCCGAGAAGGCCGCGCGCACGGGCTGCACGCCGACGGCCACGTTCGCCACGACGCTCCACGACGCGGTGTCGATGATCGTCACGTTGTTCGTGAACGTGCCGCACACGGCCAACCGCGCCCCGTTCGGGCTCAGCTTCATCCCGCTCGCTTGTTGGAACAGGTAGGCGATGCTGCCCATGTCGCCGGTCGGGAGCTTCGCGCCGGCGACGGTCGCGGTCGGCAGGTGGATCCGCCACACGCCGTCCCCGTTGGCGACGACGGCCACGTAGGCGTACTGCCCGTCGGGCGAGATCTCGACCTCGCTGCCGCGCGTGGAGATCGGGACGTTCGTGACCGCGAACGTCGCCAAGTTCACGATGGAGGCGAACGTCGAGTCGAGGTTGGCGACGACGGCCTTGGAGCGGTCGGGCGTGATCGCGACGTCCGCGGGGCGCGCGCCGACGGGGACGACCGCCAGCGTCGCCCCCGTGACGGCGTCGAGGACGCTGGCGTTCGCGCTCAGGATGTTCGTCGAGACGGCGATCGCGCCGTCGGCCGAGATGGCGATGTCGCGCGCCGCGTCCCCCTCGGGTGGCGTGCCGCTCGGGACCCGTCCTTCGAGGGATCCGCCGGCGCCGTTCGTGCTCACGACCAGCAGGTCTTCGCCATTGTGGTTCGCGAGCAGCGCGGCGCGATTGCCGCTCGGGGCCATCGCGCCCACGTAGGTCGCGACCAGGCCGTTCAGGTTCGTGACGAGCGAGCCCGTGGCGTACGAGATCAGGCTGCCGTTGAAGCCGACCGCCAGCGCGTGGAGCCCGTCCGGCGTCGAGAGCAGGTGGTTCACCGAGGCCGTGCTCTGGACCGGCGCGAACACGCCCGTCACGAGATCCACGATCTGGGTCCCGTTCAGGACGGCCACGGCGGCCTTCAGGCCATCGGGTCGGATGGCGATGGGCTCGTAGAGGTCGTTCGGCGCGCTGAAGACGGCCGTGATCGATTGCGTGGCCGGGTCCACGACCGAGACCTTGCGAGCCGCGAGGAAGTGCGAGACCACGACGCGCGAGCCGCCAGGCGTCATCGCGATGCCGCGCGGGCTGGGATCGCACGGGATCGAGGCGACCGAGCCCGCGGCCAGGTCGAAGAAGTCGATCTGAGCGTTCAGGTTGTCGGGATGGATCGCGAGCGTCTCGGACGGGCACTCGAAGCCGTTGATCCGGTAGGTGACGACGCCCGGCTCGAACGAGATCGTGGTGGTCGACTGGAAGCCGGCCCCCGGGATGCGGTGGAGCTCGCTCGCGCTCGCCACGTCGATCACGGACAGGCTCTGCGAGACCGCGTTGCCGACCACGGCCTTCGCGCCGCTGGGCGTGAAGCGCACGCAGGCGGGCTGCGTGCCGACGGGCACGACCGCGGTCTCGAGCCCCGTCGAGAGGTTCACGATGGAGGCCGTGTTCTCGAACAGGTTGGCCGTGACCGCGTGGACATTGTCGGCCGCGACCGCCACGTCGACCGGCCCCCCCGAGAGCGCGATCACGCGCACGACCGCGCGCGTGGCCGCATCGAACACGACCAGGTTCCGGCTGGTCCTGTGCGCGACCACGATGCGCGTCGCGTCCGGCGTGAACGCCGCGGCACTGGGCGTGTCGCCCTCGGGCGCGACGCCCGCCGGCCAGAACGTGCCGCTCGCGCTGCCGCACGCGCTGCCCACCAGCGCCTCGGCCACGGGCACCGCCGCGAGCTCGACGCCGGCCACGAGGCGCCGTGCGCGCGCGCCGTCGAGGACCCAGGTCACCGCGTCGCCGTCCGCGGAGTCGAGCTGCGGAGGCGCACCGGGGAACTGACCCACAGCAGCGCCGCCGAGGACCGCCGCTGCGCACAACGCGAGAACCGTGCTGGACTTCATGCTCTTGACCCTGACACCCGAGCCGGACGGAGAGGACAGGGCCCGACGCACGGGGGAGCACCGGGGCCCGGAGTTCGTGGCCTCCTCACCCTATCCGGGCCACGCCGTCGCGGGGAGGCGTGGGGCGTCGGCCTGCGCGCGCAATCGAGCTCCCGACGCCCGCGCCTGGGGTTCGGCGCGTAGGATCCCGCGCCCTGACTCGAACTTCCCGCCCGAGCGCACCGCGCCTGGGCTCATCCCTCACGGAGCACCCCGATGGCCAAGGGCCAACAACAGCCGAAGAACGTCAAGAAGCCCAAGCTCTCCATCCAGGAGAAGCAGGCCAAGAAGGCCGCGAAGCGCGCCAAGAAGAACGCCTGAGGCGCGGGGTCGGCGGGCGACCGCGCTGCTCAACGCCCGCGCCGCGCGACGGCCAGCGCGATGCCGCCCAGCACCAGCGTCGCGGCCAGGACGAGGCGCAGGGTCGCGCGCTCCGCGAGGAACGTGACGCCGAGCAGCGCCGTCACGACCGGCACACCGAGTTGCACGAGCGCCGCGCCGCTGGCGCTGAGCCCGCGCAGCGCGGCGTACCACACGACGTAGCCGAGGCCCGAGGTGATCGCGCCCGACACGAGCGCCAGCGCGAGCCCGAAGGCGTCGGCGTGCGCGTCGGACCACGCGCCCGCCAGCGCGATGAGCGCCAGTGGGGCGGCGCGTGCGAAGTTGCCGGCCGTGCTCGCTACCGGATCGGCCGCGCGGCGGCCGCGCAGCGAGTAGATCCCCCACGCGACGCCGGCCGCCGCCATGAGCGCGGCCCCACCGGCGGGCGGGGCCGCGAGACCCGGAGCGACGAGCCAGGCGAGACCGCCGAGAGCCAGGGCGAGTCCGACCCACAGGCGCGCGTCGGGCCGCTCTCCGGCACGCAGGCCCGCGCCGAGCATCGTGGCCTGCACGCAGCCGAAGAGGATCAGGGCTCCCGTGCCCGCGCTCAGGGCGCCGTAGGCCAGCGAGAACGCGAGCGCGTAGGCGAACAGCGCCGCGGCCGAGAGCCAATCGCCCGCGAGGCGCGTCCGACCCGCGCCGCCTCGCGTCCAGCGTTCGAGGGCCAAGAGGACCAGCGCACCAGACGCCAGGCGGACGCCGGTGAAGCTCGTCGCATCGATCGCGCCCGATGCCAGCGCCGCGCGGCACAGGATCGAGTTCAGGGCGAAGGCCAGGAGTGCGGCGCCCGTCTGGAACACGACGCGCGACTGGGCGGGGGCCGACATGCTGCGGACTCCCGGGCATGTTGCCCTCGATCCGGCCCCAGCGCTCGCCCGCAGGGTCAACCGCGATCCCAGGTCGCCACCGGTCGCGCCACGAGACCGCGCGCCACGGACGGTTCGCCGGCCGCCGAAACGCCTGGGAGCGCTATCCTCGGCCTGGCCGCGTGGGCCCGCCCCGCCAGGCCCCCTCCCGTTCGTCGCGACCCGGACCCCCCGCAACTCGATGCTCCTCGGCCTGCTCATTGGCTTGCTCCCCGCGCCTCCCGTCCTGGTCCAGCCCGCGACGCTCCCGGCCCGGGCCGCCACCGACGACCTCGACGCCCAGATCGCCGCCGCGGGATCGAACGTGACCAAGCTGCTCGCGCTGGCGGCCGCGAGCACGAACGAGGACGGCGCGAAACGGGTCTACAAGCGCGTGCTCGAGATCGACGCGCACAACGAGACGGCGCGCAAGGCCCTGCGCCATCAGCTCTACGACGGCAAGTGGTTCGAGAGCTTCGCCGAGCTCTCCAAGTACAAGCGCGAGGAAGCCGCGCGCATGAAGGAGAAGGGCCTGGCCCGCTTCAAGGACGAGTGGGTGCCCGAGCGCGACCTCCCGTTCCTGAACATGGGTTGGGCCAAGGACGGGCAAGGCGCCTGGCGCAACCCGGCCGAGATCGAGCGCGAGCGGCAGATCGAGGAGTGGAAAGCCGCGGGCTACCAGTTCCGGGCCGACGACAACAGTTGGATCGCGCCTGCCGACGTGGACAAGTGGGCGGCACTGCTGTGGAAGTGCGGCGACGAGTGGCTCGACCTCACGAGCGCGAACGCGTACCACTCCAAGCTGGACTCGCACTGGGAGCTCGTCGGCCAGCACTTCGACGTCTGGGCGACCTGCGATTGGGAGAGCGCGAACGTCGCGCGCTGGCACGCGGACCGGGTGCACGCCGAGCTGGAGCGACTGTTCGGGATCCAGCCGGCCAGGCGGCCGCACATCCTCGTCCTCGCGAGCCTGGGGCAGTACAACGAGTTCGCCGGCAACGGCACGATCGGCGAGAGCGAGGGCTTCTCCTCGCTCCACGGCGCCTACTTCGCCGACGCGTTCTTCGACGGCTCGAAGCCGCCCCAGTACCTGGGCTGCGGCGTCACTTATTGGGATCGCAAGGATCAGAAGCTCGCGGCCTGGGGCCCCTTCTGGGTGCGCTGGGCCGCGGCGCAGAGCTTCGTGGAGGCCATCGATCCGTCCTGGCAGGCGGTCGGCGAGCGCGTGGCGGGCGGGACGAGCGGCGACGCAGCCGGCTTCGGTCCGGCGTTTTGGAACGAGAAGCGCATCCCACGCTGGTTGCGCTATGGCGCGGCGGCGTACGCCGAACGCTTTCTGCGGAACCCACAAGCCGCGCCCGACGCCGACCCCTGGACGCTGCGTGCGTTCGCCTGCGCGGAGCTCAAGAAGTCCGGCGGGCTGCGCCGGCTCGACGACGTCTTCCGGTTCGCCTTGTCCTTGAACGACATCCCGGGATCGAGCCGCCTGTACCAGGAGGCCGGACTGCTCGTGTCCTACCTGCTGGACGGCGCGCCCAACGATCGGGAGCTCGCCGACGTACTGCAGGCCCTGCGGACCGCGCTGGCGTCGGGCACCAAGGCCGACGTGGCCAACGCGGCCAGCGCGCTGCAGAAGGCGCTGCTCCAGCGCGAGAAGAAGATCCGCACCTACGCCGGCCTGTGAGCCGGGGCTCCGCGGCCTAGATCCCCAGCGCCGCCTCGGCCTCGCGGCGCCAGGCCGCTGCTTCCGAGCGGTCCCAGGCGGCCGGGTTGCCGGCGGTGAGCACGTCCCACTCCGCGACGCCGCGGGCGTAGCACTCGCGCGCGGCTTCGGTGTTGCCGAGTCGGGCGTAGAGCAAGGCGCGCAGGAAGTCGAAGGTGTTGGGCGTCACGAGCAGCAACTTGGACTGGTAGTAGTGCCCCTCGAGGACCTCCAACGCTCCGGCCCAGTCCTCCGCGCGCGCGCGCGCGATCGATTCGAGCACGTACCAGGCCTCGAACTCGCGCAGTCGCGGGCGATTGGCCTCGATCTGCCGTAGGACGAAGTCCACGTCGCGCTGCCTGGGATCGGGGTGGGCCAGCAGCGGGTACAGGGTGTTGACCAGCCCCAAGGCCGTCGTGGCCGAGCGCGCCAGGTCCTTGAGCTGGTCCTGCGTCGCGAGGCCCAGGTAGAAACGGGCTCCGACGATGTCCGCGCGCAGGTCGGGATCGTCGCCCAGCTCGAAGGCGCGCGTGTAGCACTCGAGCGCGGCAACGTGCTCGCCGAGCTGGGCCAAGCACACCGCGAGCGCCCACTGCGCATTCTGGCTCCGCGGATCGGCCGCCACGGCCGCGCGCAATGCCCCTTCCGCCTCGGTGAGCTGTCCCAAGTACGTCAGGATCTCCCCGAACTTGTACAGCGCGGTGGCATCACCCGGCCGCAGGCTCAGGGCCGCCGCGCGGCACATCAGCGCGGATTCCTTGCGTCCGGCGAGATCGTAGATCGTCCCGCCGACCGACTGCAGCACGTAGTCGCCGGGATACAGGCGCAGCGCCTGGTCGTAGACGCGATAGACGCGCGGCTTGTGCTCGGGGAAGCCGTCCCACAGCGCGGCACTCAGCACGAAGATCGAGCCCGGTGCGAGCTTGGGCAGGTTCTCCGGCGCGGACAGCTCCAGGAGCACCTCGACGTCGCTGTCGACGATCGCCTGCCGCATGCGCTGGCGCTCGGGGTCGGCGTCGAGGTCCATGGACAGGACGAACAGGTTCTCGGTCTTCTCCGAGCGCGGCCCATGGACCTTGCGGCGCACGCGCCCCCAATCGTCCAGCGCCAGTGCGACCTCCTCGGCGATCGCGCGTTCGCGGATGCGCTTCAGTGCCGGGACGACGTCGTCACCGTCGAGGTCGACGCCGTAGCTGCGGAAGGCGGCCGCGAAGGCCGCGTCCAGCTCGATCTCGCGCTGGCGATCGCCAATCGTGCCGATCTGGGCGATGCGCAGCTCGATCAAGCGCTCGCGCAGGCGCTCGTCCTGCTCGTGCAGCGTGCGCTCGAGCTCGGCCGCGCGCAGCGCCGCCTCCGCCTGCTGCACGAACCCGCGCGCGCGCTCGAGCAACGCCGCATCTCCCTGGCCGCTCTCCGCCAGCGCCAGCGCGCGCCGCGCCGCGGCCAGCGCTTGGTCCGGCTGGCCCGCGCGACCGTGCTCGATGGCCTCGCCGTGGGCCGCCTCGACGGCGCTGCGCGTCTGCTCGACGCGCAGCGCGCGCTCACGGCCGACCCACCAGGTGCCGCCTCCCGCGGCGAGCAGCGCCACGGCGATCGTGCCGGCCAGCGCGACGGTCAGCTTCCGCCGGCGCCGCTCCTCGGCCGCCTTGATGCGCGCCTCGGTCGCCGCGACCTCGGCGGCGCGCGCGCGGTCCTCGACCGTGGTCAGGTAGGCGTGCACGGCCCGGGCGACCTCGTCGGCGTTCGCCGGCCGCGCTGCGCGCGCCGGCGTGAGGCAGTCGAGGCACAGGCGCACGAGCGCGGGGTCCGCGTCGCAACCCTCGATGCGTGCCCGCGCCGGCTCGAGCTTGGCGCGTGCGGCCTGCGCCACGATCGGTTCGCCCTCGCGCTCCTCGTAGGGCGGGCGCCCGGTGAGGATCTCGCACAGGATCGCCCCCAACGAGAACACGTCGGCGCGCTCGTCGAGCTGCTCGACCTCGCCCTGCGCCTGCTCGGGCGCCATGTAGGCGGGCGTGCCCATCACGGAGCCCACCAGCGAATCCGAGCCTGACGAGCCCGGCCCGCTGCGCACGGTCGCGATGACCGAATGCAGGCTCTCCTTCGCGCGCCGCTCGTCGGCCACGCCGCCGCGGCGCAGCACCTTGGCCAGGCCCCAGTCGACGACCTGCACCTCGCCGAAGGCGCCGACCATGATGTTCGCCGGCTTCAAGTCGCGGTGCAGGACGCCCTTGCTGTGCGCGTAGGCCATCGTCTGGCACACGGACTCGAAGATCGCGAGCATGCGTCCGCGGTTCTCCGCCGGCGACTTGCGCTGCTGCAGGAGCGCGGCCAGCGTGCGCCCCTTGATCAGCTTCATCGTGAAGTAGGGCCGATCGTCGGACATCAGGCCGAGCTCGTAGACGGGCACGATGCCGGGGTGCTGGAGCTGGCCGCCGACCTGCGCCTCCTCGACGAAGCGCTGCACGACCTCGGGGCGCTTGGCGAGCTCCGGGTCGAGCACCTTGACCGCCACGTCCCGGCCGAGGTCCGTGTCGTGGCCCTTGAGCACGACGCCCATGCCACCGCGCGCGATCTCCCCCAGGAGCTGGTAGTTGCCACGACCTTGCGGCACGAGCTTCGCGGCCGACGAGCCGGGGTCGACGAACGGCGAGGCGCCGTGCTCGGAGTCCGAGTCGGGCAGCAGCACCTTGGGTGCGTGCCCGGTGCGCTGGCCCAGGATGGCCAGAACGGAACGCTGGGACGGGGGGGCGTCCGATGGTTGAGGCTTCAAGGGCGCGTCTTTGGGAACGGGGCGGCGGAGGACGTCGCGCGCCGAGTCTAGCGGCCGGGGGAGGAGCCACCCCCTGCGCTCGGGCTGATCCGCGGGACTGGCGGGGCGGGCCCCCGGACAGCCCACCTCGCGGGCCTGGGGCCCTGGGAGCGCGTTCGCGGGGGGGGCGATCGAGGTTCGGGGCCGGACCCAGCGCTTGCAGGTGCCGGGCAACCGATCATGATATGCGGAAACCATGATCGGTCTAACTGGCACCTCCCGTCTCCTGAAGGCGCTCGCGGACGAGACCCGCCTGCGCATCCTCCACCTCCTCGCGCAGGAGGAGCTCTCGGGCTCCGACCTCATGGAGATCTTGAACGTCGGCCAGTCGCGCGTGTCGACGCACCTGGCGCTGCTCAAGGAGGTGGGGCTGGTCGTCGACCGGCGCGAGGGTCGGCGCACGCTGCATTCGATCGCGCCCGGACCCGCGGCGGGACTGTGGGGCGGCGTGCTCCAGGAGAACCGCGCGAGCCCCGAGTTCGAGGCCGACCTCGCCGGGCTGGAGACGCTGCGTGATCGGCGCCGCGAGGACGCGCGCGCCTACTTCGACCGTGTCGCCGCCACCTTCGAGGACCAGGTGCTGCCGGGCCGCACGTGGGAGGGACTGGCGCGCGCACTGATCCAGCTCGCGCCGCGCGGCAGGTACGTCGATCTGGGCATCGGCGACGGGCTGCTCACGCTCATGCTGGCGGACGTCGCGCACGAGGTCACGGCGGTCGACGTGTCGCCCGAGATGCTGTCGCGGCTGAGCGCCCGCGCCGCGCAGAAGGGCGTCGCCAACGTCCAGACCGTCGAGGGTGACATCCAGGACCTGCCGCTCCCCGACGCGAGCTACGACGTCGCGGTGCTCTCGCAGGCACTGCACCACGCCGAGCAACCGGCCAGGGCGCTGGCGGAGGCGCGGCGCGTGCTCGTCCCCGGCGGGCGCGCGCTGGTCATCGACCTGCTCGCGCACTCCGAGGGCTGGGTCAAGGAACAGCTCCAGCACCGTCACCTGGGCTTCACGGAGAGCGCGCTGGGCGAGCTGCTGGCCGGCGCCGGGTTCGAGAAGGTGCGGATCCAGCGCGCGGCGCGCGATCCCCAGCCGCCGCACTTCATGACGCTGGTCGCGACCGGAGTGAAGAGCTCTCGATGACCACCCCCCTTCGCCGGGCGCTGGCCGAGCGCGTGCTCGTGCTCGACGGCGCGATGGGCACGCAGATCCATGCGGCGCACCTCGACCTCGAGCGCGACTACTGCGGGCACGAGAACTGCGTCGACTTCGTGAACCTGACGCGACCCGAGGTCATCCAAGCGATCCACGAGGCCTACCTCGAGGCGGGCTGCGACCTGGTCGAGACGAACACCTTCGGCGCGATGCCGCACGTCCTCGCGGAGTTCGGGCTCGCCGACCAGGCGCGCGAGATCAACCGCGTGGCAGCAGGCGTGGCCAAGGCCGCCTGCGCCCGGCTCGCGACGCCGGAGAAACCGCGCTTCGCGCTGGGCTCCATGGGTCCGGGCACCAAGCTCGCGACGCTGGGGCACGCACCCTACGCGACGCTGCGCCAGAGCTACCTCGAGCAGGCGCGCGGCCTGATCGAGGGCGGCGTCGACGGCTTCCTGATCGAGACGTGCCAGGACCCCCTGCAGATCAAGGCCGCACTGAACGGCGTGATCCAGGCGCGCAGCGAGGCGCGGGGCGAGCACGCGATCTTCGTCAGCGTCACGATGGAGGTCACGGGCACCATGCTGGTCGGCACGGAGATGGGCGCGGCGATCGCCCTGCTCGACCCGTACCCGATCGACGTCCTGGGCATCAACTGCGCGACGGGCCCGCGCGAGATGGGCGAGCACGTGCGGCTCCTGGGCCAGACCTGCCGCAAGCGCCCCATGGTCTACCCGAATGCCGGCTTGCCGCTCTTGGTGGACGGCAAGCCGCACTACCCGCTCACTCCCGAGGAGCTGGCCGACTGGCTGGAGCGCTTCGTCGAGGAGGACGGGCTCAACGTGGTCGGCGGCTGCTGCGGCACGACGCCGGCGCACATGGCGGCCGTCGCCCGACGGATCGGCGTGCGTGCGCCCAAGCCGCGCAAGCCCGCGCATCAGGCGCAGGTCACGAGCATCTACTCGGCTGTTCCACTCCTGCAGGACAACTCGATCCTGTTCGTGGGCGAGCGCTCGAACGCCAACGGCAGCAAGGCCTTCCGCGAGGCGCTCCTGAAGGGCGACCTCGAGGCCATGGTCGCCATGGGCCGCGAGCAAGTGCGCGATGGATCCCACGTGCTCGACGTGTGCACGGCCTACGTCGGCCGCGACGAGGTGGCGGACATGTCGGGCGTCGTGACGCGCTATCGCTCCGACGTCCCGGTGCCGCTCATGATCGACTCGACCGAGGTCGGGGTGCTGAAGGCCGCGCTGGAGCTGGCCGGCGGGCGCTCGATCGTGAACTCGATCAACCTCGAGGACGGTCTGGAGCGCATCGAGCAGGTGCTGCCGCTCGTCAAGGAGCACGGCGCGGCCGTCATCGCGCTGACGATCGACGAGCAGGGCATGGCGAAGACCGCCGCGGACAAGCTGCGCATCGCCAAGCGCATCCACGGCATCTGCGTCGAGGAGCACGGGCTCTCGCCCGAGGACCTGCTGTTCGACGTGCTCACGTTCACGATCTGCACGGGGAACGAGGACGACCGCCGGCTCGGCCTGGAGACCCTCGAGGGCATCCGGCGCGTCAAGGCGGAGCTCCCGGGGGTCGGGCTCCTGCTCGGGCTCTCGAACATCAGCTTCGGGCTCAACCCCGCCGCCCGCCACGTGCTGAACTCCGTGTTCCTGCACCACGCGCGCGAGGCCGGCCTGACCGCGGCGATCCTGCACAGCGCCCGCATCGAGCCGCTGCACCGCATCGATCCGCGCGCCCGAGAGGTCGCCGAGGACCTGATCTTCGACCGCCGGCGCGAGGGCTACGACCCGCTCCAGGAGTTCCTGAGGCTGTTCGAGGGCGCGCAGGTCACGAAGAAGGCCGCGCGACAGGTGCCGGCGGACGTGTTCGAGCGCCTGGCCTGGCGCATCGTGGAGGGCGAGAAGCCGGGGCTCGAGGACGATCTGGCGTTGGCCCTCGAGTCCAAGCAGCCGCTCGAGATCATCAACGTCGATCTGCTCTCCGGCATGAAGACGGTCGGCGAGCTGTTCGGGCGCGGAGACATGCAGTTGCCCTTCGTGCTCCAGTCGGCCGAGACCATGAAGGCCGCCGTGGCCTACCTCGAGCCGCTCATGGCGCGCCAGAGCGGCGAATCGCGCGGCAAGATCGTGCTGGCGACCGTGCGCGGCGACGTGCACGACATCGGCAAGAACCTGGTCGACATCATCCTCACGAACAACGGCTACACGGTCTACAACCTGGGCATCAAGCAGCCGATCCAGCACATCCTGGAGGTCGCGCACGACGTGAATCCGCACGCGATCGGCATGAGCGGCCTGCTCGTGAAGAGCACGGTGATCATGAAGGAGAACCTGGAGGAGATGAACCGGCGCGGCGTGTCCACGCCGGTGATCCTGGGCGGCGCGGCGCTGACGCGCGCCTACGTCGAGAGCGACTGCCGGGCGCTGTACGCCGGGCCGCTCTACTACGCCGAGGACGCCTTCGAGGGCCTGCACGTCATGGAGCGCGTCGTGCGCGGCGAGCCCAAGCCCGCGGTCCGCGGCGCGCAGCCGGCGCCCCTCCCCCAAGCCGCCGCGGCCGAGCAGCAGGCGGGCACGGCGCGCGCCCTGGCGGCCGCACAGAGCGCCGCGAGCGCCATCGCCGGCCGCGACGGGCGCCCAGTGCCGCGCTCCAGCAAGACCTGGAGCAAGCTGACGGAGTTGCCGCGGGACATCGACTACCCCGAGCCGCCGTTCCTGGGCGCGCGGCTCTTGGAGGGCGTGAACCTGCAGGCCGTGCTGCCCTACGTGAACGAGACGACTCTGTTCCAGTTCCAGTGGGGCTATCGGCGCAAGGGCGGCACGCTGGCCGCGCACAAGCAGCTGATCCAGGAGGTCGTGCGGCCGCTCCACTTCGAGCTCGCGAAGCGTTGCCAGAAGGAGCGGATCCTGGAGCCACGCGCGGCCTACGGCTACTGGCGCTGCGTGCCCGAGGGCGACACGCTCGTGCTGCTCGATCCAGCGGACGAGGGCCGCGAGGCCGCGCGCTTCGCGTTCCCGCGCCAGCAAGGCAAGCAGAACCGCTGCATCGCCGACTACTTCCACGTGCACGACGGCCGGCCCGACGTCGTGGCGCTGCAGGTCGTGACCGTGGGCCAGCGCGCTTCCGATGTGGCGCGCGAGTGGTTCGCCGCCGACCGCTACCAGGACTACCTGCACCTGCACGGGCTGTCGGTCGAGGTCGCCGAGGGCCTGGCCGAGTACGTGCACCGCATCGTGCGCGGCGAGCTGGGCATCGCCGGCGACGACGCGCGCGAGATGAAGACACTCTTCCAGCAGGGCTACCGTGGCTCGCGCTTCAGCTTCGGCTACCCGGCCTGCCCGAACCTGGAGGACCAGGCGCAGTTGCTCGCGCTGCTCGGGGCCGAGCGCATCGGCATCACGCTGAGCGAGGAGTTCCAGCTCGAGCCCGAGCAATCGACGAGCGCGATCGTCTGCCACCATCCGAGCGCGAAGTACTTCACGCTCTGAAGGTGCCCGTGGCCTCGACGGCGTCCGCCGGAGGGATTCGCCGCGCGACGGCGCGGGCGAGCGCGACGCGCGGCCTCAGCCCGCCGGCAGGGCCTGCTCGATGGCGCTGGTGATGGCGCCGTCCTCGGGCTTCGTCGTGCTGGGCCAGAACGCGATCGGCTGGCCGTCCTTCCCGATCAGGTACTTGCCGAAGTTCCAGCCCGGGAGCTTCCCGGTCGACTCGCCGAGCCAGCGGTAGAGCGGCGCCTGGTCCGTTCCGCTCTTGACGGCGACCTTGGCGAACAGCGGGAACGTCGTGCCGAAGCTCGTCGAGCAGAACTGCGCGATCTGCGCGCTGGTCCCCGGCTCTTGCCCGCCGAAGTCGTTGCTCGGGAACGCGAGCACGTCGAAGCCGCGCGCCCCGTAGCGCTCCTGGAGCTTCTGCAAGCCCTCGTACTGGCTCGTGAAGCCGCACTCGCTGGCCGTGTTCACGACGAGCACGACCTTGCCCTTCCAGGCCGCGAGGTCGCGCGGCCGGCCGTCGATGCCTTCGACCTGGAAGGCGTGCAGGGTCTGGGCGCGGGCCTCGGGCTTCGTGGCGGTGGTCTTCTCGAACATGCCGTTGCAGGAGCTGGCGAACAGGCCCGCCAGGCTGGCGAGCACGGATCGGGGGACAAGGCGCATGGGTGCTCTCCGGGAGAGCCTACGACGTGCGGGCCATCCCCGATGCGGATCCTCGGGCGCGTGTCAGGCCGTTCGAGCTGGGTACGGCCGGCGCGCGCGGCGGTCGCGGTCGCTAGCCTCTGACCCCGAGGCCCCCATGCATCCCCCCTTCAGCACGCATTCGCGCTCCGCTTCCTCCCGCTCGACCGCCGGTCCGAGACCTGCGCCGGCAGCCCGCCCGCTCGCGCGGGCGCCCTGGCCGGCCGCCGGGCTGCCCCTGGTCCTCGTGCTCGTCGGCGCATGCGCCTCGCGCAGCGCCGCTCCCGAGGCGGGCCCGGCCCCGCGGTCGGATGGAGCGCGGGCCGCGGCCGGCACCGATGTCGCGCAGGCCGCAGCGACCAAGCCCGCCGTCCTGGCCCCCGCGAACCCCGCCGCGTGGTCGTACTGGCCCGAGGAGTGGAGCGGGCCCCTGCTCGTGCTCGAGGCGCTGCCCCACGGCGCCAAGGTCGCGACCGGTGACGTGCTCTTGCGCTTCGACTTGCGCGGGCTCGAGGAGCGCATCCGCGATGCGGAGCGCGATTCGAAGAGCGCCGAGGTGCGCCACGCCGGCCTCGTCGCGCGCCAGAAGCTCGAGGAGGAGGCCGCCAGCTCGTCCCTGGCCCAGGCGCGCGCGGCCCTGACGCGCTCGCAGCGCGCGCTCGCGGCCTGGAAGGAGCACGATCTGGCCTTCGACCGCCGCGACGACGAGCTGGCGCGGCGGCGCGAGCGCTCCTACGTCGAGGACCAGGAGGACGAGCTCACGCAGCTCGAGGAGATGTACAAGCGCGACGAGCTCGTCAGCGGCACGGAGGAGCTGGTCCTCAAGCGCCAGCGGCGCGCGCTGGGCATCGCGGTGGACGCCACGGCGCTCGCGCGGGAGCGCGCCAAGAAGCGCCTCGACATCGACCAACAGCTCGAGCGGGAGCAGCGCGAGGAGAGCGTGCGGGCCCAGGGCGAGGCGGTCGAGCGGCAGGCGCGCGCGCTGGAGATCGACCGCGCGGCGCGCGCCGATGCCCTGGCCCGCTCGGCCGACGAGCTGGCGGACAAGGAGGCCCGCCTCGCGCGGCTGCGCCGGGACCGCGCGGCGCTCTCGGCCACGTCCGGGCGCGACGGCGTGTTCCTCCACGGCGCGCCGCGCGATTGGCGGCCGGGCCGCGCGCCCGTGCGCATCGAGCGCGGAGCGACGCTGGCCGCGCAGGCCGAGGTGGCGGCCGTCGCGGACCCGGCGGTCGGCAGCGCGCGCCTGGAGCTCGGCGGCGCCGACCTCGCGCGCTGGAAGGACGGCGCACGGGCGCTGGTGCGCCCGCAGGGCGGCGCGCCGCTCGCGGGGACGCTGCGCGTCGAGCCCTGGCCGCGGCCGGACGGGCTGTTCGACGCCTTCGTCGAGCTGTCCGCTCCAGCCCTGCTCCCGGCCGGCACGCGCGCCGACGTGGAGCTCTCCCCATGAGCCCCGCCTGCCCTCCAGTGTTCGACGCCGCCGGGCGCGACCGGCCGCGCGCGACGGGCGCGCGGGCCTCGTGCTGCGCCCGCAGGATCCTCGCGCCGTGGGCGCTGACGCTCGTGCTCGCGGCGGTCACGTCGGCCGAAGAGCCGCCGCGGGTCGCCGTGACCGGGCACGTCCCTCCGGCCTCGCAGGTCGACGCGCGCACGGCGATCCGCGAGGGCGTGCGCTGGCTCGTCCGCCACCAGAACGCCGACGGGTCGTTCGGTTCCCACGAGACGAAGCGTCCGTACGAGGTGCTGGCGTCCGTGCCAGGCTCGCAGGACGCCTTCCTGGTCGCCACGACGGGCCTGTGCCTGCTGGCGCTCCAGGACGTGCGCGATCCCTCGGCGGAGGCCCAGCGAGCGCGCGAGAAGGCGCTCGACTTCCTGCTCGCCAAGGCCGACGTGCGCCGGCAGAGCGGCATGGAGCACTACAACGTGTGGGCCTTCGGCTACGCGCTGCGCGCGCTCTCCGCCGAGCTCTCGCGGGCCCCGGACGGCCCGCGCGCCGCAGCGCTGCGCGCCAAGTCGGCGCAGCTCGTCGAGAAGCTCGCGCTCTACCAGACGACGGACGGCGGCTGGGGCTACCTGTCCTTGAACGGAGTCCCGACGCTGCACCCCTCCGACACGTCGATGAGCTTCACGACGGCCACGATCCTGATCGGGGTCCAGGGCGCGGCCGCGGCCGGCGTCGAGGTCCCCGCGGCGCTGCGCGCGAAGGCGGTCGAGCACCTGGAGCGCTCGCGGCTCCCCGATGGAGCCTTCCTCTACGGCGAGTACCTGAAGTATCGGCCGCGGCTCGACGTCAACGAACGCAAGGGCTCGGCCTGCCGCACGCCGGCCTGCCTCTACGCGCTCGAGCTGTGCGGCGGCCAGGTCACGCCGGACGAGTACCGCGCGGCGCTGGAGGACCTGCTCGTGCGCCACGCCGCGCTCCAGCGCGCGGGCATCCGTGAGCCGATCCCCCACCGCTCCTTCTACGCGATCTCGGGCTACTTCTACCTGTACGGGCACGCCTACGCCGGCTACGCGCTGGCGCGGCTCCCCGCGGCCGACCAAGCGCGCTACGGGCCGCTGCTCGAGCGCGCGGTGCTCTTCTGCCGCGAGCCCGACGGGGCCTTCTGGGACTACCCGCTGTACGGCTACCACGACGCCTACGGCACGGCCTACGCGCTCATCGCGCTGGCACGCGTGCCCGGCGCGCTGGGGCCCTGAGCGCCGGCGCGAGCGGCGAGGTCGGAGTCCCGGACTCGGGTGGTGGCGCTGCGCGGCGCGGGCGAACACGCGGTCCCGCCACGGGGCCGCCGACGAGAGCTGGCCTCGCGCCCGCGCGCTGGGCGCCCGGCGGCCAGTCCCTGGTGCGCGGCGCGGGCCTCCATTAGGTTGCGCCTCGGTCCCGCCGATCCAGGTCCTCGATGCGCGCCGTCCGAACCGCCCCGCTCCTCTTGCTCCTCGCCGGCTGCAGTGGCGACTCGCTCATCGCGGAGGCGACGCTCTACGCGCGCCGCGTCGCGTACCTGGCCGACTCTCCGCAGGACGAGACCTTCCGGCTGTTCGTCGCGAGCTACGAGGGCTCCGTGCTCGACCTCACCGGTCCACTGGTCGCCGGCGGGGACGTGCTCAGCTACGCCTGGTCACCCGACGACCGTCACATTGCCTTCCTCGCCGACGCGTTCTTCGACGGCTTCCCGCAGCTCTTCGCCGTCGACGCGGCGGGCGGCACGCGCGTCGACCTGGCGCCGAACCTCACGGGTTTCGGCACCGTAGGCTTCTTCGTGTGGGCCCCGGACGGCTCGCGCGTCGCGTTCGTGGCCGAGTCCCAGACGCTCTCGGCCTTCGACATCCTGACCGTGCGCCCGGACGGTCTCGGGTCCGTGCGCCTGAACCCGGCGTTCGTCGCGGGGCAGTTCGTCTCGCGGATCCAGTTCTCGCCGGACGGCTCGCGCGTCGCGTACGCCGCGAACCAGATCGATCCCGACGTCCAGGAGCTGTTCGTCGCGCCTGCCGATGGCTCGGCGCCCGCGGTGCGCGTTTCGGGCGACTTCGTGCCGGGCGGCTCGCTGGCGCCCGGCGCGGCCGCCTTCGCCTGGGCCCCGGACGGGACGCGCATCGCCTACCTGGCATCCCAAGACGAGGTGGGCGTCGCCGGACTCTACGTCTCGACGCCGGACGGCGCCGCGAACGAGCTCGTGTCGCAGGTCGTGAACGGCGGCGTGTCCGCGTTCGCCTGGGCACCGAACGGCGCGCGGCTGGCCTACCTCGCGCAGGAGAACCTGGCCGGACGCATCGAGCTCTTCACCGTGCTGCCGGACGGAGCGGACCGCCAGCGCGTGAGCGCCGACCTCGTCGACGGCGGCAACGTCGAGCAGGTGGCCTGGAGCCCGCGCAGCGATCGGCTCGTGTACCGCGCCGACCAGGAGCTCGACACACGCTACACGCTCCACGCGGTCGCCCCCACCGGCGGCGCGGTCGACACGCTGTCCGCAAACCTGTTCGACACGGGCGTCGGCGCCTTCGCCTGGGCACCGGACGGCTCGCGCGTCGCGTACATGGCGCGACAGGACTCCGAGTTCTTCATGGAGCTCTACACCGTCGCGCCGGACGGTAGCCAGAACCTGCGGGTCTCGGCCGACTTCCCCGTCGTCGGATCGATCGGCGGGTTCGTGTGGAACCCGACCTCGGCCTCGATCGCCTACCTCGCGGACGTCGACGTCCAAGGCGTCCAGGAAGTCCACGTCACCGGGGCCCAGGGCGGCAGCCGCCGCGTGTCGGGCCCCAGCGCGACGAACCTGAGCGTGGGCGCCTTCGATTGGTCGCAGGACGGCTCGACCGTGGTCTACATCGCCGAGCAGCAGACCGCTGGCATCGCCGAGCTGTGGCGCGTCTCGGGCGGCAGCCCGGGGAAGCTCTCGGGCGCGCAGTCGGGCGGCGGCAACGTGGTCAGCTTCCGCCAGCCGGGACGTCCCTGAGCGCGCGCGCGTTGACGCGCGCGCCGCGCCTCACCAGGCCCAGCTCAGGGTGAGCGCGGCCTGGACGTAGTCGAGCGGCGCCTCTTCTTGGAGCGTCGCCGGCGTCGAGTAGAGCAGGCGCAGATCGAGGCCCACGGCCCAGTCGTCGGAGAAGCGCCACTCGATTCCACCGCCTCCGTAGACGCCGACGGCCCAGCCCGAGTTCGAGTCGGAGCCGCCCAGGCCTGAGACGTCGAACTCCGCGTAGAGCAGCGAGCCCCCCACGCCCAGGTGCGGACGCAGCGGGCCCGACCAGGGGTCGAAGCTCCAGCGCGCGCCGACGAACAGCTCCCAGATCACCGACTCGGCTTCCAGCTCGCCGGCACCGACCTGGATGCGGCCATCGCCGGACGAGCGCAGCAGACCGACCTCGAAGCCCTCGGACCGCCCGGCCTCGCGCACGTCGAGGACCAGGCCGAAGACGGAGTGCTCCTCGGCCGGCTCGAAGTCGTCCTGGACCTGCCGCAGCCCCAGGTGGACGCTCGTGCGGAAGAGACCCTCCCCGTGGTACTGCGGCGTCGGCACGAGCGGAGGCCCAGCCGGCGCGAGGAAAGCGGCCAAGGGCCCCACGAGGCTGTCGAGCGGCATGGTCCGAGAGCGTACGTCGCACGGACCGAAGCGCAACCACGCGCTACGCTGGCCCCATGCCGACCCGCTCACGCTGGATCCTGCCCCTCGGGGCCTGCCTCGCTCTCCTGGCCCCCTCCGCGCAGGCCGACGTGCTGCTCACGCGCAAGACGCGGGCCGAGGCCTATCGCACGCCCGAGGGCGAGGTCCCGGCCAAGGAGAGCACCACGACGATCTGGGTCGGGAAGGATCGGCTGCGGATGGACGACGGCGAGCGCGTGGTCGTCGTGCGGCTCGATCAGAAGCAGGTCCACCTGCTCGATCCAGCGTCCAAGGTCGCGTCGACCCTCGACCTGCCGGTCGACCTCGCGAAGCTCGCCCCGCCCGAGGTGAGCCGCATGCTCGAGGGCCTGGTCCGCGGGACCACCGTGACCTCCGCGACGAGCGCGGAGTCCCAGCGCGTGGGCGCCTGGAACGCGCGGCGCAGCGTCGTGCGCCTGGGCGGCACCGCGGAGGCGTCGATCACGGTCTGGACCACGCAGGAACTGCCGCTCGATCCGGCCGCGTACGCCGAGCTCGTGAGCCACGCCATGTCCGTGCGCCCCGGTGGCGCGCTGGTCGCGGAGGAGATGCGCAAGCTCGGTGGCATCTCCGTCCTCACCGAGCGCGAGCAGAAGACCGGCGGGCTCGTGCTGCGCTCGCGCGACGAGCTCGTCGCGGTCGAGACCAAGGACGCGCCCGCGGGGCTCTACGAGATCCCGGCCGGGTTCACCGTGCAGGCCTTCGATCCGCTGGCCGAGATCATGCGCAGCCTGCCCAAGCGGCCCCCGGCCGGTGCCGCGGGCGGCGCGCCGCGGTAGAACAGGGCGCATGCCGTCCACCCGTCGTGAGTTCGTGGCTGGCGCCGCCGGCCTGGGAGCGTTCCTGGCGATCTCCTGCTCGTCGCGCGCCGCGCAAGATGCGCACGTGAAGGGAGCGCCGCTGTTCCGCATCTCGCTCGCGGAATGGTCGTACCACCGGGCGCTGCGCTCGGGCGCGCTACGGCACGAGGACTTCGCGTCGGTCGCGCGCCAGGTCCACGGCCTGGACGCCGTCGAGTACGTGAACACGTTCTTCCAGGACAAGGCGCGCGACACGCCGTACTTGGACGGGCTGAAGCAGCGCGCCTCCGACGCCGGAGTCCGGATCCTGCTCGTGATGATCGACGCCGAGGGCGAGTTGGGGCACGCCGACCCCGGCGAGCGCCAGAAGTCCGTCCAGAACCACCTGCGCTGGCTGGAGGCCGCCAAGCGCCTGGGCTGCCACTCGATCCGCGTGAACGCCGGTGGGACCGGTCCGCGCGACGAGCACGCGCGGCGCGCGGCCGAGTCGCTGGCGAAGCTCGGCGATCTCGCCGCGCCGCTGGACCTCTCGGTCATCGTCGAGAACCACGGCGGGCCGTCGTCGGACGGCGCCTGGCTCGCGGGCGTCATGCGTCTGGCCGCGCATCCGCGGGTCGGGACGTTGCCCGACTTCGGGAACTTCCGCGTGTCCGCCAGCGAGGAGTACGACCGCTACCGGGGCGTCGCCGAGCTGATGCCGTTCGCCCGGGCCGTCAGCGCCAAGAGCCACGACTTCGACGCCGCGGGGAACGAGACCCACACGGATTACGCGCGCATGCTGCGCATCGTGCTCGACGCCGGCTACCGCGGCTACGTCGGCATCGAGTACGAGGGCGGCGGGCTCGGCGAGCGGGAGGGCATCGAGGCCACGCGCAAGCTCCTGGAGCGCGTGCGGGAGCAGCTCGCTTGAGCGCCGTCCTGCCGCTCTTCCTGGCGCTCGCACAGCACCCCGCCGCAGGCGCGCCGGCGGGTTACCAGCCCCGGCTCGAGCCCGCCAGCGACGAGCCGTCCGCGATCGCGAAGACCTTCGAGAAGGTGTCCGGGATCCAGATCGAGTGCTTCGCCTCCGAGCCGCGCCTGGCGCAACCCGTCAGCTTCTGGATCGCGCCCGACGGCGCGTTCTACGTGGCGGAGACGTTCCGCCACCACGCCGGCGTGACGGACATCCGCGATCACATGGACTGGCTCGACGACGATCTCGCGGCAAGGACCGTCGCGGACCGCGTCGCGATGTACAGGAAGCACCTGGGCGAGCAGTTCGCGACCTACGAGACCGAGCACGATCGCGTGCGCATCCTGCGCGACACGGACGACGACGGGCGGGCCGACTGGGACCGCGTCTTCGCCGACGGCTTCAGCGACGCCGCGGTCGGGATCGGCGCGGGCCTCCTGGAGCGCGACGGCGTCGTGTGGTTCACGTGCATCCCCGACCTGTGGCGGCTGGAGGACCGTGATCGCGACGGCGTGGCGGAGCTCCGCGAGCAGGTCTCGACCGGCTGGGGCGTGCGCGTGGCGCTCTTGGGCCACGACATGCACGGGCTGTGCGTGGGGCCCGACGGCCGCCTGTACTGGTCGATCGGCGACCGCGGCTACGCGGTGACGAGCAAGGGCGGAGTCGAGCTCGCGAACCCCTTCACGGGCGGCGTGTTCCGCAGCAACCTGGACGGCACGGGGCTCGAGCTCTTCGCGACCGGCCTGCGCAACCCGCAGGAGCTCGCCTTCGACGACCGCGGCGAGCTGTGGACCGGCGACAACAACTCGGACGGCGGTGACCTCGCGCGCTGGGTGCTCGTGCTGCAGCACGGCGACACGGGCTGGCGCCAGGCCTACCAGTGGCTCGGCGAGCCCAACCTGCGCGGCGCCTGGAACGACGAGGAGCTGTGGAAGCCGCACGCCCCCGGCCGCGCTGCGTACGTCGTGCCGCCGATCGCCAACGTGGCGAACGGGCCCTCCGGACTCGCCTACTACCCCGGCACGGGGCTGCCGCAGCGTTACGCCGGGAGCTTCTTCCTGTGCAACTTCAGCGGCGCACCCGAGTGGAGCGGCGTCTACGAGGTGCGCGTCAAGCCCAAGGCCAGCGCCTTCGAGGTCGAGAAGGTCGAGCGCTTCGTGTGGCGCCCGCTGGCGACCGATTGCGACTTCGGCTTCGATGGCGGGCTGTACGTCTCGGACTGGGTCGCGGGTTGGAACAAGACCGGGAAGGGCCGCATCTGGCGCTTCTTCGAGCCCGAGAGCGCCGCGAATCCGCTCGTGGCCGAGGTCGCGGCGCTGATGAAAGCCGGGATGCGCGGCCGCGTCGGCAGCGAACTCGGCCGGCTCCTAGGGCACGCCGACCGCCGCGTGCGCCTGGAGGCGCACCTCGAGCTCGGCGAGCGTGCGCGCTCGGCCTCGCGCGGCACGCTCGACGAGCGCGCGGACGCGCAGCGCGTCCTGGTGCAGACCGCGCTCGATGGCGGCGCGCCGGTCCTGGCCCGCATCCACGCGATCTGGGGCCTCGGAGTGTCGGGGCTCGCGAACCCCGCCTTCGCGCGGCTCCTGGCCGACCCGATCGCCGAGGTGCGCGCGCAGACCGCGCGCACGATCGGCGACTGGAACTGCCGCGACCTGCCGGCGAAGGCCCTGGCGCCGCTGCTCGCCGACGCGGATCCGCGCGTGCGGCGCATGGCGGCGACGGCGATCGGCAACGCGCCGGTCGAGCAGGCGTCGCGGGTCGCGCTGGAGCCGATCTCGAAGCTCCTCGCCGACACCGGCGAGTCCGATCCCTGGCTGCGCCACGCCGCGACGACGGCGCTGGAGCGCGTCGCGGGCCCCGACGGGCTCCACGCGCTGGCCGCGCATCCGAACGTCGACGTGCGCGTCGCCGCCGTGGTCGGCCTGCGCCGCGCGGAGGACGCGCGCATCGCGCGCTTCCTCGCCGACGCCGAGCCGCGCGTGCGGCACGAAGCGGCGCGCGCGATTTACGACGTGCCGATCGAGGAGGCGTTCGCGGCGCTGGCCGACCTCCTCCCCCACTCCGGACGCGAGCCCAACGCACAGGGACGTCGCGCCTTGCACGCCGCCTACCGCTTGGGCGGCGAGCCGCGCGCCCGCGCGATCGCCTCGCTGGCCGCCGACCCCGACGCACGCGCGCACCTGCGGCGCGAGGCGCTGGAGCTCCTGGGCCGCTGGCGCGACCCCAGCGGCCGCGACGGGTTCGACGGCGAGTTTCGACGGCACGCGCCGCGCTCCGCCGCGTTCCTGCCCGAGCTCGTGCTCGAACTCGGCCGCCAGGGCCTGCTCGCGGCGGAAGCGCCGATCGCGCGGGCCTTCGTGACCCTCGCCGAGCGCACCCAGGTGCGCGAGCTGGCGCCGGAGCTGACCGCGCTCGCGTGCGATGGAGCGCGCGACCCGCGGCTGCGCTCCGACGCGCTGCACGCGCTGGGCACCCTGCGCCCAGCAGACCTGCTCGAGACGCTGCGCTCCGTGCTGTTCGACCCGGCGAGCGAGGTACGCGCGATGAGCGTCCAGGTGTTCCAGGACGTCGCGCCGGGCGAGGCCGTGCCGCTGCTCGAGCGCGCGTTGGCGGCCTCGGTCGCCGAGCGTCGCGTGGCCTACGCGGGCCTCGCACGACTGAAGGACGAACGCGCCGACGCGCTCCTCGCGCGCGAGATCGCGAAGCTCGACGCCGGCCTGGTCCCGGCCGAGTGCGCGCTGGACCTGGTGATCGCGGCCGAGCGGCGCGACGTGCCCGCGCTGCGCGAGCTGCTGGTCCAGCGTGCCCAGCGCCGCGAAACCGATCCCCAGCTCGCCAAGTACGCCGACAGCACCTACGGTGGAGACGAGCTCCGCGGCCGCGAGATCTTCCGCGGCAAGGGCGAGCTCGAGTGCCTGCGCTGCCACATGGTCGCCGGCGAGGGCGGCGTGGTCGGCCCGGCCCTCGACCGCGTGGGCCTCGAGCGTACGCGGTTCGAGATCCTCGAGTCGATCTGCGATCCGAACCGCGTGTTCTCGCCCGGCTACCAGGGCACCATCGTCTTCCCGTTCGACGGCGAGCCGGTCGAGGGCCTCGTGATCGAGGACACGCCCGAGCGCGTCGTGCTGCGCAAGGCCGATGGCGTGCAGGTGGACTTCCCGCGGGCCGAGATCGAGGGCCTCAAGCCGGGCCTCTCGGCCATGCCCGCGAACCTGGTCGATCATCTGTCGCGCGAGGAGATGCGCGATCTGATCGAGTACTTGGCGAACCTGCGCGGTGCGCCGCTCACTCCGGCCCCTGCTCCGCCGGAGAAGAGGCCATGAAGCCAAGGGGAGCGCCCGGCGAGCTGGGTCTCGGCCTGGCACCACGCGGTCGGGTTCACCGCTGCGGCCGCACGCCCTCCGCGCCGCTGCGGGCATTGGCGTCGTAGCCAGCCTTGCCGCAGGGATGCACCAGACCGTGCGCTGGTCCCCGCCCGGTGCTGGTCTGCCGGATTTCCCGATCAGCGCGGCTTCGAGCCCGAGCGTGCAACTGTGGCGCGATCGAACAGATCCATGGCGATCTCGCGGTACGGAAGCGCAGGTCCCTGTGGCGGCAGCTCGGACGCCAGGCTTTCGGATGACATCTCGTCTTCCATCGCCGCGAGCCCAGGGAACTCGTTGCGACTCCAACGGAACTCGCGCCCGCCGTTGTACGACATGAAGACATCGGATTCGAGCGGCGGAGTGCGCAGTGGCGCACCGTGTCCATCACGGAAGTCGCCCGCGACTTCTCGGACCACCATCATGGCTTGGACTGCGAGCTGGCGGGCCGCGAGCCGCTCGGCTGGAGAGCCGGGCTCCGAGCGACCGAGCCGGTCTCGAAGGCGCTGGAGGTTGGCCCAACGTCGCTCCTCGACGGATTCTTGATCCGGATCGGGCTCCCCGCCCGCGGTCACCTGCCCGGATCCCACGTCAGGGGTCGGGCCGAACCGATCCCGTGACCTTGATTCCGTCAGCGAATCACCCTTCCAACCTGACACAGCGGGTGTGGCCTGCGTTTGGTCACCCGGACCTGGATGGAGACCCATGCCGGAGGCCCCCTCTGACTGCACCCCGAACGACGCGACGTAGGCCAAGAGCCCGAACAGGAATGCGCTGAGGATGATGATCACCAAGCGGTGCTTCATGCGGACATGACCGTTCCTGCCAGCCGTGGTGAGTGGTCCATTCTCCTCCTACTGGCAGGTGCAGTAGAGCTGAATCAAGATTCCCAGTGACCACTCACCCTCCGTCCAGTCGTAACCTCGGAAGACGTCGACATCGACCTCGTCGCACTGCGATTGGAAGCGCAGGAATCCGCCAGTGGGCCCCACGCCGAGGGCGTAGCCGGAATCTGTGACGTACTTGTAGGGTTCGCTACCCCAGGTTCCGCCATCGAAGGTGAAAGACAGCGCACCTTGGCACGGCCAGCACGTCTCGCAGAACTGCCGGCCCCTGCCGTTCACGAGGCTGGACCCGATCGTGACCGTCCAGCCCGACCCCAACGTCCCTGACTCGATCGTGCTGGGTGAGCATGTGCGCGGGCACAGATCTTCGATCGGCCCTTGCGATGTCGCCGAGCCCTGCGCCAGCAATGGGAGCAGGAGGTAGAAGACCAGTGTTCGCACATGGTTCATTGTCAGCCTCGCATGCCCTGGAAAGAGGGGGCGGTCCGGGAGAGCCCCGACAGAGGGCCTTCCCGATGATCCTCGCGCGAAATCGAGGCTACGCGTCAAGCCCGGCCCGTCAAGCCCGGCCCGTCAAGCCCGGCCCGGGAGGGCACCTAACGGGTTCAAGTCAAAGAAGTTGCAGCTCGGGTCGAAAATTGGTGGCGACGTCCTCGCCAGGGCCTTTTGCAGCCCGACCTGGCGCGCGGCGACCGACCTCCACAAGCGCGCCAGAATCGCGGTGGGTTCGAAGCGCGCAGCGAGCTCAAGGAAGGAGGACTGCGCGGGCGCGCGCTGGACACCATGGGCCGGTTCCCGGCAACTCGGAGGACGCTGTGTGGGTGCGACTGAGCGTGGCCGGGTCGCGTTGGCGGCGCGCCACCGAGGGAGCCGAACGCGGACGGCTCCTTGGGTCGACCACTCGGCTGTTACCCTGGGGAGGGACTTGCCCCTGCACGTCGCCACGCCACGCCTCCACCAGCCTTCACACCCGATGAGCTCGATCCCCCGCCGTTCGTTCCTGGCCGCCGGCGCGGCGCTGCCGATCGCGCTGCCCAACGCCCTGCAGGGCGGCGAGCCCGCCAAGGCCCGCGTCTACGACGATCGCCGCCCGCTCGACGGCGTGAAGACGAACTTCGCCTGCAACATCGAGATGTGGGGCTTCGGCACGAACGACCACGCCGAGCGCATCCGGCGCGCCGCTGACCTGGGCTTCCGCGGCGTCGAGTTCTGGCCCTGGCGCGGCAAGGACCTCGACGCGCTCGACAAGGCGCGGCGCGAGACGGGGGTCACGATCGCGCAATTCCTCGGCTGGGGCTTCTCGCCGGGCCTCAACGAGTCGAAGAACCACGAGGCGTTCGTCCAGGAGATCGAAGCCGGCTGCGAGGCCGCCAAGCGCCTGGAGGTCACCAAGATGCTCGTCATCGCCGGACAGGACGTGCCGGGGCTCACGAAGGCCGAGATGCACCAGAACGTGGCGGACGGCCTGAAGCGTGCCGTGCCCGTCCTGGAGCAGCACGACATCATGCTCGTGCTCGAGCCCTTGAATCGTCGACGCGACCACAAGGGTCACTGCCTGAACAACTCCCCCGACGCGATCGCGATCTGCAAGCAGGTCGGATCGAAGCACGTGAAGATCGCCTGGGACCTCTACCACCTGCAGATCGACGAGGGCGACCTGTGCGGGCGGATGCGCGAGGGCTTCGACGAGATCGGGTACTTCCAGTTCGCGGACCACCCGGGCCGGCACGAGCCGGGCACGGGGGAGATCAGCTACGCGCGCGTCTTCAAGGAGGCGCACGACCTGGGCTACACGGGCTGGTTCGGCGCGGAGTGCTCGCCACTCGAGGGCGAGCGCAAGGCGGCGGAGAGGTTGGCGGCGACGGACCGGGGGTGAGTCTTAGGCCGCAGGTCCACGAGGGGCCCGTCGGACGCTCAGGACCTCGCGGAGCTGCGCAAGGACTGGTTGCAGGCGCTCGGCGGCCATGACCCCAACGGCGGGGACATCAACTGCGTCGACCGCCAGTTGACGCAGCTCAGCATCGACATCGCCACGTACGACTTCGTCGTCCAAGCGATTCGATACCAGCCTGATCGTCCAGCCGCGCGACTGCGCAGCCCGCTGCTGCAGGAGTTCATCTCGCGCGGCTTCGCGACGATCGCGGCAACGGCTCTGCGGCGTCAGGTCGACCGTTACCACCCGTCGGATCCCGAGAAAGGTGTCTACTGCTTGAACTCCGTTCTCGAGGACATGCAGAAGCACTGCAAGCTGCTCACCCGCGCCAGGATCCTCGCGGCTGAGAACCTGCCATACGACGACGAGATGGAGGAGCGCAGGTTCACCGACTCGTGGCCCACTGCGCCGGCCGGGTTCACGACCACGAGCGACCCCGTGTGGTTGAAGTCGAGGCATCGCCACGAGGCACTCGATCAACTGACAGGCACATCCGCAGTTTCGAGAACTGAGGGAGATTCGATCCGCGGGGAACTCTTCCAGGCCGCCTGCGAGGAGCTTCGCCAGCGGTGCTCGGTCGCGAAGACTGTCGTAGACAAGTACGTCGCCCACGCCGCCACGAAGGCGAGCCGAGATCATGGCGGCCAGCCATCGGCGGTGCTGTCGATGGACAAGATTCGCCTGGCGCACGAGACGTGCTGCCGGATCACCAAGTTCCTCTTGGTGGATGTCCTCGGAGGGTCCTGCGCCGGGTTCATGCCCTATTTCCAGTACGACCACCTCGAGCATCTGGAGCTGCTCGTCGCGGATCGCGCAGACCTGTCACGGATGCGGGCAGACTGGGAATCGTACAGACAGCGCCTCGACACGCTCGAGCCTTGGAGCCCCCCACCGCCGCAGGGTTCCGAGCACGGAGACGCAGGACAGGCCGAGTAGGCGGGGAGCGCTCCGGGCGCTCTGCGCCTGGAGTTCGATCACGGCCCAGTGGTGGTTCCAGCCGCGGCCTTCGCACTCCGTTCGTCGCCTCGCCGCTCCGGATGCGCCCCGTCGCGTCCTCGGTTGGCCCGAGCGGGCGACGGCCCGCGCAAGCTAGACTGGGATTCTCGCATGGCCAGCCTCCCGTTCCTGGTCCGCGGCGTGCTAGCGCTCCCACTCGCGCTCGCCGTGGCGTCCTTCGCACCGCAGGATCCCGGCGCGCCGCCGCCGACCGCGCGCGCGGAGTTCGAAGCCCGGCTCGGCGGCGACGCGCGGTGGAGCACGCGCTGGACCGCGCCTCACGACGGCAGCCTGCGGGCCTGGACCGAGGGCCGTTCCGCCGAGCTCGATCCGGCGCTCGAGCTGCGCGCGGCAGACGGTGCGAGCCTGGCGCGCGACGAGGACTCCGCAGGTGACAGTGAAGCCTTCGTGCAGAGCGACGTGCGCGCCGGAGACGTCCTGGAGCTGATCGTCACGGCACGCGAGCCGCAAGCCGGGGCCTGCCGCCTGCGGATCGTGTTGACGCGCGAGAGCAACGCGACGCGCACGCTGGCCGCTCGGATCGAGGCGCTCACCGAACCGTGGATGGCGGACGATGCGCCGCGCGCCCCTGCGGACGCACACGCGCACGTCCGCGCGGCTTGGGAGGAGCTGCGTGCGGCACCGGGCGTGTGGGACAGCGCGGAGCTGGCGGTCGCCGCCCAGGCGTTGGCGGTCGCCGCCAGCGAGCTGGGTGACGCCCAGATGGCGCTCGACGTGTTCCGTTGGCTCGAGACCTGGCGCGCTCGCTACTTCCCCGAGGCGCACGCCGAGGTCCAGAAGTCCCGCATCAACCAGGGCGTGCTGCTGCACGCCTTGGATCGACTGCCGGAGGCCCGCGCGGTCCTCGAGCGCGCCGTGGCCCTGCTCGAGCGCTCGCCTGATCGGGATGCGCCTACGGGCCTCGCGGCGCGCGCCGGCTTGGGCGTGATCCTCTACCGCCAGGGCGATTTCCAGGCCGCCCGGCTCGTGCAGGAACGAGTGCTCGAGATCGCGCAACGGTCGTTCCCCGAGGGCCATCCGACGCTGCTCCAAGCACGCCGCAATCTCGGTGCGACGCTGGGCTACCTGGGCGAGCACGCGCTGGCGCTGCCGCTGGAGTTGGCCGTGCTCATGCACTGGGAGAGCGACCCGCGCACGGACCCTGGGCTCTTGGCCCGCATGCGGGAGAAGGTGGCGCTCACGCACGAGGCCTTGCGTGACCACGCCGCGGCGCTCGCGATCCGACACACCCTGGTGGACGATCTCGCGCAGCGCCTGGAGCCGGGCTCGCGCGAGCTGCTCGAAGCGCGGCGGAAGCTCGCGGAGACCACGCGCTACGCGGTCGGTCTGGAGGAGGCGCGCAGCCAGCAAGCGGAGCTGCTCGAGATCGCGCAGTCCGCCCTCCCGGCTGGCGACGACGTGCTCGCGCAGATCCAGTTGGACCTCGGCGTGACCCTCCAGCTCCAGGGGGAGATCGGCCACGCGCGCGAGCTGGTCTTCTCGGCCTACGACGCGCTGCGCGCCGCACGGCCAGAGGACCACCCTCAGGTGCAGACCGCGCGCTTCTACGCCGCGGAGGTGCTCGAGTACCTCGGCGACTACGTCGGATCGCTCGCCGAGTACGAGACCGCCGCCGCGATCGCAGCGCGCTCCGGAGGCCCGGCCAGCGACCAGCACGTGCGCGCCTTGGCTGGCGTCGCGCGCTGCGCACGGCGTGTCGGCGACCTGGAGCGAGGCCGCGAGATCGGCGAGCGCCTGGTCGCGATCCTGGAGGCGACGCGTCCCGACGACCATCCCCATGTGCAGCTCGCGCGCCTGGAGCTCGGGAACGTGCTCTTCGAGCAGGGCGACTACGCCGCGGCGCGCGTCCTCCAGGAGAAGGCGCTGGCCATGCTCTCGCGTCGCCCGGGAGTGGAAGACACGAACCTGCAGGCGGCTCGCAACCACCTGTCCGAGACGTTGCTGCGCCTGGGCCTGATCGACGAGGCGCGCGCGCTGCGCGAGGCGCTGATCGCGCAGCTCGCGCGCACCTTGCCTCCCGACGCGCCCGAGCTCCTCCTGGCGCAGGCCGGGCTCGGCGGGCTGCTCGTCGTGGCGGGCGAGGTCGAGCGCGCTCTGGAGGTCTACGCCGAGGCGCGTGCCGGCCTCGCGCGCTGGTACGACGAGAGCTCGGCCGACCTGCAGACCTTGGACTTCAACATCGCCACGGTGCAGTCGCGGTTGGGCCGCAGTGCACCGGCGCGCGCCACGCTGGCGCGCCTCGCCGCGGCTTGGGACCGCACGCTGCCAGAAGGCCATCCCGACCACGCCCTGATCCGACAGCAGATCCTGCTCGACGTCTGGCGCGCCGGCGACACCGACGCTGCGGAGGCTGCCGCCTTGGACTTGGGCCGCAGCGTGCTCCGTCTCATGTCCGCCCCCGCGAGCCGCACGGCGCGCGAGAACGAGGAGCGCGCGTACGTCCTGCGCGCACCGGCCGCCGCACTGGTCGCCACGGTCTTGGGAGACGCGCGCGTGACGCGTGTCGCACAGCTCGCGCCGCTCGCGTTCGAGGTGCTCGAAGCCCTGCGCGCTCCGGCGCTCGTGCAAGCCCGCAGCGCGGAGGTCGCGCAAGGTCCGGTCTTCGAGCGGCTGCGCTTCGAGGAGCGCGAGGCGGCACGCGCCCTCGCACGCCGTCTGCGCTCCGGCGCCGACCTCGACGCGATCCGCGAGGCCCGCGCGCGTCTGGAGGTCGTGCGCCGCGAACGCGGGCGCGAGCTCGCCGGCAGCGCTCAAGCGAGCGCTGCCGACGTGAGCCCGACCGCCCCGGCCGTCGCGACACGGCTGAGCCCGGGCACGGTGCTCGTGGGCTACGCGCGGCTCGCGGCGCCGGAGGCCTTCCTCGACCAGGGAGCGGACGCGTCCGCGCGCTTCCTGGGCTACGTCCTGGACAGCGAGGCTCGACTGGCCTTCGAGGACCTCGGCCCGGCTCCCGCCATCGAGGACCTCGTCGAGGACTGGCGCACGGCGCTGGGCGTCACGGGCCCGACGCGCGGCCTGGGCGAGTCGAGCGGCGCGACGCCTCCCGACGCGCAGGCGGGCGAGCGCCTGCGCCGGGCGATCCTCGACCCTCTCCGGCCACATCTGGAGCAGGCGTCGCGCCTCGTGCTGCTCCCGGACGACGTGCTGTGCGGCGTCGCGCTCGACGCCTTGCCGCTGGGCGAGGGCGTCGTCGGCGACCGCTTCGAGATCGAGGTCCGGCTCTCGGCGCGCGAGCTGCTCTGGCCGGCCCGACGACCCTCGTCCGCGCAGCGCGCGCTGCTCGTCGGGGGCGTGGACTACCGCGGAGGCGAGCAGGCCGAGGCCGCAGAGCCGCCGGTCGATCTGGCCATCTTGCGCGGCGGGCCCTTTGCCGCGGGCTTCTCCCCGCTCCCAGGGTCCCGCGTCGAGATCGAGGCCATCGCGCGCCTCCTGCCGGGTGAGGTCGAGCGACTCGTGGGCCGCGCGGCGACGGTCGACGCGCTCGAGTCGCACAGCCCCGCGGCGCGCTGGATCCACGTCGCCACGCACGGCTGGTTCGCTCCCGAGAGCGTGCGCGACGAACGCGCCGCGACGACGGTCGACGCACGCCTCGGCGCGTTGACGACCACGAGCGCGCGGGATGCGGTCGGGAGCCTGAACCCGATGCTCTTGTGCGGCCTGGCCTTGGCAGGCGCCAACGCGCCCGCGGTGCGCGGCGCGAGCCCTGGCCTCGTCACGGCCGAGGAGATCTCGACCTGGGACCTGTCCGCCTGCGAGCTGGCCGTGCTCTCGGCCTGCGAGACGAACGTGGGCGTCGTGCGCGCGGGCGTGGGCGTGGCGAGCCTGCAGAAGGCGCTCCACGCGGCCGGGGCGCGCGCGGTCGTCACCAGCCTGTGGAAGGTGCCGGACGAGGCGACAGCCGAGCTGATGACCGCGTTCTACCGCGCGATGCTCGTGGAGGGTCGCTCCAAGGTCGAGGCTTTGCGCGCGGCCAAGGCCGAGCTGCGCGGACGCGTCGACGCCACCGGGCGGCCGCTGCACGCGACGCGGGACTGGGCGGGTTGGGTCTTGACCGGTGACTAGCAGGCGCTGGCGACGCGTGGTCTCCAGGCCTTGTCACTGCCTTGCGTCCACCCGCAGGCCCGACCCCCGGCAGCACCACGACCGCCAGCATTCTGCCTCGACGAGAGCGAATCCGATCCGGCCGACTGCCACCGCGACTCGCAGTCAGCGAGCCGTGCCGGTTCACTCCAACGAGTTGATGCAGTGGATGACGTGGGGCCAGACTCGCGCCGCGAGGTCGTCGTTCCGGGTGGCCTCGGTCAAGATCCGCTGCGTGAGCAGCACACACCCGAATGGCGCGTGATAGCCGAGCAGGATCCCGAGGGCCCACCCCACCGGTCGCGACGGGAACGACTCCCAGGCCTTGCGGGCCAGCCAGGCCAGCACGACCGAGGACCCGGCGAGGAGCCCTCCGATGGCAGCGAAGTTCACCGCGTTGTGCGGCGAGTCCGAGATCGTCCGCACGAGGAAGCCGGCGTAGAGCACGATGACGAGGATCGTGAACGAACGTTGGAGCCGTGCGAGAGCCGGAGCGCGCGTGTCCGCGACCCGGCTCAAGTCTCCAGCGCCTGCCGCGCGGCTTCCCACGCTCCGAGCCCCCCGACGAGGTCCTCGACCCGCTCGTGCCCGGCGGCCAAGAGCAGGCTGGCCGCGATCGAGCTGCGGTAGCCGCCGGCGCAGTGGATCACGACCCGGCGGTCCTTCGGGACTTCGGCGCAGCGCCGCGCCAGCTCGTCGAGGGGCACGAACTGGGTTCCCGCGATCCGCTTCTGGGCGCGCTCGTTCGGCTGGCGCACGTCGAGCACGAGCGGCGGCTCGGCGCAGCACAGCTCCGTAGCCAGCTCGTTCGAGGTCCGCCGTCGGAAGCGGCGCACCCATGCGGGCCGCGCCGCGGCCAGGGCCTCGTGGCCGCCCCGAACGTAGCCGCGGACGTTCTCGAGTCCGATCCGTCCCAAGCGCAACGCAGCCTCGCGCTCCTTGCCCGGCGGCGCGACCAGGACCACGGGGCGCGCACGGTCGAGGAGCGTCCCGCACCAGTGCGCGAACTTGCCGGAGAGCCCGACGTTCAGGGCGCCCGCCACGTGGCCGCGGGCGAAGTCGTCGGGCTCGCGCACGTCGAGGAGCAGGGCGCCGGCGTCCACCGCAGCGCAGGCCGCGTCCGCGTCCAGCAGCTCGAGCTCGCGCTCGAGCACCTCGTCCAGACCCTCGCGCACCCGCTGGTTCGCGCGGGCCGCGTGCGGGAAGTATGCCGGCGGCGCCGGGAGGTCGGCCGTGGCGAGCTCGACGAACTGCTCCCGGGTCATGGGCTGCAGCGCCCAGTTCAGCCGCTTCTGGTCGCCGAGCGTCCCACAGCGCTCGTTCGAGATGTTCTTCCCGCACGACGAGCCCGCGCCGTGGGCCGGATAGACCAGCACGCCATCGGAGAGCGGCAGGATCTTCGCGCGCAACGAGTCGTAGAGCATTCCGGCGAGCTGCGCCGCGCTCTGCCCCTGGCTCGCCATGAGGTCGGGCCGGCCGACGTCGCCCAGGAACAGCGTGTCGCCGGTGAGCACCGCGTGCGGCTCGCGCGCGTCGCGCGCCAGGTCGAAGACCAGGATCGAGAGGCCCTCGGGCGTGTGACCGGGCGTCTCGAGCGCGCGCAGGAGCACGTTCCCCATCCGGATCTCGTCGCCGTCGGCGAGCGGGTGGAACGAGTACTCGGCCCGGGCGCGCGCGCCGAGGTGGATCGTGGCGCCCGTGCGCCGCGCGAGCTCGAGGTGCCCCGACACGAAGTCCGCGTGGAAGTGCGTCAGGATCACGTGCCGGATCGCGAGGCCGTGCCGCCCCGCGTCCTCGACGTAGACCTCGACGTCTCTGCGCGGGTCGACGACGACGGCCTCGCCGCTGGTCTCGTCGCCGATCAGGTAGGACGCGTGCGCCAGGCAGCTCAGGTAGTGGGTCTCGAAGATCATGGCTCGTCCCGAGGATAGCCCGCGTCCGCACGAACCGGGGGCGCCGGGCGCGACGCCAGCACACACGAGACCACGAGCAGCGCGAGCGTCGCCCAGGTCACGACGGAGGCGCTCTGGAGCGCCTGCTTCCAGGCTTTCCCAATCAGCTCCTCGCTGAGCAGCCCGCAGGAGAGCCAGTACGCGGCGAGGAAGGCCCACAGCGGCCGCGCCCGGCGGCGCTCGAGGGCTTCGGCCGCGAGCAGCGCGAACGGCACGAGCAGCGCGGCGTGGTGCGCCTTCCAGGTGATCGGCGACGCGAGCAACGCCGCGGGCAGGAAAGCCAACGCCCCGAACCATGCGCCGCGCCCGTTCCGCCCTCGCAACGTGGCCCAGGCCGCGGCGGCCAGCGCGGCGAGCCCGCCGGCCCGCGCGACCCACAGGCCCCACGTGCCGGGTGCGACCCGACCGAGCGCGGCGCGCAGGCTCTGGTTCATCCCATCGACGTCGACGGGGAACCCGTCGGGCACGAGGTCGGCGCGCGCGAGGTCGACGACGGAGCCGTAGGCCAGCACGTCGACGAGCCAGCGCCGCCACAGCGCGACCCACGGCTCCGACCCGAACCAGACCGCCGGTGCGGCCGCGCACAGCAGCAGGGCCGCGCAGGCCAGCACGCCGGCGGACGTTCGTCCGCGCAAGGGCAGCACGAGGAGCAGCGGCGCGAAGTTGGGCTTCAGCGCCAGCGGCAGCGCCAGGAGCAGCGCGCCGGCGACGGCGCGGCCCGCGAACACGAGCTCGAGCCCCCACAGGACCGCGGTCGCATAGAGCAGATTGCCCCCGCCGCCCGCCGTGTCGCGCAGCAGGTAGCGGCCGGCGAGCACCAGCCCCACGGCGAACGCGATCGGGGCGTGCGGCGCGACGGTCGGCCACCCGCGCGCGAGCCAGCGGCGCAGCAGCACGTAGGACGCCGCCAGCGCCCCGACCTGCGCCAACGCCCAGGCGACGCGCGCGGGTTGCTCCGGAAGTCGCGAGAGCGGCGCGCACACGAGCGCGTACGAAGGCGGATACGGCCCGTGCAAGCGCGGCCCACCCGCCGGGTCCGCGTAGGGATCCTGGCGCGCGACGAAGCGCGCGCCCCACTCCTGGTTGCGCACGAGCACCCCGTCCTGCTTGCGCGCCGCGCGCGCGACGAGCAGCAGGGCGGCGACGAGGAACAGCCCGAGCAGCGTGCGGTCGCGGCGCTGGCGCGCGGCAGGATCGTCGGGGAGCAGCCAGTGCAAGCCCGCGCGAGGATCGCGGCCCGCGCGCGCCAGGTCCAGCGGCCCCTTGCGCGCGCCGCACGCGGACGATCCGCTGCGCGGCGATGACCACGCCGCGCCGCCAGGCCGTGCATGCCGTGCTGCCCTGGATCCTCCTGGGCCTGCTCGCGTGGTTCGCCGCGCGCGGCCTGCGCGACGCCCTGCGTCCTGCGGGCTCCGACTTGACGATCTACTTCGAGGCCGGGCGCGCCGCGCTCGCCGGGCGCGACCCGAACGGCGTCGAGGGCTGGATCTACCCGCCCGGCGGGGCCTGGCTCTTCGCGGCCTGCGCCTGGCTGCCGCTGTGGGCCTTCGCCGGCCTGTTCCAGGCGGCCTCCCTGGCCTGCCTGGCGTGGTCCGCGCGCCGGCTCGCGCAGCTCGTGCGCGCGGCTGGCAGCGGCGCCCCGAGCTGGATCACGTGGCTCCCGACGCTGTGCGTGCTGCGCATGGCGGACTCGAACCTCACGAACGGCCAGGTGAACCACTTCACGCTGGCGGCGCTCGTGGCGGCGCTGTGGGCCTGGGAGCGCGGCCGCGCGGGCGCCACCGGCGCCTGGGTCGGCGCTGCAGCGGCGTTCAAGCTCCTGCCGGGAATCCTGGCGCTCCACTTCCTGCTGCGCCGCTCATGGCGGGCCCTGGCTGCGAGCGCGCTCACCCTGGTGCTGGGCTTGGTGGGCGCGCCGCTGCTCCTCGCGGGTCCGACCGAGGGTTGGGCGCAGCTCGCGACCTGGTGGCACGGGTTCCTGGCCCCGCATGCGGCGGGGGGCGGCGAGCTGCTCGCGGCGCGCGAGGTCCTGCCGGGCCAGAGCCTGCCGGCGGCGCTGTACCGGCTCCTCGCCGCGGCGCCCGCGACCGCGCGCGGCGCCGCGGGTCCCACGGCCGCGATCGCTGCGCTCGACCCCGACGACGTGCGCTGGATCGTGCTCGCGGCGCAAGCGGCGATCCTCGCGGGTCTCGCCGCGACCGTGCTGCGCTCGGCGCGCGGCGGGGCTCCCGGCGCGCGCCTGCGCGAGGCGGCGCTGTGCCTCGCGTGCGCCCTGCTCCTGGCGCCGCTGGTCCACAAGGCGCACATGGTCTGGATGCTCGTGCCCTACGCCGTGCTCGCGGGTGGCGCGCCGCCGGGCCTCGCGCCCGGGGCCCGGCGCGCGCGCTGGGCGCTCTTCGCGCTTTCCGCGCTGTTCGCGGGGGCCTCGACGCCGTTCCTCCTGGGCCGCGTGCTGGCGACCGGGGCGCTGTCCCACAATGCGGTCGGGCTGGGGGTCTTGCTGGGCGCGCTGGCCCTGGCGGTGGACGTCTGGGGACAGACGGGCCGCGGCGCGTTTTCCACGGCACTTCGTGCACCACCGCCGGTTCCACGCGATCCTCGGGCTCGCCCATGCACCACGCACTGACCGCACTCGCCGCGCCGCTCCTCCTGTCGCTTTCCGCCGCGGCCCCCGGGATCACGTGGCTCGCCGGCTGGGAGAAGACCCTGGAGCGCGCAGCCGCGGAGCACAAGGTCGTGTTCCTGGCCGTCAACATGGACGGCGAGCGCGCGAACGACCGCATGGTCGACAAGGTCTACCGGGACAAGGCGATCGTCGCGCTCGCCGAGCGCACGCTGAACCTCGTGGCCAGCGCCGCGGAGCACGCGCCGCTCGGCAAGGACTGCCCGCGCTTCCCGGGCGTCGGCTGCCAGGATCATCGCCGCGTCGACACCGGCGCACGCAAGGCGGTGCTCAAGGCCGACACGGAAGGGCTGGTCATCGCGCCGCAGCACGTGTTCCTGGCCTCGGACGGCGCGGTGATCCTGTCCGTGCCGTACGAGGTCACGGTCGACGAGCTCGTGTGGTGCTTCGTGACCGCGCTCTCGCAACACGACCCGGGCGCGGCGCCGCCCATGCCGGCCTCGGCGCGCAGCCCCAAGCGCCTGGTCATGGGCGCGACCTACGACCCGAGCGGCGCAGGGGTCGGCGGTTCGCTCGTGCCGCCCACGAAGAAGGAGGTCGAGGAGATCCTCTCGCGGCTCAAGAAGGGTCTGCGCGGCGAGGAGCGCATGGCCGAGCTGCGGCGCCTCGTGCTCTCCGACGAGCCCGCGGCGATCGAGTTCATCGGCCAGGAGCTCAAGAGCGCCGGGGTCGGCGGCTTTGGAGGGTTCGGCGGCGGCGGCGGCCCCGGAGGCGGAGGTGGCGGCGCGGGTGGCCGCGGCGGAGCCCCGGACACGCGACACCGCCTCATCCTGCGGGCGATCGGCCTGCTCTCCCCGCCGGCGTACTGGGAGATCGTGGCCGACTTCCTCGGGAACTCCGACGAGGCGCTGCGTCGCGAGGCGGCGGTCGCGCTGGAGCAGCTCGCCGCGCCCCAGGCGGTCGCCGCGTTGCACAAGGCCCTCGCGCAGGAGAAGGACCCGGGGCACCAGAAGGACCTGCTGCGTGCGCTCGGCGCGTGCGGAGCGGGCGACTCCAAGGCGCGCGGCACGCTGCTCCAGCGCGCCAAGAAGGACAAGCAGGAGGTCGTCCGACACAACGCGATCCTCGGCCTGGGCTGGGGCGCCGGCGACCCCGAGGTGCGGGCGCACCTGCGCGCCCTGCTCGAATCCGGCGACGACCGGGAGCGCGAGGTGGCGGCGCTGGCCGTCGCGCTCTCGCGCGACGCGGCCTGGACCGGCGTGCTCGAGGTCGCGGCCGGGAAGGCCCAGGACGCCAACGCCCGCGCCGCGATCGAGGCCGCGCGGGGCGTCTTGGGCGGCGCGCCCCTGGCCACGCTGCGCGTCCACGTCGTGCGGGTCGGACGGGACGAGGTCCCTCGCGAGCGCATCTTCGGGCGCGCGCCGGGCGAGGGCGGACGCTAGCCTCTCGGGGGACTTCCGCCCCCCGTCTCCCGCCCCCCCCCGCCATGCTCGACAAGGTCAAGGCACCGGCCATCGTCCTGATCGTCCTCGGCGCGCTCGGCGTGCTCGGCTCCCTGGCGAGCCTGGCGCTGCCCAACGACCCCGAATCCATGCGGGAGGCGTTCGAGAGCCTCGGCGAGCAGATGGACTGGGGACAGGACCAAATCGAGGCGTGGACCGGCACGCTGGGGCGCTTCGACGTCCTCATGAACCTGCTGGGCCTGGCGATGGCGCTGTTCGTCCTCTTCGCCGGCGTGCAGATGCTGCGTGGCCGCATGTGGGGCCTGGCCGTGGCGGGCAGCATCGTGGCGATGGTCCCCTGCTGGTGCTGCTGCCTGCTCGGCATCCCGGCCGGGATCTGGTCGCTCGTCGTGCTCAACGACAAGGACGTCAAGAGCGCCTTCGCAGCCGCCGACACGCCGCCCAATCCGCCGCCGCTGTGACCCGTGCGCGGGCTCGCTGCTGCGGGCCGCCACGCTTTGCCAGAAGCTCACGCGAGTTTCGCGTCTTCGCGCGTTGCCTGGCGCAGGCTCGCGGGTTGTGCGTCCCATGCTGCCCATCCCGCGTGGTGCGGCCTGCTTCCCGGCCCTCGTCCTGGCTTTGCTCTCGTTCTCCGCCTGCGCCGACGACGTCGGCGCCGCGCCCAGCTACGAGGGTCCGCTGCCCTCGCCCACCGCCCAGTCGGCGCTGCAGGGGCTCGTGGGGCGCACGCTCGACTTGGGAGGCTTGGCCCCGGAGGGCACGCGCCTCTCCGTGCGCGCCTTCGGCGTCGTGCCGAACGCTGTCACCGGCAAGGGGCCGGTCGTGCAGTTGCGCGCCCCCGGCGCGGAGGCGCTGCCCCACGACCCGAACGCGCCGCAGGGGGCGGACGGGCGCTGGATCCTGCCCGTCGTGTCGGACGGCGACGCGGCCGACCTCGTGCTGCGCGCCACGGGCTCGCCGCCCGCGGAGTTCGGGGGTCCGACGAGCGCGGCCTACCGGGCGGCGCTGGCGGCCGAGGAGCCCTGAGCCAGCGCGCGCAGCGCGCCCGCGAACGCGTCGACGTCCTCCGCTCGCGTGTCGTACGAGCACATCCAGCGCACGACCGGGCCGGCCTCGTCCCACACGTAGAAGTACGAGCTCGCCTGGAGCGGCGCCACGCACGCGCGTGGGATGCGCGCGAAGACGCCGTTGGCTTGGACGGGGTGGGCCAGCTCGACGCCGGGAATCCCGCGCACGCGCTCGGCCAGCCGGCGCGCCATGGAGTTGGCGTGGGCGGCGTTCGAGAGCCACAGGTCGTCCTCGAGGAGCCGCGCGAGCTGCGCGGAGACGAAGCGCATCTTCGAGGCGAGCTGCATGCCCTGCTTGCGCAAGAACTGGAACTCCTCGCCGAGACCCGGGCGCAGGAACACGACGGCCTCCGCCGCCAGGGCTCCGTTCTTCGTGCCGCCGAAGGAGAGGACGTCGACGCCGACGTCGGTCGTGATCGCACGCAGCGGGACGGAGAGGGAGGCCGCCGCATTGGCGATCCGCGCGCCGTCCACGTGCAGGAAGAGGCCGTGCTCGCGCGTGCAATGCGCGAGCGCCGCGAGCTCGTCCGGCGCGTAGACCGTGCCGACCTCCGTCGACTGCGTGATCGAGACCACCTTGGGCTGCACGTGGTGCTGGTCACGCAGGCCACGGAGCTGCGCCACGACGTCCGCGGGCTTGAGCTTCCCGTCGTCCGTGCGCACGAGCAGGAGCTTCGAGCCCAGGAAGCGCTCGGGCGCGCCGCATTCGTCGACGCTGGCGTGCGCGTGCTCGGCGCAGATCACGGCCTCGTAGGGACGCAGCAGCGCGGAGAGACCGGTGACGTTGGCGCCCGTGCCGTTGAACACCGGGAAGGCCCGCGCCCCGGGCCCGAAGTGCGCGCGAAAGCGCTCCTCCATGGCGCGCGTCCAGGGATCGTCGCCATACGCGCGCACGTGGCCCGCGTTCGCGGCCGTGATCGCCTCCAGGACCGCAGGATGGACGGGCGCGTTGTTGTCGCTGGCGAAGGAGTGCGCGGGCTGCATCGGAGCGAGCTTCGCCGCGCGCCGGACGCCGTGCAACCGTCCCGGGTCAGCGCACGCGCCTCAGGGCCTCGTCGAGCACGCGGTCGCCGCGGCCGACGAGGTCGCCCGGCGCGGGCAAGACCAGGACGTCGGGCTCGACCCCGCGCCCCTCGAGGAGACGCCCGTCCGCGCGGTAGGAGACCATCGACGAGAGCGTGACCACCAGGCCGGAGCGCTCCAGCTCCAGGCTGCGCGCGCGTCCGCTGCCGCCTCCGCTGGGCGTGCCGACCAGGATCACGTTGGGGAGCTCGGCGAGGGCGGCCAGGAACACGTCCGTCGCGCTGAAGCAGCCCGAGTCCAGGAGCACCGCGAGCCGTCCCGCGAACGGGCGCCGGGGAGCGTCGGGCCCGCGCTCCAGGACCAGGTAGCGCGCAGCGCCGAACTCCGCGCTGCGCGGCTCCCACTCCGGGGTGAAGCCCGAGGCGAACTTGGCGATCGCCGCGCGCGCCGCGTCCGACCAGCGCGCATGGTCGGCGGGGAACAGGTAGCGGCTCGCCAGCGCGTCGGGACCGGAGTCCTCCGCGCGCAAGGGCCGGGCGACGTTCACGATCCGCGGAGGAGCGTCCGCGCCGAGCAGCCAGGGCGCGACGGCGACGAGCACGTCACGGGTCCCGCCGCCGTTGCCGCGCACGTCGAGCACCAGCGCCGGCGCGCCGCGCAGGGCCCCGACCTGGGCCGCGATGCCCGCGGCGTACTCGCCGGGTTGCATGTCCGCGATGCGCACGTAGCCCACGCCGCGGTCGAGCAGGCGCGACTTGGTGCGCGGCCATTCGCCGTAGACCGGCTTGCGTGACTGGAGGGAGAGCTCCAGGGTCTGGCGCTCGCGCCCGTCGATCGACCGGAGGCCGACCGTGCAGCGTTCGCGCGGCTCAAAGCCCGCCTCCAGCCGCAACTGCGCCAGGAAGCGCAGGCGACGCAGCGCGTGATGGCGCACGAAGTGCGGCGCGCCGCGCGGAACGGTCCGCGCGGCGAGCTCCACCCACTCGGCGACCGGACGACCGTCGATCGACTCCAGGATCGGGTGCGAGGCCGCGAGGAACGCCGAGCGGTCCTCCAGGAACGCGACCAGACCGCCCTCGGCGTCGGCGAGCAGGAACGGCGTGCAGCCCGGGACGAAATGCTGCTCGAGATCCTCGATGCCCGCGTGCCCGTCGCCGAACAGCGCCACGAGCCGTTGGATGGCGAGCGCCAGCGTCGCGCGCGTCACGGGTCCCGCGATCGACAGGCGCAGCGCGTCGCAGGCGGCTTCCACGTCGACGCCCAGGCGATCGCGGTAGGCGAAGCGGGTCGTGAGCGCGTGCTCGAGCCGGTCGAGGTCCGCCAGCGCCGCCTCGCGCGCGAGCACGGCCCCGCCCGGCACCGGCAGCGGCCGCGCGAGCTCGGCGTAGCGCGGGTCCGGCACGCTCGCGTGCATGCGCTGGATCGCGGGGCGCGCCGCCGGCGCGGCCGCGGCCCGCAGCGCCTCGCGGTTGGCCGCCGTCATGGGGCAGCGCACGACGCGCTCCTTCCCGCCGCCTGGGTCGCGCACGAGCAGATCGACCTCGGCACCCGGCGTGCGGCCCATGCGCGTCAGCACCTCGACGAGGTCCTCGCGGAAGCGCTGCTCCCAGCGGTCGGGCCACTCCACGCGGCAGAAGGCCACGATTTCGGGGACGGCGCGGCCGTCGATCGCGAGCAACTCGACCCAGGCATTGGCGAGCCGCGCCTCGGGGCGCTCGCCCTGCCAGCGCAGCTCGGCGTAGGGCGCGAGCTGCTCGTGCTGCGCAGCGGCCGGCACGGCGAACGCGCCCAACGCGAGCGCGAACGACCGGACGAGCGTGGCGAGACTCGGCATCTGGATTCCTCCTCCGGAATGGTGTCTCCTCGCCCGCGTCGAGGACAAGCAGGAGGACGCGCGATGCACGAGATCCGCATGCAGCACCCGGGCAAGAACGCGCTCGGGACGGACCTGGTCGGCTGGCTGGACGAGGAGCTGCGGCGCGCCGGCGACGAGCCGATCCTGCTCACCGGGACGGACGACGCGTTCTCGGCCGGGCTGAACCTCAAGGAGGTTCACGCCGCGGATCGCGCCGCCATGGAAGCGCTCCTGCGGCGGCTGGACGGCCTGTTCGCGCGGCTGTTCCTGCACCCCGCCCCCACGGTGGCCTGTGTGAACGGCCACGCGATCGCCGGCGGCTGCATCCTCATGCTGTGCTGCGACTGGCGCATCGCGACCGACGACCCGCGGGTGCGCATTGGCGTCAACGAGCTGGCGCTCGGCGCCTGCATCCCGCCGGTCGCGCTGAGCATCGTGAAGCGCCGCGTGCCGCCGCACGTGCTCGATCAGGTCGTCCTGGGGGCCGGCCTGCACGCACCCGCCACCGCGCTGGCGCTGGGGCTGGTCGACGAGGTCTCGCCCGACGCCCCGAGCGCGGCCCTCAAGCGGATCCAGGCCCTGTCCGCGCACCCGCGCGCCACCTATGCCGTGACGAAGCGCGCCCTGCGCTCCGGCATGATCGTGGTCTCGGCCGAGGACGAGCAGCGCTTCCGCGAGAACGAGGTCCCGATCTGGGCCTCGAAAGAGATGAAGGAGCGCGTTGCAGCGGTCTTGAGGCGCTGAGGAACAGGACTGGCCCTGCCTGCCATGCTCGACCTATTCCTGGCCCTCGTCGCCGGCACGCAGGTCGTGCGCGACTGGCTCGTCGTCGAGCCCACGGACCGCACGGGCCGGCGGCCGTTCGCGCCCAGCGCGCCGTTCGAGGCGCACCTCCTGGCGCGCGACGCTGCGCCGCCGGTGGCTGGCGCGGCGATCACGGGCGAGAACGGCGAGGAGCGGCGCTGGACCGCGCGCAGCGCGAACCAGGACGGCACGCTCGCGGGCCCCATCGGCTGGGCGCACGCGCGCGTCGAGTCCGCGTCGCGCCGGGTCGTGCTGGCCAAGGTCAGCGGAGCGGGACGGTTGTTCGTGAACGGCGCGGGCTTCGTCGGGGATCTGTACGCGTACGGGTTCGGCGGGGTGCCGGTGGTCCTGCGCGAAGGAGTCAACGACGTGTGGGTCGCGGGCGTACGCGGCTCGCTGCGGCTCGAGTTCCAGGACGTCGAGGCGGCGCTCGTCGTCGGCGCCTGGGACCACGTCGTGCCCGACGTCGTGCGCGGCCGACCGGCGCAACGCGGTCCGCTGGGGTTCCTGGTGTGGAACGCGAGCGAGGAGGCGCTGCCCGTCGCCCTCGTGGGCGGGCGGGGCGTCGACCCGGCCTTCACGGGCTCCGAGGCGTCGCGCGCGCGGATCCCGCCGCTCTCGCCGTGGCGCTTCACGATCCCGCTCGACGCAGGCGAGATCGAGCGCGCGAACGGCGCGAGCCTGACCGCCGAGGTCCTCCTGGGAAGGGAGTCGGATGCACGCTGCGAGCGCGTCGAGGTGCCGGTGCGCGACCCGCACGAGGCACGCCGCGTCGCGTTCACGTCGCAGATCGACGGCGCTCTGCAGTGGTACGCGCTGCTCCCTGCGCGCGAGCGTCAGCGGCAGGCAGGCCAGCACGTCCTGCTCTCGCTCCACGGCGCGGGCGTCGACGCGCTGAACCAGGCGCGCTCCTACGCGCAGAAGCCCGACATCGCGGTCGTGTGCCCCACGAACCGCCGGCCGTTCGGCTTCGATTGGCAGGACTGGGGCCGCCGCGACGCGTACGAGGCGCTGGACGCGTTCACGGGCTCGGGCGCGTCGTTCCAGCTCGCGCAGCCCGAGATCGTGCGCGTCGCCTGCGACGGCCGCGGCCGGTCCGTGCGCAGCGTCCGGCCACGGACCGAGCCGGAAGGCTCCGGCGCGAGTGGCTACCGCCTGGAGCGGCTCGTGCTCACGGGCCACTCCATGGGCGGCCACGGCACGTGGCACCTGGGCGTCAACGACCCCGATTTCTTCGACGCGCTGGGCCCCAGCGCCGGGTGGGCCAGCTTCGACAGCTACGGGGGTCGCCCGCAGGGAGCCCTGCGCGAGACCTGGCACGGCGCCGACGCGGCCTCTCTCACCGAGCAGCTCCTGGTGAACGTCGCGCGCCATCCGATCTTCGTGCTGCACGGCAGCGCCGACGACAACGTGCCGGCCAGCGAGGCGCGCGCGCTGCTCGCCCGACTCGCGGAGCTGGGTGCAGAGCCCCGTTCGCACTTCCAGGAGGGCGCGGGCCATTGGTGGGACGGCCAGCTCTCGACGGGCGCGGACTGCGTCGACCACCCCGGGATCCTGGCGCTCTTCGGCGCACAGCGCGAGGTCGATCCGCTGGAGTTCGACTGGATCGGCGCCGATCCGGGCGTCGACTCGACGCACCACTGGGTCGAGGTGCTGCAGCCGCTCGAGTACGGCCGGCTGTTCCAGGTCTCGGCGCGGCGCGCAGCGGATCGCCGCACGATCGAGGTCACGACGGACAACGTGCGAACCCTGCGCATCGCGCGCACGCGCCTGCCCCTCGCGGTGACGCTCGATGGCAAGTCGACCGGCCGCTCGTGGCCGTCCGAGCGCGTCTTCGAGCTGACGGCCGCGGGCTGGAATCGGCGCGAGCAGCCGCTCGCCGGCAAGACCCCGGTGCGGTGCGGCCCGTTCAAGCGCGCGTTCGATCGGCGCTTCGTGCTCGTGCAGGGCACGGCCGGTGACGAGCACGAGGACCGCGAGCTCGTGGAGCGGTCGCGCCACGACCTGCTCACGTGGTGGTACCGCGCGAACGCGACGGCCGAGCTCGTGACCGACCGCGAGTTCCTGGCCAGCGACTACTCCGGGCGCAACGTGATCCTGTACGGCAACCGCGACACGAACGCGGCCTGGGCCCAGCTCGTCCCTGCGAGCGATCCCTTCGACGCGCGGCGCGGCGAGCTGCGCCTGGGCCAGCGCACGTGGCGCGGCGACGACCTCGCGGCGCTCGTGGTGCGACCGCGCGCGGACGACCGCGAGGCGCTCGTGGGGCTCGTCGCCGACAGCGGGGCGCGCGGCGCGCGTCTGGGCTACGCCTTCGCGCCGTTCGTCTCGGGGGTCGGGCTGCCCGACTACTCGCTGGTTTCCAGCGCCGTGCTGCGCGCGGGTGACGGCGGGGTCTTGGCGGCGGGCTGGTTCGACCGCGACTGGCAGATCGCCGCCGCGAGCTCGGTGCCGGCGGCGGATCCGGCCGGGCCGCGCTAGGATCCGCGCGGTGTCGGACCAAGTCGCGCTGGTGCTCTCGGGTGGCGGTGCGCGCGCTGCGTACCAGGTCGGAGTCCTGCGCGGGATCTCGCGTCGCTTCCCCGATCTCGCGCCGCCCATCCTGACCGGCGTTTCGGCCGGGGCGATCAACGCCGCGTTCCTGGCGGCGCACACCGAGCCCTTCCATGCCAAGGTCGATCTCCTGCGCCAGATGTGGCGCGACCTGCGCACCGACGACGTCTTCCGCGTGGACAGCGCCTCGCTGGCGCGCAACGTGGCCCGCACCGGACTGCGGCTCGTGTCGGGTGGGCTGATCCGCGCGCCCCGTTCCAGCGCGCTGGTCGACACGAGTCCCTTGCGCGAGCTCCTGCTGCGCTCGATGGCCGCGCCGGATGGCAGTCTCTCCGGGATCGACGCCAACCTGGCCCGCGGCACGCTGCGCTCCGTGGCGATCACCGCCTCGTGCTACACGACTGGACGCTCGGTGACCTGGTTCCAGGGTGGCGAGCCGCGCCTGTGGGATCGCGACCACCGCGTCGGAGAGCACGCCGTGCTGACCGTCGACCACGTGCTCGCGTCCGCGTCGCTGCCGCTGTTCTTCCCGGCGGTCCAAGTCGGCGGGCGCTGGTACGGGGATGGCGGGATCCGCCTGACGGCGCCGCTCTCGCCCGCGATCCACCTGGGGGCCTCGCGCATCCTGGCGATCTCGACGCGCAGCCCCTTGGCGCCGGTCACGGCCGACGGCGAGAGCGCCGCGCCCTACCCCCCGCCGGCCCAGGTCGCGGGCACGCTGATGAACGCGGTGTTCCTGGACTCGTTCGACGCGGACGCGCTCTCGGCGCGGCGCGTGAACGACCTGCTCCAGGCCTGGCCGCCCGAGCAGCGCGGCGAGCTGCGCCCTCTCGACCTGTTCGTCATGCGGCCTTCGCGCGACCTGGGCCGCCTGGCGGACGAGTTCGAGCCGCGCCTGCCGTCCGCGTTCCGCTTCATGACGCGCGGGTGGGGCACGAAGGAGGCGCGCTCGAACGACTTCCTCTCGATGGTCATGTTCCAGCCCGACTACATCGCCGGCCTGATCGCCATCGGCGAGGCCGACGTCTCGGCACGCAGCGAGGCCCTCTCGGCCTTCCTGGCCCGTTGAAGCCGTGCAAGTGGAGGCCGGTCGGTGGGCCGAGCCGCTACGCTCCCGCACCATGAGCTGGCTCCCCACCCCCCTGCGACTCAGCGCCGCGTCGTGCTCCCTGGCCGCGCTGGCCGGCGCCCAGGTGACCTCCGCGCCGCGCGTCCCGGTCCTGTCCCACGCCGAGCTGACGCGCGAGCTCGAGCAAGTCGTGCGCGGATCCGAGGGCGTCGCCGCGCTCGTGAACTTGGGCATCGCGCGCAGCGGGAGACGCATCGACGCGCTGCGCATCGCGCGCGGCCCGGAGGCCGCCGGCCGGCCGGGGATCCTGGTCGTGGGCGCGCTCGACGTCGAGCTGGCCTGGACCAGCGCGTTGGTCCTGGACCACGCCAAGACCCTCTTGGCGCGCGCCGCCACGGACGAGGCGGCGCGTGCGCTGCTCGAGACGACCACCCTGTGGCTGGTGCCGTGCGCGAACCCCGAGGCGGCCGAGCGCCGCTCGGCTGCACCGCGCGCACAGCTCGCGGCCACCGGCCCGGGCGTCGACGACGACCGCGACGGGCGCAACGGCGAGGACGGCCCGGCGGACGTCGACGGCGACGGCGTGATCGGCTGGATGCGCGTGCTCGACCCGCGCGGCGAGTGGGTCGAGGACCCGGCCGACGCACGGGTGCTGGTCAAGGCCGACGGGACGAAGGGGCAGCGCGGGCGCTGGAAGCTGCTGCTCGAGGCGCGCGACGCGGACGGAGACGGCGAGGCCGGCGAGGACCCGCCCGACGACGTGGTCGTGAACCGCAACTTCCCGCAGGGTTGGACCGAGCACGCGCGCGAGGCCGGGCGCTACGCGACCGCGGAGCCCGAGGCGCGTGCGCTGGCGGACTTCGTCGTGCGCCATCCCGAGATCGCGCTCGTCGTGACGTACGGGCTGCTCGACAATCTGGCCGAGAAGCCCAAGTCCAAGGACGACGCCGGACGACGCAGCCCGAACCCCGCCGAGGGCATCCCGGGCGCGGACGCCAGCCTGCTGGCCGAGATCGGCCGGCGCTGGAAGGCACTGGGCGGGACGAGCGGCAAGTCGGACGCGCTCGACGCCGGCACGTTCCAGGCCTGGATCCAGGCGCAGCGCGGCCTGTGGACCGTGAACCTCGCGCCCTGGTCCGTGCCGCTGGACGAGAAGCCGCGCGAGCAGCCCGCCGAGGCGCCCGACGGGGCGCAGCCCGCCCAGCAGCCGAGCGGCAAGCCCGCCGCCCCGCGGAAGGACGACGAGCCCAAGCCCTCCGACGACGCGAAGCGCCTGCGCTGGTTCGACGCGCGGCCCGAGCTGGCGGGGTTCCGGCCCTGGACGAGGATCGAGCACCCCGACTTCGAGCACGTCGAGGTCGGCGGGTTCGCGCCCTTCGCCTTGCACGAACCGCCGCCGGAGACGCGCGCGGAGATCGCGGACCGGACGTTCGCGCTGCTCTCCGAGCTGGCGCTGCTGCTGCCGCGCGTCGAGATCGCCCAGGCGCGGGCGACCGACCTCGGCGCTGGCTTGTGGCGCATCGACGCCGTGCTCGTGAACGAGCGCCTGCTGCCGCTCGCCAGCGCGCTGGGCCGTCGCACGCGGTCCGTGCGCCCGGCGCGGGTCGCGCTGGAGCTCTCCGCCGGCGCGACGCTCGTCGCCGGGCCGCGACAGGAGCTCGTCGCGGACCTGGCCGGCTCGGGCGGACGGCGCGAGCTGGCCTGGATCGTGCGCACGAGTTCACTGGACCTGGTCCACGTGAGCGTGGAGACGGACTCGGCGGGATCGGCGCGCGTGCGCCCGGAGGTGCAGCGATGATCCAATTCCTCGCCGCGACGCTGATGGCGCTGCAGGGCGGATTCCCCGGCACGCCCACGGGCTCGCGACCGACGGTCGAGATCGCCTGGAACCGCTTGTACGACGAGCCCGAGATCCACGCGCACTTCGCGCGGCTGGAAGCGGCCTGGCCCGAGCTGCTGCGCCACGTGGACATCGGCAGCAGCGTGGAAGGCCGTGCGCTGCGCGTGTACGTGCTTTCCGACCCTTCGACCGGGACCGACCAGGACAAGCCGCTCATGTGGATCGACGGCAACGTCCACGGGAACGAGGTCCAGGGTGGCGAAGCCGTGCTGTACGCCGCGTGGTACCTGCTCGAGAATCGCGCCGAGCCGCAGGTCAAGGAGCTGCTCGACGGCGCGGTCTTCCACCTCATGCCGCTCGTGAACCCGGACGGCCGCGCGCACTGGTTCCAGCGAGCGCACGATTCCTCGAGCTCGCGCACGGGCGTCCAGCCCACGGACGAGGACCGCGACGGACGGCTGGACGAGGACCCGCCGAACGACCTCGACGGCGACGGCCACATCACGCAGATGCGCAAGCACGTGCCGGGCCGCGGCACGCACCGGCAGGACCCGGACGACCCGCGCGTGCTGGTGCCGGTGCCGGCCAACGACGTGGGTCGGCGCGGCGACTGGGTCCTGCTCGGTGAGGAGGGCCTCGACGACGACGGCGACGGGCGCGTCAACGAGGACGACGTCGGCGGCTACGACATGAACCGCGCCTGGCCGTCGCTGTGGGAGCCCGAGCACGTGCAGCGCGGCGCGGGTCCCTACCCGCTGTACTGGCCCGAGGCGCGCGCCATCGGCGAGCATCTGCTCGGGCTCTCGAACCTGGCCGGGCTGCAGTCGTTCCACAACGCTGGCGGGATGATCCTGCGCGGTCCGGGCGCCGAGCCGTTCGGCGAGTACGAGCGCGAGGACGTGCGCGTGTTCGACGAGCTCGGCCGCAGCGGCGAGCGCATGCTGCCATTCTACCGCTACATGGTGATCTGGAAGGACCTCTACACCGTGTGGGGCGGCTTCGCGACCTGGGGCTACGAGGGCCTGGGCGTGATCTCGTTCACGAACGAGATGTGGAACTCGGAGCAGCTCACTGGACGGCCACGCGAGGGCCAAGCGGCGCTGGGCGGGCCGGGCGGCTCCCAGAAGGAGCGCCTGGCGCTGGACGACAGGCTGCTCTTCGGCGCGGGCTTCCACGACTGGAAGCCGTACGACCACCCGCTCTACGGCGCGATCGAGATCGGCGGCTTCCGCAAGGACACGGGGCGCGTGCCGCCGAGCTTCATGATCGAGGAGATGGTGGCGCGCAACGCGCTGTTCGCGCTGGAGCACGCGCGGAACATGCCGGCCGTCGTGATCGACCCACCCGAGGTCACCGACCTGGGCGGCGGCGTCAAGGCGGTCGACGTCGTGTTCCGCAACCTGCGCTCGATCCCGACGCGCACGGCGCGCGCCGCCTCGAAGCGCATCGGATCACCGGACGTGTTCACGATCGAGGGCCAGGGGCTCAGCGTGCTGGCCGGCGGTTTCCGGCGCGACCGCTGGCGGCCCGAGGCGCTCGAGCTCGCCGAGCGCGAGCCCGAGCGGCTCGTGTCGGAACGCGGGATCGGGAGCCGCGGCGAGCTGCGCGTGCGCTGGTTGGTGACGGGGAGCGCGCGGAGCGCGGTCGTGCGCTGCGTGGCCGAGAAGGCCCGCGACGCGCAGCTGACGTTCGACCTGTGAGCCGCGCGGTCCTCACAACCCCACCTGCAGCCCGACGAACACCGTGAAGTCGGGCCCCGAGGCCGCGATGACGTCCTCGGAGAAGCCGGCCAGCCAGCGCGTCCCGCCGGCGCCATCGAGCACCAGCCCGAGGTCGAGCTCCAGGACGTCCGCCCCCAGCTCCTCGATCCCGAGCGAGTCGGAGATCGCCTTCTCGTAGCGCAGGCCCAGGAGCAACGAGCTGCGCTCGACCCAGCGCCACTCGAGGTCGGCGCGTGCCGAGAGACCGTCGCGCACCTCGAGCCCGGCAGCCTCGAACCCGGCCGGGTCGCCGCGCGCGACCCAGGCCAGGCCCCCGCCGAGGATCCAGTCGCCGAAGGACTTCTCGAGGCCGGCGCCCAAGCCCCAGTCGAGCTCCCCGTTGCCGAAGCCGCGCTCGTCGCTGCCCGTCGGGAACTCGACCGCCGCCTGCAGGAAGATCGCCGGTGCCGAGGCCGTCTCGTCGACGACGCGCTGCGTGAGCACCAGGGGCACGTCGGCCAACCCGAAGCGGTCGTCCTCCAGCGCGTAGGCCTCGGTCCCGCTGGCCGTGACGCGCATGTCGTACTCGAAGCGCGGCCGCGTGTCGCGCCCCTGGTCGGGCAAGCCCAGGATCGCGTGCCAGGTCTCGATGAAGACGTCGAGGAACCCGCTCGACGCGTAGACGAAGGGCAGCTCGATCTCGATGTCGGTCCGTGCGCCGAGCCCCGTCCGCAACAGCGCCGCCGTGCGCCACAGCTCGCCGTCGAAGGAGACCGCGCCGGCCGAGCCGCTGCCGACCTCGAAGATGCTGGAGTAGGCGCTCTGGACCCGCAGCTCGAAGCCGCCAGGCGCTGCCGTGGCGGCCGCGCGCGGGCGCAGCGCGAGGAAGGTCTGCGAGAGCGGCGCGTTCACCCGCTCGGGGAGCGGGCCGCGGCGCTCGGGGAGCGTGGCGCGCGGGGTCCCCTCCCCGGGGGCCGAGCACGCGCCGGCCAGCAGACAGAGCTCCGCGAAGAGGAGCACTCGCGGGGTGCAGCGCATGGCGGCGGCGGATCATGCAGGCGCGGAGCCCGTGGCGCCAGCGTCCCGCGTGGCGTGGCGCGTCGGGCGGTGATAGCCTTCCAGCGCATGTCCGGCGCCAGCGACGCGCGAGCTGCGGCCGGCAGGCCGTCCGTCGCGCGCTGCGCGGCCCTGGCGTTGCTCGGGATCGCGTCCTTCGAGCTCTCGGCGGCCGCGCTGCGCGCCGTCACGCCCTGGCCGGAGGAGTACGGCCTGCGGGCCAAGCGCGATTGGTTCGTCGAGCGCAAGGACGAGTACGACGTGCTCTTCGTGGGCGCGAGCCGCACGTTCCGGGGCATCGACCCGCGCATCGTCGACGAGGAACTCGCGCGAGTCGGCCTGACCGGCGCGCACGGTCCGCTGCGCTCGTTCAACTTCGGCGTGGGCGGGATGCTGCGCTTCGAGAGCGACTACGTGATCGACGCGCTGCTCGCCGAGCGGCCGCGGCGGCTGCGGGCCGTGGTCGTCGAGGGCGATCCCTGGGAGCCGACCACGGACTTCCTCCAGAACACGTGGTCCTCGCGCACGATCGCCTGGCACGACTGGGAGCGGACGCGCCTGGCGCTGCGCTCGGTGGCGCTGCTCGAAGCGCCGCCGCAGGAGCGCCTCTCGATCGGCTGGACACACCTCCAGCAGTTCGGGATGCGACTGCACAACCTCGGCCAGGGTCGACGGCTGGCGGCCGAGATCCTGGGCGAGAGCCGCGACCCGTTCCAACGCAGCCTGACCGCCGCTCAGATCGGCGTCGCCGCCGGCTACCAGCCCTACGAGGACTTCCTGCCGCCCGGCCCGACCACCTGGCAGCAGTCGCTCCTCGCCGACCCCGGGCGCGCGGACGCCATCCGCGCGCGCGTGCAGGCCGGCAACGAGCGGCCGGCGCGTCTCGACCGCTACAACCTCGCCGCGCTCGCGGCCCAGGAGCAGCGCGTCGCGCGGGCCGGCGCGCTGCTGGTCGTCTTGATCATGCCGGGCGACCAGGGCGCACCCGAAGAGCGCGCCATCGCCCTGCGCGACGAACGGCATCACCTCCTGGATCACAACCGGCCGGACCTCGAGCCCCGCTGGTGGGACGCGGACGCGCGCATCGACGACCTGCACCTCTCGCGCACCGCCGCCGTGGAGCTCTCGAAGACCGTCGCGGCCGAGCTGGCACGCATCCTGCGCCCCGGCGGCTGAGCCATGCTGTTCACCGAGGGACGCTTCTTCCTGCTGTTCGCCCTGGCGTTCCTGACCTACTGGGCGCTGCGCTCGAACGTGGCCCGCAAGCGCTGGCTGCTCGTGTGCTCGTGCGTCTTCTACGGCGCGTGGGACTGGCGCTTCCTGGGCTTGATCTTCCTCTCCAGCGGCATCGACTTCGCGGCCGGCCTGGCGCTCGAGGGGCCCAAGAGCGACCGGGCGCGCCGGCTGTGGCTCTCGGCCTCGATCGTGGCGAACGTGGCCGTGCTGGGCTTCTTCAAGTACTTCGGCTTCTTCGTCGACTCCGCCGTGGCCCTCGCGAGCTGGCTGGGCCTGCCGGCCGGACCGCGCACGCTGGAGATCGTCCTGCCGGTCGGGATCAGCTTCTACACGTTCCAGTCGATGAGCTACACGATCGACGTGTACCGGCGCGACCTGCGCGCCGTGCGGAGCTGGTCCGACTTCGCGTTGTTCGTCGCCTTCTTCCCCCAGCTCGTGGCCGGCCCCATCGTGCGCGCCGTCGAGTTCCTGCCCCAGCTCGAGCGGGCCCGGAGCTGGCGCGACGACGTGCGGGTGCGCGCGGCCCTGGGGCTCTTCCTCTTGGGCTTCGTCAAGAAGGCCTGTGTGGCCGACTCGATCGCCGGCGCGATCGACGGCGTCTACGCCATGCCCCCGTCCTGGAGCGCGTACTCGCACTGGACGGCGCTGGCCTTGTACACCGTGCAGGTCTACTGCGACTTCTCGGGCTATTCCGACATGGCGATCGCGACCGCCGGACTCCTCGGCTACCGCCTGACGAAGAACTTCGACTGGCCGCTGCTCGCGACGGACATCACGGACTGGTGGCGGCGCTGGCACATCTCGCTCTCCACCTGGTTCCGCGACTACCTGTACTACCCGCTGGGCGGCAACCGGAAAGGTCCGGTCCGCACCTACGTGAACCTGTGGATCGTGTTCTTCCTGTGCGGGCTGTGGCACGGCGCACAGTGGAAGTACGTGATCTGGGGCGTGATGTGTGGCGTCTACCTGATCGGACACCGCATGTGGAGCCGCTCGGCGCTGGGCGCGCGTCCGAGCGGCGCCGTGCGCCACGCCGTCGGCTGGGCCCTGACGACGTTCGGCGTGATGATGTGGTGGCCCGTGTTCCGCGGCCTGGACTTCACGCGCACGGGTCAGCAGCTCGAGATCCTCTTCGGCCTCGAGGCTGGCGGACCGCGCAGCCTGAGCCCGTGGTGGGCCCCGGGCCTGGCGGCCATGGCCCTGGTCCACGTGGCGACCCGGGCCCGGCTGGGCGCGAGCCTCCTCGAACGCCTCCCCGACTGGGCCTGGACGATCGGGTTCGGGGCCTGCGCCGCGCTGGCCGCCGCGTTCACGGCCAGCGGCTACCAGCCGTTCGTGTACTTCCAGTTCTAGCCGCCTGCGCCCTCTGTCGCTCTGCGGCAAGAAGTGCGGCGTGTGCTGGCGGGTCGACGGCCGCGGGAGTAGCACCGTCCCTGCGGGCCGGCGGCGGCCGTCGTCCTGGGAGAGGGGGACGCGCCGTCGCCGGCAACCGCAACGCGCGCCGCGCGCTGGGACCCCGCACGCGGCTGCCGAGCCCGCCTCGGCCCGCTGGAATCCACGTCATGGCGCGTCCTTTCGGGGCACGAGCGAGGCGACGGTGGCAGGGCGCCAGGTGCTGCCCTGGCGGGCGGGCGGGAGACGCGCGTGCAAACGACCTGCCGCGGATCGCGCTGCGGGACCGCACGGCATCGCGGACCACCCTCCAGGGTCCCCTCGGCGTCGGACTGCAGCGCCACGGGCCGGCCCCGCCTGCGTGGCGGGGCCGGCCCGTGTGCGGTGGGGCGCGCGGGCCCCGGACTCAGTACTTCACGCTGCAGCCGTAGGCCTTCGTGTCGGCCTTCGCGACCGGCTTGCCGGCCTTGAGGTCCGCGATCGCGGCATCGACGTAGTTCACGAGCTTCTCGTCGGCCTCGGGCTTGCCGCTCGGCGCGTTGTCGATCGCGCCGCGGTAGACCAGGACGCCCTTGGCGTCGATGACGTACATGTGCGGCGTCGTCTTGGCCTCGTAGCGACGACCGACCTCGCCCTTCTCGTCGAGCAGCAGCGCGTGCTCCATCTTCCACGAGGTCTTCGCCTTGCGGTTCTTCTCGATGCCCGTGCCTTGCTTGCCCTCGGCGCCCGAGTTGATCGAGATCCACACCACGCCGTCCTTGGCGAGGCGCGCGGCCTGACCGCGCAGCGAGCCGTTCTCGCCGTAGTTGCGCACGACGAACGGGCATTCGGGGTTGAACCACTCCAGGACCACGATCTTGCCCTTGTGGTCCGAGAGCTTGACGACCTTGCCGTCGAGGTCCTTGAGCTCGAAGTCGGGCGCGGGCTTGCCGAGCTCGGCCTTGGCGGTGCGAGCCGGCTCGTCGACCTTGGCGTCCAGCCCCTTCTCGCCCGCGGGCAGCGCGCCGGCGATGGCGACGAGCGCGAGCGAGGCGAGAGCGGCGGCGATCCAGATGGACAGATGCTTCATGGCGATGCTCCTTCTCCTGTGCGGTACGGCCGGATCGGGGCGCACGGGGCGCAGGGCGCCTCGCACCGCGCCGGCACGGCCGCAGGATACGGTCCCGGGGCAAGGCGGCGCGTCGGAACGGGGTAAGGAGGCGCTGAGGGAACGCTCCCAGGTGGCCAGCCGGGGGGGCCACCTGCCAAGCATTCGGGACCTCGCCGCCCGGGTGCCGGCTCCCCGCGGGTCGCTGGGCACCCAGGGGATCCGCTCACGAACGGAGCCCTTCGACCCGGAAGCGTCCGGCCTCGCCGACCGGATCGACCACGCGCGCCGCGACCGAGTCGACCCTGGCGAGCGGCGGCCCCTCGCGCAGGAAGGACACGAGCTCGACCAGAGCCTGCGGCTCCCCCTCGGCCCACACCTCGACGGAGCCGTCGGCCGCGTTCCGCACCCAGCCCGCGAGCCCCAGCGCGCGCGCCACGAGCTTCGTGTGGTGACGGAAGGCGACGCCCTGCACGCGGCCACGGACGACGATGTGACGCGCCTCGAGTCCCATGCGGGGCGACAGCCTACCCGCCGGCTAGGATCGACCCGTGCAGACCCTCCTCGCCTTGCTCGCGCCCGCGCTCGCGGGCGAGCCCGTCCCCGGCCCCTGGCACGCGGTCCTCGCCGGCCCCCTCGGTGACGTGCCGTTCGAGCTCTCGATCGAGACGCGCGGGGGTGCACGCTTCGCGACGATCCACAACGGCGCCGAGCGCATCGAGCGACCGCTCGAAGTCGGCGCGGACGGATCAGCGCGCATCGTGTTCCCGCACTACGATGCCTGGATCGCCGCGCGCGTCGCCGAGGAGGGTCGCGCCCTCGAAGGGGTCTGGACCCGACGGGGCAGCGACGGCCACGAGCGCACGCTGCCGTTCCGTGCACGCGCTGGCGCGGCACCGCGCTTCCAGCCGGCGGCCGACGACGACGGAGCCGGCGCCGCGGCCGCGGCCACGATCGTCGCGGGCCGCTGGTCCCTGGAGTTCGACGGCGAGCCGGATCCGGCCGTGTTGATCCTCGCGGCGACGGAGGACGGCGTCGCCGGCACGGTCCTCACCGGCACGGGTGACCACCGCTTCCTCGCGGGCGCGTTCCGCTCCGGCCGTCTGCGGCTCTCCTGCTTCGACGGGGCGCACGCCTACCTCTACGACGCGCGGTTGCAGGCCGACGGCTCGCTCGCCGGTCGCTTCGCCGCCGGCGCGCGGCCGGAGCGGGCTTGGAGCGCGCGCCGCGACGACGACGCCGCGATTCCCGACCCGTTCGCTCGCGCGCGCTGGGCGTCCGAGCCGGGGCTCTTGTGGATCGAGGGGCTGGACGCCAGCGGAGCCCCGCGGAGCCTCGCGGAGGCCCTGCGCGGCGCGCGCGCGCTCGTCGTCCAGATCGCCGGATCCTGGTGCCCGAACTGTCACGACGAGCTGGCGTGGCTCGCTCCGCTGGCCGCGGAGCTCGCGCCCCGAGGCCTCGCGACGGTGACGCTGGGCTTCGAGGCCGCGGGCGACCCCGAGCGCGGTCTGCGACAGCTCGCGCGCATGCGCGAGCGCCACGGTGCGACGCACGCGTTCCTGCTCGCGGGCGTGGCGGACAAGCGCTCCGCGGCGGCGGCGCTCGGCACGTTGGACCACCTGGCGGCATTCCCCACGCTCGCGATCCTGGGTGCCGACGGCGCCCCGCTCGCGGTGCACAGCGGCTTCACCGGCCCGGCGGCGGGGGTCGAGCACGAGCGCGCGCTGCGCGAGCTGCGCGCGCGCATCGAGGCGGCCCTGGCCCGCGAGGCCCCACCGTCTGCCGCGCTCGAGCTGCTGGTCGCCGAGGGCCTGTGGCGCGACGAGCGCGACCGCACGTTCCTCGAGCTGCGGAGGGACGGAGCGCAGGTGCGCTTCATCGAGCGCGAGATGCATCGCTTCGATGGCCCGACGCGCGCCGAGCCCCTGGCGGAAGGCACGGTCGAAGCCCAGGGCGACGTGCTGTGGATCGGCGCGGACGCCTGGCAGCTCGATCGCCGCGCGCAGGTCGCGCTCGACCCGCGCGACCTCTCGCATCGGCTCGTGCCGGCCGCGCGCGGGCCCTTCCCGCGCGTGGGCGACGGACGGTCGCTGGCGGACGCGCTCGACGACCCCGCCGCGATCGTGGCCGGCCTCGCCGCGCCCGACCCCGTGCTGCGGCGCGAGTGTGCCTGGTTCCTCGCCACGCAGATCGCGCTGGCCTCGTTCCTGCCGCCCGACTACGCGCCGCGCGCCGACCCGGCCTCGGCCTCCGCGCTCCTGCCGCTCCTGGACGACCCCGACCCCCTCGTGCGCGCGACAGCCTGCCGCGGCGCGGGGCTGCTGCGGCTCGCGTCGGCGCGTGAGCCCCTCGCGCGGAACGCGGAACACCCCTTTCCGGCCGTGGCGCGCGAGGCGCGGCGGGCCTTGGATGCACTGGGGCCGCGCTGAGCGAGGGCGCGACCAGCGCGCGAGCGACGCGCGCCCCGCGCTGGGTCAGCGCGGCACGCCGCGCGCCACGAGGCCCGCAAGCGTCCAGGGTCGGCCGGTCTGCTCGAGCCGCAGGGCGACGCGACCGGCCCGGTCCGGGTCGCCGATCTCCAGGACGACCCTCGATGTCCCCTCCGCGACCACGGCGCGCGCGGCGCGCGCGCGCAGGTAGTGCGGGTCGGCCTCGGTCTGGAAGAACGCGGCCAGCGCCACGGGGCCGCCGGGGGCGAGCTCCACGTCGAGCTCGAGCACGAGCGGGCTTCCACACGCCACGGGGAGCTCCGGCAGGACGAGCAGGCCGCCGGGCGTCGGCTCGCGGAGCGCGAGGCCATGCTCTCCGGGATGCACCTCGAGCGGGCCGACGACCGTCGCGTCGCGCGCCAGCTCCGCGGGACCCAGCCGCGCGACGACGGCCAAGCTCTCGAAGATCTCGCGCAGGATCGGCGCGTCCGTTGCGCCCCCGACGAGCGGCCAGGGCGGGCGCATCAGGAAGCGCTCGGCGAAGACCAGCAGGACGAGGTCCGGACGCTCGGAAGCGATGCGCTCGGCCGGGAACTCGTGCTGCCACAGGAAGACCCCGCGCGCGAGCACGCGCGGCAGCACGGGCCGCAGGTACGAGCCGAAGCTGTCGTGGACGACGATGGCGCGCGGCAGGCCGGAGGGTTCGTGAGCGCTCGTCACGAGCACGTCGCGCTCGGAACGCGGCTCGCCTGTCGTGACCCAGTTCTGCTGCGGGTCGACGATCGCGTGGTCGGAGTTGACGAGCCAGCCTTCGAGGTGCAAGCGGCCGGCCCACGAGTCGCCGACGCCCGGAACCGGCTCGAGACGAGCCGCGTCGCGCGCCAGGGTCTCCATCCGCGGGAACTCGGGCAGCGCAGCGGACAGTGCAGCCACGAGCTCGCGGCTGGCCGCCAGCGCGCCACGCGGCGTCCAGTGCGTGCCGTGCGGGTAGCAGGCCAGGTCGCCCGGCGCGTCCGCCGCGCGCGCTCCTCGCAGCGCCGGAAGCAGGTCGATCACCTGGCAGGGCGCGTCGCGCGCGAGCTCGCTCAGGAACTGCTCCCGGCGCGAGGGGCCGATCGGGCGCAGCGCGTGCGGTGCCAGGTCGGGGTACACGCTCCAGTTTTCGGGCGCGATCGCCACGACCAGTCGACCGCCGTGCGCCGCGACGTGCCGGGCACGGCTCTCCAGTGCGCGGCGCCAGCCCTTGAGCTCGGGGACGCGCAGCGGGCGCGCACCGCGCAGCCCGTCGAGCACCTGCTCGGTGTCGAGGAACACGCGCCGCTCGGCCCCCAGGACGAAGGCGGGCGTGGGCGAGACCGAGAGTCCGAAGACGTGGAGCGCGTTGCGCCAGCGCAGCAACGGCCGTCGCAAGCCGATGCGATCCGCGTACGCGCTCGCCAGCGCGTGCGGCCAGCGGGCCCACTCGGCGGCGGACTCCGGCCAACGCGGCACGGGCGCCGGCGAGCGCCCCTCGGCCCGCACGCTCGCGGCGGCGTCGCTGCCCAGGATCGTCAGCACGGGCGGGAGCGCCAGCCCGGCCGCGAACAGCGCCGCGGCGAGCGCATCGAGCGCACGGCGCTTCGCGCTCACGTCATGCGCCGGCGTGCGTGCCCGGCTTCCACAGGATGTCCTGCCGCCCGAGGCGGTTGTGGACGCGGGCCAGGACGAAGAGCAGATCGGAGAGCCGGTTCAGGTAGCGCAGGACCTCGAGGTTCACGCGCTCCCGCTCGGCCGGATCGGCCGCCATCTCGGAGACTTGGCGCTCGGCCCGGCGGCAGATGCAGCGCGCAAGGTGCAGCCACGCCGACTGCGGCGTCCCGCCGGGGAGGATGAACGACTTGAGCGGCTCGAGCTTGGCGTTCTCGCGATCGATCAGGTCCTCCAGGCGCTTCACGTAGGCCGGCGTGAGGCGCAGGCGGTCGCCGGCCTCTCCGGGGACGCACAAGTCGGCCCCCACGTCGAACAGGTCGTTCTGGATCGAGCGCAGATCGCTGAAGTGGGGCTCGTCCAGCCCGGTCGCGATGAGCAGCCCCAGCACCGACGAGAGCTCGTCGACGGTGCCGTACGCCGCCACGCGCGGATGGTGCTTCGGGACGCGCTCGCCGTCCCCGAGGCTGGTCAGGCCCTCGTCTCCGCCGCGTGTGTAGATGCGATCCAGCCGGACCATTCGGGCTCCTCCGGGAGGGCATCATGCGCGGACGCGGGAACAGCGGCAAGGCACGGCCTGGGCGCCCGGGGCTCACCATGGGCTGTTGTCCGCACGCCCGCTACGCACTCTGCGGTCGCGCCCCGGACGACCGAGCGGCATGCTCTGAGCGTCGTTCCTTCCCCCGGTCCTGAACCCGGAGCCCATCATGCTGCTCATCGCCGCCGCGTTGCTCGCCAACGCCGACTGCACCCCTGCGCTGGCCGCCATCCCGGGGTGGGATCCCCGCGAGGAACAAGCCAGCCCCACGCCCGACGAGCGACGCTCCCGCCTGACCTTCTACTTCGGCGTCCGTTCGCTCGACGAGGACTACTGGAGTCCGCTCCACGAGCCCATCGCGCTGGAGGCCAGCTTCGAGTGGCGACTGCCCGACTCCCCCTTCGGGTTCGAGGTCGGATCGTCGATCGGCTTCGACGAATCGACGCTCTTCGGCATCGACGTGAGCCTGCTCAGCTTCGAGCTCTACGGCGGCATGCGCGTCACCGCCGACCTGCTCGAGGGGCGCCTCCGCCCCTACCTCGGCCTGGGCCCGACGCTGATCTACGCCGACCTGAGCGGCGAGTCGGGCGGCGTCACGGTCTCCGACGACGACGTGTCGTTCGGCCTGTACGCGCGCGGCGGGATCACCTGGGTCTTCGACGGCGGGTTCGGGGTGGGGCTCGACTACAGGAAGGTCTTCGGCACGGATGTCTCGTTGTTTGGGGTCGAGGGGGATATCGATTCGGATCAGGTTGGGCTGTCGCTGGGGTTTGCGTTCTGACCCCACCGGAAGCTGACCCCGTTCGCTGGACCTTTTCCGACTTTCCCTGCGACCGGCGGCGCCCATGGCGGTCACCCCCCCGGGCGAGGAGCGCGACTCCTCCCCGAGGAGCCCCCGTGCAACTGCCCTATGCCGACATCGCCACGC
>JAEUHZ010000034.1 GCA_016795205.1 Planctomycetota bacterium | reverse complement strand
CCCCCTTGGCACGCGTTGCGTTCATCGTCACGACCTGTCACGAGTTCGAGGGCATCAAGGTGCTCTCCTCGATCCTGAAGAAGCACGGGCACCAGGCCGACTGCTTCCTCCACAGCGAGGAGCGGGACTTCTATCGCACGGTCCTCGACTGGCAGCCCGACGTCGTCGGCATCTACGCCACGACCGGGCAGGAGGCCTGGCCCTACGAGTACATCCGGGCCTGGAAGCGGTCGCTCAAGCACCTCAAGGTCGTCATGGGCGGGCCGCACCCCAGCCACGACCTCGAGCCGCTCCAGCATCAGGACGTCGTCGACGCCACGACGAAGGGCGAGGCCGAGTACGCGATCCTCGACCTGGTGAACGCCTGGGAGGCGGGTCGCTCGATCGAGGACATCCCCAACGTCGGCTGGCTCGGGCCCGACGGGATCGGCGTGCAGAACCCGATCCGGCCGGTCGTGCAGGACCTCGACACGTTGCCGTTCCCCGACGTCGACGTGTTCTACAAGTACCCGTTCCTGCGCTCGAAGCGCGTGATGCAGGTGCACGTCAGCCGCGGCTGCCAGAACTCGTGCACGTACTGCTCGGTCGGCCTGATGAAGAAGGACTGGGTGTCGGGCCGGCGTGGCGAGAAGTTCAACCGCCAGAAGTCGGTCGACTACGTGTGCGAGGAGATGAACGACATCCTGGCGCGCTACCCCGACTTCAAGATGGTCAACTTCGGCGACGCGGCACTGAACATGACGCGCGGCTGGATCCAGGAGTTCGCAGAGAAGTGGCCCAAGCGCGTTGGCCTGCCCTTCGCCTGCAACATCAACATCAACTACCTGAACGAGGACGACATCGTCGCGCTCAAGCGCGCGGGCTGCGTGTCGGTGCAGTTCGGGCTCGAGTCGGGCTCCGAGAAGGTGCGCCTCGAGGTCTACAAGAAGGGCTACACGGACGACGTCGTCTACTCGATCCCGAAGCTCCTGCGGAAGCACAAGATCACGTACCGCACGAACAACATCATGGGCTCTCCGGCCGAGACGCTGGAGGACATGTTCGAGACGGCGCGCGTGAACAAGCGCATCAAGCCCAACGGCTGCACGGTGCTGATCTACCGGCCGTTCAAGTCGACCGTGCTGGGGCAGCAGGACTACGCGCTGGGCCGCGTCGACCTCGAGCGCGACATCGGGCCGTCGATCCAGAACGACTCGATGATGAAGCGCACGGACCTGCGCGAGGTCGTCAACCTGCAGAAGCTCTTCAATCTGGCGGTCTACGTGCCGGGCGGCGAAGCGGTCGTGCGCCGGCTGATCCGCCTGCCGCGCAACCCGGCCTTCGACTTCACCTTGCTGGGCTTCCTCTGGTACCAGCACGCGGTCGTGTCGGGCTACGGGATGCTGGACGACTTCAAGCTGGGCCTGAAGAACGTGGGCCAGATCTTCGGCAAGAGCGGCGCTCAGACGCGGCGCAGCTTCCTCGAGACGTTGGACACGGGCAACGACGCGGCGGTTCACTGACCGTCCGATGGCGGAGGGCACCCCACGCGGGCGGGTCGTCCGGCCCGGCGCGCGCTGGTTCAGCCGCGGCGCGCTGGGGATCTGCGTGGCGACGTTCTTCTCCGACGTCGGCCACGAGTTGGCGACGGCCGTGCTGCCGCTGTACATCGGTGCGCTGGGGCTGGGACCCGCGGCTCTGGGCGCGATCGAGGGCCTGGCCGACCTCGTCTCGGCGCTGGCCAAGCTCGGCGGCGGCTTCGCCGGCCAGCGCCTCGAGCGCAAGGTCCGCTGGACAGCCGCCGGCTATGCCCTGACCGCGGTCGGCACGGCGGCGCTGAGCCTCGTGCGTGCACCCGCAGCGCTGGCGGCGCTGCGCGCGTTGGCCTGGGCCGGGCGCGGCTTTCGCTCGCCGTTGCGCGATCACCTGCTCGCGGACGAGGTCGAGCCCTCGCACTACGGTCGCATCTTCGGCCTGGAGCGCGCCGCGGACATGCTCGGCGCGGTCGTCGGTCCGCTGCTGGCCGTCGTGCTCGTCGCCTGGGGGCTCTCGGCCGGGGAGATCATCGCCTGGACGATCCTGCCGGCGTCGATCCCGGTGCTGGCGATCGTGCTCCTGGTCCGGGACCGACCCCATGCGCCGGCGGAGCGCGCGGCGCCGCGGCCGGTGGAGGAGCGGGAGGGTCCGGCAGCCCTGCCCGCGGACTACTGGCGCCTGATCCGCGCCGTGTCGGTCTTCGGCGCGTCGGATTTCTCGCGCACGTTCCTGATCCTGCTCGCGGCGCGCGCGCTGGCCTCGACGCCACAGACGGCCGCCGGGTTCGACGCGGCCTTCGCGACGGGCACGCTCACCGCAGCCGTCGGCCTCTACGCGGGACACAACGCGGTCAGCGCGGTCGCAGCCGCCCTGATCGGGCGCGTCGCCGATCGCCTGTCGAAGCCCAAGCTCCTGGCCGCGGGCTACGCGCTGGCTGCCGTGGCCCATGCGGTCCTGATCCTGGGGTCGCACTCGGTCCCCTGGCTGGTGGTCGCGATCGTCCTGTCGGGCGTCTACGTGGCCGCGGAGGAGACGCTCGAGAAGGCAACCTGCGCCGTGCTCGTGCCGCGCGCAGCGCGCAGCAAGGCCTTCGGGATCCTGGCCACCGCGAACTCGTTCGGCGACCTCGTCTCGAGCGTCGGGCTCGGGCTGCTGCTGGCCGCCGGCCTCGACGCGCTCGCGTTCGGGCTGTGCGCGGTGCTGGCAGCCTGCGGCGCGATCCTGGCCGCGCGCGTGCGGGTGCCCGAGTCGACGCGCTCGCGCTAGGCTCGTCCTCGTGGCACGCCGCGACCTCGCCCCGCTGCTGGCCGCGGCTCCCGCCTGCGCGGCGGTGGCGCCGGGCACGCTCCGGCTCTGCCCGCAAGACTGAGGCGCGGGATGCGCTCAGCGCAGCGCGCCGGTCCGTTGCCCACCCGCGTACTCGCCCGAGGCTTCTTCGTCGAGCGTGCCGTCCGCGCGCCAGATCCGCCAGGCGCCCGTGCGCTCGCCCGACTCGTGACGGCCCTCCTCGCCCAGGGTCCCCTCGGCGGTCCAGAGGCGGTGGGCTCCGTGGGCCTTGTCGTTGGCGAACTCGGTCTCGCGCGCCAACTTCCCGTTCGGGTGCCAGGCACGCATCAGCCCGTGGAGCTTCCCGGCCTCGTACCAGGTCTCGATCCGCACGACACCTTGCGCGTCCTGGCTGGTGAAGCGCCCCTGTCGCTGACCGTCGACGTAGGTGCAGGCCGTGGCCCTCGCGCCATTCGGGTGGAACGACTCGAACGGCCCGTGCAAGAGACCCGCACGCCAGGTCGCACGCGAGCTCGGCGAGCCGTCCTCGCGCCACTCCATCCAGGGGCCGTTGCGGCGGTCGTCGGCGAACCCGCCCTCGACCGCCAGGCGTCCGTTCGGATGCCACTGCCGCCAGGCCCCCGTTTGCAGACCGTCCGCGAAGCTGCCCACGCTGCGCGGCGTGCCGTCGGGGTGGAATTCGGTCCAGGATCCCTGGGCGAGACCCGCGCGGGTCGCGCCGCGCCGCAGGATCCGACCCGCCGCGTCGTGCTCCTCGTAGCTGCCGTGGGGCCGGCCGGCGACGAACTCCAGCGCGAGCCGCGTCGTGCCGTCCGGGTGGCGCGCGATCCAGGCACCCTCGCGCCGGCCTTGCTCGTACCGACCCTCGACCGCGACGACTCCGCCCGGGTGGAACTCGCTCCAGGGCCCCTGCTCGCGACCGGCGCGCCACGTCGTGCGCGTCGCGAGCGAGCCGTCCGCGGCGAAGGCCTCCCACGAGCCCTCGCGCTCGCCGTGCGCGAACTCCCCCCGCATCGCGAGGCGGCCATCGGAGCGGCGGAACTCGAAGGCGCCGTGGCGACGGCCGTCCACGTACGCGCCACGCTCGGTGGGATCCGCGGGCTCGCAGCCCGCGAGCGCCACGGCCAGCGCCAAGAGAAGGGGGAGTCGGAGCGGCATCCGCCCCCTAGAGTAGTCGCGCCGCGGCGCAGCCGACGGGGCCGACCATGCACAAGCGCACGATTCGAGTGGTGACGCTCGCCGCCAGCACCGCCTGTGCCCTGGGCCTCGCCTGGCTCGTCTGGCGCGCGCGCGACCAGGCCGGGCCGCGCGTCCTCGACCAGCGCGCGTCCGTCGAGCGGGTGCTGCTCGAACGCGCGGTGGCTCCGCGCGGCCTGGGCCCGTTCGAGCTGCGCCCCGGGCTGCAGACCCTGGCGCGCGAGCCCCTCGACGAGGCCACCGTCCGCCGCATCTTCGCCATGGGGCCGGGGCTGGTGTGGGACCCACAGCAGTACTACCGCTACGACTCCAACCTCGATCAGGAGCTCTCGTTCGCGGAGCTCCCCGGCGGCACGTACCGCCGGCGGACGAACGCGCTCGGCTACCGGGAGGATCACGAGTTCCCGACGCCGCGCCCGGATCTCGTGATCCTGGCCACGGGCGACTCGCACACGGACGGGCTGTGCGAGAACCCCGACACCTGGCCCAACCGGCTCGAGGAGCTGCTCGGCGCGCGTCGCGCGGGGCGGTCCGTCGAGGTCCTCAACGCCGGCGTGCAGACCTTCTCCTTCTACCACTACCTGGGCGCCGTCGAGCGCGCGCTCTCCTTGCGGCCCGACGCCGTGGTGACGCTGTGCTACGGAGGCAACGACTTCCTGGAGGTGAACCTGCTCCATCACCTGTTCCAGAAGACCGCCCCGCCGCCGCGCTCGCCCGACTACTGGGCCGCCTTCAGCGCGGCGCGCGGCGTCGAGGATCCCGAGCTCACGCAGATCCTCTACGAGGCCCACCGCTTCGAGCGCTCGCCGGACGAGGCCGAGCGCGCGCTGGACGCGGCTGCGGCCGTGTGCGCGGAGATCCAGCGCGTGTGCGACGCGCAAGGCATCCCCTGGGTCTTCGCCTACCTGCCCAGCGCGTACTGCGTGCCGTGGCGCGAGCTGGCCGCGGAGCGCGCGCGCGACCTCGCCGCGCTGGCGCTCACCGAGGCCGCGCTGGAGCGCATCGATGGCCTCGCGGACCGGCTGCTCGCGATCCTGCGCACACGCGGCGTCCCGGTCGTCGACCTGCGGCCGAACCTGCACCGCATGGCGGAGGCCGGCGAGCCGCCGCCGTACTGGCAGGAGTTCCACCTGAACCCGCAGGGGAACCGGCTGGTCGCGGAGTGGCTGCTCCCGGAGGTCGAGCGCGCGCTCGAGGCGCGGCGATGAAGAGCGTGCCGGCCGTGGTGCTCGCCGACGGCCTGCGCGCGCGCCTGGCCGCCGCGGCCCGCGCCGCGCTGCCGGAGGAAGCCTGCGGGATCTTGCTCGCCACCCGGGACGGCGCAGTCCTGGTCGACGTGCACCCGGCGCGCAACGCGGCGGGGGAACGCGCCGGCGAGCGCTTCGTGCTCGATCCCCGCGACCACCTGGCGGCGGAGCTCGTCGCCACCGCGCGCGGGCTCAGCATCGGTGCCTTCTGGCACTCGCACCCCGGCCGCTCGGCGCGGCCTTCCGAGGCGGACCGCCGCGCGGCCTGGCCCGGTTCCGTGCACGTCGTCGTCGGCCTCGAGCCCGGGCGTGAGCCCGAGCTGCGCGCCTGGCGACTCGAGGCCGGGCGCTTCCGCGAGGCGCCGCTGTGCGGCTGACGATCTCGCGCCGGCACCCCCAAGATGCACCCCGCCCGCGGCGTTGGCGGCGCGTGACCGCGCTTGCCACGATGGCGCGCGATCCGAACCGGAGCCATCCATGACCTTCGCCCTCGTCCTCGCGGCGCTCGCCGCCGATCCCGTCCCGCTCGACTCGCGCATCGCGGACGTGACCGTCTACCCGTCCACCGCGCTGGTCCGGCGGGCCGCCGACGTCTCGGGGCCCGGCAGCTACGTGCTGCGCGGGTTGCCGCGCACGCTCGACACCGACTCGGTGCGCGTGCGCTCGGACCGCGGCGCGGTCGTTTCCGTCGAGGTCAAGCTGCGCCTCCAGGAAGCCGCCCCTTCCGAGCGCGTCGAGGCGCTGCGCCAGCGGCTCGTCGCGGCCGAGCGCGAGGTCCGCGTGGCCGCCGATCGCGTGGCGTCCGTGAACGCGCTCGGGGCGCACCTCCAGTCGCTCATGAAGGTCGACGCCGACACCGCGCGCGAGGAGGTGCGCGCCGGGCGCGCCTCGCCCGAGAGCTGGGAGTCGGCCTTCGGGTTCTTCGGCAAGAAGCTCGCGGACCTCTCGGGCGAGCGGCGCGAGGCCGAGCGCGACCTGGAGGCCAAGCAGAACGAGGTGCGCAAGCTCCAGGCCGAGATCGGCCGCTGGACCAGCGCGGCGCCCGAGCCGGTCCACGACGTGCTCGTCGACCTGGAGGGCGCGGGCGCGGCCAAGCTCGAGGTGCAGTACCTCGTCCAGGGCACGGGCTGGCAACCCGCGTACGAGCTGCGCGCCGCGCAGGATCTGACGAAGGTCGCGTTGACCTACCGCGCGCGCGTGTTCCAGGCGAGCGGAGAGGACTGGAACGACGTCGCGCTCTCGCTCTCGACCGCCGAGCCCCAACGCGGCGCCCAAGGACCCGAGCCGCGACCGGTGTGGCTCTCGCTGTGGCAGCCGCCGCCGGCCGCGCCGGCCCCGGGTTCGCTGCGCAAGGGGCGCGCCCTGACCGTGGCGGCCGAAGCCGAGCGCGCCGACGCCGGCAACGAGCTGGGACTCGTGGCCCAGGACAAGTTCAGCCGGGACGACGAGCAGGCCTTTGCGGCGACGATCCAGAGCGCCGGCCTCTCCGTGCGCTACCAGCTCCAGCGCCGCGAGACCGTGACCTCGCGGAGCGAGCCCACCAGCGTGCTCGTGGGTGGCGCCGAACTCTCCGTGGACGCCGAGCGCACGGTCGTCCCGGCGCTGGACACCACGGTCTGGCTCACGGGCCGCGCGCGGAACACGAGCGAGTACACGCTGCTGCCGGGTGTCGCGTCCGTGTTCCTGGGCCAGGACTTCCTGGGGCGTGCGTCGCTTCCGCTCGTGCAGCCCGGCGCCGAGCTGACGCTGCACCTGGGCGCGGATCCGTACGTGCAGGTCGAGCGCAACGTCGTCCAGGACCTCGAGAAGGGCCCGGGCTTCCTGTCCTCGACGTCCTCGAAGGTCGAGGGCTGGCGCGTGACCCTGAAGAACCACGGCGCGCCCTCGGCGGCCAAGGACGGCGCGGTCGAGGTCGTCGTGCGCGAGGTCCTGCCGCGCACGCGCGACGAGCGCATCGCGGTCGAGCTCACCAAGGCCGAGCCCAAGGTCTCGACCGACGAGCGCTGGAAGCAGGACCGCGAGGAGAAGGGGATCCTGACCTGGGTCGTGCGCGTCCCCAAGGGCGGCGCGCCCGCGAACGTCGTGTGGGAGAGCACGATCCGCTTCCCCAAGGGCGAACGGGTCGTGCGCGAGTAGCGCGGCGCCCAGGGTTCCCAATCCGGTTCGCGGGCGTCAGGCTAGGCGCACGATGGCCCGACGGCTCCGCCTCGCGTTCCTCCTCGCGGCCTGGGCCGGCGTCGGCTGCGTCACGCCGCGCGGCGGCGCGCAGCTCGCGCCGCCCGAGCGGCCGGTCGCTCCGGGTCAGGCCGCGGCGGACGTGCGCGTCGCCGCCGCGGATCCCGCGCCGGACGGCCGGGTCCACTTCGTCGTCCTGCACTCGAACGACGTCCACGGCCAAGTGCTCCCGCGCCAGGCCACCTGGCTCGGGGGCGAGCAGCCGCCGCTCGTCGGCGGGCTGGGCCGGCTCGCGGCGCGCGTCGTGCGCGAGCAGCGCGAGGCCGAGGCGCTGGGCGCCCACGTGCTGGTCGTCGACGGCGGCGACTGCTACCAGGGCACGCCCGAAGGCGTGATCGACGGCGGGCTGCCGTTCCTGACCGCCAAGACCGCCGTCGGCTACGACGCCGTGTGCATCGGCAACCACGAGTTCGACTTCGGCATCCCCAACCTCGTGAGCCTGCTCGCGGGCTCGCGGCTGCCGGCGGTGGCGGCGAACCTGCGCGAGCGCCCGAGCGGCGAGCGCGTGGCCTGGACGCCGCCCTGGCGGATCGTCGAGCGCGGCGGCGTGCGGATCGCGCTCGTCGGCCTCGTCACGCCGGAGACGCCCGACATCACGCACCCGGACGCGCGCGCGCTCGACTTCGAGGATCCGGCCGAGGCCCTGACGCGCGCGCGGCGCGAGCTCGGCGCCGCTGCCGACTGGATCCTGCCCGTCACGCACCTGGGGGTCGCGGCCGACCGCGCCTTGGCGCGCGCGCACCCCGACCTGCCGCTCGTCGTGGGCGGGCACAGCCACACCTTCCTCAAGGAGGGCGTGCGCGAGGGCCACACGCTCATCGTCCAAGCGGGCGCGAAGGCCTCGGTGCTGGGGCGCGTCGACCTGGTCTGGGACCGGGCGGCGCGGCAGGTCGTCGAGAGCCGGGCGCGGCTCCTCGACCTCGACCAGGAGCCGGAGGCCGCCGACCGCGTGGCGCGCGTCGACGAGATCTGCGCCGACCTCGCGCGGCGCAGCGCGGTGCGCATGGGCGAGGTCGTGGGCCAGCTCGCCGCGCCGCTCTCGCGCTTCGCCGATCCGGCCTCCGGCCGGCGGGACCCGTTGGCCTCCTCCGCGGCCGGCAACCTGATCGCCGACGTGCTGCGCGCCCACGCACTGGCCGACGTGGGCGTCATGAACCGCGGCGGGATCCGCACGGATCTCGCCGCCGGGCCCGTCACGCGGCGCGACGTGTTCGAGATCTGCCCCTTCGAGAACAACGTCACCGTGGTCGTGCTCACGGGCGCGGAGCTCTTCGAGCTGTTCCGCCGCTCCGTGGAGGGCAGCGCGCACTCCGGGCTGGAGGTCTCGGGCGCGGTGGTCGAGGCCGCGCGCGACGCGCAGGGCCGGCGCGTCCTTTTGGGCCTCACCGTGGGCGGCGCGCCGCTCGAGCGGTCGCGCGAGTACCGCGTCGCTCTGAACTCGTTCCTGGCCGACGGCGGCGATGCCTACCTCGAGCGCGTGCCGCCCGGCCCGCGGCGCCAGGACGACGCGCTGCTCGTGCGCGACGCGCTCGAGCAGTGGTTCCGCCACAGGAGCCCGATCGTGCCCGACCCCTCGAACCGCTACCTCGTGCGGAGCGCCCCTTGATGCTCGCCGTGCTCGCCGCTGCCTTCACCTTGCAAGGTGCCGCGGACCTCGCGGCGCTCGAGAAGCGGCTGCGCGCCAGCGACGACCGCGAGCGCCAGACCGCGGTCCAGGAGCTGGCGCGGCTGGGCACGAAGGACGCCTGGCTGCTCGTCGTCGGCGCGCTCAAGGACGTCTCGGCGCGCGTCGCGGACGAGGCCGAGATCCAGCTCGCGAAGGCCGACGACCCGGCTGTCGCGGTCGAGCTCATGGGCAAGGCCGGGCTGCAATCGTCCGATCCGTGGGTCGCGATCCACGCCGCCGGCGCGTTGACCTCGATGCGGGCGCCGAGCGGACCGGCGCTCTTGGCCGGGCTCTCGGCCCGCTCCGACGAGGCGCGCGAGGTGCTGCTCGCGGGCCTCGAGCGCGCGGCGCGCGAGGGCCGCTTCACGCAGCCGTCCGCGGCCTTCACGAAGGCCCTGGAGAAGTCGCTGGCCCCGGGCCCGAAAGCCGGCACGACGCACGCGGCGGCGCTGCTCGCGCTGGCGGCGCTGGAGCCCGGGCGCGTCCCGGGCTGGATCGCCGCGGCCGACGCGCGATCGTCCGCTCCGCAGCTCGCGGCGCTGCTCGCGCTGGCCGGTCCGGAGCGCACGCCGGACGCGGCCAAGCTCCTGGAGCTGGGGGCCGCCCACGTCGAGCGCAGCGTGCGCGCGCAGACCGTCGCCGCGCTCGCCGCGCACCCCGACGCGGAGCGGCTGGCGCGGCTGGCCGCGATGATGGCGGTCGAGCCGAACGCGCGGCTCTTCTGGACGATCGACGCGCACCTGGAGCGCCTCTCGGGGCTCTCGGGCGGCGGCAAGCCCGAGTTCTGGCAGGGCTGGGCCGCCAAGCTGGGACCGGAGTGGAAGCCCGCGACGGGCGTCACGCGCCGCTACGCGCCGGCCGGGGACACCGAGGCGCCCAAGCTCGTCGGCCTGCCGATCCAGAGCACCCGGCTGGCGATCCTGATCGACCTGTCGGGCTCGACCTGGGAGGTGCGGGCCGACGGACGCACGCGCAAGCAGCGCCTCGACGAGGAACTCGAGAAGGCCTTGCGGGCCTTGCCCGAGCACGCGCGCTTCAACCTGATCCCGTACACCAACGATCCGCTGCCCTGGGAGAAGCGCCTGCAGCCGGCGACCGCCGCCAACGTCGCGCGGGCCACGGCCTACTTCCAGGGTTGCAAGGCCACGGGCAAGGGCAACGTGTGGGACGCCGCCATGCTGGCGCTCGCGGACCCCGAGGTCGACACGCTGCTGGTCCTCACGGACGGCGCGCCGACCGGCGGGAGGCGCTGGAACCTCGACCTCATGCGCGAGCGCTTCCTGGAGCAGAACCGCTTCCGGCACGTCGTGCTCGACGCCGTGCTCGTCGACGCCAGCAAGCTCTTGCGCGAGAAGTGGGAGGCGTGGTGCGCGGCCACCGGCGGGCGCGCGCTCGCGGTCAAGCTCGACGGGTGAGCGCGGCGCGCGCACCGAGCCGCTAGAATCCCGCGCCCCGCACCCGCCCACCCGGGCCCGAGGACGCCATGACCGCCACGACCACCGCGCCGCTCGGCGCGCCCCAGACGCTGCCGCAGGGCCAGGCCACCTACGCCGCGGGCGGGGGCGTGGCGCTGATCACGCTCCAGAATCCGCCCGCGAACGGCTACAGCCACGCGATGATGCGGGATCTCGACGAGGGCATCCTGCGCGCCCGTTTCGACGACGCGGTCAGCGTGCTCGTGCTGGCTGGCGCGGGCGAGAAGTTCTTCTGCGCCGGCGCGGACATCGCGATGCTCGACGCGGTCACGCCGACCTTCAAGTACCAGTTTTGCCTGCACGCGAACGAGACGCTCCTGCGCCTGGAGCACACGCCCAAGCTCGTGATCGCGGCGCTCGGCGGGCACTGCGTCGGCGGCGGGCTGGAGATCGCGCTGGCCTGCGACCTGCGGATCGCGCGCCGCAACTCGGGCAAGACGGGCCTGCCCGAGGTGGCCCTGGGCGTCCTGCCCGGGACGGGCGGCACGCAACGCCTGGCGCGCGTCGTGGGCAGGAGCCGCGCGATCGAGCTGATGGCCAGCGGCCGGCTCGTGTCCTACGACGAAGCGCTCGGCCTGGGCCTGGTCGACGAGCTGCGCGAAGCCGCCGACGATGCCGCCTTCCTCGCCGGCGTGATCGACTACGCGCGCTCGTTCTGCGCGCCGCACAAGGCGCCGCTCGCGGTGGGGCTGATCAAGCGCGCCGTGCAGTCGGGGCTCGAGGTCCCGCTGGAGCAGGGACTCGCGCTCGAGCGCGAGCTCCAGGCGCGGCTGTTCGCGAGCTCCGACGCCCAGGAGGGGATCCGGGCGTTCGTCGAGAAGCGCGCCGCGCGCTTCGAAGGTCGCTGATGCAGGTGGTCCACGTCACGGCGCACGGCGAGCCGGCCGTGCTGGAGCTCCTCGACCTCCCGATCCCCGAGCCCGGGCCGGGCGAGGTGCTGGTGCGCATGCTGGGCGTGTCCGTGAACCACCTCGACCTGTGGGTGCGCCGCGGGATGGCGGGCGTGAAGCTGCCCTTGCCCCTGGTCCCGGGCTGCGACGGCACGGGTGAGGTCGCGCGGCTCGGACCAGGGGTCGCGGGCCCGCCGGTCGGGACCCGGGTGCTCGTCGAGCCCGGCGTCTCGTCGGGGACCAGCGCTCACGACCTGGCGGGGAACGACCACCTCTCCGACGACTACCAGATCCGCGGCGAGCATTGCGACGGGCTGGCGCGCGAGTACGTCGCGGTGCCGGCGCGCTACGTCAGGCCGCTGCCCACGGGGTTGGATCCGCTCGCCACCGCCGCCACGCCGCTCGTGTTCCTGACGGCTTGGGGCCTGCTCGTGACGCGCGCGCGCCTCCAGCCCGGCGAACGGGTGCTCGTGATCGCCGGCACGAGCGGCGTCGGGTCGGCCGCCATCCAGGTCGCCAAGGACCTCGGCGCGCGGGTCGTCGCGACGGCCGGTTCCGCGCCCAAGCGCGCGCTGTGCCTGGAGCTCGGCGCCGACGCCGCCGTCGACCACGGCGACCCGAGCTGGCCGGCGCTCGCGCGCCAGGCCGCGGGCGGCAGATCGTTCGATGTCGTCGTCGAGCACGTGGGCCCCGCCACCTGGGAGGGTTCGATGCGCGTCCTGGCGCGCAACGGTCGCCTGGTGACTTGCGGGGGCACGACGGGAGCGGTGGTCCAACTCGCGCTGCCGCACCTGTTCATCAAGAACCAGTCCGTGCTGGGCTCCACGATGGGCCCGCGCGCGGCCTTCCCTACGATCCTCGCGAAGCTCTCGTCGGGGGCCTACCGGCCCGTCGTCGACCGCGTGCTGCCGCTGTCCAGGATCCGCGAGGCGCACGAGCTGCTCGAAGCGCGGCGCGTGCTGGGCAAGATCGTGCTGACCCCCGGGAGCTGAACGTCATGGATGCGAACCAGATGAAGCGCGCCGCCGTGATCGGCGCCGGGACCATGGGCCACGGCATTGCGCACGTGCTCGCGTCGAGCGGCATCGAGACGCGGCTCTACGACCTGCAGGAGGCCGCGGTCGAGCAGGGCCTGGGCGCCGTGCGCGCGAACCTCGCCAAGGGCGTCGAGAAGGGCAAGCTCTCGGCGGCGGAGCGCGACGCGGCGCTGGCGCGCCTGTCGGGCACGGTGAAGTTCGAGGAGGCCATCGCCGCGGTCGACGTCGTGATCGAGGCGGTCCCGGAGAAGCTCGAGCTCAAGCAGCAGATCTTCGAGTCGCTCGGGCGGCGGCTGGGCCCCGAGGTCCTGCTGGCCACGAACACGAGCTCGCTCTCGATCACGCGCATCGCCAACGTCACGGCCCACCCGGAGCGCGTCGTCGGCATGCACTTCTTCAACCCGGTCCACATCATGAAGCTGCTCGAGGTCGTCGAGACTCCGCGGAGCTCGCCGGCCGCGGTGCAGGCCGCCCTGGACCTCGGCGTGCGCCTGGGGAAGGACCCGATCCGCGTGGCGGACGCGCCGGGCTTCGCCAGCTCCCGGCTGGGCATCGCGATCGGGCTCGAGGCCATTCGCATGGTCGAGGCCGGCGTGGCGAGCCCGGCCGACATCGACAAGGCCATGAAGCTCGGCTACGGGTTCCCCATGGGCCCGCTCGAGCTCACGGACATCGTGGGGCTCGACGTGCGCCTCTCGATCGCGGAGTACCTGGAGCGCGAGCTGGGCCCGCGCTTCGCGCCGCCCGCGCTCCTCAGGGACAAGGTGCTGCGGGGCGAGCTGGGCAAGAAGTCCGGCCAGGGCTTCTATGCCTGGACGAAGTGACGCGGGCCGGTTCGCTCCCCCGCCGCCGTCGCGCTTCGCCCTGCCGCGCGCGCACCGCGGCGTGCTGGAGCCGCGCGACCGCGAGGCGCTCCTGCGCGTCGTGATGGCGCTGCTCACGACCCCGACCGCGCCCTACTTCGAGGACGGCGTCCTGCGCGTCGTGCGCGCGCTGGCGTCCGAGATCCCGGGCGTCGAGCTGCGCTCCGACCCGCACGGGAACCTGCTCGCCGCGCGCGCCGGCCGCGGGCGGCGCACGCTGGCCTTCAGCGCGCACCTCGACCACCCCGGGTTCCACGCGCGCCTCGAGCGCGGGCGCCCGCCGAGCGCCGTGCTGCACGGTGGCGTGCCGCTCGCGAACCTGCCCGGGGCACGCCTGCGCTTCCACGACCCGCGGGACCTGCGCACGGTCGCCACCGCGCGCGTCGAGCGCGCTGCGAAGGACGCCACTGGCGCGGTCGTCGCCGAGCTCGACGACGTGCGCGGCCGGCTGCGGGCCGGGACCTTCGGCGTGTTCGATCTCGCCGACGGCGTCGTGCGCGGCACGCGCCTGCATGCGCGCGTCTGCGACGATCTCCTGGGGGCCGCCGCGAGCCTGGTGGCGCTCGCGATCCTCGCGCGCGAGGGTCACGCGCGCCCGGTGGCGTGCATCTTCACGCGCGCCGAAGAGACTGGCTTCGTCGGCTGCATCGGCCTGCTCGAGGCGGGCCTGCTCCCGGCCGCGACCGCGGTCGTCGGTCTCGAGTGCTCGCCGCGCCGGGCGGCGGCCCGCGTCGGCCACGGTCCGGTCGTGCGCGTCGGAGACCGGCTGTCGACGTTCGACCCGGAGCTCACCGGCCTGCTCCAGGACGCCGGCTTGCGGCTGGCGGCGCGCGCCAGCGGCTTCCGCCACCAGCGCGCCCTGATGGACGGCGGTGCCTGCGAATCGACCGCCTACAACGCCTGGGGCGTGCCGGCGGGGGGGGCCTGCCTGGCCCTCGGCCACTACCACAACCAGGGCGCGCGCGGCGGGATCGCGGCCGAGTTCGTGGATTGGAACGACCTCGAGGGGCTCGTCGCGCTGCTCGTCGAGGCGGCGCGCGCCTTCGACGCTCCGGGCACGACCGCCGGTCCGCGCCAGCGGCTGCTGCAGAGCTACCAGCGCGGACGCTCGCTCCTGGCCGCCTCGACCGACAGAATCCTGGGCTCAGCGACCCCCCAGCGCGCTTCGCACGGGGCCCGACGATGACGGACGCGAACTGGAACGAGGAGCCGGCGCCCAAGCGGCGCCGCTTGCCGCCGTGGCTGTGGTTCTGCGGCGGCGGCTGCCTGATCGTGCTCATCTTGGGCGCGATCGTGATCAAGGCCGGCTTCGACCACGTCAAGGACTGGAACGAGCCGGAGGCCCAGCTCCCTGCGCTGCGCGCCGTGCTGCCCTTCGACGAGCTGCCGCCCGAGACACGCTTCGAGTTCGCGATCCGCTTCCCGATGGACTGGTACATCTTCCAGGACACGCGCGGCTTCGTGCTGTTCTTCTTCGTGGCGCAGGGCGGCGACGGCGAGGAGCTGCGGCGCACGGTCCTGAACCCGGGCTTCAAGGGCATGGGCATGGGTCGACGCCAGAACGCGGAAGCCGCCGAGCTCACGGTCCAGGGCCGCGAGGTCCGCGGGCTGCGCTTCGAGCAGCAGCGCGGCTCGGGCAACGGCGGGGGCGAGGCCGAGGGTCCCAGCATCGTGCTCGAGGTCAGCCCCGAAGGCGGCAGCGCCGTGGTCCTGGTCCAGATCACGCGCGGCGGATCCGGCGGCGCGGTCACGGACGACGAGGTGCAGGCGCTCCTCGCTCCCTTCCATGTCGGGCCCGACCGCTGACCGCGTCCCGTCGAGGCCCTCGGGCGCGCTGCTCGTGGGCATCGCCTTCGGACTCATGGCGCTGGCCGCGCTGGCGGCCTTCCTCTTGGCCGGAACCGGCCGGCCGATCGACGGGCGCGAGCGGATGCGCACGGCGTTCGGGACCTCCGAGCTGCCCTTCGGTCTGGCCGTGGCGAGCGCCACGCGCACGCCGACCGGCGACCTGATCGTGGTCCATGCGGTCCCAGGCGCTCCGCCCGAGCCAGCACCCGCGCCGCCGCCGGTCGACGCCGCGCCCACGGGCTCCGGCGCGCCACGCGTGGACTGGGCCGCGCTCCCGATCCCCGCGCCAGGCGGGCCACCCAGCCAGGCGGTGTTCCTGTTCGTGCCCGCCGAGCGCGGGCGCGAGGTCATCGACGAGCTCGTGCGCCGCGTGCGCGGCCGGGACCGCAGCCAGCTCATGGCCGACGGCGGCACGGTGGTCGTCGCGCGCGGCAAGCTCGAGTTCCGCGGCTACGACGCCGAGTGGGTCCACCTGCGCGCGTACGAGCCGGGGCCCGCGTTCCGTGACGCGCTGCGGATCTCGCTCTCGACGCCCGAGACTCCCTGCGTCCTGACGGCGACCTGGCCGCGTGGCGCGGCCGCCTCGCCGGCCGTGCTCGAGGAGCTCACGAGGCCGTTGCGGGCCGCGCCACGCTGACCACGAACTCGTCGAGGACCTCGGCCAGGTGCAGCACGCGCACGGCGAGCCCGGCGCGGCGCACGCCGGCCGCCCACTGGAGTTGGCAGCCAGGGTTGGCCGTCACCAGGATCTCGGCGCCGCTCGCGGCCAGCGCCGCGAGCTTGGGCTCCAGGACGCGCCGCGCGTCCGCGGGTCGCAGCAGCGAGTAGATCCCGGCCGATCCGCAGCACGACTCGGCCAGTTCCATGGGCACCAGCTCGAGGCCCGGGATCCGTCCCAGGATCGCGCGCGGCTCGCGCGCGATGTGCTGGCCGTGCAGCAGGTGACAGGGATCGTCCCACGCGGCGCGCACGCTGCGTGCCGGGGTCGGGACGCGCGCCAGGAGCGCCGCGAGTCCCTCGGCGCCCGGGCCGCGGGTCAAGGCCTCGGACAAGTCCAGCGTCCGCGCCGATAGCGCGCGGGCGCGCCGCTCCAGGTCTGGCTGGCCGGCGAAGGCTGGCGCAAGCTCCTTGAGGTGCGAGCCGCAGCCGGCGCTGTTGACCACGAGCGGCAGCGGCGTGCCGCCTTCGTCGCTCCGCGCGTCGCAGGCCTCCAGCGTCTCGCGGGCCAGCGCGCGCGCTCCGGATGCTTCGCCGTTGTGCGCGTGGAGCGAGCCGCAGCAGACGTGCTCGCGCGCCACGTGGACCTCGAAGCCGCACGCCGCCAGCACGCGCAGCGTGGCGCGGTTCGTGGCGCCCAAGAGCTCCGGCATGACGCAGCCCTCGAGCAGCAGCGCCGTGGAGCGGCGCGTGCCCGCGGCCGGCGTCCGCTCCGGGAGGCGCGCGCGCTCCGCAGCGGGCGGGATCGCCGGAGCGTCCGCGAGACCGCGCGCGCGCTGGCCGCCGATCCGCGCCGCGAGCCGCACCAGCCCCAGCCGCTGGGCGACACGACCGACCGTCGCGGCGGCGCGCAGCGCGGAACGGTCGCGCAGCACGAGGTCGAAGCCCGCTCGACGCGCGAGCCGGGCCAGGGGCCCGCGCTCGCGCACGGGCTCCAGCGCGGAGCGCGCGTGCTCCATGAGCGCTCCGAAGCGCACGCCGGACGGGCACACGCTCTCGCAGTGGCGGCACAGGAGGCAGAAGTCGAGCTCCTCGGCGTAGTCGGCGTCCGCTTGCAGCTCGTCCTCGGCGACCGAGCGCATCAGGTGGATGCGTCCGCGCGGGCTCGAGGACTCGACGCCCGTCAGGAGATAGGTCGGGCAGGTGTTCAGGCACAGACCGCAGTGGATGCAGTCGAGGCTCGCGGCGTAGTCGACGAGTTCCCGCGCGTCCACGTCAGAGCCCTCCAGCCAGCCGTCCGCGCGCGAAGGTCCCGCGCGGATCCAGGGCGTCGCGCAGCCGGCGCATGAGCGCGAGCCCCGCTGGCTCGGCCTTCCCGAAAATGTCCTGCCCTCGGCGCAGCTCGTCCGGGAGCCCGCGCCAGTGCACCCGGGCGCCCGCGCTCGCCAGCGCGACCTCGAGGCTTGCGAGCGAGTCGGGCCCCAGCCCGCGGATCCAGGCATCGACGACGCCCAGCGCGGGCTGCGCGACCAGCTTGACCTCGAGCCCCTGCGCGCGTGCGGCCGCGTCGAGCGCGTCGCACGCGGCCGGCAGGGCCGTGGGGAGCGTCGTGGCGCGCAGCGTGGGCCACGTCGCACCCGGTCGCTCGAGCGCGACGATCCCCGACCAGACGTCGTGCGCGCGACGTTCCTCCTCGGTCTGTGGCGCGCCGCAGAGCCAGGGAAGCTGCGGCGCGTCGCGGCGCAACGCGGCCAGCTCGGCCCGCACCGCGGGCGCCGGGCCGGCCACCAGAGCCGCGACCAGCCACGGCCCCGACTGCCCCGGTCGGACGAGGTCGTGGACCATCACCGTCCACGCCAGGCGCGATGCGCGCAGGATCTCGCCAGCGAGCTGCCATCCAGCCTGACGGGTCGGCACGAACGCCAAGCCCGCGGCGCGCACCTCGGGCGCCGCGTGGAGCCGCAGGGAGACCTCGGCCACGAGCCCCAACGTGCCATGCGCTCCGGTGTGGAGCCGGTGCAGGTCGAAACCGGTCACGTTCTTCACCAGGCGGCCGCCGCACTGCACGACCTGGCCGGCGCCGGTCACCACGCGCATCCCGAGCACGTGGTGGCGGAGCGGCCCGTAGCGCAGTCGGTCGGCGCCGCTCTGCCCGGCGGCGACGACGCCACCGACGGTCGCGCTCGCGGGGTCGGGGATCCACGGCGACAGGTGGTGGCCATGCCGCGCGACGAGCTCCTGGAGCTCGGCCCAGCACGTGCCCGCCAAGGCGGTGATCACTCCCTCGCCGGGCTCGTAGGCGACGACGCCCGTGAGTGCGCGCGTCGAGAGCTCGACGTCCACGCGCGGCGCGGCATTCGCCCAGGAGCGCTTGGAGCCGCAGCCGGTCGGCAGGATCACGGCTCCGTCGCGGGCCGCCTCGCGCACGCACGCGACCGCCGCCTCGATCGAGTGCGGTGCGCGCACCGTCGCCGTGCTCACCGCGCGCCTCCGCGCGGGTCGCGCGTGTGCGTCTCGCGGCAGGCGTGCACCGGCAGCAGCTTCCCCGGGTTCATGCGGCGCGCCGGATCCCAGGCGTCGCGCACCCGGCACTGCGCGTCGAGATCGTCGGGCGAGAAGGCGCGGCCCATCGCGCCGATCTTCTCGAGCCCCACGCCGTGCTCGCCGGTCAGCGAGCCGCCCACGGCCAGCACCGCGTCGAGGATCGCGTCGCCGGCCTCCAGCACGCGGGCGAGCTGGCCCGCGTCACGGCGGTCGTAGGGGATGTTCGGATGGAGGTTCCCGTCGCCGGCGTGGAACACGTTCGCGACCCGCAGGCCCCGCGCCTGGCAGATGGCGATCGTCACACGCACGATCTCGGCCAGCCGCGTGCGCGGCACGACCGCGTCGCACACGTACAGGTCGGGCGCGACGCGGCCCATGGCGCCGTAGGCGCCCTTGCGGCCGGCCCACAGGCGCGCACGCTCCAGCTCGTCACGGGCGCGCCGCACCTCGAACGCGCCGCGCGCCCTGAGCAGCGGCTCGATCGCGCCCAGCGTGCTCGCGACCTCGGCCTCGGAGCCCTCGGATTCGAGCAGCAGCACGGCCGCGGCGTCCTTTGGATAGCCGGCGGCCAGCACGCTGGCCTCGACGGCCTCGATCGTGAGCTGGTCCAGGACCTCGATCGCCGTCGGCTCCAGTCGCGCCGCGACCAAATCCGAGACCGCGTCGCAGGCCGAGTCCAGGTCGCGGAACAGGGCCAGCATGGTCTCGACCAGCGGCGGGAGCGGCAGCAGCGCGACGGTGATCTCGGTGGCGATCCCGAGCAGCCCCTCGCTGCCGACGAACAGGCCCACGAGGTCGTAGCCGTGCGGATCGTGCTCGGGCCGGGAGAGGTCCAGCACGTCGCCCTCGGGGGTCACGAGCACGAGTCCCAAGACGTGTCGCGTGGTCGAGCCGTGGCGGAAGCCGTGCGGACCGCTCGAATTCTCGCCCACGTTGCCGCCGATCGTGCAGGCCTTCTGGCTGGAAGGGTCCGGCGCGTAGAACAGGCCGTGCCGCGCCGCCGCGCGGCCGAGGTCCGCGTTGACCACGCCGGCCTGCACGCGGGCCAGGCGATTGTCGGCATCGAGCGCCAGGATCCGGCGCATGCGGGCCGTGCCGATCACGACGCCGCCCTCGACGGGCGTGGCGCCGCCCGAGAGGCCGGTGCCTGCTCCGCGCGGCACGACCGGGATGCCGTGCGCGGCGAGCACGCGCAGCGCGGCGGCCGTCTCACGCGTGTCGCGTGGCAGGAGCACCAGCTCCGGCAGGCAGCGCGCAAACGCCAGGCCGTCGGCTTCGTACGGCGTGCGGCGCGCGCGCTCGGCGAGGACTCCATCCCGGCCGAGGACCGCCCGGAGCTCCTCGACGACGCGCGCGTCCATCAGAAGTCCGTCCGCGCGAGCCTCCAGCGCGCGACGCCGAGCAACGCCAGCACGAAGAGCAGCGAGGACCCGAGCGAGACGCAGGCGTTGAAGCGGAAGGGCGCCGTCCAGCCGAAGGCGCGCGCGTACCAGGCGTTGGTCTCGAGCGTCGAGGCGCTCTTGCGCTCGACGCGCACCTCCGCGAGGAACGCGCGCAGGACCGCGTCGCGCTCTTCGGCCGTCCCGTAGTAGGGCTGGAACGCGGCGTCGATCTCGTAGAGCTGATCCTCGACGGCCAGGAAGCCCCGTGCGCGCGCGGTGTCCGCGCCCTCGCCGCGCACCCGCCAGCGGATCCAGGTGGGCTCCAGGGCCTCGGTGCGGGGGCGGCCGCTGCGCGCGGGCTTCTCCGCCGTCTCCGGGTCCTTCTCGACGGCCTTCAGGAAGTCGGAGGCGAACGCGCCCGCGGCGCGCAGGCGTCCATCGCGCTCGGGATCGCGACGATCGCGGCGCGACAACGTGAGGCGCGCGCGCTCCAGGCCGGCGGCGTCACGGGCGATCCACAGGGCCGGCGTCCCGCCGAGGTCCTGCGTCGCGGGGCCCGCGCGCACGAACTCGGGCGGCGAGCCGACGACGGCCAGTGCTCCGCTCGAGTCCTTCAGGCCCGCCGGGCTCTCGCTCACGGCGCGCCGCAGGCCGGCGACGACGAAGTCGGCGTCCGTCGTCTTGGGCAGCACCCAGTGCACGGCGTCGAGCGCGTCGAGCAGGAAGCCGAAGCGCTCCTGCGCGCCGTCCTCCGCCTCGCCGCGCGCGACGGCCTCGGCCTGGATCGCGGCCCCGTGCTCGACGCGGATCCAGTTCTGGTGGATGCAGCCGGTGAAGGCGAAGAACACCAGCGTGGTCAGGATCGCGGCGATGCTGCTGCGCGTCACGACCGCCGTGGCGACGGAGACGGAGTGCACGAGCGCGAAGACGTAGGTCAGCGTGAGCGCGCTCCACAGGAAGGCCGGGTCGCTGTGACCCGACGTGACCAGGAACCCCACGTGCATGCCCAGCACCAGCACGAACGAGAGCAAGGCCACGAAGATGACGCCGGCGGCGTAGCGCGCCAGGAGCAGCGCGAAGCGGCCGACGGGCTTCGAGAACAGGGTGTCGGCCGCGCCCTTCTCCATCATCCGGGGCACGAAGAAGGCCGTGGCCGCGATGCAGAAGAACAGCCCCACGGTGCCGGCCAGGCCCTGCACGATCCCGGCCTGGACGCCGCCGATCATCGCGATGTGCAGGTCGTCGACGCGCGGCAGCGGCAAGCCCAGGCCGCGCGTCAGCTCCTCGTAGCTCCAGCTCTTCCAGCCGAAGAGCAGGCTGACGCCCTCGGGCCGGAAGCCGACCAGGAAGGTGGGCAGGATCAGCACCACGGCCAACAGGACCAGGAGCCGGAAGACCTTGTCGTCGAGGACCTGACGCCAGGCGTCCTCGAGCAGCGCGCCGGCCACGTGCTTGTTCATCGTGGGGCCCCCGAGCCCGCGGCCGCCACGAGGTCCAGGAAGGCCCGTTCGAGATTCATGCGCAGCGGCTCGATGGCGCGGATCGACACGCCGGCCGCGCGCAGGCGGTCGATGGCCAGGTCCAGCTCGTGCTTCCCGATCGCGAGCTGGAATGAGGCGCCCCTGACGCAGAGCTCGCGTCCGACGCCGGCCAGGACGCGCGCGAGGTCCTCGCGCGGCGCGCCGATCTCGAAGCGCACGATGCCCGTGGCGGGTGTCAGGTCGCCGATCGTGCCCTCGCGCAGGATGCGGCCCTTGTCCATGATCACGACGCGGTCGCACAGGAGCTCGACCTCCAGGAGCAGGTGCGAGTTCACGAAGAGGGTCACGCCCTCGCGCTTGAGCTCCAGCACGAGCTCGCGGATCTCCTTGCGCCCGACGGGGTCGACGCCGTCGGTCGGCTCGTCGAGGAACACGAGCTCGGGGGCGTGGACCAGCGCCTGCGCGAGCCCGATCCGCTGCTGCATCCCCTTGCTGTACTCGCGCACCTTGCGATCGGCGGCCGCGCCCATGCCGACGCGCTCCAGCAGCACCTTCGCGCGCGCGTCGACCTGCGCTGGGGCAGCGCCCGAGAGCCGGCCGAAGAGCCTCAGCAACTGGCGGCCCGTCAGGTGCCCCGGCAGGCGGTGGGCCTCGGGCAGGTAGCCGACCTTCTCGCGCGAGCGTGGATCGGACGGGTCGAGCCCGAACAGGCGCGCCGTGCCGCTGTGGCCGCGCACGAGCCCCAGCAGCACCTTGACCAGCGTGGTCTTGCCCGCGCCGTTGGGTCCGAGGAGCCCGAAGATCGTGCCGCGGCCGACCTCCAGCGAGACGCCGTCGAGCGCGGCGATGCCTCCGCGCTCGAAGGGGCGCCGGTAGACCTTGCGCAGGTCGTGCACCGACAGGATCGCGACGTCGCTCATCGGCGGGAGGATAGCGGCGCGCGTCCTCAGCGCGGCGCGAGACGCGCCGCTCCGATCCAGCCGGCGTCGGCCCCCAGCTCGGCGGGCAGGATCCGCACGTCGGCCAGGCGGCGGCCGTACGAGCGCTCCTCGATGCCGGCCTGGATCCCCGGCGCGAGCACGTCGAGCGCCGCGCCGAAGCCGCCGCCGACGACGAAGCAGCGCAGGTCGAGCAGCGTCACCGCCGCGGCGAGGCCGCGACCGAGGTCGCGCCCCACGGCGAGGAGCAGGTCGCGCTCCGGTCCAGCCCCCGCGCGCGCCAGCGACGCGAGCAGCTCGAGGTCGCCGGGCTGCTCGGCCGGCAGGCCCTGCTCGCGCGCGCGGCGGCGCGCGGCGGTCGCCGAGGCGTACTGCTCGACGCAGCCGCGGCGACCGCAGCCGCACCAGGGGCCTTCGGGGTCGATGCACACGTGGCCGATCTCCCCGGCCATGCCGCCCGCGCCGGCGTACAGCCGACCATCGAGGATCAGCCCGCCGCCGACGCCGGTGCCCAGCGTCACGAGCAGGAGATCACGGTGCGATCGTCCGGCGCCGAGCCAGCCCTCGCCGACCGCCGCGGCGTTGGCGTCGTTCTCGAGGCGCACGGCCGAGTTCGGGAGCCCCAGCCGCCGGGCCAGCTCGTCGCGCAGCGGCACGTCCTCGAGCGCCTTGAGGTTGGGGCACTCGAGCACGACCCCGCGCTCGTGGTCGATCAGGCCGGGCGAGCCGACACCCAGCGCGCGCTCGGCACCCAGCTCACGCGCCAGGGCCGCCATGCGCCCGAGCACCGCGTCGGCCCCTTCGGCGAGCCCGGTCGGGATCGAGCGCCGAGCGAGGATCGCTCCGTGCTCGTCGGCCGCGCCGGCCTTGATCGCGGTCCCGCCCAGGTCGATGCCGACGAGCCTCATGCCACGCGCCTGGCAGCGGGCCGGTGCTCGCAGGGCTCGCGCGCCGGAGAGCGGCACGGCCGGGTCCGAGAGGCACGTCGGCTCGCTCGTTCCACGAGACTCAGTCGTCGACGGCGGCGCTCTTCGCGCGCCGCGTCACGCGCCGGTACGCCTTGAGGTAGCTCTCGGCCGTGGCCTGCCAGGAGAAGTCCTGCTTCATGCAGCGCAGGACCAGGGTGCGCCAGTCGGCGGGCTCCTTGTAGAGCTTGCGCGCGGCGTCGATGCCGTCGAGCAGCGCGTCGCCCGAGTACTGCTTGAACGTGAAGCCCGTGCCCTTCTTGGGCTCCTTGTCGTGGTCGACGACCGTGTCGTCGAGGCCCGCGCCGGAGTAGACGATGGGCACGACGCCGTAGCGCAGCGCGATGGCGCAGAGCTGGTTCGAAGCGTGGTAGTGGGAGGGGCTGATGAGCAGGTCCGCGCCGCCGAGCAGCGTGTGCGCGGCGCTGGGGTGCAGCGCGTCGATGAGCCGGCAGCGGCCCGTGAAGGTCTGCTCGACGGTGCGCACGCGCTCCAGGACCTCGACCTTGCCGTTGCCGAGCAGCACGACCTCGATGTTGCGCTCGAGGATCGAGGTCAGGACCTCGGCCAGGACGTCGAAGCCACTGTCCGCGTCGAGCCGGCCGATGACCGCCGCGACCATGATGCGCGCGCCGGTGTCGAGGCCCAGCTTCTCCTGGAGCGAGGCCTTGCACTTCTTCTTGCCGAGGAGCTCCTTGTCCTTGACCGAGAACGGCTGCGGGAGGAGCGGGTCGTTCCCCGGATCCCAGGCCTTGTAATCGATCCCGTTCGAGATGCCGACCAGTTCCTTGGCACGGCGGCGGAAGGTCTCGGCCAGGCCCGAGGCGCGCTCGGTCTGCTGCACGCGCTGCGCATGGCCGGGCGAGGACATGCCGACGATCGTGGCGAACTCCGCGCCGGCCTTGAGGTAGTTGACCTTGCCGGAGAGCTCGACCCCGTGGACCGCGGTGAAGACCCGGTGGGGGAGACCGATCTGCGGCAGGATCTCGCGCTCGAACGCGCCCTGCAGCGCGAGGTTGTGGATGCCGAAGAACGTGCCGGCGTTGGCCGCGGGGTGTCCCGGCTGCTTCGTGGCGTACTCCAGCTCGCGGATCACGGGAATCAGGCCCGTCGTCCAGTCGAGTCCGTGGATCACGTCCGGCGCGAACGGAATGATCGGCAGGGCCTCCAGGACGGCGCGCGCGAAGATCGCGTAGCGGCGCCAATTGTCCGCGTAGGGACCCTCTTCGTCACCGTAAGGGTGCCGCGAGCGGAAGAGCGTCGGGTGGTCGATCAGATAGATCGGCAGGTCGCCGAGGTTCCCCGTGTGGAGCGTCAGCTCGGCGCGGGAGGTGCCATCCTTGACCCGGATCGGGCCGAGCTCGCGCAGGCTCTGGAGCGGCGACGTGTCGAGCCCGATCGTCCACGGCAGGAAGACCCGGACGTCGGCGCCTTCCTGGCGCAGCGTCCTGGGCAGCGACTCGGCGACCTCGGCCAGGCTCGTGCGCCGGACCAAGCTCCCAAGCTCGGGGGTAGCGAAGGCGATTCTCAAATCCGCTGCGGCGTCCGCGGTCGCGTCCGGTGAGGGGCCCTCGCTGCCGGCGACCTGCCGGTGGAGTCCGAGGGTCGGGCCCTCGACGGGCGCGTTCGTGTTCGGTCGTGGGCGGGGATCGGGGGGTCGGAACCGGCCCGGGAAACTCCGCGAGCACCCGATGCCGACTGCCGAGAGGCTAGTCGAGGCCCCCCCCTCGAACCCACTCTGAAGCCGATCCCATTTCCCAAATCCTTGCGTTTTCGGTGGTTGTGGCGGTGTGAAGGAAGGGTCAGGGGGGCCACCCGACCTTCTGGCCGGGTGGCCGGAGCTCAGCCCGGTCAGTCCCGCCTCCGGGACGCGCTCCACCAGCGGCGGGGCGGCGAGGACGCCCAGCGCCGCTAGACTCGCGCCTCCCGCGCGCCCTCCGAGCCCTCGTGATGACCTCGACCCCGGCCCTCGTCGACCTCTCTCTGCGCGACTTCGTGGCGAGCCTCGCCGCGCGGACGCCCACGCCCGGCGGCGGCAGCATGGCCGCGGCGCTCGCGGCCGCGGGCAGCGCGCTCGCCGCGATGGCCTGCCGCTTCACGTCGGGCGAGAAGTTCGCCGCGGTCGAGGCCGCCATGGCGCGTCGCGTCGAGGCGCTCGAGCGCCACCGCGCGCGCGGGCTCGAGCTCGTCGACCTCGACGCGCGCTCCTACGACGCGGTGACGGCCGCCTACAAGCTCCCCAAGGCGACCGAGGCCGAGAAGTCGGCGCGCTCGGCCGCGATCCAGGCCGGAATGCGCGGCGCGCTCGAGGTGCCAGCCGAGACGGTCGAGGTCGCGCTGGCGGCGCTGCGGCTCGCGGCCGAGGCGCTCTCCGACGTGAACGCGAACCTGATCTCCGACGCGGCCAGCGGCGCGCATTGCCTGCACGCGGCCTGCGAGGCGGCGCTGCTCAACGTGCGGATCAACGCCACGTCGCTGGCTGACAAGGCCCACGGCGCCGAGCGTCTGGCGCGTGCCGAGGAGCAGTGCGCCGAGGCGCGCCGGCTGCTGGCGTCAGCCCAGGCCGTCGTCGCGCGGCGCATGGCCGGCTGAACGAGGAGTCCCGATGCACACGCTCGTCCTGATCCGCCACGGCGAGAGCCAGTGGAACCGCGAGAACCGCTTCACGGGCTGGCGCGACGTGCCGCTCTCCGAGAAGGGCGTGACGGAGGCGCGCGCGGCCGGCCGCAAGCTCGCGGAAGGGGGCTTCGACTTCGACTTCTGCTTCACGAGCCGCCTGCGGCGCGCGATCCAGACCCTGAACCTGATCCAGGACGAGATGGACCGCCTGTGGCTCGACGTCGAGCGCGACTGGCGGCTCAACGAGCGCCACTACGGCGCGCTGACCGGCCTGGACAAGGCCGAGACGGCCGCCCGGCACGGCGAGGAGCAAGTCCTCGTGTGGCGCCGCAGCTACGACGTGCCGCCGCCAGCCTACGCCGAGGGCGATCCCGAGAACCCGAGCAGCGATCGGCGCTACGCGCGGCTCGCGGCCGCCGAGCGCCCGCGCGCCGAGTCGCTCAAGGACACGGTCGCGCGCGTCGTGCCCTGTTGGAACGAGCGCATCGCGCCGCGAGTCCGCGCCGGCGAGCGCGTGCTCGTCGCGGCGCACGGGAACTCGCTGCGCGCCTTGATCAAGCACCTCGACCGCGTGCCCGACGACAAGATCGTGGGCGTCAACGTGCCGACCGGGCTCGCGCTCGTCTACGAGCTCGACCGCGACCTGCAGCCGATCGCGAGCCGCTACCTGGCCAGCGCGGACGAGGTCGCCGCGGCCCAGCACGCGGTGGCGGCGCAGGGCAAGGCGCGGCCCTGACGGTTCGGCGGCGGATGCCAGGTGGTGCCTGGCCTTGCGATCCCGTGAGGGCCGGCTGCGAGATTTCGCCGCCGACAACGTTGGACGAGGCAAGGACTTGGGATCCTGCTCGCAAGATGTCGGATGATCAGGGGGCAAACGAGCGTTTGAACTCTTGGGTGACGCTCTCGACGGCGACCACCCACTTCCCCCCGTTCCGGTCCTCATCGACCCGCTCGAGCGCCCAGGGCGCGCTCGATCGGATGCCTGGACCGCCCCGCAGCCAAGCCCGCTTCAGGCTCCGTGATGTCGGTCCAGCTTCCCCCGACGCTCGCGCGTGGGTTCGTCGTGCTCCTCGCGCTGCTCGCGACCCCAGTGCAGCCCGGCGCAAGCCCGCAGAACCGGTCCGTTCCCGAGCGCGGCGAGGGCAACCCCGACCTCCAGGACGAGCGCAACAAGGACAAGCCCACGGGCACCGGCGAGAAGACGGCGGGTGACCCGGTCGAGATCTCCACCGGCGCCTTCGCCTTCAGCAAGCAGGTCCTGGAGCTCCCCGGCCGAGGCCGCGACCTCTCTCTGACGCTGAGCTACGTGAGCAACGCCCAAGGCATCGAGACACAGACCGGGGCCCGCTGGACCCACGATCTCGAGGAGCGGCTGATGGTCAAGTACACCTGGGGCGTTCCGCCCGAGCCGTACCCGGGGCCCGCGGACGCAGGCGTGCACTTCGCGCAGGGCGGGCTGCTCGAGGGCGAGTCCGAGGAACCTCGCCCGCTGTTCATCGAGCTCTACCACTTCCACGACTTGCGCGTGGACTACTACCGGCAGAACGGCGCCGATCCCACGGACTGGATCCCGACCTCCGGCCAGTTCACGAAGCTGCGCAGCGTGAACGTCCAGTCGGGCCCGTACTCTCTGCCGCACTCGTTCACGCTGCGCCATCCCAACGGGACGATCGTCGAGTTCCCGAACGCATTGTGGGAGGGCGGGTGCGGCACCTACACGATCCGCGCCGGCACGATCACGGATCGACGCGGGAACCAGATCGCGCTGCACTACGAATCGGTCGCGAAGCCCCCGAACTGCTCGACGGGCGAGGGCGCGTTCCATCGGCGCCTGGAGTCGGCCGTCGACACGCTCGGCCGCGTGGTCGAGTTCGACTACGACGCCGCCGGCTGGCTGGACCGGATACGCGACCCCACGGGTCGCGAGGTGTACATCGAGCACGATGCCCTGGGCAACATCACGGCGATCACGACCCCCACGGTCACGGTGTTCCCGCCCGACACGCAGTCGGCTCCCTACGCCAGCCGGACCGAGTTCCGGTACGCGCCGCCCGATCCGCTCCAGCCGCACGCGCAGCACAACATCGTGGCGATCCACGCCCCGAACGAGGTCGCCGCCCACCCGTCGAACCCCGCGGCCTACGTCGAGAACACCTGGGACCCGACCGGAGAGCGCGTGCTGTGGCAGGTGATCGGCGGCACGAACGCGAGCGGGATTCCCTCCGGTGGCGTGCATGCCTTCCTGTACTCCGTATCGATGCCGCCGGTCTCGCACGGCTGGTTCGACCGCGTCCGGCGAACCTTGAGCGTGGACCCCGACGGTCACGCCGAGCTGCACCACTTCGACGCGCAGTGGCGGCCGCGGCTCGTGGTTCGGTTCACGGGTGGATTGGATCCCTCGGCCGTCGCCAGCGGGGCCTACACGATCGACCAGCTCGTCAGCGTCCAGCCCGGCGCGCCCTCGACCGCGGACCAACTCCAGAGCGTGCCGGGCGTGACCCGCGCGCCGATCGGCTCCGCCCAGCCCGCGATCGGGTGCCTGTGGCAGCGCACGGACTACACGGAAACGAACCTGCCCGCGCTGGAGCTCACGCCCGACGCGCGCACCGAGTACACCTACGACCTCGCCTCGCCCGATCGCTTCCAGCAAGGGAATCTGCTGGTCCTCAGGCGCGTGTCGACGGCCGCGGGCGGCGGGGAGATCGTCCACGCCTACGCCTACGAGCCGCTCTTCAACCAGCTCCGGCTCGAGTACGACCCGCGGGCCTTCGGCGCGTACGTGCCACCCAACGGAGGCACCCACACGCCGGAGCGCTACGCGCGCCGGTACTTTTTCGACTACCAGGAAGGCTCCGCCGGCAGCTTGGCCGCGGACATCGCGACCTGGAGCATCGACGTCGGCCAAGCCTCGGCGATCAGCGTGCTGGGAGCATGGAATCTCAACGTCTCCGCGGTGGGGTTCGGTGCGGACCTGAATGGCAACGGCGTCGTCGACGGGTTCCAAGGCAATCTGGTGCGCGAGGACCGGTCCGTGCGCGTGGTCCTCGATCCGCAGGCTTCCCCGCCGACCTTTCGCACGCTCACGGAGCGCACGACGACGGCCTACAACGCCTTCGGACTGCCGGTCGTCGTGACGGATCCAGGCGGGTTCAAGCGGTTCCTCACGTACTACCCCGCGAGCGCCATGGCCCCTCAGCCCGGGGACGCATCCACGGCGAGCCACGGCGGATACCTGGCGAGTCTCGCCGCCTCCGTGGACAGCGCGAGCACCGACCTCGTGACGCAACGCTTCGGCTATGACGCGGTCGGTCGCAGGAACAAGGTCCGCAACGCCCGCGGCTTCGACACGACGAGCGTCTACGACGAACTCGACCGCGTCGTGCAGGTCACCGACCCCCTGGGCACGGACTCGGGCAGCCTCTACGACCACAACGGCAATCGAATCGAGTCCCTGGTGGAGTCTTCCACGCCGGGCATGAACGCCTCGACCGGCCTGCCCAGCGGCACGTTCACGTTTCCGCGCTTCATCCGCACGAGGATGCGGTACGACCTGATGGACAACCTCGTCGAGCGCGAGGTCCAGAACGGACTTGCTGCGGCACCCTCGATCGTGCGCTACCGCTACACGCGGGCGGGCTCGCTCGTCCTGACGCTGTATCCGGAATGGGACGCGGACCCGAAGAACCTCGAAGCCTCGGTCTTCGACGAGTTCGGAAGGCCCTACTCCAAATCACTGGGCGGCGTGACGAGTCAGTTCGCGAGCCTGCCCGCGAACCTCGCGATCCCCGAGCTCGGCCAGCTCCCCATCGAAGTGACGGGGTTCACGGCGACGGGCAGGGTCTTCTACGACGCGACGCGCAAGGTGCGCGAGCAGGACGCCGAGGGGCACTCGACGCACTCCGCCTACGACGGCTTCAACAGGGTCACACGCCGGACCACGCCGCTCGGACACTACGAGCTGCGCTTCTACGACCAGGCCAGCCAATGCACGATCGTGGAGGCCTACGACGTGAGCTCGCATCGACTGGAGCACACGAAGTTCAAGCACGACGAGCGCGGCCATGTGTTCGAGGTCGAGCGCGAGCACCTCGACGCCGGCGGCCAACCGATCGGCGACGGCATGGCGACGTCACGCTCGGCCTACGATGCTCGCGGACTGGCCGTGAAGCTCGTCGACGACGACCAGCGTGCCAGCCTTCAGGAGTTCGATGGACTGGCGCGCCTCGTGCGCGCCGAGGACGCGGAGGGCAACGCGCGCCTGTGCACCTACGACCAGAACGGCAACCTGATCCACACCGAGCTGCGCGAGCTGGAAAGCGACGCTCCCGCGAACGTGCATGTGAGACGCACGTGGACGTTTCACGACGCGCTGGACCGCGTCACGGCCAGCGTGGACGAGCTCGGCCACGCGCTGCGCACGCGCTATGACACGCTCGGTCGCGTCGTCTTCCAGAGCGACGCACGCGCCGCGGCCGTGAACGTGGCGCTGGCCTCCCTGGATTCCAGCACGCACCCCCAGCACGCGAACCTCGCCTCGGGCCCCGTCGTGAACGGCCACGGCAACACGACCTGGCACAGCTACGACGACGCCGGCTACCTGCTCAGCACGACCCGCCACATGCGGGTCGCGGGCCTCGGTGGCAACGCTCTGCTGGCCGGCGCCGCCAGCGCGATCACGACGAGCAGGACCTACGATCGCAACGGGCGGCTGACCTCCGAGGTCGACGACCAGGGCAACGTCACCGCCTACCGCTACGACGCCCACAACCGCCGCGACCGGGTGACCTACGCGGACCAGACGCAGTGGACCTGCGGCTACACGCGGCGCGGCCAGATCGCCTGGTCTGTGGACGCCCGTGGCACGCGCATCGACTTCACGCACGACGCCGACGGCCACTTGCGCCTCGAGAGCGTGACCCCCGCGGCGGGCGTGCTCGGCGAGCTCTACGCCGAGTTCGACCAGGACGCGCTCGGTCGCCTGACCCTGGCCCGCAACGCCGGCGCCACGGTCACGCGCGAGTACGACAGCCTCTCGCAGCTCTCGGCCGAGGTCTTGAACGGCAAGCGCACGGAGATCCGCACCAGCGGCAGCGGCCGCGTCCAGGGCTTCAGCTATCCAGGCGGTCGCGTGATCGACCACACGCGCGACGCGATCGGTCGGCTGAAGACGGTGCGCGAGCCGGGCGCGAGCGTCGACCTCTCCAAGCTCGAGTACCGCGGCCTCGGCACGCTGAAGCGCCGCGACTACTTCAACGGCACACGCACGATCTACCAGCACGACGCGGTGCTGCGCGCGCTGGACGTATCGCACGCGCTGGGCTCGACGATGTTCGCGCGCCGCACGAGCACGTGGGACCGACAATCGAACCGCATCACGCGCGAAGACCCAACGCGTAGCCCGGTACGGACCTTCACCTACACGTACGACTCCGCCGGCCGGATGGTGCGCTCCGACCGGGTCGGGGGCGGCCAGTCCCCGGAGACGATCCAGTACGCGCTGGACGACGTGGGAAACCGCACGAGCGTCACGGGCGGCCCGGACGCCGGCCTCTACACGCTGAACGCGGCCCACGCCCCGCTGAACCTCTACACCTCGACGCCCTTGGGGACGAGCACGTACGACGCGAACGGCAGCCTCGCGAGCGGCAAGAGCGGCGCGCAGGTGCTGGCCTACGACTAC
>JAEUHZ010000027.1 GCA_016795205.1 Planctomycetota bacterium | reverse complement strand
CGTCGTGACGGGCCGCCGCTACATGCCGCTCGCCCACCTCGAGCCGGGCCAGGCGCCGATCGAGATCTGGAACAGTCCGCTCAGCGAGACGGGCGTGATGGGCTTCGAGTACGGCTACACGCTCGACCAGCCCGAGGCGCTCGTGATGTGGGAGGCACAGTTCGGCGACTTCGTGAACGCGGCGCAGGTCATCGTCGACCAGTTCCTGGTCAGCGCCGAGGAGAAGTGGAAGCGCCTCTCGGGCCTGGTGTTGCTGCTCCCCCACGGCTTCGAGGGCCAGGGTCCGGAGCACTCCAGCGCACGTCTCGAGCGCTTCCTGCAGATGTGCGCCGACGACAACATCCAGGTCGCGAACGTGACCACGCCCGCGCAGCTCTTCCACATGCTGCGGCGGCAGGTCCTGCGCCCGTGGCGCAAGCCGCTCGTCGTCATGACGCCCAAGAGTCTCCTGCGTCACCCGAAGGCCGTCTCGACCCTCGACGAGCTCGCGACGGGCCGCTTCCACCGCATCCTGCCCGACGTGCCGCCGGCCGGTGCGCGGCAGCGTGGGCCGGTGACCAAGGTGCTCTTGTGCTCGGGCAAGGTCTACTACGACCTGGAGGACGAGCGCGCGAAGCAGCAGGCCGAGGACGTGGCGATCTTGCGGCTGGAGCAACTCCACCCGCTGCAGGAGCGCGACATCGAGGCCGCGCTCCAACCCTACGGCCAGGACGTGCCCGTCGCGTGGGTCCAAGAGGAGCCGGCGAACATGGGCGCGTGGCACTACCTCCTGGCGCGCTTCGGCCAGCGCATCGTGGGCCGTCCGTTCTCGGGCGTCTCGCGCGCCGCCGCGGCGTCACCCGCGACGGGCTCGCCCTCGAGCCACAAGATCGAGCAGCAAGAGGTCCTCGACCGCGCGTTCGCCCGCGGCTCGTGACCGCGTAGGATCCCGACATGACGACTGCCGAGCTCAAGGTGCCCTCCGTGGGCGAGTCCATCACCGAGGTCCAGATCGGCGACTGGCTGGTTGGCGAGGGCGCCAGCGCGTCGAAGGACGCCGCGCTGGTCGTCATCGAGACGGACAAGGTCACGGTCGAGTTGCCCGCGCCCGTGGCCGGCAAGGTCACGCGCGTCCTGAAACAGAAGGGCGAGAAGGCCAGCGTCGGCGAGGTCATCGGCTACATGGAAGCCGGGGCGGTCGCGAGCGGGCCGAGCCCCTCGCCGGCATCCGCCTCCGGGCCCGCCGCGGCGGGCACGCCGGTTTCCGCCGCTCTGGCGGCCAGGCCCACGCCGGCGCGCGAGACGGTCGTGATGCCCGCCGCGGCGCGCGCGCTGGCCACGGGCGGCGTCGATCCCGCGACGGTCACGCCGACGGGTCCCGGCGGCCGGCTGCTCAAGGAGGACGTGCAACGCGCCGCCAGCCAGGCGAAGCCCGCCGCAGCCGCCGTCCCGCCACGTTCCGCCGGCGGCACGCGCGAGGAGGAGGTCGTGCCGATGACCCCCCTGCGACGCCGGATCGCCGAGCGCCTGGTCGAGGCGCAGAGCACCGCGGCGCTGCTGACGACGTTCAACGAGATCGACATGAGCGCCGTGCTGGCGCTGCGCAACGAGCACAAGGACGCGTTCGTCGAGAGGCACGGCACGAAGCTCGGGTTCATGTCCTTCTTCGTGAAGGCCTCGATCGAGGCCTTGAAGCTGATCCCCGGCGTGAACGCCGAACTGCGCGGCGCTGCCATCGTGTACCGCAACTACTACGACATCGGCGTCGCGGTCGGCGGCGGCAAGGGGCTCGTCGTGCCGATCCTGCGCAACGCCGAGCGCATGAGCTTCGCCGAGATCGAGGCCGGCATCGCCGAGCTCGCCAAGCGCGC
>JAEUHZ010000067.1 GCA_016795205.1 Planctomycetota bacterium | reverse complement strand
GTCTGGCTCCGTACTACGCGTCGACGGCCGGCTGGTAATCGGCCGCGCCTGGCTGGGTCTGGCCGGTCGCGCGCACGTAGAGGTCGAACAGCTTCTGCTCGACCGGGAAGCGGTAGCGGCCGCTCTTGAGGCGCCAGCCGGCGGCCTTCGAGAGGGCGTTGCGCATCCACTCCGGGCCCTCCTGCACGTGCTTGTCGTAGATCGCGGCGGTGTTGTTGTAGAGGCGCCAGGTCTCGCGCACGTCCTCGGGCAGCGGGGTGTTGTGCGCGTTGTACTTGTATTCGAAGCACTTGCCCCATTCGTAGAAGTCCTTGGGGGGCACGTAGCCGAGCCGGATCGCCGCGTCGTAGTCCTCGGTGCCCGGGATCGGCCTGAACGGGTAGACCTCGCTGCCGGCGATCGGATACTCGTGCTTCACGAGCGCGGCCTGGCGCAGCGTCGCGCGCATCGACTCGGGCGTCTCGCCCGGGTACCCGATGATCCAGAACGTGCCCGGGACGATGTTGCGCCGGGCGAGCTTGCCGATCGCGAGCGGGATGTTCTCGATCGTGATGTGCTTCTTGATGCGCTCCTGCATCTCCTTGGTCCCGGCTTCGGCGCCGAGCCACAGCAGGTGGCACTTGCTCGCTTGGAGGAGATCGAGCGTCTCCTCCTTGTACCGCATGATCGTCTCGATCTCGATCGTGCCGTTCCAGTGGATCGGCACCTTCAGGTCGACGAGCCCCTGGCAGAATTCCTTCGTGCGCTTCTCGTGCACGCCGAAGTTGGCGTCCTGGAAGCGCAGCACGTCGAACCGGAAGCGTTGCTGCAGCTCGGCCACGTCCTCGGCCAGTTGGCGGCCGGGGATCGCCTTCCAACGGCGACCGGTCACGAGCGGCGAGCAGCAGAACGTGCACGGCTCGGGGCAACCGAAGCTCGAGAAGTAGCTGAAGCCACGCGGCGGGTTCGTCGGCGTCCAGTGGCCCGGCAGCGGGAAGCGGTGGCGCACCTTGAGGCGCGTGGGCTTGGTCTGCAGCTCGGCGTACTTCTCGTACTCCAGCAGGTGCCAGGGCACGGGCTCGAACTCGTCGAACCCGACCACGACGCGGTGCGCCGTGTAGTGCAGGCGCCCGTCGCGCCACAGGGCCAGCCCGGCCACGTCGTCGAGCTTGGTCCCATGGTCGATGGCCTGCACGACCTCGCGGAACGTGAGCTCGCCCTGGCCGATGCCCACCGCGTCGGCGACGCCGGCCTCGAGCCACATCTGCGGCGTGACGCTCGGGAACCAGCCGCCCCAGATCACGGGCAGGTCGGGATAGCGCTCCTTGACGGCCTTGGCGACGACGTAGCCGTCGTAGACCTGGTAACCCAGGATGCAGGAGCTGGCGAAGAGCAGCGCCCCGTCGCAGGCTTCGAGCACCTTGGCGAGGTAGTCGGGCTCGATCATCGCGTCGATCAGCACGACGTCGTAGCCGTCGGCGACCGGCCCCGAGGCGATCTGGAGCAGCTCGAGCGGCAGCAGGTCGGCGCTGAACATCTCGCCCCGCGTCGGGTCGGCGCGGTGGGGGAGGAACAGGACCAGCTTCTTCTTCTTCGAGATCACGGTGTCAGGCCGCCGGAGCGCTCGGGGTCACGCCGGACGTCGCGTCGCGCTTGATCACGTCGCCCTGCGTCTTGTGGCCGGTGAGCTTCACGTAGACGTGGAACAGCTTCTGCTCCACGGGGAAGCTGTAGTTCTGGTGCTTCAGGCGCCAGCCGGAGATCGACTTCATCGCGCGGCGCAGCGAGCCCGAGCCCTCGCGCGCGAGCTGATCGTAGAACGTGGCGGCGACGCCGTAGCGCTTCCACTCGCGCAGCACGTCGAGCGGCAGGCCGATGTCGTCGAAGGCGTACTTGTACTCGAGGCAGGCACCCCACTCTTCCAGAGTGCGCGGCGGCTGGTAGCCGTTCTTGACCGCGGCGTCGAAGTCCTCGGTTCCCGGGATCGGGCGGAAGGGGAAGATGTCGCTGGGCGAGTTGGGGAACTGGTACTTGATGCGCGCGGCCCACTCGAGCGTGGCCAGCATCGACGCGCGGCTCTCGTTGGGGTAGCCGATGATCCACGAGACGCCGGTCTGGATCCCGCGCTGGTTCAGGCGGCGCAGCGAGTCCTCCAGATCGCCCTCGATGTCGATCTTCTTCTTGATCTGCTCCTGCTGCTCCTTGGAGCCGGCTTCGGCCCCCAAGGCCGCCATGTGGAAGCGCGAGTCGCGCAGCAGGTCGAGCGAGGGGTCCTTGTAGCGCGCGATCGTCTCGATCTCGTACGTGCCGTTCCACCAGAACGGCGCACCGGCGTCGACGAGCGCCTGGCAGAACTCGTTGCTGCGCTTCTCGTGCACGCCGAAGTTCGCGTCCTGGAAGCGCAGGACGTTGAACTGGAAGCGCTCGCGGCACTCCAGCACGCGCTCGGCGAGCAGTTTCCCTGGCAGCGCCTTCCAGCGCCGATTCGTGACGAACGGGGAGCAGCAGAACGTGCACGGCTCGGGGCACCCGAAGCTCGAGAAGTAGCTGAACCCACGCAGCGGTGTCCCGGCCGGCATGTCCCAGGGGTCCGCGTACTTGTGCCGCACCTTCCAGTGCGAGCTCTTGTCGTTCTGCAGCGCGACGTACTTCTCGAAGTCGAGCAGGTGCCACGGCACGTCCGGGATCTGGTCGAAGCCCACGACCGGGCGGTGTGCCGTGTAGTGCAGGCGACCGTCGCGCCACAGGGCCAGGCCCGCCACGTCGTCGAGCGGCGTCCCGGCGTCGATGGCGCGCACGACCTCGGCGAAGGTGAGCTCGCCCTGGCCGAGGCCCACCGCGTCGGCAAGGCCCTCGCGGAAGTACTGCTCGGGCGCGACGCTCGGGAACCAGCCGCCCCACACGATCGGGAGCTTGGGGAAGCGCTCGCGCACGGCCTTCGCGATCCGCGCGCCGTGCGCGACCTGGAAACCCAGGATGCACGAGCTGGCGAAGAGCAGCGCCCCGTCGCAGGCCTCGAGGACGCGCGCCAGCGGGTCGCGCTCGATCATCGCGTCGATGAGCACGCACTCGTAGCCCTCGCGCTCGGGGATCGCGGCGATCTGCAGCAGCTCGAGCGGGGTCAGGTCGGCGCTGACCCGCACTCCCTGCTCCGGATCCGCGCGGTGCGGCAGGAACAGGACGATGCGTTTCTTCCTCTGGATCATCCGGTGCGGAACGGGGTGCGTCGGGCACGTCCGCGCGCCGCGGCGACGCGCTTCAAACCGACTCGAACGTGAGCGTGAGCCTCGGGGGTGGAATCAGTATGGGCGAGCCTGCCGGAAAGCGCGACGGGTCCGCGCTGTGTGGACCCTATCGCCCGCCGCGGGCGGAGCCTTGGAGTCGAAGCAGCCGTCCGGGCGGTGGAAGTGTATCCGCCTCCGCCCGACCCGCGGTGAAGGCCAGCCGTGGGGCGCGTGAGCACCCGGAAAACGGTTCGCGCCGGCTCCGCCGGGGACGAGGGCCCGCGCGGGGCCGGGCCCCTGGTCCTCGTCCGTCCGGCCAGCATTCCGGTGGAGCGGGGCCGCTGGGCCCCGCGAGCGTCCAGGGGAGGGAGCTCACCGTCCAGGCGCCCGGGTCGCTCCGCCGCCGCCCGCGGGGATCCGTCGCGCGTCGCGGGCGACAGCCCGACGCTAGCCCCCGCCTCCGCCCCCTCCCAGCGGGATCCCGCCGGGCGGCGTCGGCAACGTCTCCCCACCCTTGGGCACGCCCGGCCGGTAGGCCACCTGGACCCAGTCCCGCCAGGCCTGGTCGAACTCGGCGTAGCTCCACCCGAGCACCTCCCGGAACTGCCGGCGGTGCCAGTCGGGCAGGTTCGCGCCCGTGGGTGCTCCGTTCGCGTCGAAGTTGCGCTTGATGGCCCACAGGAAGGCACCGAACTCGCGCGGCTTGGTCGTGACGAGGAAATCGACCATCGACCAGGTCGTGAAGTGGTGGACGAGCTTGAGCTCGCCGAAGTTCTTGAGCGCCATGAGCTCGGCCATCCGCGGCGCCTCGCCCGCGGCGATGAGCTTCATGACCTCGGGCTTCCAGTTGCTCTTGCTCGTCATGTCGGCGACCGCCCCCTCGCCGCCGTCGAAGCTGTTGTTCCGCGGGTCGACCTCGCGGCCCATGAAGTGCGCCAGGCCCTCGTGGAGCCAGATGGGCGTGTCATAGCTGTAGTGGTTCAGCCCGTCGTACAGGTTGTGCGCCAGATTGAACGCGACGTGCGCGTGCAGGCCGGCGTCGTTGCGCAGATTGCCCTGCTGGGCGTGCATCGACACCGTGATCGCGCCGCGGTCCACGAAGTGCCAACGCTGCGTGTTGCGGATCCGCAGTCCGGCGTTCTCGAGCAGGAAGTCGACGTGCGCGGCCTCGTTCGGGACGATGAGCACCTCGTACTTGTCCTTCATGCCCAGGAACGGACCCTCGCCCTGGTAGGCGCCGCGCCAGGCGCCCGTGCCGTCGGGAAACGTCGCGCTGCGCCCGTCGACGATCTCCAGGAAGCGCGCGTGGATCTCCTCGCAGCGCTGCGCATACAGGTGCAGCCGCAGCCAGGGATCGAGCAGGCCGGTCTCGGGGAGCACCTTGGGGAACGCGGCCTTGAGCTTGGTGAGCTCGCCGACGAACTTCTTCTTCTCGTCCTGCTTGACCTTGTGGGACCCGAGCGCGAACCCGATGCGGAAGTTCTTGGTCTCGATCCAGCGGATGTCGAGCGTGGCCAGGTGCTTGTCCGTCTTCTCCGTGTCGTTGCCCTTCTTGCCGAAGGGGAAACCGCCGTGCGCGACGATGCCGCCGGCCTCCATGAGCAGCGGGTCGGCCTGGCAGACCGAGCACAACGTCGGGTCGTTCGGGCGCTTCTTCTCGCCCTTTTGCGCGGCCTGTGCGACCGGCGCGGCGAGCAGCAAGCACGTCGCCGCCGCCACGCGGCACCACGCGGCGCGCGTCACGGCCCCCTTCACAGCGCGCGCCCCTTCCAGGCCTTGGCCATCTCGATGGCCTCGAACGCCGCCAGGTCCTCGATGGGCTGCGCGTCGTCGACCATCCCGCGCAGCGCGTTGATCGCCGTGACCCGCACCGTGTTGTCCTCGTCGTCCAGGAAGGCCTTGAGCCGCGCGGCTTGGGCCTTCTCGCCACAGCCCGCCAGCATCCGCAGCACGGCGACCTTGGTCTTGCGGTCGGCCTTCTCGAGCTTCGCCAGCAGGAGATCGGTGGCGGGCTTGCCGCGCGCGCCCTGGAGCGCGGCGCGGATCTCGCGCTTCTCCTTGTCCCAGCGCTTGCCGGAGCAGGCCTCGAACAGCGCCTCGAGCCCGGCGACGGAACCGGCCGACGCCGCGCACAAGGCGGCCGCGTAGCGTTCCTCCGGATCGGCCTTGTCTCCGGCCTTGGCCACCCGCGCCCAGGCCTTGTCGGCGGCGTCCCGGATCTCGGGGTCGGGGAAGGCCGCGGAACGGTGCAGCGTGAACACGCGCACCGGGAGCAGCTTGCTCTCGAACTCCTTGGCCAGGAGCCGCGTCTGGTCGGCGGCGGTGATCGCGAGCAGCACCTCGTGGAGGCGCTTGCGGGCGGCCTCGTCACGCTCCTTCCCATAGCGCTCGAGCACGAAGGGCACGGCCGCGGCGCCCGCCGTGATCAGGGCCTCGCGTCCACCGGCGGCCATCTCGGGGATGTGCGCCTTGACCACGCGCTCGATGTCCGTGAGCAGCGCGTCCTTGTCGGCCGGCTTGGGCCAGGCCGCGAGCTTCTCGGCCGGCTGGGCCGCCGGCGCCGGACGCGGCGGATCCTCGGCGCGAGCGGACACCACCACGAGTGCCGCGAGGGCCAGGGCGAGGATCGGAAGGGTCGTGCGGTTCATGGGGTGCCTCGCAGGCGGCGCTGCCACAGGGTCGGGACGAGGTCGCGCCAAGCCTCGTCGACGTACTCCAGACGGGACCGGTCGAGGTGCGCCTCGACGTCCTCTCGGAAGGTCGGCGAGTGCGTCCAGACGAACGTGCGCAGGTCGACTTTGAGTCGCACGTCCGACGGCCGCAAGCCGCCCGTCCGCTCCAACACGCGCGCCAGTCTCCAGGCGCCAGGCGTCTCGATCGGCGGCGACCAGGTCGCGAGCGGCGCGTCGAGAGCCCAGTCCCAGACCTCCAGACCGGTCATCCCGAAGCCGCCCTCGACGACCGCCTCGTGCGGGACCTCGACGGGCGGGGGCGGGGTCGCGTCGCGCTCGAGCGCCGCGCGCCACGCCTGGGCCGCCGCCAGCGCCGCCGCGCGCCGGGCCTCGCCCGCGACCTCGCGAGCCGCGGCGCGCGGCAGGATCACGTTCGTCAGCGCGATCCGGCGCAGGTGGGGGAGCGCGTGCTGGACCTCGGCGCGTGCGACGATCGAACTGATCGCGTCGACCTCCGCGGCGGCGATCGGCACGCCGTTCAAGGCCAAGACGGTGTCCGGCGGCCAGGTGCGCGCGGGAGCGGCCGCGGGCGCTTCGCCGGCCCCGCAGGCCGCGAGGGGCAGCACGGCTGCCGTGGCCAGGGCCCAGGCACCGACGCGGGCGCGCCAGACGGTCACGGCACGGAGTGCGGCCTTGACCGCGGTGCCTGCCGCAACCGGAGCCACGGCCCGGGGCGGTGCCTGCAACCTGCAGCCGTTGGCGCGCGCGCGACGCATGGAGACCGAACGAGGATAGCGCCCAGGCCCGAGCGGGTTGCGGCCTCCCTCCGGCCTCACGAGCGGCCGTCGTCCTCGCCGTCCTCCCCGGTCTCGTCCTCGCCCTCGGCCAGGTCACCGCCGCGGGTGTCGAAGCCCGCCACGAAGCGCATCGCGGGCTCGGTCAGGAAGCGGTAGCTCTGGTGGATGTTCTCCTCGACCTGCACGAGCGCGGCGTCGGCGCGGACGCCGCCGTAGGTCGACACGACCTCGAGGAACAGCGAGCGCGGGTCGTTGGCCCAGGACTCGATGCGCAGGCTGTGGCTGCCGGGGCGATCGGGCGTGGGCGGGAACACGAAGCGGATGCCGAGCAGCGCGGGCTCGACGCCGAACACGTCCGTCTCGTCGTCGAAGCCGAACATGGCGTTCTTCAAGTAGGCGCGACTGTCCTTGAAGGCGCGCGGGTTCACCAACGTCCGCAGCGTGACCTGCTGTGCCGTGAAGAACGCCAGCCCGCGCTGCGCGGCGACCTTCTCGGCCACGGAGCGCACGCGAGCCGCGAACTCGTCGTAGGTGACGCTCGAGAGCTCCTCGCAGAAGTGGAACCGATCGTGGCGGAAGGCCGCGAACGAGCTCGAGCCGGGGACCGGGCTCGGGTTCGAGAGCGCCGGCCCCGAGGGCGAGACCACGAAGCTGGAGTAGGGCGGCGAACCCAGCCGGAAGAGCTGGTCGTGCACGCGCTGGATCGCGGAGGGGTCGGGCTGCAGCGCGGGGTGGAGCAGCTCCGTGACCAGCGAGATCGTGCGCGGCGCGTAGGCGGTGGTCCTGGCCATGAGGTGGGTCCCGGCCGCCCGGGCGGCGCGTCGGCCCGCTGGACGATGGCTCGGGGCCAACCCCTAGACTACCCGGAACCCGCGTCCCAGCTCGGCCGTCCACGCGCCGCGGCTCGCGCCGGGCGAGATTCCTCTCGCCGGCTTCGGGGTCCCTCCGTAGCCTCGTGGCCCGCTTTCTCCGCGCCCCCCCTCCGGGGCGGGCCGGGCGCGATCCGAAGTCTCTCTCCCCCAAGCCATGGTCACGCGCATCCTTCTCCTCGGCCTCGCCGGCCTCGCGCTCGGCGCACCCTTGCTCCTCGCCCGCCCCGCAGTACAGGCCCCGGCGGCGCCCGCGCCCCAGGCCGCCGACGGATCGATCTTCGGCGAGCCGCTCGTGGTGAACGGGAAGCGGGTCCCGGACGCCGAGATCCAGCGCTTCCTGATCTACGGCCCCTGCCGGCTGCAGCTCGAGCTGTTCCGGGTCGGCCTGATCATCGAGGACGAGCTCGACCGTCGCGCGCGCGACGAGGCCAGCCTGTCGGTCGAGCCGCTCGTGGGGCCCGCGGCCCGCGAGGCGGCCGAGAAGGCCATCGCGTCGCGCGCTGCAGCCCAGCCGTTCGAGTCGCCCGAGGCGCGCGCCCGCGCGCTCGATCAGGAGCTCGGCCGCCAGCGCGCGGCCCGCCTGCAGGACCCCGAGGTCCGCGCGGCCTGGCAGAAGAAGCGCGATGCGGAGCGCAAGCTGCTCGACGAGCAGCTCGTGCCGACGGACGAGGAGTTCGAGGCCGAGTTCCAGCGCACGCTCGAGGAGTTCAAGAAGAGCTACCCGGTCCTGGACGTCGCAGCGGAGGTCAGCCGCGCGTTCCGCAGCGTGCCCTGGTACCGCGACAACCTGCGGCAGCTCTTGTACTTCGACCGGGTGTTCTACCCCGAGAACCCGGACGAATGGCCGGTCTCGACGATCGAGGCCGTGCGCGCCGACTCGGGCGACACGCTGCTCAACGACGCGCACCAGAGCTACCAGATGCGCCGCGAGCACGCGGACAAGACCGGCGAGCCGCTGCCGAAGGAAGACGGGATCTACGTCAACATGATGCGTCAGATCGTGCGCGACGCCCTGTTCGCGACGATCGATTGGAAGACGGCCTTCGACGGGATCCCGGACGACCTGGTCCTGACGGCCGACCGCGACTTCGACGGCCAGCCGGACCTCGTGGTGCGCACGGCCGAGCTGTGGGAGAAGGTCAAGGACACGGTCACCCAGGCCGAGATCGACGATGCCAAGCGCTGGTTCGTGACTTCGATCGCGACGCACGACCGGCTGGCGAAGGAGGGCGCGCTGCTCGCGCCGGACGAGCGCAAGCAGGCGCTCTCCGACCTCAAGAAGCAGTTCGAGGGCACGTACTTCACGGTCGACCTCATGGCGACCCAGACGTACTTCTTCCCGTCGACCGAGTCGTTCCTCGAGTACCACGTGATGCTCGAGGGCTACCGCAAGAAGATCGCGCCGCTGCTCGCCAATCAGGAGAACGGCGACATCTCGGCGCTCTTGCGCTCGCACCTCGACACGGCCAACCGGATCATGGGACTCGGGCAGGTCGACGTGGAGGTCCTGCTGGTCTCGGCCTTCGACATCCCGAACTTCCGCTGGAAGGACGACGGCTGGCGCACGGCGAAGGCCAAGGCCGAAGCCATCAAGGCGCGCCTGGACGCCAATATTGCCGAGTACGACGCCGAGCGCGCCAAGCGCGCGCAGGCCCAGGCCGAGGGCCGCGAGTACGCGCCAGCGCAGCCGCTCGTCGAGCCCTTCCGGTTCTGGTCGGACCAACTCAACGAGCACAGCGAGTACTGGGACCCGCCGGCACCGGACGGCCAGGGCCAGCGCGGCTCGGACGTCGCCATGAAGAACCGCGGGCGCTTCGGCCTGCGCTACCGCAACGACCTGCAGGGCTTCGTCGGCGAGAGCCCCTACACGCACTGGGCGACCGGGGCCTCGATCACGGACTTCGTGTTCTCCGAGCAGGCCGAGAACACGGTCGCCGGCCCGTTCCGCGGCCCGCAGGGCTACTACATCACCCGCGTCCAGCGCCGCACGCCGCCGACGCGCCCGTTGAACCTGGGCGACCCCAAGCACATCGAGCTCCTGCGCGACGACTACGTGCGCACCTCGTTCGTGACCTACGCGCGTGAGGCGCGCAAGTCGGCCGACGTCCGGGGCTTCGAGTTCGGCTACTGAGGGTCCCGGGGGTCGACCAGACCGCGGGCTGCTGGGCTCGTGAGGGCGCGGGCGCGTCGCGCGCCGCTCCAGGCCGCGAGTCCAACGCGGCCCGCGGTGGACGGACAGCCTGGCGCGCCCTCCCGTCGCGGAGCCTGCGGCGGCGCGCCGCGGGCTCGCTGCTGGCGCCACGGCGGTCTGCCGCGCGCTGCGCCGCCCGCCGCGCGGCGGCGTGCCGTGACGTGTGCCGCGGGCCCCGCGGTGGCGCGAAAGCGCTCCCGAGCGCGCCCGGCCTGCCCCGCGCCCGCGACAGCGCCGCGCGTGGCGCTTAGGATCGCGCGCCGGTGGAATCGAACCTGCGCAGCCTCTGGCGGCTCCTGGAGCCGCACCTGCGTCCGCGGCTCGGGACGTTCCTGCTGCTGCTCCTCCTGGCCGGGATCTCCAGCGCGGCGCAGAGCCTCGTCGCGGTGCTGGTGTTCCCCGCGGTCCAGGTCCTCTTCCCCGATTTCAGCCGCGGCGACCCGGGGCTCGCCTTCCCGCTCGACCAGATCGTCGCCGGGCTCAATGCCTGGGTGCTGGGTCCCACTGGGCATCCCGAGAGCACGTTCGGCGCCCTGGGCAAGATCGCGTCGGCGCTCACCGCCCTGGCGCTCCTGGCCGGCGCCACGCACTACGCCTTCCTGGTGGCCTCGCGCCGGCTGGCCGTGTCGCTCGTCGTCGACGTGCGCGAGCGCATCGCCGGCCACTTGCTGCGCCTCTCGCTGTCGTTCCACGGTCGCCGGCAGTTCGGCGACCTGATCTCGCGGCTCTCGAGCGACACGGGAACGGTCCTCAACGTCGCCAACCAGTCGCTCAAGGACCTGATCCTCGAGCCGATGATGATCTTGGGCGCCTTGGCGGTCGCGGCTGGCATCGCGCCGCTGCCGGCGCTCGTGGCGTTCCTCGGCTTGGGCTTCATCGCCGCGCCCGTCTTCAAGCAGGCCAAGAAGGTCAACCGCGGATCGACGAAGTCGCTCACGGAGCTGGGCTCGTCCGTGCAGGCGCTGAGCCAGATGCTCCAGGGCATCCGCACCGTGAAGGCCTTCCGCGCCGAGGAGCGGGAGCTCCAGGACTACCGCGCGGTCAACGCGTCCTACGTGCGCTCGACGATGCGGATGGTGCGGGCGCAGGCCCTGGCCAACGCCTCGTCGCTGTTCCTGTCGCACGCCGGGCTGGCGGCGATCATCCTCGCGCTCGGGCTCGTGCAGAGCGGGGGCCAGTTCACGACCGCCGACGCGATCACCGTGTTCCTGCTGTCCGTGGCCAAGATGTACGCAGGCGTGAAGAGCGTCACACGCGCCGTCACGAACGCGCAGGAGTCGGTCGGGGCCTCGGCGCGCATCGAGCAGATCCTGGCCGAGCGCGCCGAGGTCGTGGACCGGCCCGCGGCCCGCGCCTGCACGGGCCTGGGCCGCGGCCTGCGCCTCGAAGGGGTCTCCTTCCGCTACCCCGCCGGCGCGGGGCTGGCGCTCGAGCAGGTCGACCTCGAGCTCCGGCCGGGCGAAACGCTGGCGCTGGTCGGCGCCTCCGGCTCGGGCAAGAGCACGCTGGTCGACCTCCTGGCGCGCTTCCTCGACCCGACCGAGGGCGCGATTCGCGTCGACGGCGTCGACCTGCGCGACCTGACGCTGGAGTCGTGGACGCGCCAGTACGCGATGGTCGGCCAGGTGCCGTTCCTGTTCCACACCACGATCGGGGAGAACATCCGCTACGGACGCCCCGAGGCGACGCAAGCCGAGGTCGAAGCCGCCGCGCGCGCCGCCGGGATCCACGAGTTCGTGGCCACGCTGCCCGAGGGCTACGACACGAACGTGGCCGACGCCGGATCGCGGCTCTCGGGCGGGCAGCGCCAGCGCATCACGATCGCGCGCGCGTTCCTCAAGGACGCCCCGATCCTGCTCCTCGACGAGGCCACCAGCGCCCTCGACACCGAAAGCGAGGCGGTCGTGCAGGAGTCCCTCGAGCGCCTGATGAAGGGCAAGACCGTGGTCGTGATCGCGCACCGCCTGTCGACGATCCGCAACGCCGACCGGATCGTGGTCCTCGAGGCCGGCCGCGTCGTCGAGGTCGGGACCCACGCCGAACTCTTGGCGCGGCAGGGGGCCTACGCGCGCCTGCACGCTGCCTGACGACCACCGGAGTCCGCGGGATACTGACCCAGTTCGCTGTCCACGCCACCCGACGGCGCCTGGACCGCGCCGTGCCGGCCTGGGCTGACCAGGGTCTGGGCGGCGGCCCCCAACCCCTGGTGGGTACTCTCCGGCCCACCCACAAAATGCCAACGGTCGGGGTCAGTATCCCTCGTGGACCAGGAGACAAACGGCCTGCACCGCCACTCCCGTGCCGCCCGCCAGCGCGCCGAGGCCCTCCAGCGTCTTGCCCTTCACGTTCACGGCCTCCGGCTCGACCCCCAGGATCGCCGCGATCCGTGCGCGCATCGCCGCGCGGTGCGGTGCGATGCGCGGGCCTTCGGTCGCGATCACGACATCCGCATTCGCGAGGCGCCAGCCCTGCGCGCGGGCGCGGGCCATGCACTCGGCGAGCAGCTCCGCGGAGTCCACGCCCTGCCAACGGGCGTCGCGGTCCGAGAAGAGGGTCCCCAAGTCGTCCAGCCCGGCCGCGCCGAGCACGGCGTCGGCCAGGGCGTGGAGCACGGCGTCGCCGTCGGAATGCCCGAGGGGTCCTGTGGGGTGTGGCAGGTCGACGCCGCCCAGGCGGCAGGGCCGCCCCTCGACGAGGCGGTGGACATCGAACCCCAGCCCGACGCGCATCATGCCTGCTCCTCGGCCGCGGCGAGCCGCGCCAGCGCCTCGAGGAGCGGCAGGTCCTCGGGCGTGGTCAGCTTCTGGTTCGCGCGCGAGCCGCGCGACATGGGCACGGGTCCGACGTAGCGTTCGTGGAGCGCGGCCTCGTCGGTGGGACGGAAGCCGTCGCGTGCGGCGCGCTCCAGGAGCTCCGCGAGCAGTGCACGCCGGAAGACCTGGGGCGTCTGCGCCGCCCACAGCCGCGCGCGGTCCAGCGTGGCGCTCGCATGGCGCCCGTCCTGCGATTCCTTGACCGTGTCGACGATCGGCACGGCGGTCAGCGCGGCGCCCGCGAGCACGGCCAGCTCGAGCGCGCGCTCGACGACTGCGCGCGAGACGAGCGGGCGCGCCGCGTCGTGGACGGCGACGAACTCGGCGGCCGGGTCGGCCGCGGCCAGTCCGGCGCGCACGGAGTCCGTGCGCTCGGCTCCTCCCGGCACGATCCTGCGCACCTTGCGCAGCGCCGACGATCGGGCGGCCAGCGCCCGGATGCGCTCGAGGTCCTCGGCCCGACCGACGATCACGATCGTGCGCACGGCCTCGGCTGCGTCGAAGGCAGCGCAGGCGCGCTCCAGCACGCTGCGGCCGGCGATCTCCAGGAAGGGCTTGCGCTCGCCGGCGGACCCCATCCGCGTCGAGCCGCCGGCAGCCACGACGAGGGCGCAGGTGTGCGGCGGTGTGGCACGGTCATCGGTCATCGCGGAGCGCGCGCTGTCACGCGCAGGCCCGAGAGCGTAGGGTTCGGCCTGGACGCCCGGAAGGCGTCCGCGCGTGAGCCCGCCCTCCCCGCCGCGACCGCTCGTCGTCTTGGGCATCGACCCGGGGACCCTCGTCGTCGGCTACGGTGCGGTGGTCGATGGGTCGCGTGGGCCGCGGCTCTATGCGGCCGGCGTGCTGCGGGCACCGGCCCGTGCCAGTGTGCCGGCGCGCCTCGCGCACCTGCGGCGCGAGATCGACGAGCTCCTGGGCCGGCTCTCCCCGGCGATCGTGGTCGTGGAGCAGGCATTTGCGGCCAAGAACGTGCGCTCGGCGCTGCGGATCGGCGAGGGCCGCGGCGTGGCGCTCTCCGCCGCGGCCGCCAGCGGCGCCGAGGTCGTCGAAATGCCGCCGGCGGTCGCCAAGAAGGCCCTCGTCGGGAACGGCGCGGCGGACAAGCGCCAGGTGGCCCGCATGGTCGCCACGGCGCTCGGTGTTGCCGACCTCGACCTGCCCCTGGACGCCAGCGACGCGCTGGCGCTGGCGCTGGCGCAGGTGCAACGGCGGCGGTTCCCCGTGCGGGTCGCGACGCGGCGCGGCCTCGTTGCCGCGCTCGGACGCACGGCCCGGGCGGGCGCGGCGCGCGCGAAGGCGCCGTCGGCGAGTGCGCCGGCGACGAGTGCGCCGGCGACGGGGAAGACGGCGACGGGGAAGACGGCGACGGGGAAGACGGCGACGGGGAAGACGTGCGCGGTCGGCGCGCCAGCCGTCGGCGCGCACGAGGGGGGCGGCAGCCCGCTCGTGCGTCACGCTGGGCGGCGGGACAGCCCCGCGCGCGGGGGCTCGCGCGCGGGGCGCGCTGCTTCCGTCGCGGCGCGCCCGCGGGCATGCTGACCCCCATGGAACGCTCCCGGTCGGCCCGCCGCCCCGCGATCGATCCGCAGGCTCTGGTCGCCGCGCTGGGCGGCTTCGAGGTGCTCGAGGAGGACCTGCGCCTCGAGCCCGCACCCGGCCTGGGCCGGGAGGACGGCGCGCCGCGTGTCGCACGCCTGGCAGGGGTCGACGGCGAGGGCCGGGCCCTGCTCGTGCTCGCGGAGGACGGCGAGGAGGCTGTCCTGGCAGCAGTGGACGCACTGGCCTGGTGCGATGCCCAGGGCGAACTGCTCGTGCGGCGGTTCGGCGCGGACGCGGCGCTCGCGCCCGGTGTCGTCCTGATCGTCTCCGAGCCCGAGCCCCTCCTGCTCGCGGCACTGGCGGCCCTGCGAGCGGAGGACCTGCGGGTCTTCACCGCGCGGCGCGTGCGCGGCGCCCGCGGTGATTTCAGCGAGCTCGTCGAGGTGTCGAGGGCGGCCGCCGGGACTCGCGCGCAGCCTGCGGCCTGGGACGCCGACCTCCCGGAAGCCGCGCGCGGGTTCGCGGCCTGGATCCGGGCTGGGATGGCGCGCATCGACGAGGGCCTCGAACCCTCGACCGGACCCCGCGGGACGATCTGGCGGCACGGCCGCGGGCGGCTCGTCGCGTTGCGCGCGTCCGCGCGAGGCCTGGAGGCCGACATCGAGGGTCGCCGGATGCCGATCGCCGATGCCGAGGACGTCGAGCGCCTGTTGGCCCTCGCGCTGCGTGGGTACTTGGCGGACGGCGAGCTCCTGCGCGGACCGGACCCGGCCCAGCTTCCGCCGGCCGCGGACCGCGCACCCGCGGCTGCGCCCGTGCCGTTGCTGCCGTCCGGTCCCCTGCTCAGCGAGGACGAGCTCGCGGCGCTGCGCGGCGAACTCGACTGAGGGCTCGAGCGCGGTCGCGGGCGGGCTCCCCGCGCTCGCGGTGCCGCGCCCCGCCGCTGCCTGCGCGTTCCGCACGACCCTCCGCCTCGCGCTCCAGCGGGCCTGCGGCTCCTTCGGGAAGCAAGAGCGGGCGGCGCTCGCGCGCCGCCCGCTGTCCGTCAGGACGCACCGTGGTGCGTCCGGAGCCCCTGCGGGCTCAGTTGTTGTCGTAGAAGGGGCCGAGGACGAGCAGGTCGCCGTTCGTGTTCGTGCCGATGCCGTAGGGCAGCGAGCCGAACGCCGTCAGGTCGACGCGCACCGCGAGCATCGCGGGGTTGCTGCGCTGCTGGGCCGTCGAGAACGCCGTGGCGCCCCACATCCGGATCCAGCCCGTCTCGTTGCCGCCGAAGCTCTCGAGCGGGTTGTGGTTCGTGCTCTGCAGGAACGTGTTCGTGAAGATGCCCGAGATCTGATACAGCGGCCGGATGTCCCAGCAGTCGAACGCGACCTGACCCGAGAAGGCCTCTTCGTTGTCGTTGTAGGCCAGGAAGTTCGCGATCGTCGTGAAGCGGCTGCCCGTCAGGCCGATCAGGATCAGGCTCGAGTTCGGCGCGGCGATGAAGCGCGGGATGTGGAGCTCGGCGGCGTTGGCCGAGTACTCGACGTTGTTCAGGTCGCGGATGCCGTCACCGTCGACGTCCGTGTTCGAGCCCTGGGCGCCGATCGCCTGGTAGACGACGGGCGGGATGTTCGTCGAGAGCGCGCGCTGGGGCGAAACAACGATCGAGTCGCCCTCGAGGAAGTTCCACGAGATCGCGGCGCCCGAGGTCGGGCTCTTGGCGAAGACGTAGAGGTAGCCGCGCTGGGCGTTCGGGTTGTCGAGCAGCGACGAGACCGTGATCGTGTCGTTCGGCGTCAGGCGGCGCGTGCGGTTGAACTCGAGGCAGTTCTCGCCGTTGATGTAGACGAACTCGACGTCGACCGTGCCGACGAAGAGCTGGCCGGCTTGGTTGAAGTTGTTGTTCGTGTTCGTGACGGTGATGAACGTCTGCGTGCCGACCGGGCCTTCGCCCTCGCTGGTCGGCCCGCCGCCGTTGCTGAAGTAGGGGAAGAGGAGCAGGCTGCCGGGCTTGTCGAGGCTGTTCGCCTGGGCGGCGGAGCCGACGACGAGAGCGGAGCCGGCGACGAGCAAGGCCGTGAGGAGCTGGTTCATGGATGCGAATCGTGCTGATTGGCGTTGGGGGACGTCGGGGCCAGAAGGCCCCGCGGCCGCGTCCGAGCCCTGCCAGGGACGGGGATCACGAGCCGCGCTTCGCTTCGGAAGCTCCGAATAGGGTAGCAGAGTCCAGCCGGGCGGCAATGCGCACGATGGCGCAGTTTCGCGTCGCCGCTGCTGGCCGCCGGCCTCCGGCCAACGCGCCAGGGCCACGGCTCGGGCGCGGTGCTGCTCGTGAGGACGAGGTGCGACCGTGGGCTGCCGTCGCCCACAGCCGGCCGCCACTGGCTGCTGCGCCGCGGTCCGTCGGGCCGTCGCAGGCCCGCTGCGGCGCGCTCGTGCGCGCGGGGGCCGGGGCAAATGACCGCGGGCGGCGCTCGCGCGCCGCCCGCGGGTCGTCAGGCCGACCGCATGGGTCGTCCGGACTCCGGTCCGACTCAGTTGTTGTCGTAGAAGGGCCCGAGGACGAGCAGGTCGCCGTTCAGGTTCTCACCGACGCCGTAGGGCAGCGAGCCGAAGGCCGTCAGGTCGACGCGCACGGCGAGGAACGCCGGGTTGCTGCGCTGCTGGGCGGTCGAGAACGCCGTGGCGCCCCACATCCGGATCCAGCCCGTCTCGTTGCCGAGGAGGCTCTCGTTCGGGTTGTGGTTCGTGCTCAGCAGGAACGTGCTCGTGAAGATGCCCGAGATGTCCTGCAGGTACTTGGCGTCCCAGCAGTCGAACGCGACCTGGCCCGAGAAGGCCTCCTCGTTGTCGTTGTAGGCCAGGTAGTTCACGATCGTCGTGAACCGGCTGCCCGTGAGGCCGATCAGGATCAGGCTCGAGTTCGGGTGGGCGACGAAGCGCGGGATGTGCAGCTCGTTCGCCGTGGCCGAGTACTCGACGTTGTTCAGGTCGCGGATGCCGTCACCGTCGACGTCCGTGTTCGAGCCCTGGGCGCCGATCCCGTGGTAGACGACCGGCGGGAGGTTCGTCGACAGCGCGCGCTGCGCCGAGATCACGACCGAGTCGCCCTCGAGGAAGTTCCACGAGATCGCCGCGCCCGAGGTCGGGCTCTTGGCGAAGACGTAGACGTAGCCGCGCTGGAAGTTCGGGTTGTCGGTGTTCGAGAGCACCGTGATCGTGTCGTTCGGCGTCAGGCGACGCGTGCGGTTGAACTCGAGGCAGTCCTCGCCGTTGATGTAGACGAACTCGACGTCGACCGTGCCGGCGAAGAGCTGGCCGTTCTGGTTGAAGTCGCTGTTCGTGTTGGTGACCGTGATGAAGGTCGTGCCAACGACGTTGTTGAAGTAGGGGAAGAGCAGCAGGCTGCCCGGCTTGTCGAGGCTGTTCGCTTGGGCATTGGAGCCGGCGGCGAACGCGGAGCCCGCGACGAGCAGAGCCGTGAGGAACTTGTTCATGGTTGCAACTCGTGCTGAGAGGCGATGGGGGGAATCAGGGCCTCGGGGCCCCGAAGCCGCGCCCGCCCCAGGCGGGGCTGGTCGACGCGAACCGGGCTCGATGGCCGAATCTTGAGACAGCGTAACGGCTTTCTAGGAACCTGCAATATCTTCCAGGTGGTCTTCCGGGTGCTTGCCGGGGGGGGTCGGTCCTAACCTTGTGCGACAAGGGTTTGCGTCGTTCTCGAGGGGGCCGGGCCGCGCTCTGGGAGGGCCTTGCGGCGGCCCTCGAAAGGGTGTTCCATCCCCCCAGGGGTGGGTCGCGTGGCCCCGCACGCGCCCGTCCAAACGCCTCTGCATGAACTGGGACCAAGCCCGGCGGATCCTCCACTGGGACGGCCGCCGCGCCGACGCGGCGCCTGCCGGTCCCAGCCGTCGTCGCTTGGCGGGCCCGGGGCTCGCCACGCGCTCCCTGTGCATCGCGAGCGGCAAGGGCGGCACCGGGAAATCCGTCGTCACGGCCTCGCTCGCCAGCCTCTTCGCCGCGACCCGGCGCGTGCTCGTCGTCGACGCGGACCTGGGCGTGGGCAACGCGCACATCCTGCAGGACGTCGCGCCCGAGCGCTCGCTCGTCGACCTCGTCGAAGGTCGCGCCAGCGCGCGCGACCTGGTCGCGATCTGCGCGCAGAACCTCGACCTCCTGCCGGCCGGCAGCGGCGTCTCGCACGTCGCCGCGCTGGAGCCCTGGGAGCTCGCGCGCGTCGCGGGCGCGATCGGTGAGCTCGAGCGCGACTACGACTGGGTGCTGGTCGACGCCGGCGCGGGGATCTCGGCGCAGACGGTGGCGCTGGCCGCGGCCAGCGAGCGCACGCTGCTCGTCACGACGCCCGACGTCACGGCGCTCACGGATGCCTACGCCTTCCTCAAGGTGCTCGTGCAGCGCGACGCGGGCAGTGCGCCGTGCTTCGTCGTGAACCGCGCGACCTCGGCGGGCGAGGCCGCCGAGGTCGCCGAGCGCCTGCGCGGCGCGGTGCGCAAGTTCCTCGGGCGCGACCTGCCCTGCCTCGGCTGGCTGCCCGACGACCGCGCCGTCACGCGTTGCGTGAACGCGCGGGCCCCGGTCGTGCGCCACGAGCCGGATTCCGAGTTCGCGGTGGCGCTGCGCGAGCTGGCGCGGCGCTTCGAGCGCGAGGCCGCAGGCTGCGGCCCGACCATCGGGCTCGGCCAACGCCTGGCGCGGCTCGCGGGCGACACCTGAGCGCTGCCCGGTGCGCGTCGGGGGGGGGCCTGCGACCCGCGGCTCGCTCGCGCGTCGTGTGGGCATGAGTCGGCCAGAGGACGAGCGTCGCGCCGCAGGCCTGAACGACGATCCGCGCGACAGGACCAGCAGCCGTGTGCCGGCGCTCGAGCACGGCCAGGACGCTGCGTCCGACACGGGCGCCGCGGGTGACGCAGCCGCCGAGCGCGCTCGCGAGTCCGAGCGCGACGGGGATGCCGAGCGCGAACAGGATGCCGAACAGGCCGGCGCGGCGGCCTGGATCTGCGTGGGGCTGCTGCTCGGCGCGTGGGTCGCCGCGCCCCCCGAGCGCCCGGTGGCAGACGGTGGCCGACCCGGCGGTTGCGCGCCCCCCATCGACCCCGACGCGCTCAGCGCGCGGGCGTTGCGCGCGCTGCCCGGGATCGGGCCGTCGCGCGCGCTGTCCATCGTGCGCGCGCGCTGGGACGGGTTGCGGGGAGGACCGGCGGCCTGGCCGCAGATCCCCGGGATCGGCGCCGCCACGGCCGCGGCGGCGGCTCGCTGGCTCGAGCCAGGGCGCGGGTTCGAGCAAGGCCGCGTGGAGCCGGCGGGAGCAGCGCCGTACACTCGACCTGGAGCCCCGTGAGCGACCGCCCTCTCGAGACAGGCCCCGCGGCGTTCCCCGCGGGGGCCGAGCCGCGCGGGGCGCAGGGGCTGCCTGCGCCGCGCGTCGGCCCGCCACCGCCGCTCGACGCGGGCGCGATCGAGGCCCTGGTCCGACCGGCGCTCGCCGAGGACGTGGCTGGCGGCGACCGCACCGCCCAGCACGCGGTCCCGGCCGCGGCGCGCGCGGTGGCGACGCTGGTCGCCAAGCGCGAGGGCGTGGCCGCCGGCCTGGCGGTCTTCGCGCGGGTCTTCGAGGTCGCCGACCCGTCCGCGCAGGTCGAGCTGCTCGCGCGCGACGGCGCCGCGATCCGCCGCGGCGACGTCCTGGCGCGGGTCACGGGCTCGGCCCGCGCGCTGCTCAGCGCCGAGCGCACGGCGCTCAACTTCGTCCAGCGCCTGTCGGGCATCGCGACGCTGACCGCCCGCTACGTCGCGCTGGCGACGGCGGCCGGCATGCGCCCGCCGCGCATCCTGGACACGCGCAAGACGACGCCTCTGCTGCGCGTCCTGGAGAAGCACGCCGTGCGCTGCGGCGGCGGGGAGAACCACCGCTTCTCGCTGCACGACGAGGTCATGGTCAAGGAGAACCACATCGAGCTCTCCGGCCGTCCGATCGAGGCCGTGCTGGCCGACCTGCGTCGCGCCGTGGGGCCCGGCGTGCGCATCACGAGCGAGGCGCGCGACGAGCGCGAGGCGCTGGCCGGCGTGGACGGCGGCGCGGACGTCGTGCTGCTCGACAACATGACCCCGGCCCAGATGGCGACCCTGGTACCCGTGCTGCGCGCGCGGGCCGCGACCCGCGGCCGGCCGCTCGAGCTCGAGGCCTCCGGCGGCATCGACGAGCACACGCTCGGCGACGTGGTCCGCTCCGGGGTCGACCGCATCTCCGTCGGGGCGCTCACGCACTCGGCGCCCGCGCTCGACCTGTCCCTCGACCTCGCGCCGGCCGCACGATGAACGATCCGGCGGCCGCGCGACCCCACGAGCTGCGCCTCGACCTGCCCGCGGCCCACAGCGCGGAGCGCATGGCGCGCGGCGTGCTGCGCCAGTTCGCGCAGCGCGAGGGCGTCCCGGAGCCCGAGATCGACTCGCTGGAGTTCGTGGCCGGGGAGCTGCTCACGAACGCCGTCGACCACGGCGGCGGCGAGCGGGCGCTCTTCGAGGAGGATCTGCGCTCGCGCGTGCGGATGACGCTGGTGCTCGTCGTGCGTCCCGGCGGCTGGACGCTGCGCGTGAGCGACCAGGGCGGCGGCGATCCGGCCGAGCTGCGACAGCGGATCGGGGCCGGCGGCGAGCCCGACCTGGACGACGAGCGCGGTCGCGGGTTCTTCCTCCTGGCGCAGATGGTCGATCGGCTCGACGTCGTGCCCAGCGAGGACGGCTTGGGCGTCGAGTTCGTCGCCACTCGCAGCTACCCCGAGCCCTAGGGCGCCGCGTGGAGGCTCTGCGTGCGCTCGTCGGCCGCCTGCGCGGCGTCCATCCAGCGGCCGGCGTCGCGCTGACGCTGGGCTGGATGGGGCTCGTGTGGAGCCTGTCGGCGCGCGAGAACCTGGACCTCGCGGGCGGCACGGCAGCCGGCGCCTGGCTGACGAACCTGGCGCACGCGCCGGAGTACGCCGCGCTGGCGACCTGGCTGGCGCTGGCCGCGCGCCGCCCGGGGTCGCCCGTCGCGCCCGCGCCACGGGCGGCCTGCTGGATCGTCGTGGCCTGCGCGCTCTTCGGCGTCACGGACGAGCTCCACCAGTCCAGCGTGCCGGGGCGCGACGCCTCGGCGCTCGACGTCGTGACGGACGTCGTGGGCGCGACCGTGGCCGTCCTGGCCCTGCGTGCCGCCGCGGATCGGCGCCGCTTCGCGCGCGTCGTGCTTTGGGGGCTCGGCGCGTGCCTGGCGGCGGCCGCGGTCGCTACCCTCCTGACGAGCCTGTACCCGGAGATCTCCTGGCTTTGAACCCCGCCTCGACCACCTGGCGCTCGCCGCTCTCGGAGCGCTACGCGAGCCCCGCGATGCTCCAGAACTTCTCGGAGCACACCAAGATCACGCGCTGGCGGCGGCTGTGGATCGAGCTGGCGCGGGCCGAGCGCGAGCTGGGGCTCGCGATCACGGCCGAACAGATCGCGGAGCTCGAGGCGCACGTGGACGAGATCGACCTGGCCGCGGCCGCGCGCTACGAGGCGGAGCTGCGCCACGACGTCATGGCGCAGATCCATGCCTGGGGCGACTTGTGCCCCAAGGCGCGCCCGATCGTGCACCTGGGCGCGACTTCGTGCTACGTGACCGACAACGCCGACCTGCTGGCGATCCGCACCGGCCTCGACCTGGTGCGCGTCAAGCTCGTCAACGTGATCGCGGCGCTGGCCCGCTTCGCGCGCGAGCACCGCGCGCTGCCGACCCTGGGCTGGACGCACCTCCAGCCGGCGCAGGCGACCACCGTCGGCAAGCGCGCCTGCCTGTGGATCCAGGACCTCGTGCACGACCTCGAGGACCTCGACCACGCGCGCGCCACGCTGCGCTTCCGCGGCGTGAAGGGCACGACCGGCACGCAGGCCTCGTTCCTGGAGCTGTTCGGTGGCGACCACGAGAAGGTCCGTGAGCTCGACCGCCGCGTCACGGCGCGCTGCGGCTTCGAGCGCTCGTTCGGCGTCACCGGCCAGACCTACCCTCGTCAAGCCGACTTCCGCGTGCTCCAGGTGCTGTCCTCGGTGGCCCAGAGCGCCCACAAGTTCGGGACCGACCTGCGCCTGCTCGCCAGCCGCAAGGAGCTCGAGGAGCCGTTCGAGACGCGCCAGATCGGCTCGTCGGCGATGCCTTGGAAGCGCAACCCGATGCGCTCGGAGCGCATCTGCTCGCTGGCCCGCTTCGTGATCTCGGCGCTCGACAACGCCGCGCACACCGCAGCGAACCAATGGCTGGAGCGCACGCTCGACGATTCCGCCAACCGACGGCTGGTGCTGGCCGAGACCTTCCTGGCCACGGACGCCATCCTGATCCTCCAGCTCGACGTCGCCCGCGGTCTGGTCGTGCGCCCGCACGTCGTGGCCAAGAACCTCCAGGCCGAGCTGCCCTTCCTGGCCTCCGAGCACGTCCTGATGGCCGCCGTCCAGGCCGGGGCCGATCGCCAGGACGTCCACGAGGCGATCCGCCGCGCCAGCCGGGCGGCCTCGGAGGCGATCCTCTCGGGCGGCGAGAACCCGCTGCGGGAGCTCCTGGCGCAAGACCCGATCGTGGGCCGGCTGGCCGGCCGGCTCGACGACCTGCTCGATCCCGCGCGCTACGTGGGCCGCGCGCCCGAGCAGGTCGACGAGTTCCTCGCGGCCGAGGTCGACCCGCTGCTCGCGCGCGAGGCGGCGGTCCTCGGTGCCGCCGCAGAGGTGCGCGTCTGAGGTGCGCCTGTGGTGCCCGCGCCGCTCGGACGGGCCGCTGGTCGGGCCGTGACCGGGACGTTCGCAGTTCCTGACGGGAGTTCCTATCTTCTCTGCGCGGGGCGGGCGCTCTGGGCGCCGCACTCCGCCGCGGCGCCACGCTCCGGCAGGGCTGGCGCACGCGGGCGGCCTGGAATCCCCTTCCGGGTTCGTCACGAAACGGTATTGGCCCCACGCGCTCCCCATCCCATTCCTCGGGGGCGTTTCCGCTCTCGTCCCTGATCGCTCCGTCCGAACCTAGAGGGTCCCCGCGGTCGTTCGTCCCACCGGCGGGGGCAAGGTAGGTCGCGTTGACCCAACCCGGCATCCCCAACGAATTCACCCTCTCGACGACCTGCTACGGGTCGCGGCTCAAGACCATCGAGGACCAGGCCTTCGCCGCGGTCGCGATGGGGTTCCGCCGTATCGAGCTGGGGCTGCTCGACGCCCCGGTGAAGCTGAACGGCTTCGAGGACTCGCGCCGCGAGACGGGGATCGCCGTGCGCTCGATCGTGACCGGCTGCCTGGATCCGCGCTCCGAGCACATGTCGGGGACCAAGCTCGGCTCGCTGTCCGAGGACCAGCGCGAGATGGCCGTGAACTCGCTGCGCCGCCACGTGCGCCTAGCCCAGCGCTACCAGTGTCCCGTGGTCATCGTCCGCGGCTGCGAGGTCGAGGACAAGGCCCTGCAGGAGGAGTCCGAGCGCCTGCGTGCGCGGCTGATCCGCGAGGGGCCGACCGACGAGGCCAAGGAGGCCGTGCGCGACCTCGTGACCCGCGTGCAGCGCAAGGGGCAGCGCCAGGTCGAGCACCTGTGCCGCTCGCTGCACACCGTCATGCAGGAGCACCCCGAGACACGCATCGCGATCGAGCCGGGCGACAGCTTCCTCGACCTCCTGAACTTCCAGGCCGTGGGCTGGGTGCTCGACGACCTCGAGCGGCGCGGCCTGGCGTACTGGCACGACACGGGGCGCATCCACCTGCGCGAACGCGCGGGGCTCCCGGCGCAGGGCCAATGGCTCGATGCCTACGCCCCACGCATGGTCGGCGTGCACCTGCAGGACGCGGCGGAAGGGGTGGCCGAGATGCCGCCGGGCTCCGGGCAGGTCGATTTCAAGCTCGTCTCGAACTACGTCCCGAGCAGCGCGGAACGTGTGCTCGAGATCAACTCGCGCCACGGCCGGGCCGAGATCCTGGCCGCGGTGCAGTTCCTGGTCGACGCCAAGTTCTGAGGGATACTGACCCAGCTCCGTGGCCTTTCGTGGGTGGTGCTTGGCCACACCCCCACGGGTTGGGGTGAGTTCCTGGAGGTGAGCGCCCCGCCAGCCCATCCACTGCGATGGACAGCGAACTGGGTCAGTATCCCGGCTACTTGGCGCGCTCGAGCACCCACGCGGTCCAGGCCTTCTCGATGGCGTCCACCTTGGCGCCCAAGGCTGCTTCGAGATCCGTGGAGGAGCCCTTGCCGCTCCAGGCGCTGCGCAGGAAGTCGTCGAAGCGCGCCCGGTAGCGCCCGCCGTCCCCCGACATCAGGAAGTGCACGAACGTGTAGGCCTGGGCGTACTTCAGGTCCTGGCGCGACGAGGCGTGGAAGTCGCCCGAGTCGAAGGTCAGTACGCGCGAGAGCTTGTACCGCTCCCGCGCATGCGCATGCGCGCGGACGTGGCGCGAGTCGAGGCCCTCCGGCTGGAACGCGAAGCGGCCCGGCGGGCCGGCGATCACGGCGCGGAACCAGTCGGCGAGACCTTCGTCGAGCCAGGGCGAGATCGCGCCCTTGGCGCCCCGCGCGTGGTAGGCGTTCTCGGCCAGGAGCTGGTGCACGGCCTCGTGCACGACGAGGCCGCGGTCGAGTTCGGGCGCGGCGCCCACGGCCAGGAGGCGCGCCTCGCGGTCGTAGAAGCCGCGGCTCCCGGAGCCCTCGGGGAACGAGGCCGTGTCGGCGTGGATCTGCGCGCGCATCGGCGCGTCGAGGTGGTAGGCGCCCACGACCGGCGCCAGCTCGGCGTAGAAGATCGCGTAGACGTTCTCGAGGTCCAGGATCGCGTTCGTCGCGGCGAGCAGCGGCAGGTTCGTGCGCAGGACCCAGTGGGTCGTCTCGAGCGTCCACCCGTCGCGCCAGGCGGCCGCCTTCTCGACCCGCTCCTTCCACGTCCAGCGGCGAGTGCCTTCCCGGAAGGTCCAGTCCTTGCCCTTCTTCTCGTGGCCCAGGAGGTCGCGCGCGACGGCGTTATCAGGGTCGACCGCGATGGCGCGCAGCGCGAACACGCGCGCCTCCTCCGGGAGCCCCAGGCGCTGCGCGAAGGTCCCGATGTCGGCGATGCGCGTGGCGTCCTCCCGGTCGAGGCGGTTCCAGCGATCGAGGGCCTCACGCCAGGCGGCGAGCCGGGAATCGGCGCTCTGGATCTCCGCGCGGTCCAGCACACGCTCGCGCGAGCCCTGCCGGAGCACGAGGCGCGCCTCGTTCTCGTGGACGACGCGACCCTCGAGGCGCGTCCCGTCGGTCAGGACGACGCGATCCAACGGGCGGTTCCCGGTCTGCAGGCTGGCGGCCGCGGACAGCATGAGCAGCGCGAGCATGGGACCGATGGTAGCTGTCCGCCCGACGCCCACGCCCGCTATCCTGGTCGGCCACGCCATGCACAGGATCGCCCTCGGTTGCGCCGTCTGGAGCGCGCTGCTGCTCGCGATCGCGGGCCTGGCCGCGCTGGCGCGCCCGGCGTCCGGCCCGCCGATGCCGCGCGGGGCCGCCGCGCGCGCCGCGTTCGAGGCGCTCGTGCCGGAGCGCGAGGTGCGCCCCGAGGCGCCGCGCCGCGCCCCGCGGCCCGAAGCCCTGTCGGGGACCGTGGCGCCACGCAGCGCGGAGGACGACTCCGCCGCGCAGCCGGGGCCACCGCCGCGCGCGGAGCCCGACGGCGAGGCGGGTCCGGGCGCGCACGGGGCCGCAGCGACCGACGTGTCTCCGCAGGGTGGCCAGCCGCCGCGTCCCGAGCGCGAGGTCTCCGTCCCGGGCCTCGGGGTCCTGCCGGCGGGCGTCCCCGCCGAGGAAGAGGGCTTCGGGCTGCACGTCGTGCGCGCCGACGGCCGGCCGGTCGTCGATGCCGTCGTGCGTTGGATGCTCCAGAAGGACCTCGACGCCGTGCGCGCGCGCCTGGGCGGCGCGGCCGACCTGCACCCGGCCGATCTGCTCGAGCACGCGCCGCACACGCTGCGCACGGGCCCGGGCGGCTTCGCCATGCTCACGAGCGCGGCCGGAACGATGCTCATGGACGCGCGCCACGGCGACGCCTACGGGTGGGCCGTCGTGCGCCGCGAGGAGCAGAGCCATCGCCGCCTGGTCCTGTCGCGCATCACGCACCTGCAGGTGCGTGCCGCGGACGGCGCGGGCGCGCCGCGCGCGGGTGTGCCAGTCGTGCTCTCGGACGCGCGCTGCCGGCCGATCTGGCGCGCGCTCACGGACGAGGCCGGCGCGGCCGTGCTGCGCTTCGCCGACGCGGCGATCCTGGAGGCCGGCGCCCGCTTCGACGACCTGCTGCTCGCGGTCGACGTGCCGGGCGGCGCGGCCGTGGCGATCCCGCGCGCGCAGGTCCCCGCGGCGCTGGTCGAGCTCGTCGCGCCGCCGGGTCGACGCGTCCTGGTTCGGGTGCGCGACGTCGATGGAGCACCCTGCTCGCGCCCCACGACGGTGCGCCTCGCGCCGGCCGGTCGAGAGGGTGATTGCAGCGCCGAGCGCGCCCGCGAGGCCGTCGACGGGCAGGCCGTCTTCGACCAGGTTCCGGGCGGGCTCGAGCTCGCCGTGCGCGTCGACAGCGCCTGCTCGCCCGAGCCGCTGAGCGCCGCGCTGCGCTCGCGGCTCGAAGGCGACTCCGAGGTGGTGCTCACCGCTACCGCGCGCATGCCGCGCCTGCGCGCGCGCCTCATGGATCCGCACGGCAACTCCTGGCGCGGCTTCGAGGTCGTGGCCTGGGCGCGCACTCCAGGCGGCTGGCTCGAGCAGGGCCGCGATCGCACGGACGACACGGGTGCGTTCGAGCTCGACGTGCCGGTGCTGCACCGCGCGCCCGCGGTCGTCGAGCTGGTGCTCGTCGCGCGCAATCCCTGGGGCCGCACGGTGGCCTCGACCGGGCGCCTGGCGACGGCCGCGGGCGACGGGCTGCGGGACTTCGGCCACGTCACCGCCGCCGACTGGAGCGTGCTGGCGCGTGGCGTCGTGCTCGACGAGAGCGAACGGCCGCTCGCGCATGCCGAGGTCGAGCTCGTCGACGAGTCCGGCGTCGCGGATCCGCGCACGCGCATCGTCTGCGACGAGCGCGGCGGGTTCGCGCTGCGCGGCCCGGCGCCCGAGGGCGACAGGCTCCGCGTCCGCGCGACCGAGCCCGACCGGCGCGCGTCCGAGGCCGTCGTCTCGCTGGCGCGTGGCGAGCAGCGCGCGCGCATCGTGATCGCCGTCCACGGGCGGATCACTGGCCGCCTGCTGTTGCCGGACGGGGCGCCCGAGTCCGGGGTCATCGTGCGCGTGGAGCAGCCCTCAGGAGCGGTCTTGGCGCTCTCCACGGACGCCGACGGCGACTTCGCCTTCAGCAACGTCGAGGCCGGCGAGTCGCGGATCACCTTCGTCCCGCTGGGTTTCGAGGAGTCGCTCTTGACGCTGGAGCGCGTCGTCGTGCCGCGCGGCGCGGCCGCGGACGACCCGCGCCTCTCGCACGTCGACCTGCGCGCGCTCGTGGCGGTGCTCGAGCTCGAGGTGCTCGACGAGCGTGGCGCGCCGATCCTCACGGGCTGGGTCGGCCCGCCGTCCAGCGATCCGGGCCGGCCGCGGGGCCGGCCGTACGAGGTCGTCGACGGGCTCGCGCGCGTCGTCGTGCCGCGCGGCGCCGCGGTGCAGGTCTCGGCCCAGGGCTACGAGCCCGCGGTGCTCGCCGCGCCGGCGGGCCGGCTGCGCGTCGACCTGCGCCCTTCGGGCGGATGAGCCTGCGCCCGCGCGTGCTGGTCGTCGGCGGCCGCGACCCGAGCGGCGCGGGCCTCGATGCCGACCGCGACGGCCTGGCGGGCCTGGAGCTCGACGCGGCCTACGTCGCAACCGCCGACACGGACCAGGACGACCGCGCCGTGCGCGCGATCGGCGCGCGCGACCCGCGCCGCTGGGGGGCCGAGGCACTGGCGTGCGCCGAGCGGGGCTGCGAAGCGCTGAAGTTCGGCCTGCTCCCCGGTGCCGCCCACGTCGAGCGCGCCGCGCGTCTCGTGCGCGAGCTCGCGCGCGGCGCCGGCCCGCGCGTCGTCGTCGATCCCGTGATCGCGGCCTCCAGCGGCGTGCGCTTCCTCGCCGCGGGTGACGTCGAGGCGCTGCGCGGCGAGCTCCTTGGCCTGTCGGTCATCGTCACCCCGAACGTGCCGGAGGCGGCCGAGCTGGCCCGCGTCCCGGTCGACGACCTGGCGCACGATCCGGGGTCGCGCATCGAGGCGGCCCGGATCCTCTTGGGCCTGGGCGCCGCTGCGGTGATCCTGAAGGGCGGTCACGGCTCCGAGGAGCCGGTCCTCGACCTGCTCCTGGAGCTCGGGGGCCAGCCGGTCTGGCTGCCCCACCCGCGGACGCGGGGGGGGCGGCTGCGCGGCTCGGGCTGCCGCTTCGCCGCGCGCGTGGCGGGGCGGCTGGCTCTCGGGGAGCCGCTCGAGGCGGCCACGCGGGACGCCGGCCAGCACGTGGCGGCCCGCATCGCGGCGGCCGGACGCTGAGGGCTCGGCCGGGCGGGGCCGGTCCCCGGGGCTTGCCCGGCCGGCGACGGGCGCTATCCTTCCTCGCCCGACGCGGCTGTAGCTCAGTGGTAGAGCGCCACCTTGCCAAGGTGGATGTCGAGGGTTCAAGTCCCTTCAGCCGCTCCACATTCCCGCCCCGCGCGCAGGCCAGCGCGCCCTGCGGCCCGCCGCGAGCGGGTCGCCGCGTTGCGGCGAGCGAGCCGCTGCGAGCCGCGCTGCAAAGCCGCGCGCCGTCTGGCGCAGGATGCCCGCAGCCCGCGGCTCCCCGGCCGTGTCAGCAGCATCTCTACCGACGAGCGCGCGCCCCGCGCCCCGCAACGGGAGCGTGAGGCGCGCCGGGTGGCCGTCGGAGGCGGCCTACTGGATGCGGACGCAGTCCGAGGCGACGAGCTCGCAGCCGGAGAACGTGCGCGCCGTGAGGACCAGTCGGTGGGTGCTGCCCTGGGGCAGGTTCGCGAGCCCTAGGCCCTGCACGAGCTGGGCGCGCTCGAACCGCAAGCGCAGGTCGACGAAGCCGTCGGGGCCCTGGGTCGTGCAGCCGCAGCGCACGTCGCGCTGCCAGGGCGCGGCGACGTCCTCGTAGCCGTAGCTCACCGGATAGACGGGACCCGCGAGGCAGTCCTCGCGCCAGATCGCGACCGAGGCCGGGTCCACGTCGAGCACGTTCTGCGTGGCCTTGCCGAGCAGTGCGATCATCACGGCCGCGTTGCCGCCGTTCGAGCCGACCTGGATCGGGTTCGGGCAGGAGGTGGGCTTGATGTCCAGCGACCAATCCTGGCGCACGACGTCGATCGTCTGCGTGCAGGAGGCCGTGTTCCCACAGGCATCCGTGGCGGTCCAGGTGCGCAGGATCACGTTGTTGAAGCGGCGCGCGAGACAGTTCGCGCCGGGCAGCGCCGGGGCATCGGTGTAGGTGATCACGACCTGGCCCGGGCAGTTGCTGGTGGCCGTGGCCTCGCCCGTGAAGTCGGGTGTCGTCGGCGTGCCACAGAACACTTTTCCGGTCGGTGGACACTCGATCGTGAGCGTGGTGCCACGGTCGCGGAAGATCGCGGCGTCGGCGACCTCGCCGAGGAGCAGGACGGAGAGGATGGAAAGAAGTGCGGTGGTGTTCATGGGAGTTCGAGGGCCTAGGCGGCACTCGAAACCTATCCCGCGATTTCGCGCGGTGCGGTTTCACCGCGCGGCGTCCCCAGGAACTCGGCCACCAAGTTGCCGGCGAGCAGCAGCGCACCGCCGACGGCGAGCCAGGGCGTGAACGCGTCCGCGCCGGCCGCGATCCCCACGATCGCGGCCCAGATCGGCTCCAGCGCGTAGAGGATCGCGGCCCGCACCGGGTCGACCTCGCGCTGGTAGAGGTTCATGAACGACAACGCGACGACGGTCCCGAGCACGGTCGTGAGCAAGAGCGGCGCGAGGAACTGCCGGTCGATCGTCAACTCGAGCAGCAGCTTCGGTGACAGTCCGCGGCCGCACAGACCCTCGAACCCGAGGAGCGCGGCGCCGCCGGCCGCGACGCACACGAACATCGACAGTGTCACGGGCATCGCCGGCACGCGCTTCGTCACGCGGTCGGTCGCCAGGATGTGGACGGCGAAGGCCAAGCTCGCGAGCACTGTCAGGACCTCCCCCGTGCGCCACTCGGTGAGTTCCGGCCGGCCGCGCACGAGCGCGGCGCCGGCCGTGGCGAGCAGCGCGCCCAGCGCGAACGCGGCGCGCGGCAGTCGCCGGTGCACGCAGGCCGCCAGCACCACCAGGAACAGCACGTACAAGCTCGTCAGGAAGGCCGAGACGGCCGGCGAGACCTCGGCCAGGCCGACCATCTGGAGCACGAATCCGGCGACGAGCAGGAACGCGAGCCACGCGCCACCACGCCACACGGCCGCGAGCGCGTCGCCGGCGAATGCTCCGCGCCGCGCCGCGGGCGCGCACAGCGCCAGGATCACCGCCGCCAGCGTGAAGCGCACCGCGAGGAACGCGGCCGACGTGGCCAGCTCGCGTCCCGGCCCGGCGATGCGCTCGGCCGCCACGACGGCCTCCTTCATCCACAGGAACGTGAAGCCCCAGATCACGCTGACGGCGAAGAGCGCCAGCGTGGCGCGGGTGCGCATCGACTTCGCGGTCCCGCGCAGCGCGTCCATGGGCGAGGGACGGTAGCGGCGTGCGCGCCGGCCGCAAGGGCGGGGCGCCCGCCGCGTGCTAACGTGCGATCCCCGCCCACGACCCGACACCGCCATGACGACGACCAGACTGCTCCGGCTCTTGCTCCTGGCCCTGCTCCCGCTGGCCGCCTGCGCGACGGATCGTCAGGTCATCGATCAGGCCAACGAGGCCCACCGGCAGATCGAGCCGGCCGTGATCGAGGATCCCATGCTCGTGGGCTACCTCCAGGAGCTGGGGGGTCGCATCGTGGTCGAGGCCCAGCAGCTCTCCCAAGCGCGCTTCGGCCCCAAGAGCCACTTCAAGGAGGACAACTCCTGGATGTTCAGTCGCGCCACGTTCCACTTCGTGAACAGCGAGACGTTGAACGCGTTCACCACGGGCGGCGACCACATGTACATCTACACGCAGCTGCTCCAGCAGTGCCGCACCGAGGACGAGCTGGCCGCGGTGATGGCCCACGAGTACGCGCACGTCTATGCCCGGCACGTGCAGAAGGGCATGAACCGCCAGTATCTGGCGCTGGGGGGCGCGTTGGTCGGGGGCGTCTTGGGCTACACGCTGGCGGACGACGACAAGCTGGAGGTCGCGGCGCTCGCGGCCGTGGGGACCGGTGCGCTGCTGTCCTTCGCGAACAAGGGCTTCACGCGCGACGACGAGGCCGAGGCCGACGATCTGGGTTTCGAGTTCTACGCGCGCGCCGGCTGGGACCCCGCGCGCTTCGGCGACTTCTTCCAGGCCATGATCGACCTGGGCTACGACACGACGCCAGAGCTGCTCTCGGACCACCCCTCGCTCAAGAGCCGCGTCGCGGCGGCCAAGGCCCGGGCCGCAGGGCTCCCGCCCGAGGCTTCGTCCTGGCGCCGACCGCCGGTCGCCGAGGGCGCGAAGTTCGCCGCCCTGCAGGCGCGCGCGGCGCAGATCGCCGCGGCGCTGCCCAAGGACCAGTCGCTGGAGACCGCCAAGACCCTGCTCGACGCGGCCGCGAACTGCCTCGCTCCGCGCGACCAGCCGCGTCAAGTCGAGGCGCGCGCGAAGATCCAGGCGGCGCTGGGGAACTGACGCGCCGGGCGCGCGGCCGTCGACGGACGCCGTGACTTGGCGCATGCGCGTCACCAGGCGGTGACCGGCGCGGCAGCCTGTGCACGAACTCTGTTCGAGCGTGCGCGCGCTGCGGCGCGCCCGGTGCGGATCCCGTAGCTTGGCGCGCGCGCACCCTGCGCTCCGAGCCCTGATGCCCACCTCCACCCTCGCCCGAACCCAGCGCGGCGCACGACCTGCCGCTCCCGCGTTGCGCGCCCGTGGCCGGCTGTCCGCGCTTGTGACCCTGCTGTGCGCCGCGCCGGCCGTTGCGCAGCGACCGCCGGCGCAGCTCGACGCCGCCGCCATCCTGCACCGCCTCGAGAAGCTGGAGGTCGTGGGGAGCGTGCTCTACGTCGCCGCGCACCCCGACGACGAGAACACGCGGCTCATCGGCCATCTCTCGAACGGCCGCAAGGTGCGCACGGCCTACCTCTCGCTCACGCGCGGCGATGGCGGCCAGAACCTGATCGGTCCGGACCTGGGCGACGCGTTGGGCATCCTGCGCACGCAGGAGCTGCTCGAGGCGCGCCGCATCGACGGTGGCGAGCAGTACTTCACGCGCGCCGTCGACTTCGGCTACAGCAAGAGCGCCGAGGAGACCTTCGCGAAGTGGGGGCACCAGGAGGTCCTGGCGGACGTCGTGCGCGTCGTGCGCGAGTTCCAGCCGGACGTGATCGTGACGCGCTTCGCCCCGGACGGCAGCGGCGGCCACGGGCACCACACGGCCTCGGCGCTGCTGGCGGGCGAGGCTTTCGATCTGGCGGCCGATCCGCGCGCGTTCCCCGAGCAGCTCGCGGCCGGGCTCGCGCCCTGGCAGGCGCGGCGGCTGTTCTTCAACGCCAGCTCCTGGTGGCGCCGCGACGTGGCCGAGGTCGCGGCCCGCGACCCGGCCACCTGGATCGCGGTCGACGTGGGTGGGTACGACGCGCTGCTCGGCGCGAGCTACACGGAGCTCGCCGGCCGCAGCCGCAGCCAGCACAAGAGCCAGGGTTTCGGTGCGGCCGAGACGCGCGGCGAGCTGGTCGAGTACCTGCAGCTCGTGAAGGGCGCGCCGCTCGCGGGCCGGGACCTCTTCGACGGCCTCGACCTGAGCTGGGCGCGGGTCCCGGGAGGGGAGCGCGCGCGTGCCCTGCTGCGCGCGGCGCTCGGGGGCTACGACGTGCGCGCGCCGGAGGCCAGCGTGCCACGGCTCGCCGCGCTGGCGCGCGAGCTCGAGGCGCTGGCCGAGGCCCCCGGAGCTGGCCGCGCGTGGCTGCGTCACGCGGCCGACGCGGCGCAGGAGCTGGTGCTCCAGGCGGCGGGACTCGTGGTCGAGGTCACGGCCAGCGCGCCGCGCGTCGCAGTGGGGGACACGGCCTCGCTCACGCTGACGGTGCTTCAGCGGCGCGCGGGCCCGCAGATCCGCGTGCTCGACTTCCACGGGCCGGCCGGTGCGGCCTTCCGCGCCGGCGAGCTGCTGGCCGCGAACCGACCGCTGGTCCAGGAGCTGACGCTCTCCGTGCCCGCGTCGACGCCGATCGACGCACCGTACTGGCTCGCCAGCCCACACGCGGCGCTGTACCGGCCCGACCCCGCGCTGCACGCCGGCATCGAGCCGGTCGCACGCGGAGCGCTGACCTTCCGCGGGGCGCTGCAGCTCCCGGATGGCACGCTCGTCCCCGTCGTGCGCGAGGCGCTCTACCGCTGGGTCGATCGCGTCGACGGTGAGCGCGTGCGGCCGGTCGTGGTGACGCCCGTGGCGTCGATCGAGGTCGTCGATCCGGTCGCGATCGTCCCGGGCGTGCGGATGACCGTCGCGCTCGACGTCGAAGCGCTGACCGACGGGCTCGCGGGCCAGCTCGCGATCGAGCTGCCCGAGGGCTGGAGCGTCGAGCGCGCGCCGCCCTCCGTCGAGGGGCTCGCGCGCGGGGCACGCACGCGGCTCGCGTTCGAGCTGGCGCGCACGCCGCAGGCCGCGCGCGGCGTCGCTCGCCTGAGCTTCGCGGGCCAGCAGGGCTCCTCCGACCGCGCGCTGCGCGGGATCGACCACGGCCACGTCCTGCCGCAGACCTGGTACGAGCGGGCCGAGGTCGTGCTCGTGCCGCAGGACGTCGCTGTGAGCGCCAGGACCGTCGGCTACGTCGAGGGCGCCGGGGACGGGATCCCCGCGGCGCTGCGGCGCCTGGGGATCGCGGTCGAGCTCGTCGACCCGGAGACGGCGCGCCTGGAGGACCTGGCGAAGTACGACGCGATCGTCACCGGCATCCGCGCCTACAACACGCGGCGCGCGCTGGCGCGCTTCCAGCCGGTGCTCCTGGAGTGGGTCGCAGCCGGCGGCACGCTCGTCGTGCAGTACGTCACGAGCGGTCTCGACCTGCTCGTCGAGGCGCAGCGCCTCGGTCCACGGCCGTTCGCGGTGACGCGCCAGCGCGTCACGGTCGAGGAGGCCGAGCCGACCTTCCTGGCGCCGGACCACCCGCTGCTCCACGTGCCGAACCGCCTGACGCTGGACGACTTCGCCGGCTGGGTCCAGGAGCGCGGCCTGTACTTCGCGGGCGAGCTCGACCCGGCCTACACCGCGCTGCTCTCCTGGAGCGATCCGGGCGAGCGGCCGCAGCACGGCGCCTGGATCGCCTGCGATCACGGCAAGGGCCGCTTCGTCTACACCGGATTGAGCCTCTTCCGTCAGCTCCCCGCCGGGGTGCCGGGCGCCTACCGGATCCTCGCCAACCTCGTCGCCCGACGCACGCACGGCGCCTGAGCACCCCGCGCGATCGGTGAGCGCTCGAGCGCCGGCCGGTCGCGACCCATCCGCACCCATGCACCTGCTCGACTGGATCGTCCTGCTCGGAACGCTGGGCTTCATCGTCGCCTACGGCACGTGGAAGACCCGTCGTGCGGCGACGGCCGAGAGCTACCTGCGTGGGGGCAGCGACGGTCGCTGGTGGGGCCTGGGCCTCAGCGTCATGGCCACGCAGGCCAGCGCGATCACCTTCTTGAGCACGCCCGGCCAGGGCTTCTTCGAGGGCCTGGGCTTCGTGCAGTTCTACTTCGGCCTGCCGCTGGCGATGCTCGTGATCGGCGCGGTGTTCATCCCGCTCTACTACCGCGCCCGGGTCTACACGGCCTACGAGTTCATCGGCCAGCGCTTCGACGGCCGCGCGCGGCTGCTCACCGCGGGGCTGTTCCTGGTGCAGCGCAGCCTCGCGGCCGGCATCACGATCTACGCGCCCAGCATCATCCTGGCCAAGGTGCTGCACTGGCCGTTGTCCTGGACCTGCGTGTTCATCGGCACCCTGGTCATCGTCTACACGACGGCCGGTGGTGCGCGCGCGGTCGGCGTCACGCACAAGCAGCAGATGGCGGTCATGATGCTGGGGCTCGTCACGGCGCTGGTCCTGACCCTCGCCTACCTGAGCCCGCACGCCTCGCCCGTGGAGAGCCTGCGCGTCGCGGGCGCGCTCGGGAAGCTCGACGTGATCGATCTGTCGTGGGACCCGGCCGACCGCTACACGCTGTGGAGCGGGCTGATCGGCGGCTTCTTCCTGCAGCTCGCCTACTTCGGCACGGACCAGAGCCAGGTCCAGCGCTACCTCTCGGGCCAGTCGGTGGAGCAGGCGCGCCGCGGGCTGTGGATGAACGGGATCCTGAAGATCCCGATGCAGTTCCTGATCCTGCTTTCCGGAGTGCTGGTCTTCGTCTTCTACCTGTTCCAGCCGGCGCCGCTGCACTGGAACGAGGCCAACCTGCAGCTCGCGCGCCAGCGCGATGCAACGACCAAGACGAGCGAGCTGGAGGCCGAGCACGCCGTCGCCCTGGAGGAGCGCCGCCGTTTCACCGCCGCGGCCCTGTCGGCCTGGCGCGCGGGCGACGAGGCGGGCGCCGAGCGCGCGCTGGACGAGGCGCGCCGCAGCGAGGCGCGTGCCGGCGGCTTGCGCCGCGCGTTCCAGGGCCACCTCGCGCAGCTCGCGCCCGAGACCGAGCCCAACGACAAGGACTACGTGTTCATCACGTTCGTCATGGATCATCTGCCGATCGGCGTCATCGGCTTGCTCCTGGCGATGATCTTCTGCGCCGGCATGAGCAGCACGAGCGCGGAGCTTTCGGCGCTCGCGACCACGACGATGGTCGACGTGTTGCGAGCGCCGCGCGCCGACGCGGCGCAGGTCCGGGCGACGCGCCTCGCCACGGTGGCGTTCGGCCTGCTGGCCCTGGGCTTCGCGGCGCTGTTCTCGCTGTTCGACAACCTGATCCAGGCCGTGAACATCCTGGGTTCACTGTTCTACGGCACGATCCTGGGCCTGTTCCTGGTCGCGTTCTTCGTGCGTCACGTGCAGGCCACCGCGGTGTTCGTCGCCGCGCTGGTCGCGCAGACGGCGATCCTCGTGATCCACTTCACGGACGTGCAGGTCGCGTTCCTCTGGTACAACCTGATCGCGCCGGCGATCGTGGTCGTGGTGGCCATCGCGCTGCAGGCGCTGCTCGGGAGCCGCGCGGCACGTGCGGCCTGAGCGCGGGAACTCGCCGGAAACCTCGCGAGCGAACCGGCCGTTCGCCCGGTCCGACCCGCGGCCGAGGGCCCCCGTGCGTGCTAACGTGCGCGCACCATGAAGCACTCCCTCCTCAGCCTGGCGATCGCCGCGATCGCCAGCGCCGCACTCGCCCCGTCGCTCCTCGCGCGCACCCCGCAGACGCCGCCGCTCGAATTCCCGCAGGCCAGCCCGGCCGCGACGCTCAAGCAGCGGATCGGCCTGACCGACGTCGAGATCACCTACTCGCGCCCTGCCAAGCGGGGCCGTCCGCTCTTCGGCGCGCTCGTGCCGTACGGCGAGCTGTGGCGCACCGGCGCCAACGCGGCCACGAAGATCAGCTTCAGCACCGACGTGAAGTGGAACGGGGTGCGCGTTCCGGCCGGCTCCTACGCGTTGTTCACGATCCCGGACAGGACTGAATGGACCGTGATCCTGAACAAGGTCCCCGACCAGTCCGGCACGTCGACCTACGACGAGGCGCAGGACCTGAACCGGGTCCAGGTCAAGCCCACCGTGCTCTCCACGCCGGTCGAAAACTTCCGCATCGACGTCGACCGGATCGTCGGTGGCTCGGGCGTGCTGTCCTTGGCCTGGGACACGACCTCGGTCTCGGTGACGATCGACACGGACGTCGTGGCGCTGCTCCTGCCCAAGATCCAGGCGGCCATGGCCGCCGAGGGCAAGAAGCCTTGGTACCAGGCGGCTTGGTTCTACTACGAGAACGACCTCGATCCCAAGCAGGCCGCGGCCTGGATGGCCGAGGCCGTCAAGGAGCGGCCCGACACCGTGTGGATGGTGCACCGTCAGGCGCTGATCCTGAAGAAGGCCGGCGACCTGGCCGGCGCGCGCGCGGCCGCGCAGCGCTCGCTGGAGCTGGCGGCGAAGGCCGGCGGCGCGCTGGGCGCGGAGTACAAGCGCCTGAACGAGGAGCTGCTCGCGAGCTTGAAGTAGCGCGCGGCCCGCACGCGTCGCGGGGCGGGGCCCAGGCCCCGCCCCGCGCGCTGCGCGTCGTGCCGTGCGTTCAGAGCTGCTTCACGAGCAGGGCTTCGCCCGCCAAGCCGGGCTGGCCATTCGGAGCCGCGCCGCCCGCACCCGGTGTCCCGACGCCGAGCGTCGCCGACTGCAGCGTCGCCGTCGCGCCGGGCCCGATCACGATGCAGTAGGAGTGACCGCCGCCGCCGCCCGCGCCGCGACCGCCGCTGGCGCCAGCTCCACCGTTGCCGCCGCGGCCTCCGTCGCCGGCGCCGCTGGCCGTCACGCCGTTCACGCCGTTTGCGCCGGCGGTCCCTGCGAGCGGTGCGCCGCCCGCGCCGCCGGCGGCGCCGTTGCCCGCCGTGAGCGTGCAGCCTTCAGCGACGACCGTCGACTGCGAGACGAGCAGCGCGAGGCTCGAGCCACCGCCGGTTCCGCCTAGCCCGCCCTGTCCCCCGCGGCCACCTGACCCGCCGTTGCCGCCTCTCCCGCCGGGGAAGCCGGGGAACAGGCCGCCGCCTCCTCCTCCACCCCCGCCACCGGCGCGACCCGGTTGGCCGTAGTCGCCAGCGCCTCCGTCGCGCGCCACGGCGAGCAGCCCCGTCGGCAGCACGCTCGCGACGTTGGATCCCCGGATCCCGGCGGCGCCCGTCAAACCCGTCCACCCAGGTCCACCGGACGAGCCGTTGGAGTTCACGCCGCCTCCCGCGCCGCCGGAGCCACCAGGGCCGTTACCATTCTGACCGTCCCATCCTCCTCCCAGCGCGTTGCCGCCGTTGCCGCCGCTGCCGCCACTGTTGATCCACCAGTCGAGCTGCGTGCCCGCCGCTCCCGCGGCGCCATGTGATCCCTGCCCGGCGAGGACCAGGACGCGCTCGAGGCGCAGGCTGCTGGCCTGGTGCGCACGGATGCCGATGTTGTGCGTGCCATTGCCCGTCGCCGTGCCCGTCACGACGCGCACGTCGCCCAGGACGAGCGGCGCCGAGAGGTTCAGGGCGCGCACGCCGACCACGCCGTCGCTCTGCACGAGCGCGTTCGTGAGCGTCGTGACGTGCGCCGCGGAGCGCGTCCAGCCGCTCGCGGCCGAGTAGCCGCCCCAGACCGAGACGCCCTGGCGCAGCGTGACCGTCCCGGTGTACGTGCCTTCCGAGACGTAGACGTGGTCGCGGCTCGGGTCGGCCGCGGCCAGGTCGATGGCCGCCTGCACGCTGCCGAGCGGTGCCTGCGGCGTGCCCGGCGCGTTCGCGGCGCCGCCCACGGCGACGAACACCGCGCGCGCGACCGTGCCGTCGATGCCGTCGCAGTTCGAGTCCTGGAACAGCCCGTCCGGCAGGTCGCTGGCGCCCGCGCAGGCGCAAGAGGGGTTCGGCATCCCGGGCGTCCCGCGGTCCGAGCCCGCCACGAGGATGTCGATCGGCGCGGAAGCCAGGCACCAGTTCGCGGCCAGGTCGTTCGCCAGCACGCCGTGGCTGCCCGCGTCGAGCGCCAGTGCGCGGCCGGTCACGCTGGCAGGCCAGCCGCCGCCGCTCGTCCAGGCGACGCGATCGACGATCGTGCCGGTCGGCGCGACGAGCACGATCTCGTCCGCCAGATCGTCCAGCATCAGCCCGGAGTAGGCGTACTGGACCGGAACTCCGCCGTTCACCTGCGCGTCGGCGTTGCGGCCCAGCACGCGGAGCTCTCCCGGCAGGATCACGAGGCCCGCGCCGCCGTTCTGGATGACGTGGAACTCGCCGCCCTCGTCGGCGATCGTCCAGCCCTCGAGGTCGATCGCCGAGGTCGTCGTGTTGCGCACCTCGAACCACTCGCCGAGCACGTCCGCGACGAGACCCGGCGCGCGCTGGACCTCGGTGACGATCACGTCGCCGGACTGGACGACGAACGCGGGTCCGGCGAACGCGCTGACGCCCGAGACGCGCTGGCTCGTGCCGCCGCTCGAGACGGCCTGCGCGAACACGGTCGACGAGACCGGGGGGAGCGTGGCCAGCACCGAAGCCGTGCCGACGGCGTTGGCGCGGAACGCGCGCGTGCGCAGCGGCTCGACTGCCAGACGGGCGGGCTCGCCGCAGCGCGGCTGCGTGCCGAGGACCAGGAATCCGCGCGCGAAAGGCTCGAGGCCCGACACGCGGAACTCGCAGCGGTCGCCGTCGCGCAGCGCGCCGAGCTCGAGCTCGGGCCCGCTGCGCGGATCGCCGGCCAGCGCCGTCGCGCCGTACGCGAACAGGCCGGCCACGTGGATCGTGAGGATCGAGGGAATGCGTCGGAGGTCGTGCATGACTGGGGACTCGTATCGGGACCGCGGCGTCGCCGCGCCGGAGCCCGGGGGGCCCCCGTCGCGTACGGCGCTCACCCCGTCCACGCGGACCCGGAGCCGCGCCCCTCAAGAATCCCGGATTCCAGCGACCCGCGACCCGCCACCGGCGGCCGCCGCCGCGTCCGGGCCGATTCCCCGTAACGTACGAGCGTTCCCGTCCAAGACCCCGTGATGCCGGTCCACGCGAACGAAGCCCGCTTCGAGCTCTGGCGCGCCCGCGGCGACGCGGAGGCGCTGGCGGAGGTGTTCGACGCGCTGGCTCCCGGGCTGTTGCGGCTGGCGATCCACCTCGTGGGCGACGCGGCCGCGGCGGAGGACCTGGTCCAGCAGACGTTCGTGACCGCGATGGAGCGCGCCGCGGGCTGGGACGCGCGCCGCCCGCTCGAACCGTGGTTGCAGGGCATCCTCGCGAACCACGCGCGCGACCTCAGGAAGAGTGCGCGCCGGGCGCACGACCCGGACTTCGACCTGGGCGCCGTGCTCGCGCGCGCGGAGGACGCGCCGCTCGAGTCGGCGTCGCGCCGCGAGCTGTCGGGCGAGCTGGCGCGGGCCGTGGACGCGCTCGAGGAGCCGTACCGCGCGGCCGTGCTGCTGCGCTTGCGGCACGGGATGGAGGCGGCGGACATCGCGCACGTCCTGGGCCGCAGCCCGGGCGCGGTGCGCGTGCAACTGCACCGGGCGCGCGAGCTCTTGAAGCGCGCGTTGCCGGCGGGGATCGCGAGCGCGCTCGTCGCGCTCGCCTCTCCGGCGCGCGGACTCGGAACCGTGCGAGATCAAGTCCTGGAGCACGCCGCGCGGCTTGCACCCGCGGCGGGGGTCGGTGGGGGACTGCTCGGGGGAGTGTTCGTCATGAAGAAGGTGCTCGTCGCCGCCGCGGTCCTGCTCCTGCTCGCCGCGGCCTGGTGGTGGACGGAGCGGCTGGCGGAGCCCGTCGCGCGCGAGGGGAACGCGACGGCGGTCCCGGCGCTGGTCGTCCCGCGCACAGCGGACGCGCATGCGGGGCCCCTCGCTCCGAGCCGTGAGGCCGAACGGGGTCCCGCGACGGCGCCCGAGCCCGCCACGGCCGCGCAGCGCGTGCCGTTCCCCGTGCGCGTCGTCGACGGTGAGACGGGACTGCCCGTGGCGGGCGCGCGCCTCTCGTTCTACCCGCCGAAGCGCGGCACGTGGTCGGAGCTGCGCGCGCGCTGGCCCGAGCGCTTCCTCGTCGATTCGCGCGGGAACGAGCGCGTGCACGACTGGCCCTGGTTCCGCGCGCAGCCGACCGCGCGCCAGCGGCTCGACGTCGATCCGATCGTGTCGTACGAGGGCCCGCTGCCGGGCGAGACGCCGCTCGCGACGGCGGTCAGCGACGACGAGGGCCACGCCGTCGTCGAGCTCGGACCGGAAGGCGCGTTCGTCGTGGCCGAGCATCCGTACTACGCGACGCGCGGCATGCCGCCCGAGCTCGAGCGCACGGTGAACTGGTCGGACGGGAAGGTCTCGCACGTCGACACGTTCCGCGACGAGGCGCTCGTCGTGAAGCTCCACCGGCCGCGAGTCCTGCGCGGGCAGCTCATCGATCTCGAGGGACGTCCGCTCGCGGAGAGCGTGCCGTTGCGAGTCGAGGGCGGCGCCGACGGGGACCTGCTCGCGAACGGCTGGCGCTCCCACGTCCCCTCGGGCACCTGGACGGTCTGGACGAACCCCGACGGGAGCTTCGAGGCCGAGGTCGGGGCCAAGCGCGTGTCCGTGGAGTCGCTCGACCCGCGCTGGTCGGTCGCGCGCGGCGGTTGGCACCCCGTGCGACAGGAGGCTTGGCGCTTCGCGAACGTCTACCTGCTCGACGGGCTGACCGACGGCGGCGAGCTGGCCTGGGTCCCGCTGTCGCGCATGCCCACCGTCAGCGTGCGCTCCGCGCTCGACGACGCGCCGGTGCGCGACTTCCGGATGCTCGTCGTCGACCTCGAGCACGATTGGCCCCGCAGCCAGGTGATCCGCGTCCGCTCCGAGTACGGTTGGGCGCCGCTGCTCGACGGCCGCGACTTCGAGAGCTGGTCACGCAAGGTCGGGCCGCTCGGGATCCACGTGATCGCCGAGGGTTTCGCGCCAGGCCATGTCGAGTGCGCAGAGCCGGCCAAGGCGGGCGAGATCGTCGTGCGCCTGCGGCCCGGCGCGGCACCCGAGGTCGCGGGCACGGTCCAGGACGACGGGCGTCCGCTCGCGGGGGCCAGCGTGCTGCTCGCGCCGTCGAACCGCTCGAACTGGAGCTGCGACGACGAGTTCCACCGCGCCGGCCTGGCGGCGTCGACCGACGAGCTCGGCCGTTTCGCGGTCCGCGCACCGCCCGGCGGCTGGGTCGTGAGCGTGGCGCACGGCACGCGCTCGCAGTGCCGCTTCGTCGAGCATCCCGCCAGCAGCCCTCTGGCGATCGACCTCGCGCGCGACACGGTCGTCGAGTTCCAGGTCGACGCGCCGCCGGGGACGAGGTTCGCGGACCTGTTCGCGCAGCTTCACTCGGGGGCGGCCGTCAACCAGGGTCACGAGATCGACGCGCAAGGCCGCGCGCGCTTCGGCTCGCTGCCCGCCGGCCGCTACCAAGCCTCCGTGCGCGGCCCCGACGGAGCGCTGGAGGCGGTGCCGGGCGACGACGAGTTCGATCTCGGAGCGGACACGACGCGCACGCTTCATTTCCGGATCGTTCCGACGCACGGGCCGCGTCACGCGCGGCTCGTCGTCGATGGACTCGCGACGCTCGAGGGTTGGATGGCGCTGGCCTCTTCGGTCGGCGCGCAGCCGGTCGCGGTCGAGCCCGACGGGCTCGTGCCGCTCGACGTCGGCCGCGGGCCCGCGCGCCTGCGCATCGCAGCCCCCGACGGCACCACGTACCTGTTCCAGGTGCCGGTCGAGTCCGCCGGCGAGCCCGTGTTGCGCATCGCACGCGGGCGCGCCGAGCTGCGCGGGCGCCTCGTGCGCGCCGACGGGCGGCCGCAGACGTCCCGCCGGATCGCGGCGTCGACGCGCGGGGACGAGCACGGGCTCGAGCGCGTCGAGACCCCCGTCGACGGCGAGGGCCGTTTCCGCCTCGACGCGCTGATCCCGGGCGAGCTGGTGCTGACCGTCGCTGCGAGCCGCGGGGAGCGGGAGTACGACGGGCTGGACTCGGTCCAGTTCGCGTGCCGGGCCGACGCCGGAGCCCTCGGCCGCGAGATCACGATCGCGCTCCCCATGGGCCTCGATCCCGGGGTTGCCGGCAGCCGCATCGCACTCTCCGGCCTCGCGCACGGCGCCGACGGTCCGGCGGCGGGGCGCAACCTGCGGATCGCGGCCTGCTTCGACTCAGCCGAGGGGACGCTCCAGGTCGTGACGTCGACGACGGTCCTTTCGGACGGGAGCTACGCGCTCGCCACGCTGCCCGCCGGGCGCCACACGGCGTCGACCTGGTTCGAGGGCGGCCGGAATTGGACGCTCGAGTTCACGCTGCCCCTCGACGTCAGCGCGGCGCGGCAGGACTTCGCCCTGCGCTGACTGCCGCAGGGCGAGCGGGAAATGCGCGAGCCCGACCGCGCGCGGCGCGATCGGGCTCGTCGAGGGAGCGGCCCTGTCAGCGGTTCTTCGTGAACCACTCCGCGTTGATCTGCTTGTACTCGGCCCACTTCTCGGGCAGCTCGGCCTCGTCGAAGATCGCGTCGACCGGGCACTCCGGCGCGCAGGCCCCGCAGTCGATGCACTCGTCGGGGTTGATGTAGAGCATGTCGAACTTGGCGAAGTCCGCCTCGTCCTTGGTCGGGTGGATGCAGTCGACCGGGCACACCTCGACGCAGGCGGTGTCCTTGGTGCCGACGCAGGGCTGGGCGATCACGTAGGTCATCGGAGGGCTCCTCGAGGGGCTGGCGGGCGGTCGGCAAGGCGAATTCGGACCGTCGCGGCGCGGAGATTCGAGTCGGGAGATGGTAGGGCCTCGGCCGCACGATGCAACCCCGCCGCGGGGCGCGCAGCGGGCCTTTGGAATCGTTATCGTTCGGCCTGCGCCACCCCGCGCTCCTCCCGTGTTCCTGGCCGTCCTCGCAGCCCCGGAAACCCCCCTGCTCCTAGCCGGAGCCTGGTCATGGGTCGCGATCGGGCTCGCCTATCTGGTGGGCGGGATCCCCTTCGGGCTGATCCTGGCTCGCGTCGTCAAGGGCGTCGACATCCGCTCGATCGGGAGCGGGAACATCGGCGCCACGAACGCGATCCGCGCCATGGGGCGGAAGTGGGGCTACCTGGTCTTCGCGCTCGACTTCCTGAAGGGGCTGTTGCCGACCTGGTCGATCCAGTTCCTGTTCACCACGAGCAGCCGCGAGGACGTCGAGCTGCTCCAGATCCTGGTCGGCGCGGCGGCCACGCTGGGACACTGCTACTCGCCCTATCTGGGCTTCACGGGCGGCAAGGGCGTGGCCACGGGCTGCGGCGGGATCCTGGCGCTGTCGTGGCCGACGTTCGTCGCGGGTGGGCTGGTGTGGCTCGCCACGCGCCTGGGGACCGGCTACGCCGGGCTCGCGTCGATCCTCATGGGCGTGGCCTTCCCCGTCGCGGTCGCGGTCCAGCACGGCACCGAGCGGCGCGCGATGCTGGCCGGCGCCACGGCGCTCGCGGCGCTGATCGTGTGGCGGCATCGAAGCAACATCCAGCGCATGCTGGCCGGGACCGAGCCCAACGCCCGGAAGAAGCGCGGCGAACCACCGCCCGCGGCGAGGCCACATGGCTGAGAAGAGCGACGTCAGGCGCGCGCTCGTCATCGGCGACGGCGGCTGGGGCACCACGCTGGCCCTGGCCCTGCACAAGAACGGCGTCCCGGTCGTGCTGTGGAGCGCGTTCCCCGAGCAGGCGCAGGAGCTGCGCGAGGTGCGCGAGAACCGGCGCTTCCTGCCGGGGATACCGCTGCCCAAGGACCTCGAGATCACCGCCGACCCGCTGTTCGCCGCGCAAGGCGCGGACTTCGTCGTCAGCGTCGTGCCCACCCAGTACCTGCGCGGCATCGCGCGCGTGTTCGAGGAGGTCCTGCCCGGTCACGTGCCGATCGTCTCCGCCACGAAGGGCATCGAGATCGAGACCTTCCGCACGCCGTCGCAGATCCTGGTCGAGGTGCTCGGCGACCGGCCGACCTGCGTGTTGACCGGCCCCAGCCACGCAGAGGAGGTCGCGCTGGGCAAGCCCTGCTCGATCGTCGCCGCCAGCGAGGACGCCAGCCTGGCGCGGCGGGCCCAGCGCGCGTTCTCGTCGAGCTCGTTCCGCATCTACACGAGCCGCGATCCCGTCGGCGCGGAGCTGGCGGCGGCGCTCAAGAACGTGATCGCCATCGGCGCCGGAATCAGCGACGGTCTGGAGCTGGGCGACAACGCCAAGGCCGCGCTCATGACGCGCGGGATGGTCGAGATGGCGCGCTTCGGCCGCTCGCGCGGCGCCCTGCCGCAGACCTTCTTCGGGCTGGCCGGCATCGGCGACCTGGTGACGACTTGCTGCTCGCGCCATTCGCGCAACCGAGCGGTGGGCGAGGCCATCGGTCGCGGCGAGAAGCTCGAGACCGTCCTGGCCAAGAAGCGCACGGTCGCCGAGGGGGTCTGGACCGCCAAGGCGCTCTTCGGCCCCGAGTCCGACCTGGGCGACGTCAGCATGCCGATCGCCGAGCAGGTCCACGCCGTGCTCTTCGATGGCAAGGACCCGCGCGAAGCGGTGCTCGAGCTCATGACGCGCGCGCCGGCCGGCGAGATGGACGGCCTGTCCGAGGCGGCGGAGTGACGCCGGCCTTCGCCTTCGCAGCCTCCTTCCTCGTCACGCTCGTGCTCCTCGGCGTCGTGGCTTGGAGCGGCGCGCGTGGGAAGCGCCGCGTCCACGTGCCGGCCGTCGTGCTCGCCTACGCGGCGCTGGGCGTGACGATCTGGTGCGCCTACGCGCTCGGGGAGACGCTCGACCTCGGCTCCGCCGGCGCGATCACGCCCATCCACCTGACCATCGCGCGCGTCGCGACCCTGGCGCTGGTCCTCGCCAGCGCGTTCGGCGCGCGCACGCTGTTCCGCGCCGAGACCCGGCGCACGCACGGTCGGCTGGCGTGGACGGCACTCGCGATCGTCGTCCTGGCGGCGATCACCGGTCTGGTCATGGTCGCGCTGGCCGAGCCGCGCTGAGCGGCCTTCAGCCGCCGCTGGCGGTCGAGCCGCCGTGGCGCAGCGCGGCCAGCGCCCAGGGCGCCGCGATCAGCGACGCGTTCGCGCAGGCCGGCACGCTGAGCACGACGAGCCATGCGAGCTTGGCGCGCACGGCCCACGCCACGCCGCCGAGCCCCACGGCGCCGAACCCGCAGGCGACCCAGGCCGCGACGGCCAACTCGGGGGCCAGGCTCGGCGCGAGCCGCGCCAGGGCCAGGTCGATCCACACGACCGCCCAGCCCAGGGTCGCCATGGTCATGGCGAACATCCATGTCCGGTGGCGGCGCCGCGGCTTGGGCCGGTCGCTCCACAGCCGGCGCAGGGGGCGAGCCATGGGCCGATTCTCGGCGCGCGGAGCGCGGCTCACAAGCGCGCCGGTGGACATCCCCGGCGCCGTGCGCGTAGACTCCTCGCCCACCTTCGGTCGGGGCGTGGCGCAGCCTGGCTAGCGCGCTTCCTTGGGGTGGAAGAGGTCGGAGGTTCAAATCCTCTCGCCCCGACCATCTATCCCTAACGTTCGCAGGGTGCTCCTGGAGCGCCTGCTGACGCGGGATAGATCAGCCGCTACATGGGCCGAGGCCGTCGCGCTCTCGGGCTGGCAACCGCCGCCGCACAAGCCGCGCGCGCGGTTCAACGCGGTCACGTTCACCGTGCGCCGCAGTGGCTACCGCACCGCAGGCGAGGTCTGCGCAGCGGCCGGGATCTCGGACACGACGTTCAGGCGATGGGAGGGCGTTTGCATCCCGCCCATGCCGATCGTCGAGGGGATCAAGGCGATCCCTGAGGCAGACTTCGCCGCCTATGTGGCGGTCTGCAGGCGGGCGTACGTCGAGGCACCCAAGACTCGCAACAAGGGGCGCGTCGCGGCCCCCATGCGATCGAGAGCGAGGGCCTGATGCAGCCGGTTCTCGTTCCTTCGTCACGCGTGCGGCCTGTGTCTGAAGCTGTCGGCGGTGGACTGCGGCGCTGTGCCCGGTCCAGCAGCATCAACCTCACCCGGAGGACCGCCGATCATGTTTCAAGGAGACGACGAACTCATCCCGCTACGCGCTGCCGCCCGGCTCTTCCCATCGAGTCGAGGAAACGGGAAGCCGGTGCATGTTGCGACCCTATACAGGTGGGCCCTGCGCGGCGTCCGCGGCAACAAGCTCGCGACCGTCGTCGTCGGTGGGGCACGGTACACGACCCGCGCCGCCGTCCTCGCCTGGATCGGAGAGCTGAACCCCAGCGCGCGGCTGCCCAGCTTCGAGCCCAGGCCGGACCCCGAGCGTGTTCGGCGGTCGGAGGAGATTCTGCGGCGAGCCGGAATCCTCCGCGATGGCGGATCAGCACATGCGCCTCGCCCGCCTCGTTCGGCCGGAACGCTTCGCGATGCGAGTCGCTGACTGGAACGTCCCCGAGTTCGCCCTACCGGCTGACCGGGCGCGAGCAGCAAGAGAAACACGGCCGGTTCGCTCATCACGCGAACCGGCCGTGCGTGGATCGAGCACGCACCTACGCGACTCGGTCTGCACCCCCCGTCACCAATCGAAGGAGGGCACCGTGCCCAGTGAACCGAACATCCCGAAGAAGAAACAGAGCCTCAAGGAGTACAAGCAGGCCGCGTTCGAGGCAGCCACGGCGAAGCACTACGCATGGCTCCTCAACAGTGGGCTTTCCATCCCGGAACTGTCCGACGAAGAACCCGGACAACCTGTCACGCAAGCAAGCCCCTGTAACACGGGGATGTCGGTCGACATTCAGCCGCGCAAGCGTGACACCTCCCTCCCGTCCATCCCTCCGACCCCCATCGGTTCCATCGACACGATCGGTGCGATGGTCCAGGTTCCTCCCGCCAAGAAGGACGTCGAACAGCTGAGGAAACTACAGGGGTTCGTCGTCACGACTCGTGAGGCTGGGAGCGTGAAGCACCCCGACGGACAGGAGAAGAAGCTCAAGGCCAAGCTCTCGTTCCGTCGGGAGAGCGACGACCTCCGGGTGTGGATCTACGACGACGGCATCCGCATCGAGGTCAGCATCCCTCGGGTGCTAGGGCTGACGAACGACAAGCAGGGGCGAGTGACCGAAGCTCAAGCTGTCGAGGCGTTCGAGTCCGTCACGTCCAAGCTCTTCCCCCTGACGACGGCTCAGGCTCAACGTGCTGGACCGACGTTCGGTTGGCGCGTCACCCGGCTCGATCTCGCCAAGAACTTCAAGGCGAAGCTCCCCGAGGTGATCGAGGACTCGCGCTTCATCCGTCATCCCGACATCCGAGCCGACGCGGAGACGCACGGACAGAACGGCATCTCGATGTACGGCGAGAACTACGAGCTGTGTCTGTACGGCCTCCGGGAGAAGATGGGGCGCAGCGTCGTGCGCAAGGCACAGAAGGGGAAGACGTTCGAGATGGATGATGCCAACCTCATTCGCTTCGAGTTCCGCTTCCGATCCGCTGTTGCCCTCGACCGGATGTCCAAGGAGCTACCGATCGACCAACGTGGCCTGCCGTTCCTCGTCACCTGTGAGGACGGAGCCCGCCGTATCTTCCGCCTGGGCATTGAGAACCACCTGCTGCAGCAGATCCTCGCGCGTGAGGCGCGCAAGCTCGGCTCGCTGACGTCGCGTCAGGTCGAAGGTGCGGAGAAATGGAAGCCCGTGTACCGACTCGGCGTCATGTACTTGGCCGAGCAGCCGTGGGCGTGGTCGCTCGTGAAGGGCAACTACGGCGAGCGTCGAATCCGCGAACTGAAGCAAGCCGTCGCGAGCATCCGTGTCTCGATGCGCAAGACCGACTTCGTCAGGTTGATCTGGAACGCGCCGCTGATCTCGGCGTCCCTCCGCGCACGGCTCGTCGAGCAGCTTTCGAGCATGTCGCCGGAGACTGCGACGGGTTGAGGCGTTGTGCCGTGGCGCGTGGAGCCCCTGGGACTCTACGCGCCAACGGGTACAATTCATGTGGAGGCCTACGACAATGCACATCCCCTTCGAGTCACGAACGCAAGATGGACAGCCGCTGCAGGCCGTGTTGGAGCGAACGGCTGCTCGCTCCGGTCTGTCGCCCGCGACCGTCGCGATCATTGCGTCGCACTTCTTCGAGCTGCTGAGCGACGAACTCGCTCGCGGTCGCTGCGTGAACGTCGTGGGGTTCGGCAAGTTCGGGCCCTGGCTGGTCGAGCGGCCGAGTGAACGTGCGAAGGGCGGACCTCCGCGCTGCAAGGTCGTGTTCTCGCCGTCGCGCGGACTGGCTCAACAGGTAGCCGTCTCCGCACCACCGAACGTCGGGCCGAAGCGTCAACTCGCCCGTCATCGTCGCAACCACGGCGCATTCGGTCGCCGTGGTCGGGAGCAGGCGCGCGTCTTCACCGCGATGCAGGCGTTTCGTGACCAGCTCACGGCGCAGCTTGGCGGCGAGCACGCACCACGCGATCTGGGGCCGAATTAGTCACGAAGGCACCTCGTCAAGCCGTACTTCGGGGTGCTCTCGGCGAGGGGGGTGGGAGGACCTCCTTGGACACGTAGCTGCGAGTGCGCACGAGAGGCATGCGTCGAGGTCTGGTGCGGCGAACGCGCTTCGGCACGACAACTTGTCCGCAGCCCGCAACGCTCTAGGAAGATCGGCAACAAATGTCCCGCGTGACGTCTTGTCAGCCTCCCGCGTGTCCGTCGCTTCTTCATCGCCGATCGCGATCGTCACTGACGCCGGGGAGCATGGGCTCGGCGGTCACTCCCTCTCCTAACTGTCTACTGGCCCACGACGATCCAGGCGGCCGTCGGGCACTGCGCGACGGCGAGGATCAGGCTGTTGGCCTGCTTCGTCAGGTCGTCGTTCGCGTCGACGAACCGTGACTTGAGCACCCAGCCGGACCATGACGTCTCGAAGGTGTGCGGGTTGATGTTGCCACTCGTCATCACGTACCCGATGACACCCCTCCCGCCCTGCTTCTCTGCTACGAAGACGAAGTCCGCGGAGCACTTCGTCGCGTCGGCCTCGCCGAGCAAGCGAATCGTGCCGTCGGCGAGGGAGGCTTGCTGCTCATGGAGGAACGTCTCGAAGGCCCGTCGAGCTGCCCTCGCACTGCCCGAGTTGGCCGCGAGAGACACCGTCCCGGTTCCCTGCGCCGTCGCGGATTGGAGGAGACCAGGGTTCCCGGTCGTGGCTGACCTTCCCGATGACGAGGTGGGTTGTGCGGCCGAAGGCGGCGCAGGTCGATCGCTCGAACTACTCGGCTTGCGAACGACGGCGGCGATGCCGAGGAGTGCGGCACAGAGTCCCGCGCCGAGCGCGAGCTTGAGGATGTTGGTGGCTGGCTGATTCACGGTGGGCTCTCCCGATCAAGGCGTACCCGATTCTGGGGTACTGGAAGCTCTGAGATCGGACGTCGAGCCCTTCGGGCTGTACCCGAAGTTGGGGTAGACCAGGACGGGATACAGGCTCGGTGCCCATCTGCCGCCGCAGATGGGAATGCCCAACGTTCACACACCCAGGTATCAGCGGTTCCTCCAGAAGCTCCGAGAGGCCCGCCAGCAGGCCGGATTGACCCAGGTCCAGGTGGCGAAGGCCCTCGGGAAGCCGCAGACGTTCGTGTCGAAGTGCGAGCTGGGGGAGCGACGGTTGGATCTGGTCGAGGTGGAGGATTTTGCGGCGGTCTACGGAGTCACCCTGGCCTCGTTCTCGACCCTGGAAACCAGGGACGCGGTCAAACGTCGGGTCAGGGTGGGACCGGCGTCGAGATCGCAAGTCTGAGGGGGGGAGTCCTGGAACCCGCGATGGATCGCATCCTCGCCGGGTACGTTGCCCGACGCTACCTATCCCGCGTGTCGGGCGTTCGATCCTGGAGCCGAGCGAACAGCGCGTGGCAGGCGTGCATCGCGCTCACGAAGTCTCGGCCCGTCTCGGCCTCGTGAGCGTGCGCGTCGGACTTAACGTTCGTCACGTCCAGTCGCTCTACGATCTCGCGCATGACCTCCGCGAACACGCTACGCGGCACGAGCACCCGCCATCGGTAGTCGGCGTGATCCGGCGACCGGAGGATGCGCATGCCCGCGAGCACCGCGTGCTGACTGCGGAGCAGTTCGAGGTGTTCGCGCTTGCGGGCACGGACCATCAGGCGGTCGTGCTCGACCTCCCCGTTCTTTTGGTTTCGGGGCACGACTACGCTCAAGAACCCGGTCCGGCTCAGTATCAACCACATGGCGTTTGCGATCTCCTGTCACCGACACCATCGGACACACGGTCGGGATAGCCAGCACGTCCGCCCAGAATCCGTCGGACAGTCGAACGCCCCCGTCTTCTGCAGCCTGGATGCCGTTCCTCGCCGCCCCACCTCGCCCTTTCGGGCTGACCCGGCGGCCCCGACTTGGTAACTTCTCACCAAGCGAGCCCTTGCCCGAGGGCTCCAACTCCCGATGGACGACACGCTCGCGAAGTCCGCCCAGATCCACGTCCGAGTAACGCCCGCCACGAAGCGAGCCGTGAAGGTCCACTGTGCCCAGGCTGGCACGACGGAGCAGGCGTGGATCGAGCAGATGATCGAAGCCGCGCTGAAGAAGCAGGCCCCTGAGCTACTCCCTCGGCAGCGACGGGCC
>JAEUHZ010000075.1 GCA_016795205.1 Planctomycetota bacterium | reverse complement strand
CACGACGGTGGCGGCCAACGGCTCACCGTAGGGGTAGGCCGCCTTCAGCTCGACCATCGGGGCCGGAGCGGGCGGGGGTCCCGGGACCGTCTGGGCGACGGCGGCGGAGGCCAGAAGAGAGAGAGAGAGAGAGAGAGAGAGAGACTTCTGCACGCGATCCCCCAGGAAGTGAGGGGCCGGCCGAGAGCGCGCGCTCCGGGTCCGGGGCTCGCGCGAGCCCCCGGGGAGACGACCGGAGCGAGATCCCAGCCTGATTTCAGGCTACCCGGGTCCCCTTGCCTCGGCGAGCCGCGGGCGTTGCAGCCGTGACTCGGGACGGCGGAGGTCCGCGACACGGGCCGTCAGCGGCACGAGCGCGATTCAGCGAGGCGCCCAGGCCGCGCGCGCCGGCCGCCCAGCGCGCCGTGGCTCTCGGGCGAGACCGGGACCGCGCATCCTCAGCGCCGCAGCGCACGCAGCGGCGCGAGGTGCTCCGCGTGCGCAACGCCCCACAGCGCCGCGCGCCGGTCGCGCCAGGCGAAGCACATCGACCCAGCCTCCACGCTGCGCGCCGGCTCGGCGCCGGCCGGATCACAGCGCACCGTGCCCTCCAAGGTGCAGACGCAACTGCCCGTCTCGTCGACGTCCACGCCGAAGACGGTGCCGGTGACCTGGACCTCGAAGTCGTCGGTCAGGACGCGCAGCCCGCGCCGGCCGAACGGCGCGAGCGTCGCCACGGCGAGCGAGCCGCGGTCGGTGCGCAACTGGTAGGGGCCGGCGGGCGCGAACTTCATCTGCGAGAGGCGCGTGCCCGGGCCGAGCTCGAGCCAGGCTTCGCCGCGCACGCCGAGCCGCAGCGTGCCGGAGTCGACCTCGAGCTCACGCGCCGCGAGCAGCGCGGTCGCGACCCGTGCGCTGTCCGCGATCGAGAGCACGACGCCGTCGATGCGCACGACGCTCGCGGTCGTCGACGGGTGCACCGTCCACACCGGCGCGCGCGAGCGGGCCAGGAACAGCGTGAGCACGATGGCCGCCGCGGCCGCCAGCGCGCCGGCCAGGAACACGAGGTTGCGCCGCGCGGGCGACGCATCGGGCACGGACGTGGGAGCCCCCTGACCCGGCGCACCGTGCTCGGCGGACGCTCCGGGTCCGCCGCCCTGCGCGCCGACGCCCGGCTCCGCCGCAAGGAAGCGCGCGCGCACGGCCGCGCGGAACTCCGGCCGCGCGCTCGGTCGTTCCAGGTGCGCCAGCGCCCGCGCCAGAGCGGCGTCGGGCTCGACGGGTTCCAAGGGGTGCTCGTCGCGCGCGCTCACGGCTCCCTCCGTCCGGCGCGCGGCGCGGCCTCCAGCGCGCGCCGCAGCTCGGCCAGCGCCCGGGAGTAGCGCTTGCGCGCCGCGCCCTCGTTGCGCTCCAGGATGCGGCCGATCTCCTCGAACTCGAGCCCTTCGTGCCAGCGCAGCACGAAGGCCGCGCGCAATCCCGGCGGGAGTCCGTCGACCGCCGCGGCCAGCGTCGCGCGCAGCTCGCTGGATTCCAGGTCCTGGAGCGGCCCGCCGCGCCCGTCCGCGGGCTCCGGCGCGCTGTCCCCCTCGTCGTCGAAGGCCGCGCCGCGGGCCAGGCTCTGGAAGCGCTTCGAGCGCCACAGGTCGCGGACCTTGTTCGTGGCGATCGTGAAGACCCACGGCGCGAGCTCGCGGGCCGGGTCGTAGGTCGGGATGGCGCGCTGGAGGTGCAGGAACACGTCCTGCACGACGTCCTCGGCCAGCGTCTCGTCCCCCACCATGCGGCGCACGTACCCGTGGATCCTCTCGAAGAAGAGCTCGTAGAAGCGCCCGAGAGCCTCGCGGTCGCGCGCCACGAGGCGCGCGAGGAAGGCCGGATCGCGCTCCTCGTCCGAGCGCGGGCCGGCGGAGAGGCCGGGGCTCGGACGCTCGCGCGGGTCGTGGCTCGGGTTCGCGATGGTCGTTCGAACGGGACCCTCGGGCGGGACGTGGATTTCCCGCGGGCCGCTGAAAGGCGTCCGACGTGTGCAACGTACTCGGTCGCTCCCCAGCCTGTCGATCGCGCCCCGGCGTGATCCGCGCCCGGCGAGCCCTTAGGATCTCACAGACCATGAAGACCGCTTTCCTCTTCCCTGCGCTGCTCCTCGCCCCGGCCTGCACCTCGACGGCTCCCTCAGTCGATCCCGGCGGCGCTTCCGCCGCGAGCGCTCCCGCGGCCGGCGGCACGTCCGAGCGGGCCAGCGCACCCGCACGGCCCGCGACCGCGCGCTCCGGCGCGTTCCAGCCCATCGCCGGGGAGGACGTGCTCTACTCGTGGTCGGGCGGCCTCGACGCCCTGTTCGTCGATCCCAAGGACGCGGGCGTGCGCGAGGCGCTGCGCCAGCTCGGCCCGCGCCTTTCCGAGCTGGCGGCCGAGGGCCCCGTCACCGGCGAGGACCTGGCGCTCGTCGCCACGCTGTTCCTGGGTCCGGGCAGCTTCTCGTTGGGCGCGGTCCAGGCGCCCGACGCCGACTTCCCGGTGCGTGGCCAGCTCGAGTTCCGCGCGCCGTCCGCCGCGGAAGCGCGTGCGCGGGCCGACGCGCTGGCGCGGATGCTGAACCGGCTCGAGATGCCGTCGCTCGGGATCGACGAAGCGCTCGGGCTCTCGCGCCTCGACGTCGGGATGTTCGAGGTCGTGCACGGCGTCGCACGCGCGGGGCGCCCCGACACGCTGGTCATCGCGGCCAACGGCCTGTCCACCGCCGAGCGCGACCACGGCAGCCTCGACCTGCCCGCTGGAGCCGTCCCGGCGCTCGTCTACCGGCTCGACTACGCGGCCATGCGCGAGATGCTCGCGACGTTCGCGGGGCCCGAGGCGACGCAGGCGCTCGACCTGTTCGGCATCGGCAACGTGCAGATCCAAGGCGCCATCGCCCACGGGCCGGACCGCTGCCACACGGCGGTGCGGACGATCGGCTGGGTGCCGGTGGCGCGCCAGACCGGCGTGCTCGCCGAGGGCACGATCCCGCGCGACGTGCTCAAGCGCATCCCGGTCGACGCGACGCTGGCCTTCGTGGCTCGCTGGGATGCGGGCGGCCTGGTCGAGACGATGCGCAAGGCGGCCGAGCTCGACGAGGAGGCCGCGGGCGTCGATCCTCTGTTCCTGCTGCGCGAGCTGACCGGCGTCGACCTCGAGGCCGACCTGCTCGACCACCTCGGCAGCACGTTCGGCGCCTACGCCTCGGACGCGACCGGCGGCGGCGGACACTTCTCGTGGAGCGCCTTCGCCGAAGTCGAGGACGAAGCCGGCCTGCGCGCCGGGCTCGGACGGCTCGAAGCGCTCTTGGAGAACCACGCCGCCGAGCAAGGCGTCACGGGCCTCACCGTGCGACGCTCCCAGCACCGGGGGACCGAGATCGCCACGTTCGCCGCGCGCGGCTGGCCGATCCCGATCGAACCGTCGTGGGCCATCCAGGACGGCTGGCTGGTCGCGGGCCTCTCGGTCCAGGGCGTGCGCGCGGCGCTCGATCAGGTGCGCAGCGGGCGCAGCAGCCTGCTCGACCACGAGGGCTTCCGCGCCGGCGCGCCCGGGCCCGTGGACGGCAACGTGCAGATCACGTTCCTCGACGTGGCGCGCTTCGCGCGCGACGGCTACCCCATGGCGGTCATGCTGGGAGCGGCGCTCTCGAACGGCGTGTCGAGCGAGGGCGGACCCGAGCGCGCCGCGCCGGGTCTCGTGCCGGCCTTCGCCGACTTCGTGCGCGGCGCGCGCGCGACGGTCGCCTTCGGTCGCATCGAGGGCAACGACCTCGTCGTGCGCGGCCAGGCCGACCGCTCACTGCTCGTCCAGATGGCCGGCATCGCCGGGGCCGTCGGGCCGCTGCCCTTGGCGCTGATCGCGGCCGGCGTCGCGTCCGAGCAGGAGGTCCAGGCCGAGGAGCCGTTCCTGTTCGAGTTCGACGCCGAGGAGATGGACGGCATCGACGAGCTGGACGGGATGGACTTCGACGAGCACGGCGAGGTGCACGACGGCGGCCACTCGCACAGCGTCGAGATCCGTCCGGTCCCCGTCGAGGAACCCAAGTGAGCCAGAGGGCCTGGAACGGGGCGCTCGTCGCGGCGCTCCTGTGCGCCCTGCCGCTCGTCGGCTGCCGGCGTGATCCCTCGCCCACGCCCACGGCCAGCACCGGATCGACCGCGGCCGCCCCGCCGGCTTCCGCCGTGACTGGAGCCGCGACGGCGGCGGCCACGTCGCAGCCGACTCCCAAGCCGATCCCGCCGCCCGTCGGGGACTACGCGGTCGCGCCGGACGGCGCGCAGTCGATCACGGTGAACGGTCTCCGGATCGAGACCGCCGCGGACCTGCCCGAGCGCGCCGCGAGCGCGCAGGTGTCGATCCAGGGTGACAACCAGGTCGGCCTCGTCCTGCGCGGCTGGCCGATCGCCGTGAAGGACGGGCGCGTGCTGGTCGCCGGCATCGACTACGGAGCGGCACCCGCCGCCGGCGGCCACATCCGGCTCGGCAAGGATGGCGTCTTCGTCGAAGGCGAGCTGCGCGGCCCGCTGCCCTGATCAGGCCCACAGCACGAGGTCGCGCGTGGAGAGGTCGTTGACCTCCCCGTCGCGGGCCCGCACGCGGATGGCCCAGGCGTAGGCTCCCGAGCGCTGCGGCACGTGGCGCCCCTCGAAGACGCGCGCCGGACCATCGGCCGCGCCCACCGGAGCGAGCTCGATGGCGGTCGCGTTCTTGAGCTCGCGGCCGCCGTTGCGGTGACCGAGCACGAACTCGACCGCCACGTCTTCGAGCGACAGCGGCCCGAGCTCGACCTCCACGCGCACGTCGATCGGCTGGCCCTGACGCAGGTTGGACAGGTCGGCGATCTGGGCCGCCGCGATGCGCACGGACTCGAAGCCCTTGCGGATGCGCAGCGCGCGCTCGGCCCGCGCGCGCGCCGGAGCGAAGCGGCCCTTGCGCAGCGCGTGCCAGGCCGAACCCAGTTGGAGGTAGGCCCGATCCCGGTACTCGCCCACCATGCGAGCCGTGTCGAACACGGGCGGGATGGTCGCCAGGTTGGCGCGCACGCGCTCCAGCCAGGCGCGCGGGATGCCCCCTTCGCGCTCGAACCACAGCGGGATCACGGACTCGTCGAGCAGCCGGTAGAGGATCTCGCCGTCGAGGTCGTCCTGCAGGTCCTGCGTCGGGTAGACCTGACCCGCGCCGATCGACCAGCCGTTGCGCGGGTCGAGCTCCTGCGCCTCGATCCACCAGCCGTCCTGCACGGACACGTTGAGCCCGCCGTTCGCGGCGACCTTCATGCCGCTCGTGCCGCTGGCCTCCAGCGGGCGCGTGGGGTTGTTCAGCCACACGTCGACGCCCTGCACGAGCGCGCGCGCGAGGCCGATGTCGTAGTCCTCGACGAAGAAGACGCGCCCCAGGAAGCGCTCGCTGCGCGTGGCGTCGACGACGGCCTTGAGGATCTCTTGCCCGTGCTTGTCCGCGGGGTGGGCCTTGCCGGCGAACACGATTCGCACCGGCCGGCCCGGGCGGTCGAGCAGGCGCGCCAGGCGCTCGGGGTCGCGCAACAGGAGCTGCGCCCGCTTGTAGGGCGCGAAGCGGCGCGCGAACCCGATCCACATGGCCTCCGGGTCCAAGCCGTCGAGCATCCGCGACAGCACCTTGGCGCTGTCCGAGCGGGCGATGAACGCGCTGCGCACGCGCTCGCCCACGGCCTCGACGAGACGCTGCTTGGCGCGCCGACGCAGCTCCCAGAGCTCCGTGTCCTGGAGCCGCGACGCGCCACGGGTGAAGTCGGCCCCGCGCACCAGGCGTCCCTCCGCGCCCAGGAGCGTGCGCAGCTCGGCGTGCGTCCAGCTCGCGAGGTGCACGCCGTTCGTGATCGAGGTCACGGGCACCTCGGCCGTGAGCAAGCGCGGCCAGAACGGCTTGAGCAGCGCGCGGCTGACCTCGCCGTGCAGGCGGCTGACGCCGTTCACGAAACCCGCGAAGTTCATCGCCAGGTAGGTCATGTTGAACGACGAGCGGTCCTCCTCGCTCGAGCCCAGCGCCCAGAAGCGCTCCCACGGCAGGCCCAGCCAGCCGGAGACGTCCGAGAAGTAGCGCCGCATGACGTCCTCGCCGAAGCGGTCGTGGCCGGCCGGCACGGGCGTGTGCGTGGTGAAGGCCGTGGTGGCGCGCACGAACTCGCGCGCCTCGTCGAAGGTCAGGCCGAACTCCTTGACCAGCCGGCTGACGCGCTCCAGGACCAGGAAGGCGGCGTGCCCCTCGTTGATGTGGAAGCAGGCCGGCTGGATGCCGAGCCGCTGGAGCAGACGCTTGCCGCCGCGGCCCAGCACGATCTCCTGGCGCAAGCGCGTCTCGTGATCGCCCCCGTAGAGTTGCCGCGTGATCTCGCGGTCCTCGGCGCGGTTCTCCGCCAGATTCGCGTCGAGCAGGTAGAGCGGGACCCGCCCGACCTCGGCGCGCCAGGCCTGGAGCACGAGCGTCGAGCTGGGCAACTGCAGCTCGATCCGGATCGGCGTCCCGCGCGCGTCGCGCACGAGCTCGAGCGGCAGGTCGCGCGGGTCGTTCTCGCGGTCGACGGCGAGCTGCTCGCCGGACGGCGTGAGGCCCTGCGTGAAGTAGCCCATCCGGTAGTAGAGCCCCACGCCGACCAGCGGGAGACCCAGGTCGCTGGCGGACTTCAGGTGGTCGCCGGCCAGGATCCCCAAGCCTCCGCTGTAGACGCGCAGCGACTCGTGCACGCCGAACTCCGCGCTGAAGTAGGCCACGGGATGCGCGGCGGAGAGGGACGGCAGCCCCGCATGCGGGAACGAGCCCGGCGCCTCGGCCAAATGCGCGTCGAAGCGCGCCAGCACGCGCTGCACGCGCGCCACGTAGCGCTCGTCGCCGGCCAGGCGCGCCAGGTCCTCGGTGTAGACGTCACGCAGGAACGTGACCGGGTTGTGGCCGTGCGACGCCCAGCGCGCGGGCGAGAGCTCCCTGAACAGCTCGGGGGCTTCAGCGTCCCAGCTCCACCACAGGTTGCGCGACAAGCGCTCGAGCCCGGCCAGCGCCGCGGGCAGCGTGGCCGAGACGCGGAACGGCGTGAGCCGCGCGCGCGTGCCTTGCTGGGGCGGGGCGACCTCGACCGGCTTGCGCATCTGGAAGGCGGCCGCGGCGCGCGGCGCCGGGGCGCGCAGCTCGGCCGCCGCGCGGGCCAGCTCGAAGGCCGCGTCGTAGTTCGCGAGCAGGCCGCTCCAGGCCGTCTGGCGCGCGCTGGCCCGGCAGGCCGCGTAGTCGGCCCCGCGCTCGCGCGGCTCGGCCAGGAAGGCCTCGACCAGCCCCGCGAGCTCGGCGGGCAGCGCGGACTCGTCGCCCCTGTGGTTGGCGGCCTCGCGCGGCATGACGACCACGCCGTCGCCCGAGCCCAGGCGCGCGTCGCGCGCCCAGCGGCCGAAGCCGGCGCAATCCGTGGTGATCGTCGGCACGCCGACCGCCAGGCTCTCTTGCGGCGTGTAGCCCCAGGGCTCGTAGAAGGAGGGGAAGACGGTCAGGTCCAGCGCGCGCAGGACGGCTTCGTACGGCAGGTTCAGCAGGCCGTCGCCCTCGGCCAGGTAGATCGGCACGTGGATCACGAACACGCGCGATCCGGGCGCGTTCTCCAGCCCGAGCTCGCGCGTGCGGCGTGCGATCGGATCGTGCTCGACGTCGAACAGGTTGTGCGTGGCGACGCCGATCGGGCTGCGCGCCTCGGACGCGGGCTGGTTCAGACGGTCGTGCAGCTCGCCGCGCAAGCCGGAGTTCCCGGCCGGCACGAGCGCGAACAGCACGACGCGCCGCCCCGGACGCCGCGACAGGTCGGCCAGCGCGTCGAGCAGCAGGTCCAGGCCCTTGTTGCGGAACTCGTAGCGTCCCGACGTGCCGACCAGCAGCGCGTCGGAGACGTCGTGGCCCAGCATGCGCGCCGCCAGGTCGAGCAGCTTGGCGCGTGCCGCGTCGCGCGCTGTCCCGCCAGCCAGCTCGTCGACGACCTCCAGGTCGATGCCGTTGGGCAGGATCGGCTCCGGGCGGCGTCCGAGCAGCGCTTGGGCCTCGTCGGCCGTGACGCTGCTGACCGTCGTGAACACGTCGGCCTCACGCGCGCACACGACCTCCATGGAGTGCTTGGCCACGACGCCCTGAGCCCGCGCCGCCTCGACCGGCTGGCGGCCGGCCAGTCCGGCCACCGGGGCCCGGCCGGTGGAGGCCAGCGAGCGCCCCAGCATCGTCGCGTGCGTGGTGAACACCGTGCCGACCGAGGGGTCGTGCTGCTTGAGCCACAGCGCGCCCGAGCCGGTCATCCACTCGTGGAACTGCGCCACGCCGCGCCGCCCGCGCGGCGCGACGCGCTCCTCGCACCAGGCCTGGATGACCTGCCCCGCGGCCCAGCCGAAGAGCACGGGCTCGACGTAGTCCCACTGGCCTTCGATCGAGTCGACCTGGTAGCGGTCCCACAGCTCGGCCAGGATCGCGTCCTTCTTGGCGTACAGGCCCGAGAACTCGACCAGCAACGTGCGTGGGCGACCGGGGATTCGCCAGCGGCCGACCCGCACCGGGACGCCCATCCGACGGCAGCGCTCGCAGAACGCTTCGTCCGGCTCCTCCTCGAAGGCGCTGGAAGGCTGCCCCCCCGTCAGCACCCAGGGTCCCACGGCGACGTAGTCGTCCCCCAGCCGCTCGACGAGCGACTTGGCCTTGGTCGACACGACGGTGTGGATGCCGCCGACCTTGTTGCAGATCTCCCAGCTGACCTCGAAGAGCGTGAGGGGCGTCGTCATGTCGTCTCGATCACGGGTGCGGTCTGCACGGGCTCGGGCCGGACGCCCGCCGCGCGCTGGACGCGGCGTCCGAAGTCGTCGACCACGTTCATGAACGCGATGAACGCATCGTGCGGGGTGGCATACGGGCTGAAGTACTTGTGCACGTCTCCATCGGAGAACCACTTCGTGCACATGTAGTAGAGGTGGTCCGACGTGGACAGCTTGCGCCAGGTCTCGCGCGGGCCGACCTCGCCCGCAGCGGCCAGCGCCCGCACCGCGGGCAGGTGCGCGTACAGGGCCGCGTTCGCCGCGCGCTGCATGGGGTTGCCGAGCCAGGCGGTCACGTCGCGCTCGGCGTCGGCCCAAGAAGTCGGGCGCGGGATGGCCACCTCGGCCGTGGGCTCGCGCTCGGCCGCGACCTCGCCGGGCGTGCGGAAGCGAAAGCGCGGATCGGCCAGCACGGCACGCGGCAGTCCCTCGAAGAAGCGGAAGATGCCGGTCTCCTCCCACTGGTGCTCGCCGAAGGTCTCGTAGTCCATGAACAGGTTCACCGCGGCGTGGTCGGCGGGCGCCGCGTGGACCCAACGCGCGAAGCGCTCGGCCGAGAGCGGCCACTCCTCCCAGGTGCGGTTGCTGAACCGGAACGCGATGTCGTCCGAGCGCGGGTAGTCGCGCAGCAGGAGCCGCAACGCCCGCGTGCCGCGCGGGCGGTAGACGTGGTGCGCGCTGCGCCAGCCCAAGAGGTGGTCGGCGCCCTCGCCCAGGAGCGCGCGGAAGCCCAGCTCCTCCACGACCCCGGCGATGCGTTCGTCGATGACTAGCTCCGTGTTGCGGAACGTCACGGGCCGCACGCCGAACAGCGCCTCGACGCGCGCAGATTGCTCACGAGCCTGGTCGCGGAACTCGTCCAGGTCCGTCAGCGAGCACAGCGAGTGGTGCGAGGTCTCGGCCAGGACCTCGACGCAGCCCGTGGCGGCCAGCTCCTGGAAGCTCGCCAGGGCCTCGGGCGCCCAGCGCTCCAGCTGCTCCAGCGCCGTGCCCGAGATCGAGTACGAGACGCGGAAGCGCCCGGCGTGCTCGCCGATCAGGCGGCGCACCAGCGCGTTCATCGGCAGGTAGCAGCGCTCGGCCACGCGGCGCACGATGCGCTCGTTCTCGGCGTCGTCGAAGTAGGCCTCGCTGGTGCCGATGTCGAAGAACGTGTAGCGCCGCAGCCGGAACGGCTGGTGGACCTGGAAGTAGACGGTGACGTCCGTCATGCCGTCCCCACGAGCTCCCGGTAGAGCGCGCCGAGCTTCTCGGCCGGCGCATCCCAACGCAGGGCGCGCGCCTCCGCGCGCCCTTCCTCCTGCAGCGTGAGCGAGAGGTCCGGGTAGGCCAGCACGGCCAGGATCTTCTCGGCGATCCCCTGCACGTCCCAGTAGTCGACCTTGAGGGCGCTGCGCAGCACCTCCGCCACGCCGCTCTGGCGCGAGACGATCACCGGCACGTCGAGCGACATGGCCTCGAGCGGCGCGATCCCGAACGGCTCCGACACCGAGGGCATCACGTAGACGTCGGCCATCGCGTACATCCTCTCGACGTCCTCGCCCTGGAGGAAGCCCGTGAAATGCACGTTGCGCGCCAAGCCCAGGGACGCGGCCAGCTCGATCGTCTCGCCCAGCCGGTCGCCGGCGCCCGCCACGACGAACTTGACATCGGGCCGCACGCGCGCGACGCGCGCCGCGGCCTCCAGGAAGTACCCGGGCCCCTTCTGCGCCGTGATGCGGCCCAGGAACAGCACGATGGGCTCGTCGATCGACTTCTCGACGTGGACCTGCTCGCGCCGCTCGCGCTGGGTCAGCGCGTTGTGGACGACGCGCAGCTTGGCCTGGTCGACCCGGTAGTGCCGCTTCAGGACCCCCGCCGTGTAGTGGCTCACGCACACGACGAGGTCGGCCTCGTCGAGCCCGAGCTGCTCGATCCCGCGCACGCGCTCGTCGGGCCGGTCGCCGCTGCGATCGTGCTCGCTGGCGTGGACGTGGACGACGAGCTTCCTCCCGCTGGCGCGCTTGGCCGCGACGCCGGCCGGGATCGCCATCCAGTCGTGCGCGTGGATCACGTCGAAGGTCTCGCGGCGCGCGAGCGCCTCGACCGCCAGCGCGTAGCGCGCGACCTCGCCGAAGAGATCGCCCGAGTACGAGCCCGAGAACTCGAGCAGGCGCGTCGTGACGCGGTCGGGGACGGGTTCCTCGGACTCCTCGATCCAGGTGCGCAGCGCGTGGCGGACGGGCGGGGCGACCCCGGCGCCCCCGACGACCGGTTCGGAGGGCGCGGTCGGGATCACGGGCCGGCTCGTGCTCGCAGCCGCGGGGTTCCGTTCCGCGCCACCCGTCGCTGCGGCAGTGATCGACTCCAAGTCGCCATCCCGGCCGGCGCGAACCATGCGCGCCGAGGGCGGCGCGGCCGCGCGCTCGGCCCGCGCCAGGGCGAGCAGCCGCGCGCGGTAACCACGCGCGTCGAGATAGGGCGAGAGCAGGCTGTCGATCGCGCGCGTGTCGAACCGGGCGGGCTCGTCATCGACGGGGAGCGTGACCGCGGCCGGCACGGAACCGGTGTCGGGTGCGTGCTCGGAGCCTGGGCCGCCCCGGGCGGGCCGCGCGACCCCCGCCTCCGGCTCACCCGGCCCCGCTCCTCCACCCGGCCCCGCTCCTCCACCCGGCTCCTCGACGAGCTCGGCCCGCAGGGTCCGCACGCGCCGCGGTGGAGCGGGCCTGCGCTCATCGACCGGGATCTGGTTCGCCCCGACGACCCGCGCCCGGCCCGCGTCCTCGTCCCCCCGCGCGCGCGGCACGACGAAGAGCACGTCGACCCCGGCGCGGGTGAGCGCGTGCACGATCCCGTGGCACGCCGTGCCGAGGCCGCCCGAGATGTGCGGCGGGAACTCCCAGCCCAGCATGAGGACCTTCACCGCGGCTCCCGCGGGGATCGGCCGGGGATCGCGGGTCCAGCGGGTTCTGGGGTGTGCGGTTCGGCCACGGCGGGCGAACAGTGTACGGGCGCGGAACGGACGCCGGAAACGCGCCCGGGGAGACGGTGGGTCCCCCGCGCTCGGGCCAGCCGGCCGGCCGCCACGAGCGGGACCGAGCGCCCGCGCGTGCCGCCCACGCATCGTGAGCTCTATCCTGCCCGACCATCTCCCGACCCGCGCCCGCTGCGATCCGATCGCCGGACGCCTGCCCCACGAGACCCGACATGCATCGCGCCGCACTGCAGACCACCCTGCTCGTCCTCCTCGCCGCCTGCCAATCGACGCGGAGCTCGACACACGCCGCCGGCTGGTCGTACGCGGGCGACACGGGCCCCGCGCACTGGGCCGAGCTCGCGCCCGAGTACGCGCTGGCCCGGACCGGCAAGCGCCAATCGCCGATCGACATCCTCCCGTCGCGGGCCGCGGCGCAGGACGGACCGGCGTTCTCCGTGGCCTACGGCCCGACGACGCTCGAGATCCTGAACAACGGGCACACGATCGAGGACGACTACCACGGCGGCGGGAAGCTCATGGTGGACGGACACACCTGGTCGCTGGCGCAGTTCCACTTCCACTCGCCCAGCGAGCACACGATCGAGGGGCGCCACTCCCCGATGGAGCTGCACCTGGTCCACAAGGACGCGGCCGGCAAGCTGGCGGTTCTCGGGGTCCTGATCGAGGAAGGCGCCGACAACGCCGAGCTCGCGCGCCTGTGGAAGCACCTGCCCGCGACGCCCGGCCGCACCGAGCACGTCGAGGGCGAGTCGGTCGACGCGTCGAAGCTCCTGCCGGCGAGCCTCGCGAGCTACCGCTACTCGGGTTCGCTCACGACGCCGCCCTGCTCCGAGGAGGTCGCGTGGTTCGTGCTCCAGCAGCCGATCCAGGCTTCACGCGCGCAGATCGACGCGTTCCGGAAGATCGTCCACGGCAACAACCGCCCGACGCAGCCGCTGAACGGGCGCGTCGTCGCCGCCTGCCGGTAGTCGCGCGCGCGCCGCGCTGCGCCGCGGCGCGGGACGACGCTCACGCGTCGAGCAGGGCGTACCCGCGCAGGATCTCGCCCGTGCTCCAGGCCTGCGCGAAGCAGCCGCCCGGCGCGTGCGGCGGATCGCCGTCGAAGACCTCGGAGACGTGGAGCAGCCCGGCCTCCAGGAGGTGCGGCTCGAAGCCATCGAGGATCCCGCGCAGGTAGGCCCGGTCCTCGCGACCGTCGCCCACGCCACGCAACCAAGCCTCGACGAAGAACCCGAGCAGCCAGGGCCAGGCCGTGCCCTGGTGGTAGGCGCGGTCGCGTTCGTGCTCGTTGCCGGCGTAGCGGCCCACGTAGGCGCGGTCGCGCGGATCCAGCGTGCGCAGGCCGCGCGGGACGAGCAGCACCTCCGCCGCGCACTTCGCCACCAGACCGCGTTGCGCGCGCGACAGCGGGCTCCACTCCAGCGCGGCCGCGATGACCTGGTTGGGCCGCAGCGCGCGGTCCGGATCCTCCGGGCGCCAGACGTCGGCCAGGCGCTCCTCGTCGGCCAGCCAGAAGCGCGCCACGAACGCGCGCTCGGCACGCTCCCGGTGCGCCCGCCAGGCGCGGGCCTCGGCCGCGCGTCCGGCGTGCTCGCACAGGTGCTCGACGTAGGCGAGCAGGAAGCACCACAGGGCCTCGATCTCGACCGGCTGTCCGTGGCGCGGCGTGACCGGAACGCCCAGGATCCGCGCGTCCATCCAGGTGGCGTTCAGCGAGGGCGCGCCCGCGACGAGCAGCCCCTCGTCGTCGCCGCGGACACCCAGGCCCGTGCCGTCGCGGTAGCAAGTCGCGATCTCGAGCAGCGCCGGCAGGAAGCGCCGCGCGACCTCGCGCGTGCCCGCGCCGGCGCGCTCGTGGAGGCGCACGGCGCGCGCGAACCACAGGCTGGCGTCGACCGAGCCGTAGTGGCTGTCCGCAGGCAGCGCGGCGAAGACGTTGGGCAACAGGCCCTCGCGCAGGAACGGGAGCTGTCCCGCCAGCGCATCGCCCAGCTCGGCATTGCGCCCGCGCGCCGCCAGCAGCCCGGGCAGCGCGATGTTCGTGTCGCGGCCCCACTCCAGGAACCAGGGCCAGCCGGCGACGACGCCCGTGCGCCCGGCGGGCGTGCGCTGCAGGAAGGCGTCGGCGCCGAGCTCCAGCGCGCCGCGGACGCCGGGCCGCGCGTGTTCGAGCGCCGCGACACGGCGGCGCGCCTCGCGCTCGAAGCGCGCGCGTGGGTCCGCGAGCGGCGCGCCCAGGTTGGCCTGGATCACGACGTCCGCACCGTCCTCGAGCTGGATCTCGAAGCTCCCCGGGCTGAACTGATCCTCGTGCCCGTCGTAACCGCGCAGCAGGTCGACCTGGTACTCCAAGCCGCGGTACCACACCCCGTCGCTCGTCCAGCGGAAGGCATCGGAGGAGGCCAGCGCGATCTGCGGCAGCTCGGCGTACGGCCGGCAGCGCACGCCGCCGCCGGATCCGAGCTCGAACGGCTCCACGCGCGGATCGAGCGCCATGTTCTCGATCGAGAGCGCGTCGGCCTCGCGGAACGGGAGCAGCGGCCGTGCGCGCAGCGTCACGCTCTCACCCGCACCGCGCACGCGCCAACGGACCAGCACGCAGGACTCGCCGCGCGGGACGAGCACCTCGCGCTCGATCCAGAGGCCACCCCAGAGCCAGGTCCAGCGCGGGAAGGGCGCCAGTTCGAACGACTCCAGCGCCTGATGGCCATGGGGCGTCCAGGTGCCACGGTAGCGCGCCATGGAGAGCGGCAGCTCGTGGCCCTCGACGACGAGGGCGTCCTCGAACCGCGACAACCACACGTAGCGCTTCACGCTGCCCGGCCGCGGCGTCATGAACAGCGCGTGGTAGCGCCGCGTGGGACACCCCAGCACGGTCGAGCTGGCCGCGCCGCCCAGGCCGTCCGTCTCCAGCCACTCCTGGGCCAGCGCGGCGTCGAGGCGCAGCAGGGACTCGCGATCCAGGGAGAGACGCGGGAGGTTCATCGCGCCCGGGATCGTACTGCGCGGCGCTCGCGCGCCGTGCGGTCCTCAGGGACGATCGAGCGCCAGCCGCGCGGGCGAGGCGCCGCGCGCGCCCCAGTCGAAGGCCGGGCCGCGCCGTCGCTCCGCGCCCTGGCCGAGCCACAGCTCGTAGCGACCGTGGGCGAGTCGCAGCGGGAGCCGGCCCGCGTCGTCGGCGCGCACGCGTGTCAGGCCGAACGTGGCGCCGGCCGGCACGACCTCGACCCAGGCTTGCGCCGCGGGACGGCCGCTCGCCGCGTCGACGAGCTCCAGCTCGCCGTCCGCGACCTCGATCTCGAGCGCGACGTCGAGGCCGGCGGGACCCGCGACGGCGAACACGCGCGGGTCCTCGAACACCCAGCTCTCCTCGGGCACGCGCGCGTGGAGCCGATAGGTCCCCGGAGCCAGCCAGGGCAGCGTGCCGCGGCCCGCGTCGTCGAGCACCACGGCACCCTGGCCCCAGGTGCCCTGCGCGATGGCCTCGACGACGATCCCGGCCGCGGGCGCGCCGTTCTGGCGCGCCACGAGGCGCAGCGGGCCGGGGAAGCCCTCCCTCGGCTCGAAGTCCCGCTCGTTGGCCCCAGGGGTCAGCGTCACGCGCCCGAGCGGGAGCGTGCCGCCGCCCGTGCTCGACCAGCCGCTGCGCCCGCTCGGCCTGCGCGCGTCGGGCAGGCGCAAGAGCACGTCGACCTCGCCCGCGGGCAGCAGGCCCGTGTGGAAGGAACCGTCCGCGGCCAGCGGCACGGCGGCCCGATCGGCGCGCCAGTGCATGTCGAGCAGCTCGGCCGGATCGACCACGGGTTGCACCGCGAGCGCCAGTCCCTCCAGGCTCACGCCAGCCGGGCCCCGCACCCGGCCGGCGAGCGTGGCGCCGGGCGCGAGCTCGATCGTGAGGTCTGCGGGCGCCCCAGCCACGACCACGGCGAGCTCCGCGCGCAACGTCGGCGAGACGGAGGCCTCCACGACGAACGATCCATCGGCCACGCCCGCGAACGCGAAGCGGCCGTCGGCGCCCGTGCGTGCCGCGCGCTGGGTCTCGTCGTCGCGCGAGCGGATCAGGCTGCGCCCCGTCTCGGGACGCAACGCGACATCGGCACCGACCACGGGTGCGAGCGTGCCGCGCGTGCGCACGACGCCCGCGACCGTCGTGCCGCGCGCGAGCTGGGCCGTGAGCGCGCGCGTCTCCCCCGCCGCGAGCGCCGGCACTGCGACCTCGCACGGCGCATACCCGTCGGCCAGGACGATCACGGTCAGGTCGTGGGGCACGATCCCGTCGTAGAGCCCGCCGACCGGCGGCTCGGCGTCGAGCGCGCGCAGGCGAAAGCGGTTCGGCATCCAGTTCGTGCCGTCGAAGCGCACGTCGACCGCGTGGCGCGGCACGGGCTCGCCGCTCCCCGCGTCGACGACCTCGAGCTGCAGCGCGGCGCTGCCCTTGAGGCGCGCGTCGACGCTCGTGCCCGGCTCGATTCCGTCGCGGCGCCAGGGCAGGAAGCGCGGGTCGCGCACCTCGACGGCGTAGAGCCCCGGATCGAGCTCGTCGAAGGCGTAGGACTGGGACGATCCAGCGATCTGCTGCGAGCTCCGCTCCGCGCCGCCGGGGGCGACGAGCACGATGTCCCCCTCCGCGGGCTGGAAGGGGTGGAAGGGCCGCGAGAAGGGCACGACCACGATGCGCCGTGAGTTGTCCGGGCCGCTGTAGCGGATCTCGGCCTCGACGACCTCTCCCGCGCGGACCTCGACGAGCGGACCGTCGATCCAGTTCGCGATCCGCGACTGGGCCGAGAGCGTGGCGCGTCCCGGCGGCAGCCCTGCGAGCAGCGCCCAGCCCGTCGCGGGATCCGGGCGCGCGTGGGCACGCGCGCCACGCCGGCCGGAGGGACCGCGCTCCGCGAGGACCTCCTCGGCGTGCACGGTCCAGTCGGCCACGAGCGCGCGGCCCGCGCCGTCGACGACCCGCGCGCGCAGGGCGCAGGCCGGGCGCAGCACGACCTCGCCGACGTCCTTGGTCTCGTCGGGCAGGATCTCGTGCCAGCGCCAAGTGGCCGCGGCGTGTCCCGCGTACTCCGTGTCGAGCATGAACTGGAAGGCCTGCGGGGGCGCGCAGCGCAGCTCGAAGCGGCCGTCCGGGCCCGCACGAGCGTCGAGGTCCTGCCAGTCGCGTGGGACCCCGTGGATCCGCCCGCGCTCGGCGTTCGCGACGAACCCGCGCAAGAGGACCCGCGCGTCCGCGGCCGGCGCGCCGTCCTCGCGCACGAGGCGGCCCAGGATCCGCGCGCCGCCGGAGACCGCGACCGGGGCGAGCTCCTGCGAGTCCGAGAGGAGCGGGGCGGACTCGGGTGCCGAGGTCGCGCGCTCGGGCGGGAGCTCGGGGGGCGCAGCGAGTTCGGACTCTCCGCCCGCGCGGCGTCCTTCCACGGGGCCGGCGGTGGAGCCGAGCGGCTCGGCGGGCTCGGGACGACCGGCCTCACCGCGAAGCAGGAACCAGGCTGCGAACGCCAGGACGCCGAGAAGGACGAGGAGCTTCTTCACAGGGTACGGAGTCAGGGGTACGGAGTCAGGCTCCGCTCCGCCGATCTCGCCCGCTGCATCGGCCGCATCCGCGGCCGATGCAGCGGGCG
>JAEUHZ010000048.1 GCA_016795205.1 Planctomycetota bacterium | reverse complement strand
TCAGACCTCCGCCCCCTCCAGCGCCTGCAACAACCTGACGCGCACGCTGCTGATCGGCGCGGGAACGTCCCAGACCAGCGTCCAGTGCGGCCAGTGGAGCGTGGTCGTGAGCATCGCCGGCCAGTCGATCACGGTCTCCTCGCCGCCGGAGTGCCTCACCTCCCAGGTCGTGCGCACGGGCGACACGTTCGGGTGCTCGGGGACGGCGAATGGGATCCACTGCACGACGAACGGGGACCAGGTCCACGTCAAGACCCGGGTGAACCCCAACCCGTGCCCGGGTTTCCCCGCGCCTCCGCCGACGACCTGGGCCGAGGTCCGCGCGGCGCTGGCCGGCGCGCCGCTGGGCCCCGAGATCGTCGAGGTCAACCACTCGGCCTCGATCAAGAACTGCACCTCGTCCGTTCCTGGCCACTGGCGTGCGGACGGGGACGTCGTGGGGCAGGGCGCGGACTCCTTCCAAGTCCGCATCGGAGACCCCAGGGCGCTCCTCACGCCTCCCGTGGGCAACGCGGCCTATGCGGAGCTCGTGGCGCTCGAAACCGCCGAGCTCACGAGCCTGCCGCCGATCCTGCGCCAGACGCTGGAGGCCGCGCCGGCGCGGTTCGGGTTCCGGGATGTCCTGGCGACCGCCGAGTACCGCTACGCCGTCCCCGGCTCCTCCGAGCCGGTCGTCGAGCGCCGGCGGTTCGAGGGCGTCGTGCTGGCCGACCAGCGCTTCGACCTGACGAAGACCTACCGCGCCGCCGGTCCGGATGCGGATCCGACCGTCGTCTCGGAACGCCTCGTCTTCGACGGCGCCAGCCTGTTCACCCACGTCACGGGCAACTCGACTGGCAACGTCTGGTGCAGCTCCTCGCCGCGCCGCGACGCCCTGCGCGCGAGCGAAGCCCACGCCGCGGCGCTGCTCGCGGATTGGGCCTACCGCCCGTTCTGGATCTTGCGCGTTACGGGCACGCTCCACGCGGTCGAGTCCGCGCCGGACAGCTCGATCGTGACCGTGACGGAGTCCTACCCCTGGGCGAGCGCGCAGGGGTTCCCGCTGGGCACGACCACGTACTCCATCGACGCCTCGGGGTCGCCGAAGCCGACGTCGATCGTGCTGCGCGACTTCGAAGGCCACGTGCAACTCCGCCGCGAGTACTCCGACTACCGGCGGGTCGACAGCGCCGCGTGGCGTCCGTTCTCCATCGTGGAGTCGCGCTATCAGCCCGGCAGCGTCGAGCCCTGGATCGTGATCGAGCTGCGCATCCAGCACGCGACGCCTCTCGCGCCCTCGGAGGCGCCCGCGTTCGCGCGGCCGGCCTTCGCGGACGAGGTCTGGTTCGTCCGCCGCTGACGTCGGTCCAGGGCGTCGGCCTCGACCGTCAGCCCCACCCTTCCCGGTACGCCGACCCGAGGAACCGATCCGCTTCCGGCCGCGCCGGGAACGCCAGCCGCTCGGCGTCCCACGCCAGCTCCTCGTGCGGCAACTCGAGCGCGACGTTGCCCAGCAAGACGACCTCGGTCAGGTGCCCCGCGTACTCGAAGTGCGCCGTCGTCTCGCCGCGCCCGAGGCACGCGTCGACCCACTGGTGCCAGTGGTCGACCTCGTCGCCCGCGGGGATCGCGACCGCAGCCAGGCGCGGATCGCCCAAGAGCCGCGGTGGCGCCTCGGAGCTGGCGAGCAGTGCGCCCTTCTCGCCGACGAACAGGCAGCCGTTCCCGACGATCTCGCCCGCGCCGAGGTCGTCGAGCAGCGCGCGCGGCGGCTGCTTCCCGCCGTCGTGCCAGTGGAGAACGAGCGGGCCGCGTGTCGTGTGGCGCGTGGGCGCGAACTCGTAGCGCACCTCGGACCACGGCGGGAACGTCTCGCCGTTCGGCACGGGCCCGTCGGAGCGCACGTTGAGCGGCGCGCCGAGCTCCAGGAACCACAGGGCCGGATCCATGAGGTGACAGCCCATGTCGCCCTGCGCGCCCGACCCGAAGTCCTTCCAGCCGCGCCACGCGAACGGGTGGTACTTGCCCGTGACGTAGGGCCGCGCGGGCGCGACGCCGAGCCACAGGTCCCAGTCGAGCGTCTCCGGTACCGGATCCACGGTCTCCGGCCGCTCCACGCCCTGCGGCCACCAGCCTGCAGGCCGGTCGGTCCAGACGTGGACGGTGTGGACGCGGCCGATGTGATCCTGCTGGAACAGCGCGTGCGCGGCTCGCAGCCGCGGCTGCGAGCGGTTCTGGATTCCCATCTGCGTCGCCGTGCGCGCGCGGCGGGCGGCCTCTCCGACGGAGCGCGCCTCGCGGACGGTGCGCGTCAGGGGCTTCTGGCCGTAGAGGTGCTTGTCGCGCTCGAGCGCCGCGAGCATGACGATCGCGTGCATGTGGTCGGGGATCGTGACGTGCACGCTGTCGAAGTCGTCCTCGTGCTCCATGAGCTCGCGCCAGTCGCGATACGCGCGTGCGTTGGGGTGCTTCTCGCGGGCCTTGGCGAGGTAGGCTGCATCGACGTCGCACAGCGCCACGACGTCGACATCGGGGTGCGAGGCGATGCGCTCCAGGTCGACGCCGCCCATGCCGCCGACGCCGATGGCGGCGTGTCGCAGGCGACCCTTCGTCGTGCGCTTCCCACCAAACGCAGCGCAGGCAGGGAGCGCAAGCACGCCGAGCGCGGCGGCGGAGCCGGTCAGGAATGAACGACGGGAAGGCGCGATCGGGGGCGACATGAGTCGTGGGCGTGGGGCTCGGAGGGTCGGGAGAGAATACGGCGCGAGTGCACGGCGCAAAGTCTGACGTGTCCGCTCAGGCCTCGGGCGGTGCGTCACGCGACCAGAGGCGCAGGAAGCGCACGACGTCGCCGACAATCCCACTCACGGGTCGCGGGCCGCGTCGGTGGCGATCGAGGGGCCGCAGCACCCGGTCGCGAGCTCGCGCGAGCGGCAGCAGCACGGCCAGCTCCTCCTCGGAGGTCGTGAGCAGCGCGCCGTCCGCGGCGAGAGCGAGCACCGCGCCCGCCAACTGTTCGGCCCGAGCGCGCTCGGCGGCCAGCGCTCCCCGATTCGTCGCCAGCACCGTCCCGTGCCGCTCGTAGAGTTCGTCGTGCAGGGCGGGGAAGTGCTCCGGATCCGTGAGGACGCTGACCAGCCAGACGTGGTCGAAGACGTGCTGCGGGAGGCTCTCGATCGGGGCGTTCGAGGGCAGCGGCAACTCCAGGCCGCGGCGCTCGCCGACGAGGCGCAAGACGCGCTCCAGCTCTTGGATCTCGTCACCCGGCAGGTTCACCCAGACGACCTCGCGGCCGAGCACCAGGCTCTCGACGAGCAGCACCGGGATCTCCGCCAGAGCGGCGCCGATGTACGCGCTCCGGCCGCGGCCGCGGGGCAGGTGCTGCGCGAGCTCGTCCGCGATGAGCAGGCCGGCGTCGAGCCAGCGTTCCCTGCTCTCGTCGTCGAAGAACGAGCTGCCGTCGCCTTCGCAGTACGCGCGGCCGAGCCGCTCCCAGTCCAGCTCGTCCTGGATCGAGCCCAGGACCGCCCCGAACAGTTGCTGTCGATCCTCCACGCGCGGCCTCGGCGCGCGATCGTGACGCAGGTCCTGCTAGCGCGCCACCGCCCGCACGACGCGGCGCAGGAAGTGCTCCAGCTCGCGTCGGTCCGTCGTGTCGGGCTTCACGCGCGCGCCGATGGCCGGCACGCAGGCGCGGCCCTCGCGGTCGCAGGCGATCGGAACGCGCAGCGTCCGCAGGTCCGAGCTGCCCGGGCCGGCCACGCTCATCACGAGGCCGGCGCCGTTCCAGCCGATCTCCAGCGTGCGCTCCGAGCCGTCGACGAAGCGCAGCAGGTAGCGCACGCCGGCCTCGGCCGGGCCGTCGAGCGACAGGCAGCCGGCGATCGTGACGCAGGCCTCGCGCGACAGCGCCACGGGGCCGGCGACCAGGTTCAGGTCGCGCAGCCGGCGCAGGAGCGTGCGCGCGCGATCGCCCGAGAGCGAGCTCGGTTCCGGGTTCACGGGGTCGGGGCGAGGGGAGTTCGGGATCAGGTAGGCGGGCACGGGGTGCCGGTCGAGCCGCAGGAAGCGCAGGGACAGGGCCGGGAGCACAGGTATCGGACCGGTCGGGGCGGAAGTTGACACTGCCGAGGAAGAGGTTTCCGATCTCATGGCTCGTCCGCCGTCCTAGTTCCCGCCCGAGCGACTCTGAATCCGTTGATGACCACCCTGTCCGCCGTGTTCCGCTCCGCCCTGCGCCCCGCGACCCTGGCGCTCGCAGTCCTGCTCTGCGCCGTGGGCCTCGCGTGGGCCGGTCGGCCGGCGGCGCAGGATGCGCAAGGGACCTCGGACCGCCTCGCGGAGCTCGTGGCGAAGATCCACGCGGACGGGGACCGCACGCAGGAAGTGGTCCTGCAGGACCTGGCCGCCCTGCGCACGCCGCGCGCGCTGGACGCGCTGCTGGCGGCCTACGAGGGTTTCCAGACGATCTTCATGAAGCGCGAGGTGGTGCGCGCGCTGCGCGCCTTCGATGGCGTCACGGAGTGCGAGCAGAAGGCCATGCAGCGCCTGACCGACGAGGCCACGGCCGGCCCCGAGATCGAGCTGCGGATCGCGGCGGTCGAGTCGCTGGGCGCGTGCGCGGTCTCGGGCAAGCCGTGGCTGGCGCTGATCGTCAAGTCGCCGGCCGAGGACGCGGTGCGCGAGCGGGCGCTCCAGGCCCACATCGCGCTGGCGACCGAGGCCGATCGCGCCTGGTACCGCGAGATCTGGCGCCCGAAGAAGCCCGAGGCCGACGAGCAGGCGAAGCCGAAGGTCAAGAAGGCCGGCAAGAAGGGCGAAGCGGACGCCGAGGAGGCCAAGCCGCGCGCCGGCAACATCCTGAACTCGATGCGGCTCTCGGCCTTCGAGGTGCTCGCGCCCAAGCTCTCGACCGAGGAGCTGGTCGAGGCGGCGACCAAGGAAGGCTTCGCGAAGATCCGCAAGAGCGCGTTGCAGGAGCTGGCCCAGCGCGGCGAGAAGAAGACGCTCGAGCTGGCCTGGGCGGTCGTGAAGAACGACGGCGAGTTCCCCGAGAACCGCGTGGTCGCCGCGCGCATCGTGGCCAAGATCGAGGGCACCAAGGCCGCGCCCGACTTCATCAAGCGCGCGATCCGCGTGGACGTGCCGGTCGAGCTGCGCCGCGGGCTGGCGCAGATCCTGACGGACTTCCAGGATCCGCAGGTCAACAAGGAGCTCATCCAGGAGCTGGGGAAGGGCAAGCCGCATGAGAAGCTCTTCCAGATGTACGCGGTTCGATCCATCCAGGATGAACGCGTGGACAAGGCTCTGTTGAAGATGCTCTCGGACAAGGAGCCGGAGGTCGTGGCGGGCGCCGCGCGCATCCTGGGCGAGCGCCGCTCGGCCGAAGCGGGTCCGGTGCTGACCAAGCTGTTCGAGAAATCCAAGGATCGCGAAGTGCGGCGCGCGGCGCTGGAGGCCACCGCCGAGATCCGCGTCGGGGACCGGGCCTGGGTCGACGAGCTGGTGACCTTGTCGAAGAGCGCCGATCCCGAGGTGCGCAACCTGGCCTTGACGCAGTTGGGGCGTACGTCCGACCCCACGCACCTGGAGCGCATGACCCAGGCGCTCGAAGACCTGAACTGGTCGACGCGGCTCGCGGCGCTGGAGTCGCTGGAGAAGATGCGCACGAAGGAGGCCGTCTCGGCCATCGTCGCGCGCATGCCGCGCGAGGAGGGGCGGCTCTTGTCCGAGTTCGCGCAGACGCTGTGGCGCCTCACCGGCCAGCCGTTCCAAGAGGACGCGAAGTCCTGGGCCAATTGGTGGGGCAACGCCCGGGACAGGTTCCAGCTCCTCTCCGACGTCGACCTGGAGAAGGTCCGCTCCGGCGAGGAGGAGTACCGGCTGCGGATGACGACGCGCGTCAAGTCCGACTTCTTCGGGATCAAGATCGTCAGCCGGCGCGTGGTCTTCGTCATCGACGTGTCGGGCTCCATGGACGAGCGCCTGGCGAACGACTACAAGGGCAAGGGCGGCTGGTCGCGCATGCAGGTGGCGCGCGAGGAGCTCAAGAAGTGCCTCTCCAACCTCGATCCCGGCGCGTTCTTCAACATCCTGCTGTTCTCGTCGGGCGTCGAGCGCTGGACCGACGGCGCTCTCGTCCCGTGCAACGACGAGAAGCGTGCCGACGCTCTCAAGTACGTGGACTCGCTCAAGGCCTTCGGCGCGACGAACCTCTACAGCGCGCTCAAGGAGGCCTTCGCCGACCCCGAGGTCGACACGATCTTCGTCATGAGCGACGGCGAGCCCTCCGGCGACGTGATCAACGAGCCGCTCGTGATCCGCGAGCACGTCGCCCACTGGAACCACAGCCGCCGTGTCGTGATCAACACGATCGCGGTCGGAGGCCAGTTCGACATCCTGGAGTGGCTGGCCGCGGATTCCGGCGGCACCCACGTGAAGTTCGAGTGACGGCGCGCGACGAGCGGCGCGCCCGACGGCAGCGCCGGGTCGGACACCCGTCCGCCGCGCCCCGCTGGCCGCGGATCCCGCCCCGACGGCCGTGATGAAGACGTCCCTTCGCGTCCTGGTCTCCGTCGCCGTGGCGGCTGGGCTCACCGCGCTCGTCCTGTGGTGGAGTGGGCTCGAGCCGCGCGCCGTGCTGGAGACCCTCGGCCGCCTGACCTTCGCGACGTGGCTGCCGGCGTTCGGGCTGCACGTCGTGCTGTACCTGCTGCGGGCCTGGCGTTTCGCGATCCTCCTGCCGGGCGGCCTGCGACCGCGGCCCGCGCCGTTCCTCGCCGTGTGCGGCGCGCACACCATGGCGGCGTTCCTGCTGCCGGCCAAGCTCGGCGAGGCGACCTTCGTGCTCTACGCCCGGCGTGCGTGCGGCGTCCCGGCGGCCGCCGGCCTGGCGTCGCTGGTCGTGTCGCGGCTGCTCGACGTGGCGGTGCTGGCGCTGGGTTTCGCGGTCGCGTGCTTCGCGCTGGCGGGGTCGGGAGCGTTTCCAGGGATCCCCTGGTTCGTGCCGCTCGGCGCCGGGCTCGCGGCCACGGGCGCCGGGGTGCTGTGGCTCACGGCGCGCAGCGACCTCCTGGCGCGCGTCGCCGGCGCCGCCCTGCGGATCCTGGGCTTGGGGCGGACGCGGCTCGGCGCGGGTGCCGCGCTGCGCATCGAGGGGCTGGCCGGCGCCCTGCGCGAGTCGGGCGGCGACGGGCGCCTGCTGCGCGCGGGGTTGGCGTCGATCCCGATCTGGCTCGTGATCTTCCTGTTCTGCGCGGTGCTGGCGCGCGCGCTGGGCCTCCCAGCCGAGACCACGCTGGCGGAGGCCACGTTCGGCTCGAGCCTGGCGATCCTGACGAGCCTGATCCCGGTCAGCGCCTTCGCGAACTTCGGCACGTTGGAGCTGGGCTGGACGCTCGGCTTCGGCGTCCTGGGCGTCCCGCACGACCTCGCGCTCGCCACCGGCCTGGGCTTGCACGCCGTGCAGCTCGTCCACATCGTCGCGCTGGGCCTGCTCTCCCACGCGCTCCTGGGCCTCGCGACGAGCGTCTCGGAGTGAGGCTCGCGGCCCACCCGACTCCGCCGCGCGCGAGCCTTCAGGCGGACGGGACGGCGGACGGCACGGCGTCCAGCGCCGTCCCGCGTCGCTCGTGGGCTGCCACCAGCGCGCGTGCGATGGCCTCGCCCACGAGCCGGCACCCGGCGGGCGTGTGGTGCTGCTCGTCGTACCAGGTCGCGAAGTCGGCCGGCAGGAGCGGCATGAGGTCGAGCTGGGCCACGCCCGTGCGCGCGGCGACCTCGGCGGCGCGCCGGTCGGTGGCCCGGTTCAAGGCCCAGGCGGCCTCGTGGGAGAAGTAGGTCGTACAGGTCTGGTGGTACGGGCGGCCGACCGCGTAGCTCCACAGCCAGCGCTCTTCCTCGGGCGTGAAGCGCTTCTCGAGCCACGGTTGGCGCACGGCCAAGACCAGGGGCGCCTTGGCCTGCGCACGCCGCAGGCAGCGCTCGAACCATTTCGCGAAGTGCTCGACCATGGGTCGCGGGTCGGGTGGCGTGTGGATGATCGTGGTGGCGGCGGCGCGCATGGCTCGCACCTCCGCCAGGCGCTTGCCCGCGCGCTCGCGCACCTCGACCGGCTTGAGGAGCCGGCGCTTCACGGCCGACGCGATGCGCCGCAGCGCCAGCGTCCTGGGGCTCCAGCCGAACGGCCCCTCGGGATGCTGCGCGAAGACCTGGCCCGGGGGGATGGGCGGCTCGTCGATCCGTTCGGGGGTGCCCTGCTCCATCCAGGTCACGACGTCGCTCGCGCCCACCAGGAACACGATCGCGTCGATTCGTGCGTAGCGCTCGAGCGTCTGCTCCAGGATTCGGTCGACGTGGCGGCAGGTGACCAGCGAACGGGCGACGTTCCCCACGTGCACGCGCCGCGCGCCGAGGCGCGCCAGGTTCTCCGGCCGCGACAGGACCTCCTGCAGGACGTGCGGCCACTGGCTGTGCTGGTCGAGGTAGTAGCACTCGGCGGCGCTGCCTCCGGCGACCAGCACGCGGAAGGTGCCCGCATCGGGCGGCGCCTCGTCGCCGCGCTCGCCGTCGGAGTTGATCGCGTGCCGCGCGACCGGCTCCAGCATGGGCAGCGTGGTGCGGTCGAGCTCGAGTCGCAGGCGCGCTCCGGGTGCCCACACGTAGTAGCGACCGCAGCGCACCAAGAGCGCCCGCGCGGCCAGCTCGGCCACGGCCAGCAGCACCAGCAGCGCGAGCAGCAGGGCCGCCCATTCCAGCGGACTCAACGCGCGCTCCCCTCTCGCGCGGACTGCGAGCGCCGCAGGAGCGCCCGCAGGTCGAGCAGCGGATCGTTGCGGTACACGAAGAGGATCCAGGCGGCCGCGAAGACGACCAGCATCAGCGCACCCGTGCCGAGCAGCGCCGGCATGCCACGTGGATCGAGCAGGTGTCGCACGGCGAGCAGGAAGCCCAGGGGCGCCAGCGCCCCGAGCGCCGCGCGTCCGGCGACGTAGACGGCGTACTCGCCGAGCCCCACGCCGACCTCGCGCGCGGCGAGGACCAGCACGTACAACGCGAAGACGACGTTCGGGACCGCGGTGCCCAAGGCCACGCCCAGGATGCCCAGCGGTCCGACCAGCAGCACGCTCACCACGAGGTTCACGACGCCCAGCCCGAGGAAGGCCAACGCGGCCTTGCGCGGCCGGCCCAGGCCGAACAGCACGGCGATGGCCACGCCGCGCACGGGCAGCCACACCAGGAACGAGAGCATCAGCACCTGGAGCACCGGCCCCGAAGGCTCCACGAAGCGCTGGCCGACCCAGGCGCCCAGGAAGGCGGGCCCCAGGACCAAGAGGTACAGGCCCACGGCCAGCACCAGCGAGAGGCAGATCTTGGACCACTTCAGGAAGTCGGCTCGCAACGCTGAGGCAGCCCCCAGCGCGTGGAGCTTCGTGGCGTGGGGCAGGATGACCGCCGAAACGGCCACCACCAAGCTGGTCAGCGGCTCGAAGAACTTGTTCGCGACGTCGAACTGCGTGGCGGCCTCGGCCGGCAGGAACGCGCCGATCACCAAGGCGTCGACGCGAAACGCCAGCAGGGCACCCACGTTGAGCAAGAGCGCCCACACGCTGAAGGCCAGCACGCCGCGCACCAGCGTGCGGTCGTACGCGGCGAGCGAGAAGCGCACGTCCGGGTGCCGGCGCTTGAGCACGACCATGGCCGCCGCGAACTCGACGAGCGACGAGGCCAGCACGACCAGCGCCAGCGCCGGCAGGCTGGGGGAGACGCTCAGCACGGCGAGCGTGGCCGCGAAGCGGAAGGCGATCTCGCCCGCCATGACGGCGTTGCGCGCCACGAAGTCCCCGTGCGCGTCGAGGATGCCGTGCGGCAGGCGCATGGCGAAGCCCAGGGCCACCTGCAGCACCACCACGGCGAAGGCCGCGCGCGCCCCGGAGATCGTGGCCGGGTCGAGCCCGGCGACCAGCTCGCCGCGCAGGTAGCGCGCCTCGAACGCCCAGCCCAGGACGCCTCCGACGCAGAGCGCCGCGGCGCCCAGCGCCAAGGTGATCGCGAGGCAGGTGGAGACCGCCGCGTCCTTCCGGGCCCGATCGCCGCGCGCGACGGCCTCCGCGACGAAGCGCACCGAGGCCATGGGGATCCCCAGCACGAGCAGGCCGAGCAGGCCGGTGAGGGACACGATCGTGACCCACACGCCGTTCGGTCCGTCGCCCAGCCGCGCGATCACGAACGGCGAGATGAGCAGCACGGACGCGATCTGCAGCACGTTCAGGATCCAGGTGCTGCCGACGCTCTTGAACACGGGACGGGGACCCTCGGTCGCCGCGCGATTGTGCCGCCCGTCGGGGGGCATTGCGACGCGCGCGGCGTCGCGCTTCCTTCGGCGCGTGCGGCCGGCGCACTCCAGCGACTAGGGGCCCGCGGGGAATCCACGCACCTGAGCGCCCGAGCGCGGCGCCAGCGGGGGCCTTCCAGCTCGCGAGCTCGACGGCCGCGTGGGCCTTCAGGGGCCGAGCAGGCTGGCGAACGGCTCGGGCGCGGCGCGCAAGCGCCGCGCGAAGATCGCGTAGCCCTCCTCGGTGAGGTGCAGGCCGTCCGTGGAAAGATCTTCGCGCAGCCGGCCGTCGGCTGCGGCGAGGTCGCTGTCCCGCAGCGAGACGTGCGCGAACCCCAGCTCGTCCGCGAGGCGGCCGAGGCCGGCGTCGATGCGCGCCAGCGCCTCCAGCTCCGCGGGCGTGCTCGCCGTGGTCGGCAGCAAGCCCAGGAGCAGGACCGGCCGGCCTGCGCAGCGCGCCGCAACGCCGCGCGCCAGCGCCTCGGCTCCGGCCAGCGCGCCGGCCACGTCGAGCGGCGCCGCGACGCGATCGGGACCGCCGGCGTACAGCACGACCGCCTCCGGCTCCACGCCGCGCAACAGGCCGTCGAGGTGCGCCGCGAGCTCGGCGCCGCGCGCGCCGCCGACGCCGCGGTTCACGGTCCGCGCGCTCGGGAAGACCTGCGCGAGCGGGCAGCGCTCGATCGTGGAGGAGCCCAGGAACAGCACGCCACCGCGCAGCTGCGCGGGGTCCGCGCTGGCGAACGTGCGGCAGCGGTCGGCCAGGTGCTGCACGCGTTCACGGGCCTCGCGCGCCGCGTGAGCCTCGACGACCCCGCGCAACCGCCACCCGCCCGGCAGGACGTCGATCCAAGCCAGTGCCAGCAGCGCGCCGGCGGCCAGTCCCGCGGCCGCCCAGGCGCGCGCGAGGAGCTCGAGGCGGCCCGCGTGCATCGTTCGAAGCCTACCCCGCAGGCGCGCGACGTGGGCGCTAGACTTCTCCGCCCCGATGGCGAACAGCAACGCACAGGCGCAGATCGAGCTGCACCGGGCGCTCGCGCCGCGCTACGCCTACCGCTACGGATTCGAGTTCTCGCGGCTGTTCCAAGAGGACTGGCACGCCGAGATGATCTCGCATGCGCCCCCGGGCTCGCGCGCCGTGCTCGACATCGGCTGCGGCACGGGTTTCTTCCTGGCAGAGCTGTGCCAGCGGCTGCCCGGCGCGGTCGGGCTGGACATCAGCCACGACATGCTGCTCGTCAGCGAACAGTACGTCCCCGGCGCGCGGCTGGTGACCGGCGACGCCGAGCAGCTGCCCTTCCAGGACGGCGCGTTCGACGTGGTCTTCTGCAAGGGCAGCCTGCACCACACGCGCGACCACGTGGGCTTCCTCTCGAACTGCCGACGCACGCTGCGCGCGGGCGGCGCGCTGGTCATGAGCGAACCCTGCAACGACAACCCGCTGATTCGCCTGGCCCGGTTCGTGCTGTATCGCAAGAGCCCGCACTTCGACGAGGGCGACCAGGGCTTCACGCGCCGAGGCATCGTGGGCCTGTGCGAGCAGGCCGGCCTGCGCGTCGAGCGCGTCAAGAAGTACGGGTTCCTGGCCTACGTCTTCGCGGGGTTCCCCGACCACCTGGGCGTCTTGAAGCACGTGCCGGGGAACGCCTGGATCACCCGCGCGTTCCTGCGGATCGACCGGGTGGTGTGCGCCCTGCCCGGCCTGTCGCTCCTGGGCTTCCACGTCGTCGTGGTGGCGCGCCGGGCGTAGGATCGAGGGCGTGCGCACGGGCACGCTCCTCGCCGTCCTCGCCGCCAGCGCCGCGCCGGTCGCGGGGCAGGTGTGCTCCATCGAGCGCCTGTCGGTCGACGCGCAGGGCCTCGAGGGCGACGGGCCCTCGAGCGCGCCGGTGATCACTCCCGACGGCCGCTACGTGGCGTTCGTCTCGTCGGCCGCGAACCTGGTGCCCGGGGACGCGAACGGGGTCGCGGACGTGTTCGTGCGGGACCTGCTGCTCGGCACGCTCGAGCGCGTGAGCGTCGGGCCGGGCGGCGTCGAGAGCAACGCGGCCTGCGCTGGACCAGCGCTCTCGGACGATGGCCGCTTCGTGGCCTTCCAGTCGGCGGCCACCACGCTCGTGCCGGGCGTGACGAATGCCACGCTCGACGTGTACGTCGTGGACCGCGCGACGGGCGCGGTCGAGCGGGTCAGCCTGGGATCGGGCGGCGTCGAGGGTGACGGGCCCTCGTTCGGCGCGACGCTCGCGGGGGGAGCGCGCTGGGTCACGTTCGCGAGCTGGGCCACGAACCTGGTCCCGGGGGACACGAACGGCACGCGCGACGTCTTCCTGGTCGATCGTGAGCTGGGGACGATCGAGCGCGTGAGCATTGCGAGCTCGGGGGCCGAGGGCGACGACATGTCGGCCTCGTCGTCGCTCTTGTCCTTCGTCACGCCCGAGGGGCGCTACGTGCTGTTCGGGAGCATGGCCTCGAACCTCGTGCCGAACGACGCGAACGGCTCGATGGACGCCTTCGTGCGCGACCGCTGGCTCGGGACGACGGCGTTGCTCGTCGCCGGGCCGGGCGGCGCGGCGCCGAACGGTTGGACGGACGTCGGCTCCATGACGCGCGACGGGCGCTACGTGGGCTTCTCCAGCTCGGCTCCGCAGCTCGTGTCGAACGACACGAACGGCGCGCACGACGCCTTCGTCCTGGATCGCCTGAACGGAGCGATCGAGCGCGTGAACGTCGACGATTCCGGCGCGGAGAGTGGCTTCGACGCCTTCCCGCCGCTCGTGTCGCGCGATGGGCGTTTCGCGGTCTTCACCAGCTCGGCTCCGGACCTGGTGGCCGTGGACGTGAACGGGCGGCGCGACGTGTTCCGGCGGGACCGCGCGGCCGGCACCACGGAGCTCCTGGCGCTCACGTGGCTCGACATGCAGCCGCTGGCCGACGTCTTCTCGATCGCCGTCACCGCGGCCGCCGACGCGGTCGCCTTCGGGTACGGCGGCGACGACGCGGTGTTCGCCGACCTGAACGGCGTGGGCGACGTGTTCCTGCGCGCCTGCGTGGCCGGGCGGCCGTTCTGCAGCGGCGACGGGAGCGGCACGCCGTGTCCGTGCGGCGCCGGACCGGCCGGGGCGGGCTGCCCGCACTCCGGCGGCGCATCGGCCAGCCTGGTCGGCGCGGGCCGGCCGCGCACGAGCGGCGACACGTTGGCGCTCGTGGCGCGCGACGTGCCCGGCGGCACGACGGTCATGTTCCTCTTGGGCTCCATGCCGCAGAACGGCGGCGCGGGCTCGACCTTCGGCGACGGCCTGCGCTGCGTGGGCGGGACGTTCACGTTGCTCGGCACCAGCACCGCGTCGGCAGGCGTCGCCTCGTTCGGCTTCGGCGTGCCCGGTGCGCCGCTCTTGTCCGTCGCCAGCGCCGTGCCGCAGGGCGGCGACGTGCGCTACTACCAGGCCTGGTACCGCAACCCCGCGCCGTACTGCACGGTGGCCACGTTCAACCTGACCAACGGCCTCGAGGTCGTCTGGGCGCCGTAGGGCACGCGGCTGCATGGCGACGCCGGCCGAGCGCGTGCTGCGCCAGCACGGGGTGCAGTACACGGAGCACCCCTATCGCTACGAGGAGCACGGCGGGACGCGGGTCTCCGCGCGCGAGCTGGGCGTCGACGAGCACTTGGTGATCAAGACGCTCGTCATGGAGGACGAGGCGCGCGCGCCGCTCGTCGTGCTGATGCACGGCGACCGCCAGGTCAGCACCCGCAAGCTCGCGCGACAGATCGGCGCCAAGAGCGTGCAACCCTGCGCACCCGAGGTCGCCAGCCGCCACACCGGCTACCAGGTCGGCGGGACCAGCCCGTTCGGAACGAAGAAGCGGCTGCCGGTGTACGTGGAGCGGACGGTCCTGGACCTCGCGCGCGTGTACCTGAACGGTGGTCGCCGCGGCTTCCTGGTGGGCCTCGATCCAGGCGAGATCGTGCGCGTGCTCGCAGCACGGCCGGTCGACGTGGCCACGGAGGGCTGAGGGGCTCGCTATCGTCAGGCGCATGGACACGCAGGGCGCACGGGTGTTGGTCACGGGTGGGGCGACGGGCATCGGGCGGGCGACGGCGGCGCTGCTCGGCGAGCGCGGCGCGCGGGTCGCGATCTGCGGCCGGACGGAGACGCGCCTGCGCGAGACGGCGGCCGCGATCGGCGCGCTCCCGTTGTGCTGCGACGTGTCGCAGGAGGACGAGGTCGAGCGCACGGTCGCAGCGGCCGCGGCGGCGCTCGGTGGGCTCGACGCGCTGGTGAACAACGCCGGCTGCGGCTCGTTCGCGCCGCTCGTCGAGGCCAGCGCGGCCGACTTCCGCCGCACCTTCGAGACGAACGCGCTGGGCGCCTTCCTGGTCGGTCGAGCCTGCGCGCGGCTCTTCACGCGCGAGCGGCGCGGGACGATCGTCAACGTGGGCTCCACGGCGGCGCGCCGCGGGTTCGCGGGCGGATCGGCCTACTGCGCCTCGAAGTTCGCGCTGAGCGCGCTCACGGAGTGCTGGCGCGCCGAGCTGCGCGGCTCGAACGTGCGCGTCATGCAGGTCGATCCCAGCGAGGTGCAGAACGACTTCGGGACGCACGCCGGACGCGCGCCACGCACCGCCGTGAACCCGCGCAAGCTCGTCTCGGAGGACATCGCCCGGGTGATCGTGGCGCTGCTCGAGCTGGACGACCGCGCCTTCAGCCCCGGGCTCGAGGTCTGGGCCACGAATCCCGGCTGAAGGCCGTCACGCGCGCCGGCCCTCGACCGACTCGACCTGGATGCCGTGCCGCGTGAGCAGCTCGGCCGTCACGCCGCGGCCCTCGACGAGCTGGTTCGCGACGTGCGTGTGACACGCGCCGCACGAGGGCGAGCGCGCCTTGAGGAAGGCGCGGACGATGCCGTGCGCGCGGCAGGCGTCCAGGGCGCCCTGCGCGCCGTGCACGAACTCGCGCGTCACGTCGGCGCCCGCCTCGGTCACGACGCGGTCGCGACCGTCGAGCACGGCCGCCGCGGACTCGCGCTCGATCCAGGCCGGCGGTCGCGGCGTGCCCAGGCCGCCGTGCTCCTCGGGGCAGAAGGGGACCGGCTCGAGGCCAGCGGCGGAGAGCTCGCGCTCCAGCACCCGATCCGTGTTGGCGTGGCCGTCGTAGCGGCACTCGCGGCCGATCAGGCAGGCCGAGACCAGGACCCTGCTGCGCGCGCTCACTTCGTGCTCCCGGTGCGCCGCGTCCAGGCGCCGATCAGCGCGGCGGCGGCCTCGTCGCAGGCCGCGCGTGCCGCGTCGCCGCCCTGGTTGGTCGCCACGAGCACGCCGAAGCCCCGCTCGGGCGCGAGCCAAGCCACGCAGTACCACAGCGTGTTCGAGCCGGCGTGCGTGATCACCCGACCGCCCCAGGAGCGTTCGGCCGCGATCCAGCCCAGCGCGTAGTGGCTGGCGTCGTCCACGAGCGGCGCGTGCAGGCGCGCGAAGTCCGCCGGCTCCAGGCCCAGGCCGCCCGCCGTGGGGCCGCGCAGGTGCAGCGCGGCGAACCGGGCCCAATCCCCGAGGGACGCATGGACGCGTCCCGCCGGCGCGATCGCCGGTGGATTGTCAGCGCCGTTGCCGAGGCCCACGGGCTGGCCGTTGGCCCGATGTCCCACGGGCTCGTCGTGCGCGCCGGCCGTGCCCGGCGGGCCGAACCCCGCGCGCCCCATGCCCAGCGGGCCGAAGATCTCGCGCGCCAACAGCGCTTCGAAGTCGACCCCCGCCGCGCGCTCGGCCATGACCCCGGCGATCGTCGTCCCGGTGTTCGAGTACTCGAACTGCGTCCCGGGCGCGTGCGCCGGCGGCGCGGCGAGGGTCGCGCGCACGAGCGCCTCGCGCTGGGCCCGCGGGCTGTCCTGCGAGGCGCAGAGCCGGGCCCACAGCTCGGGCTCGACGTCCCGCGGGGCACCCGCGCGGTGCGCGAGCAACTGCTCCAGCGTGGCGTCGCGCCAGCCCGCGTGGACGGCCTCGCCCCAGTCGCTGAAGGCTGAGCCGATCGGCGTGTCCCAGGCGAGCTGGCCCGCGCGCACGAGGCGCGCGCAGAGCGTCGCGGTCATCGCCTTCGTGCACGAGCCCAGGTGCAGGCGGTCGTCGGACGTGAGTGGCTGCTCCCGACCGCGCTCGCGCACGCCACAGGCGCCGACCGCCGCCGCGCCCTGGCGGTCGACGATCGCGGCAGCGAGGCCCGGCAGCCCGTGCCGCGCGCGGATCGGTTCGAGCAGCGCCGCGACGTCGATCGCGGCGGAGGGCGCGGGCGCCGCCGCTTCCGGCGTCGGGCCCGCGGGGTCCTGGGCGGGCGCGAGCGCCAGCACGAGTCCGGTGAGTGCAGCCAGCGCGCGCATGCGGCCCAGGCTACTCCGGCCGGCGCCCTTGCGCGCCGTCCGGGGGCGGCGGAGGATTCCGGCATGAGCACACGCGCCAAGGTCCTGGTCCCGCTCGCCGAGGGCTTCGAGGAGATCGAGGTCGCCGCGATCGTCGATGTCCTGCGCCGCGCGCAGCTCGAGGTCACGACCGCCGGCCTGAAGCCGGGTCCCGTGCGTGGCGCGCATGGGATCACCTTCCTGGCCGACACCGTCTGGAGCGACGTCGACCCGGAGGCCTTCGACGTGCTGGTCCTCCCGGGCGGCGGACCCGGCACGCAGAACCTGGCAGCCGACCCGCGCATTTTGGACGCGGTGCGGCGCTTCGAGGCCACGGAGCGGCGCGTCGCGGCGATCTGTGCCGCGCCGACCGTGCTCCATGCCGCGGGCATCCTCGCCGGCCGTAGCGCCACGGCGTATCCATCGGTGCGGGCCACGCTGCGCGGGGTCGACCTCGTCGAGGACCGTCCCGTCGTGCGCGACGGTCGCGTCACGACCAGCCAGGGCCCGGGCACCGCGATCGCGTTCGCCCTGGACCTCGTGGCCCAGCTCGCGGGCGACGCGCGGGCGGCCCAGCTCGCGCGCGACCTGATCGCGCGCTGAGGGACTCCAGGCGTTCGCGACCGCCCGGGGGCGCGCGCGTCCCAGCGCAGTCCGCGGCCGCGCTCTGGGCCGCGATTTCACGCCGCGGCCCGAACCACCGAGGGGTGTCGCGCCCGGGGGACGAGCGCGGGAATGGGCGGCTCGCAGCGGCCGTCGGGCAGCGCCAGTCCCCGCTTCCTCATGCGCCGGCGCGGCGCGGCCGTCCCGGGAGAACGACGTGGAATCGGCGTGGACGGCGGACCCCGCGTCTCTCCCTCGCGAACTCCGCGACGCGAGGGACCCGTGCACACGACCGACATCGCCCCGACGAGCTGGACCGGACTCCCGGACTTGAGGCCCCAGATCGTCGGCTTCCTGGGCCGCTTCCTGCGCGACGACGCGGAGATCGAGGACGTGGCCCAGGAAACCCTGCTGCGCGCGGCGCGCTTCCGCCTCCGCCTGGCCGACGCGGGCCGCTTGCGGCCCTGGGTGCTGAGGATCGCGTTGAACGTCCTGCGCGATCGACGTCGCCGCGAGGGTCGCCTGCCGCGCGGCGTCGGGGACGATCTGCTGCTCGACGGCCTCGAGGGCCGCGAGGAGATCCCGGGCGAGACGCGCGAGGACACCTGGATCGAGCTCGCCGGAGTGCGCGTCGAGCGCGCCTCGGCCTTCAAGCACCTGGGAGCGGCACTCGGCGGCCTCCCGGCCGGCGACCGCGGCGCGCTCGCCGGCTGGTACCTCGACCCCGCGGGCTGCGCGGGGGCCGGCGAGGTCTGCGAGCCCGCGCAGTCGCTGGCCCCGAAGCAGCGCGTCCACCGCGCGCGTCGGCGCCTCTTGCGCGCGCTGCTCCAGCGCCTGGAGCGCGACCCCGGCCTGGCCTGGCCGGAGCTGACGGCGCCCACCAAGAGACCCCGACCGGTCGGCGGCGCGCGGTGCGCCCGGGCGCGGACGGGCTCGGAGCTGAGAACGGGGCGCGATCGCGCCCAGGAGACACGTCATGAGGATCCAACTCGTCCGCGCGCTGGTTCTGCTCGCCCTGACCTCAGCGTCGATGGGCCTCCAGGCACACGCCCGCGAGCGTGCAACGGATGGCGCTGACCCGCGGATCGAGGTCGAGCGCGCCGCGCGACCCGAGCGGGTCGAGCGGGTCGAGCGGCGCGAGTCCGCGCGGGCGCAGCTCGAGCAGGCCGATCTGCTGCGGCGCGCGCTGCGCAGCGCGCCGGAGGCTGGTCGTGCCGCGGCCCGGTTGCGCGTCGCGGAGGCCTACCGTGCCGTGCGCGAGCATTTCCCCGGCGACGCCGCGGCCTGCGCGGAGGCCGCGTTCCGCCGCGCGGAGCTCCTGCGGCAGGCCGCGGAGCTCGAGACCGCCCGTGCGGAGTACGCGATCGCGCGCGAGCGGGGCGCGGGCACGCCCTGGCGCGTGCGCGCGGCCCTGGAACTCGGGCACCTCGAGCGGCGCGCGGGACGGCGGCCCCAGGCGCTCGGCGCCTACGAGGCCGTGATCGCCGACGCCGCGGCCTCCCCGGGCCAGCGCGACGAGGCCGCGCTCGCCTCGGCTCGGGTGCTCGCGGAGCTGGGCCGCTCCGCGGACGCGATCCGCGTCTGGAGCCGCGTCGCGGACCACGGCGACGATCCCCTCGACCGGATCCGAGCGCACGACGCCTGGGCAGGGGAGCTCCTGGAGCGCGGCGACCTCGAGGGCTCCGCCGGCGTGCTCGCGCGTTGCCGGGAGGCGCTGGCGGACGCCGCCCAGGAGGAGTCGCGCCTCGGCGAGCGCGTGCGCGCCGCCCTGGCCTCGATGCGCACGATCGAGGAGCTGGCGCGCGCGGTCGCCAAGCGTCGCGGCTGACGGTGCGCGGGCGCCGTCAGCAACCGATGCCGTAGTAGGTGAATCCCAGCCGCTCGAGCGTGGCGCGCGGGTAGATGTTGCGACCGTCGAAGACCACGGGGGTCTTCAGCGCGCTCTTCACGGCCTCGAAGTCCGGGCGACGGAACTCGTTCCACTCCGTGACGAGCACCAGGGCGTCCGCGCCGTCGAGCGCCGCCATGGGCACCTCCGCGTACTCGATGCGGTCGCCCAGGTGACGCTTCCTGCACTCGTCCATGGCCTCGGGGTCGTAGGCCGTGACCCGCGCCCCGGCGGCCAGGAGCCCCTCGATCACGACGATCGCCGGCGCCTCGCGCATGTCGTCCGTGTTGGGCTTGAACGCCAGACCCCACACCGCGAAGCGCTTGCCGCGCAGGTCCGGGCCGAAGTGCTGCTGGACCAGCTCCACGAGCAGGCGCTTCTGCCGCTCGTTCACGGCCTCGACGGCCTTGAGGATCTGGAAGTCGTAGCCCAGCTCGGCGGCCGTGCGCACGATCGCCTGGACGTCCTTCGGGAAGCACGACCCGCCGTAGCCGACGCCGGCGAACAGGAAGCGCGAGCCGATGCGCGCGTCGGAGCCGATGCCCTTGCGCACGTTGTCGATGTTGGCGCCGACCCGCAGGCAGATGTTCGCGATCTCGTTCATGAACGAGATGCGGGTCGCGAGCATCGCGTTCGCGGCGTACTTCGTGAGCTCGGCCGAGGCGATGTCCATCTGCAGGATCGGGTTGCCGGTCCGCACGAAGGGGGCGTAGAGCTCCTCCATGATCTCCGCCGCGCGCTTCGAGTCGGCGCCGATCACGACGCGGTCGGGCTTCAGGAAGTCGTCGATCGCGGCGCCCTCCTTCAGGAACTCGGGATTGCTGACGACGTCGAAGGGGTGCTGGGCGAACTCGCGGGCGGCCGCGGCGACCTTCTGCGCCGTCCCGACGGGGACGGTCGACTTGTCCACGATGACCACGTAGCCCGTGATGTGCCGGCCGATCTCCCGCGCGGCGCTCAAGACGTACTTCAGATCTGCGCTGCCGTCCTCGCCCGGCGGCGTGCCCACGGCGATGAACACGACCTCCGCCCGGGCGATGCCCTCGGCGTAGCTGGTCGTGAAGGACAGCCGTCCGTCCCGGACGTTGCGCGCCAGGAGTTCCTCGAGGCCCGGCTCGTAGATGGGGACGACTCCGCGCTTGAGGCCCTCGATCTTGGCTTGGTCGATGTCGACGCAGACGACCGAATTCCCGCTTTCGGCGAAGCAGGTGCCCGCCACGAGGCCCACGTAGCCCGTTCCGACGACGGCGATGCGCATGGAGGAGGAGTCGAGGAGTCTTCTGGAGGGGGGCGGCGAACTGGCCGGGAGTTCGAGGCTCGCCGGCGTGGAGCGGGCGCGGCAGGATAGCGGCTCGGCGCGCGCGACGCTCCCGGGCGATTGACTCAGCGGCAGAGTGCCTCCCTTACAAGGAGGAAGTCGGGGGTTCGAATCCCTCATCGCCCACCAACCCCACGCCCCCGGGGTCGTTGCGCACCCGGGCGGGGAGACCTGGCGCGTTCGAGGTCGCATTCCGCCGCGCGCAACCTTGGCGGAGAGGCGCTTCTCAGGTCGCGCCGGTGGCAGTAGGCTCGCGCCGCGGAGCAAGCGCTTCTCCGCCGTCCATTCCCGGGCGCAGCATCGGTCGCGGCGCGCACGCCCGCTGCGTGGTCGCTCTCGAGGAGTCTCCCCATGAGTCGCTTGCTCGTCGTCGACGAGGACTCGGGCCGTCGCCTGATCCTCAGGAGCCGGCTTTCCGAGGCCGGGTACGAGCTCGTGGTCGCGGAGAACGGCGCGCGCGGGCTGGTCGAGGCGCGCAACGGCGCGTTCGATGCCGTGCTGGTCGACGCGCGGCTCACGACCGGCGTCGACGGCTGCGAGGTGTGCCGGCGGATCAAGGCTGCGCCCGAGTTGGCCCACGTGCCGGTCGTCGTGTACGTCGACGACGCGACAGCGCCGGAAGAGATGGCGCGCGCCTACGAGTCGGGCTGTGACCTGTTCGTCTCGCGACCCGAGCTGCCGGCGCTCGAGCACGCGCTGCGCGTCCTGGCCCGCCACCGCACACGGGTCGAGGAGCTCGCTGCGATGGTCCAGGCCCTCAGCGCGGCGCGCGCGGATGGTGGCGCGGCGGGCAGCGTGGCCGAACCCGCGCGCCGGTCGAACGGCCCGGAGCACGAGTCGGCGCTGGCCGCCGAGCAGCTCGCGGCGCTGCGGGAGCTGGCCGCGGGCCGACCCGACGGCGTCCTCGTGGTGGACGCCGAGGGTCTCGTGCGCCACGCCGATCGCGGGGCTTGCGAGCTGCTCGGCGGCCGCGTCGAGTTGCAGCACCTCGGGAGCCTGATCCCGGCCAGCGGGCTCGAGGCCCACGTGCGCGATGCGCGCGTCGAGGCGCGCGAAAGCGTGCGCTTCGACCTTCCCGCGCGGCGCGGCCGACCGGCGCGACCCATGACCGCCGTCGTCGTGCCGCTCCTGGGGCGGGCCCAGGACGACGGGCTGCCGCTACGCGTGGTCGAGTTCCACGATCTCGCGCGGCGGCGTGTCGCAGCCGAGGCCCTGCGCGTGTGCGAGCCGGCGCTGACACGCGCCGAGGCCGCGCCGCTCATCGAGGCCGCGCGCGCTGCCTTCCGCCCGGCGGGGCTCCTCGGCACGAGCGCGGCGGCCGAGCGGCTGCGCGAGGAGGCCGCGCGTGCCGCGGCGCACCACGATCCGGTGCTGATCCGCGGCGAGCGCGGCAGCGGACGCGGCCGCGTCGCGCGCACGATCCACTGGTCGGGGACGGCCACCGGCGCCTTCGTCGAGCTGCGCTGCGGCGCGCATGCCGAGGAGCGGCTGGCGGCCGAGCTGTTCGGCGTGGCACGTGGCGCCCGCTCGCCCGAGCGCCCCGGTCTGCTCCATCTGGCCGTGGACGGCACGCTCCTCCTGGAGGAGGTCGCCGAGCTGCCCGCTGCCCTCCAGGCACGCCTCGCGCGGTTCCTGGAGACAGGCCAGCTCGAGCGCTGCGGCTCGTCCCGCGCCGAGCGCATCAGCACGCGCATCGTGGCCACCAGCAGCGCGCCGCTCGAGGAGGCGGTGTCCTCCGGACGGTTTTCCTCGGACCTGCTCCTGCGCCTCGCGCGTCACGCGATCGACGTGCCGCGCCTCGCCGACCGCCCCGAGGACGTCGAGCCCCTGGCGCAGGCCTGCGTGTCGCGTTTCGGCGCGGGCCGGGGCGTGAGCGGGATCACGCCCGCCGCGCTGGCCGCGTTGAGCGCGCACTCTTGGCCGGGCAACATCGACGAGCTGGAGTCCTGTCTCGAGCGCGCCGTCGCCAAGGCCCGCGGGGCGCTCGTCGGGCTGGAGGACCTGCCCCGCGTGATCCGCGACCTCGCGGACCCCGCCGCGCACGATGCGCTGATACCCAGGCCGCCCAGGCGGGCCGAGCCGGGTCCTGGCGCGCATTCCGTTCCGGGGCTCCCCGGGCACGAGCTGCAACCCGCCCCGAAGCCGCTCGGCGCGGGATGGAGCGTGCCCCAAAACGAGCCGGTGAGCCTCGAGCTCTACGAGAAGCTGGCGCTCCTCCGCGCCATCGCCGAATGCGCGGGGAACAAGCTCGAGGCGGCGCACAAGCTCAAGCTGGGGAAGAGCACGATGTACCGCAAGCTGAAGCGCTACGGCATCAGCTAGCGGCCGCTCTGGCGGCCGGTCAGCGCCGCGCGGGATCGTCCGTGCCGAACAGCTCGCGCTCCTCGGCGCGGCTGACCTGCGCACCGCCGGCGACGGGCGCGTCGAACCCGTGGCCCAGGTAGACCTCGCGGACGCGCACGTCGCTGACGAGCTCCGCGGCCGTCCCCTCGCGCAAGATGCGGCCCTCGTGGATGATCGCGGCGCGGTCGGTGAGTTGCAGCGTCTCGCGCACGTTGTGGTCCGTGATCAAGATCCCCAGGTCCTTCTCGCGCATCTGGCGCACGAGCCCCTGGATCTCCTGGACGTTGATCGGATCCACGCCCGCGAACGGCTCGTCGAGCAGCAGGATCGTCGGCCGTGTCGCCAGCGCGCGGCACATTTCCAGGCGGCGTCGCTCGCCACCCGAGAGCGTGTCGGCCGTGTTCTTCGCCAGGCGCGTGAGCTCGAGCTCGCCGAGCAGGCGTTCGGCCTCCAGCCGGCGCTCGCGACGCGTGAACGGCATCGTCTCGAGCACCGCCAGCAGGTTGTCCCGCACGCTCATGCGCCGGAAGATGCTGGGCTCCTGCGGCAGGTAGCCCATCCCCAGGCGCGCGCGCTTGTACATCGGGAGGCGCGTGCAGTCGGCACCGTTCAGGATCACCGTGCCGGCGTCCGGGATCACGAGCCCCACCGTCATCCGGAAGCTGGTGGTCTTGCCGGCGCCGTTGGGCCCGAGCAAGCCGACGATCTCGCCCGCCGCGACGGCGTAGTGGACGCCGTCGACGACCCGCCGCCCGCGGTAGGCCTTGACGAGGCCGCGGGCCTCGAGGAGCAGCTCGCCGCGGCGCGGAGCGCGGAACACGACCATGCGGCGCACTCTAGCAGCCGGTCCCCGGGCCCCTGGCGCGTGGTCTGGCCGGCGGATCCCGCAGGGTTCGTTGCGCGGGCTCGCCCCTTGTGGAGAACGCGTGGAGAGAGGGCCGGAGGGCGCTGGCGTCAAGTGTCCCGCACAATTCGCGCGCAGGGATCCGGGCGCGACCACGCCTGGGCCGGGTGCGAGGTCAGGTTTGCGCAAAGCCGCAAATCATGATTCCACAAGGATTTGCGGGCAACGGAATCACGCGGTGCTCAGGGCCCCTAGACAGGACCACTCGGTCCCGTTCCTGGGAAGTTGGCAACGCTGTGAGCGCGGGCTCCGCGCGCGGGCCCTCGCGCAATGTGGACAAGCGCCCAGGGTCAGCCCGTTCGGGCTACCGTCGCCAGGCTGCGAGGGGGGGGCGTTCGCCGGGCCGGGCGCGCCAGGCGCAGCCTGCCGGCCTGCTCAGCGCACGAAGCGCAAGCGCCAGATCCCGAAGTCGCCGGTCGCGGGCCACAGCGGCCAGAACACCAGGACGGCCCGCCCGACGACCAGCTCGCGCGCGACGTACGGCGCCTCCTCCTGTCCGCCCAGGCTGCCGGGGCGCAGGAGGAAAGTGTGGAGCTCGCCCCACTCGTCCCTGAAGAAGACGCGCGGACCCTCGGGATCGCCCGAGACTTGGATCGGGTTGCCGTTCAGCGGGTCGCGCGGGCTGGGCGGGAAGAAGTTGCCGCGCACGAACTCGCCGTTCGAGCCGGGCCCGTCCCACCGGTAGCTCGTGAACAGCCACTCGCGGCTGTCGCTGGAGTCCTGCGTGTTGTCGCCGAGCATGACGTAGTGCCCGGGCGGGATCCGGAATTCGCGACCCTTCGTGCCGGCCGTGTAGAAGATGTCGCGCCAGGTCTCGAGCGCTTCGAAGTCGGCGCCCTCGCCCTCGACGCGCAGCGTGAAGCTCGAGGCCTGGTTCGGAGTGGCGGGGATCTCGAGCGTCGCGACCACGTCCCCGTCGATCTCGAGCCGCAGTTGATCGTCGACGTTCTGCACGGCGAACTCCGTCGCGCGTCCGGCGGAGAGGCGCCAGGCGGCCTGCGCCGCGGCCTCCGCGCCCGCGCCGTCGGCGGTAGAAGTCTCCTGGAACGTGATCCGCGGCCGCGCATCGGGGGCGGCCGCGGGGCCCGGCAGCTCGAAGCGGTGGAGCTGCCGACCCTCGCGCAGTTCCACGACCACGGCGCGCGCGCCTGGCAGGGCGCGGACCTCCCCCGTGAGCCGCAAGTCGGCCACGGGATGGACTCCCGGGTTCTGCTGGGCGCGCACGAGCTTCCCGGCCATCTGGCCCGGGTACCCGTCGCGGTAGTTGTCGAGCACCGAGCCGTTGTCGTTCGGCAGCCGCACCGCTCCGTCGCCGCGCGCCGACACCTGGGCGCGACCCGTGACGGTCCAGCCTCGGGTGCCGTCCAGCGTGCGCCAGGTCGCGCAGCGCGCGTCGCCCTCGAACAGGCGCTTCCAGACCGCGCGCTGCACGTTCTCGCTGCGGCGCAGGATCGTCCAGGGCTGCGACTCGTCGGCGCGCGTGAAGAGGTCACCGTTCTGGATCGAGAGGTGCTCGCCGGGCATGCCGACGATGCGCTTGATGAAGCTCTTGGAGCGGTCGAGCGGGTACTTGAAGACCGCGACCTCGAAGCGCTCGGGATCGCGGTAGTGGTAGCTGAACTTGTCGACCAGGATGCGGTCGAAGATGCCCGTCTCGCTGTTCCCGAGCAGCGTCGGCTGCATCGAGCCGGTGGGGATCTTGTACGCCTCGACGAGGAAGTACTTGAGCATCACGGCCATGACGATCGCCATCGTCAGGGCCTCGATGTTCTCGCGCCATGGGCGGCGGGGGGGCTTCGTTGCGTCGGTCACGGCGCCTTTGGGGCGCGAAGTCTAACGGCGGCCGGTCCGCGCCGCGCGCCCCCCGTGGCCTAGATCGGGAAGACCGTGTGGAACAGCTCGCCGCGGCTCTGGACTCCCAGGCTGTCGTAGGCGTTCGAGAGGGTGTTCTTGACGGTCTGCTCCGAGAGCCCGAGCTTGCGCGCGATCTGCTTGTTCGAGTCGCCCTGGAGCACCAGCTCCACGATCTCGCGCTCGCGCGGCGTGAGCGGCAGGCCCGCGAGGCGGCGGCGAAAGAACTGCTGCAGGTCCCGGCCGCCGTCCGCGCGCTCGCGCAGGAGCCGCTGGAGCACCCCGTCGAGCGCCTCGACCCCGAACGGCTTCTCCAACAGGTAGTCGGCGCCCAGGTTCAGCACCGCCACCACGCGGTCCTTGTCGGCGAAGCTCGTCACCACCACGCGCAGTGCCGGGTAGTTGCGGCGATTCAGCTCCGCGAGCAGCGCGAGCCCGTCCGAACGCGGCATCACCAGGTCGGTCACGACGGCGTCGAACGTGCGGTCGAGCAGCGCGGCCGCCTGCGCCCCGTCACCCGCGGTCGTGACCTCCCATCCGGCCCGCGTGAGTCCGCGCGCGAGCAGCTCGCGACCCGTGACCTCGTCGTCGACGACCAGCAGGCTGCCGCGCGTCACGCCGCCTCCTCCGCTAGGCGTGGCCAGCGCAGCGTGCAGACCACCTCGCCCCGTTCCTCGGCGATTTCGATCGAGCCACCGGCGCTGCCGGCGATCTGGCGTGAGATCGGCACGCCCAGGCCCAGGCCGCGTTCGCCTGCCGCGCCGTCCGGGCGCAGGCCCAGCCGCCCGCGGTTGCGGATCTCGAGTCGCCACTCGCCGTCGCGGGGCTCGAGCTGGAGACGCACCGAGCCGCCCGCGGGCGAAGCCTCGGCCGCGTTGCGCAGGAGGTTGTCGATCACGATACGCAGCGCGGCCTTCGACGAGGACACGGGCGCGGGCGGCGGCTCGGCGTCCCAGGCGAACGAAACGCGTCCGGCGGTGATCCGCGACAAGGCCACCATGGCCTCGCGCGCCGCGGTCGCCAGGTCGGCGCGGTCGGGGTCGCCGCCCTCGGGTCGCGCCAGCCGGTAGACGAGGTCGACCGCGCGGTCGATGCGCTCGAGGCACGCCTCGAACTCGGGCACCAGCGGGTGCACGCGCAACTCCGGCAGGTCCAGCCGCTGCTCGTCGGCGATCAGGCGCAGGGTCTGCAGCGGGTTGCGCACCTCGTGCGCGACGGACGCGGCCATGCGCCCGAGGATCTGGAAGCGGCGGCCCCGCTCCTCGTCGACGCGCTGCGAGGCACGCAGACGCAGCGCGGCGAATCGTTCGGCGAGCAGCCAGGCGGCGGTGCCGAGCCCGAGCGTCATCACGCTCAGCTCGATGAGCTGGAAGGCGCGGTGCACGCCGCTGAAATCGCGTTCCAGGCGCTCGGTGACGAGGTCGATGGCGAAGAACGCGACGCCGCCCAGGGCGACGCTGGACCCGATCAGCCACGGCAGGGACCGGTCGGCGCGCTCCTCCGTGGCGTCCGAGAGCTCCTCGCTCCAGGCCAGCCAGCCGAGGCGCCGGAAGAGGGCGGCGAAGCCGCACGCCACGGCCCACGCGATCGCCAACGACCACAGCTCGTGCGAGGGCGGGTGCGCGCCTCGCACGTGCTGGCCCAGCGCGAAGAGCAGCCCGAGCCCCACTCCCGGGGCCAGCCAGGCCGCGCGGTGTCGCGTGCCGAGCGAGGCGCCCACGAAGTACAGGGAGATCCAAGCGAAACCCGCCGCGGCGTGCGCGCCAGGCGAGCCCAGGACCTCCATGAACGTCGCGCCCGGGCCGCCGCCCGGCCAGGCCTCGCGCCCGCCGAACGCCAGCGTGTTCCAGGGCGTGATCTGTCCCGCGAACTCCTTCCACGCGCCGGCGATCGCCGCCGTGGCAGCGAAGCACGCCACCAGGTACGCGAAGCGCCGTGCGTGCGCGGCTCGTCGCGCGTCGCGCCACCAGGCGAGCGCGAGCACGACCAGCACGAGAGCCCCGCAGACGACGGCGTACTTGCCACCCAGGTGCAGCACGTTCTCGAAGAACCAACTGCGCCGCAGCGGAAACGTGCCCAGCTCCGGGTCGAAGAACGGCTCGAGCGAGGCGCGATCGAACCGGGCGCGCCCGAGCAGCACCGCGCCGGCTCCCAGCGCGGCGAGCGGCAGCAGCGCGCGCGTCGACCACCAGGCGAGCCGGCTCGCGCGGTCAGGGCTCATGGGGGAGACGATACCGCCCGCGCTCGTAGAGCAGCGAGGCGGCCTGGAACACCGCCGCCGTCCGGGCGACGTCCTCGTCGGCGCGCGCCACGGCGGCCGCGCGCTCGAACGTGTCCGAATCCCGCGAGGCGCGGCGGTAGTGCGCGCTCGTCCCGCGCAGTCCCAGGACGATGAGCTGGTCGTCGGTCAGGAGCCCGATGTTGCGGTTGTGGATCAGCCAGGCGCGCCCTGGGCCGTCGGGAGGCAGGGCCAAGAGGTCCGAGCCAAAGAACGGGGCTTGGTAGTCGATCCCCGCCAGGGAGAGCAGCGTGGGGGCCAGGTCCACCTGGGAGCACAGTCGCGGGATCGTCGCACCCCGGTAGCGCGCGTCGGGCGCCAGGAACAGGGCCGGGATGCGGTAGCTCGCGGCCGGGATCTCCTCCGAGCCGTAGACGCGCGCGCCATGGTCGCCGACGAACAGGACGACGGTGTGCTCGAGCAGCCCCAGCTCGCGCGCGCGGTCGAGGTACTCGGCCAGCGCGCGATCGGCGTAGCGCACCGCCGACTCGCGCGAGTCGCGCGGTTGCGCCTGGATCCACGACCAGGAGAGGAAGCCGACCCACACGAGGGCCAGCAGCGACGCGATCCGCGCCCGGCGCCCGTCCCGCGCGAGGTAGCGCCAGGCGAGCACGCTGAGCGCCAGCAGGATCGCGCCCTGCCAGCCGGCGCGGACGAGCTTCTCGCCGCGCAGCGCCGTGGACTGCGTGTCGGGCGTCAGGAACGGCTTGTGGTTGCTGACCGTCAGCGCCGTCCCGAAGAAGCGGACGCCCTCGCGCGCGGCCGCCTGTTGGCGTTCGAGGAGCTTGGCGAAGATGTGCTCGTCCGCGACGCCCCAGGCCGTCCGGAAGGCCTCGTCCGGATAGCTCGAGGCACCGACGAGCGCATCCTCGTGGAACGCGCTCCAGCCGTTGCGCAGCGCGAAGGAGCGCATGCCGTCGAAGGCGCCGTCGCCACCGTAGACGAACTCCGAGCGATAGCCCTGTTGGGAGAGCACGCGCGCGATGCTGGCGACGTCGTCCGACTTGTCGCGCTTCCAGACCGAGTCGCCCGGCAACGGCACGAACGAGCACAGCACGCCTTCCAGGCCGCGGACGGTGCGGTTGCCGGTCGCGATCAGGTTCTCGAGCAGCAGGCCCTCGCCCGCCCAACGCTCGAACCCCGGTGCGCAGGGATGGCGGCCGCCGAGTCGGCCCACGAACTCGGAGCCGAAGCTCTCGCCGAGCACGACCACGACGTCGAGCGGCGCCGCGCGGCGCTCGACGGCCCGGAAGGTCTTGTTCGGCGCGTCGAGGTCCGGCAAGCCGACCTCGGCTCGCGCTCGCGTCGCGAGCTCCCTGGGCGGCAGCGTGCGGTAGTAGGCCTCGTAGTCGAGGCTGGCCGTGCGGAACGCGCGCACGAGCTGGACGATCCCGTTCGAGGCGATCTCGTCCCGCTCGCGGTCGCCCGTGTCCCGCGCCGGGATCAGCGTCAGGGCCAGCAAGCCGCAGCCGCCCAGGCCCAGCACGCCCGCGGTCGGCTTCAGGCGCGCGCGCAGCCGAGCCTCGGAGCGTGCCTCGCCGGTCGGGGGCACGGCACGCACGAACCGCTCGACGCACAGCGCGATTCCCACGCCCAAGAGCGCGGCCGCCGCCACGTAGAGCGGCACGGGGTAGCTCTCCCACACGTTCCCGGCGACCTCTCCGGGGAACAGCAGGTAGTCGAGCGCGACGTGGTTGAAGCGCGCGTCGAACTCCTCGAAGAAGCAGAACTCGACGAACGCCGCGAAGACCGCCGCGGAGGCGAACAGCGCGACCAGCGCGAAGCGCAGGCGGGGCCGCTCGGGACCGCTGGGCCTGAAGGCCAGGAACGCTGCCGGGGGCGTCAGGACCACGAGCGCGACGAGCAGGTCGAGCGCGCTGCCGTAGGCGAAGACCGACAGCACGCTGGCCGGGGTCGTCAGGCCGCCGCTGCGCAGCGTGACGGCCGCGCGCGTCAGCGCGCCGACCAGGACCAGCACGAGCCCGAGGGCGACGACGAGCCGTGCTCGCCGAGATGAGAGTGCGCGTGGGCCCATGGCGTTCGTCAGTCCTTCTCGACGGACGCTACGGCGCGCGAGCGCACGGCGTACGGGTACCTTGGTACCCGCACGCAAGGAGCCTCCTCGGTGCGAGGGGGTCGGTACGAAGGTCCCGCACTCGGGCGTCGTGAGGGCGGCGCGCGCGCCCGCGGCGCGCGCGCTCGACTCACGGAGCCCAGTCGACGAGCAGGCCGTTCGTCAGGTTGAACCCTTCCGGGGCGCAGAACGGTGCGACGTTGCGATACCAGACTTGGTACACGCGCGTGCCGGGCACCGTGACGCCACCCTGGGTCGCGATGCGCGGCTCGTGCGGCCCGGGGTGTTGGCTCGCGCCAGCGGCGTTGGTCTGGACCCCGAGGCGCACGAGCGTGCCGCTCGCGCAGCGCAGACCGTCGCCGAACGTCGAGCCCTGACCAGCGCTCTGTGCGCTGGTTCCTTGGAAGTAGAGGCCTGGCGCGTCCGGCATCTGCGAGCCGAGCAGCGTGAGCTGGTCGTTCGAGAGGCTCGCGATCCCGAAGGCACGCAGCCGGCCGCCGCGCCCGAGTGAGTTCAGGCAGCCATCGCCAGCGCCGGCCGGCGAGGTATTGCCGCAGGGGCAGGCCGTGCCGGACCCATCGCCCGCGCACACGACGAGCGCCGTCACGCCGCTCGCAGGACAGGCCTCGCCGAAGAGCACCAATTCGAAGCCACCGAAGGGGTCGCCGCCGAGCCAGTAGCAGCCACCCCATGTCGGCGGTGGCGGCTCAAGGCGGAAGCTGTCATTGTTCCCGAGCCCTGTCCCTGGACCGGGCAGCCCGGAGAAGGTCGTGCCGGCACCCGGTGCACACACGGCGGGATTGCCCGCGATCACAGGCCCCGTGAGGCTGCTGGCTGGGCTGCTCGACGACATCGCCCAGGCGAAGCGGTCGGCGGACGACCCGCCCTGGTAGACGCCGTCGCCGTCGGCCGGGAGGACAAACGACCCGCTGACGCCCAGGTCGATCGTGACCGTCCAGCACGTGACGAGCCCCAGCGCGGGGCTCGCAGGGAGACTCGCGAGGTCGATCGTCGCGGCCGGTGTGACGCCGAGGATCGTCGCGCAGGCCGGGTGGTTCGGATAGAAGCGGTGCGTGTACGTTCCGATCGTCGCCGCGGTCTGGTCCGTGCAATACGAGAAGCGGAACCCGTCGATGCGGTAGTTCGTCGCGCAGCCCGTCGGCGCCGGCGCGCCGGGACTGGGGAGCCGGCCTTCGTCGACGAACGTGTCAACCGACAGGCCCATGTAGTAGCCGGTGGGGCAGGTGTTGTCGTAGAGCACGTCGGCTCCTAACGTCGCCTGCGCAGCCGCGCGGCGGGTCCACGTGCCCGTGTCGAGATGGAGAACGCCCGCGTCGCGGGCGCTGGGGGCCGGGCGCGGGCTCTGCGCAGAGCCCGAGGCACCGAGCGCGATCGCAGAGGTCAGGGTGATCAGGATTCGCATCGAAGCGCTCCGAGGGTCTCGGGGACGAAGATGCGCAACCGCCGCCTGCGGCTGCACACCGTGTCCTAGCTCCGCCGCCGGCGGGCGTTGCGCATTCTCCGCTTCATGCACTCTGCAAACCGCGCGCGAGTTCGCCGCGTGTGGCTCGTGCACTTGGGCGCATTGTCGAGCAGACGGATCGCGCCAACTGCAGGTTCCCTACGCAGCGCCGGTCGCCAGGGAATCCGAACGGCGGAGCCCGCCGCGCCGCGCACGGCCTATGGAGCTGGACCCGTGGCGCGCGCCGGAAGCCGCCGTGCCGACGCCGCGCTCCCTCAGCCCTCTTCCTCGTCCCCGCCCAGGACGGCCAGGAAGGCCTTCTGCGGGATGTCGACGTTGCCGATCTGGCGCATGCGGCGCTTGCCTTCCTTCTGCTTCTCGAGCAGCTTGCGCTTGCGCGTGATGTCGCCGCCGTAGCACTTGGCCGTGACGTCCTTGCGCAGCGCCGAGATCGTCTCGCGCGCGATGATCCGCGCGCCGATCGCGGCTTGCAGGGCGATCTCGAACTGGTGGCGCGCGATCTCCTTGCGCATCTTCTTGATGGCGGAACGGCCGCGCTTCTCGGCCTGATCCTTGTGGACGATCGACGTCAGCGCGTCGACCTCCTTGCCGTTCACGAGGATGCGCAGCTTGACGAGCTCGCTCTCCGCGTAGCCGGAGATCTCGTAGTTGAGCGTGCCGTAGCCGCGCGTCGAGCTCTTCAGCTTGTCGAAGAAGTCGTAGATCAGCTCGGCCAGCGGGATGTCGTAGACGAGCTGCACGCGCGTGGGGGACAGGTGGTCCTGGCGCACGTACGTGCCGCGGTGGTCGTTGGCGATCGTCATGACGTTGCCGATGTACTCGGCCGGGGTCATGACCGTGACACGCGCGGAGGGCTCGAGGATCTGCTCGTACTTGTCGGGGCTCGGCAGTTGGCCGGGGGAGTGGATCTCAACCTCGCTGCCGTCCTTCAGCACGATCTTGTACGTGACGGTCGGCGCCGTCTGGATCATGTCGATGTCGTGCTCGCGCTCCAGGCGCTCCTGGACGATCTCCATGTGCAGGAGGCCCAGGAAGCCGCAACGGAAGCCGAAGCCCAGGGCTTCGCTGGTCACGGCCTCGAACGAGAACGAGCTGTCGGAGAGCGAGAGCGTCTCGAGCGCCTCGCGCAGGCTCTCGAAGTCGCCGGTGTTCGTCGGGAAGAAGTCGGCGTACACCATGTGCATCGGCGGGCGGTAGCCGGGCAACATCGCGACCTTCGGCCCCTTGTGCCGCGTCATGGTGTCGCCGATGCGCACGTCGCCGAGCTTCTTGATGTTCGAGATGAAGTAGCCGACCTCGCCGGGCCCGAGCTCGCCCGCGCGCTTCATCGTGGGCGTGAAGCGGCCGATCTCGATCGCCTCGTAGACCGTGTCGGTCCCGAGCATGTGGATCAGGTCGCGCTCCTTGATCGTGCCGTCGACGACCCGCAGGTAGACGATGATGCCGCGGTACTCGTTGTAGACGGCGTCGAAGATCAGGCAGCGCAACGGGGCGTCCGGTTCCCCCTTGGGCGCGGGGATGCGGTCGACGATGCGGTCGAGGAGCTCGTTGACCCCCAGGCCCGACTTGGCCGACACGCGCGCCGCATCCGCGGCGTCGATCCCGATCGAGTTCTCGATCTCCTCCTGGACGACCTCCGGACGCGCGTGGGGCAGGTCCAGCTTGTTCAAGACCGGCAGCACCGTGAGGTCGGCCTCGACGGCCAGGTAGGCGTTCGCGACCGTCTGCGCCTCGACGCCCTGGCTGGCGTCGACCAGCAGCAGCGCGCCCTCGCAGGCCTGGAGCGCCTTCTGGACCTCGTAGTTGAAATCGACGTGCCCGGGCGTGTCGATCAGGTTCAGCTCGTAGCGGACGCCGTCCTTCTTGTGCCAGATCGTGACGGCCGAGGCCTTGATCGTGATGCCGCGCTCGCGCTCCAGGTCCATCGAGTCCAGGAGCTGTGCGCGCATGTCGCGCTTGTCGACGGCGCCGGTGACCTCGAGCATCCGATCGGCCAGGGTGGACTTCCCGTGGTCGATGTGCGCGATGATGCAGAAGTTGCGGATGTGCTTCGTGTCCACGGCGTGGCCCGCGATTTGGGCGCAAGATCCTAGCCGCCGCGCGCGGCGGCCGCACCCTTCTCGGGCGGCGCGACCCGGGACTCGGTGCTGCGACGCGCGTGGCACTGCCCCGGGCTTGGCGTCCGCGCCGCCAGTGACGCCGAGCCTGCGCTGCGCGCCGTGCTCGGCCGGCGCGCGCTACGCTGCGGAGGCCCCCGAGCCCATGGACCTCGCCCGCGCCGCCGATCACCTGCTCGCCCGCGCCCTCGCGCTGCCCGGTGCGTGGGAGGACCACCCGTGGGGCGAGCGCGTCGCCAAGGTCGGCAAGAAAGTGTTCGTGTTCTTCGGCCGCGGCCACCGCCAGGGCGCGCAGCTCACCTTGGCGGTCAAGCTGCCGCGCTCGGGCGTGGCGGCGCTCGACCGGCCGGAGTGCGCGCCGACCGGCTACGGCCTGGGGAAGAGCGGCTGGGTCACGGCGCAGTACGAGCGCGGCGATCGGGTGCCGCTCGAGCTGATCGAAGCCTGGATCGAGGAAAGTTGGCGGTCCGTCGCGCCGAAGCGGTTCGTCGTTGCTCACGCGGGTGGCCCCGCACGACCCGTGACCGCGAAACCCGGGGTGCGGAAGCGGGCGCGGCCCGCTTCGAGCGGCGCTCAGCCGGCCCGCCGCGGCCCAGGCCGGGCACGGCCCAGGCGCCGTTCCTGACGCCGAGGTCCTCGCCGGCTCCCGTCGCTTGGGTGCGGGGCCCTGTCAGCCCGCGCGCAGCTCTGCGAGCCGCCGCGCCAGCTCGCGCAGCGCGCGGCCGCGATGGCTCACGCGCGCCTTCTGGGCCGGCTCGAGCTCGGCGAAGCCGCGGCCCGTCGCGGCGAAGCCCGGCTCCGTGAACAGGAACAGCGGGTCGTAGCCGAAGTCGCGCGTGCCGCGCGGCGCGCGCAGGATGGTCCCGTGTGCGCTGCCCTCGATCTCGAGCGCCACCGTGCCGTCGGGCCGCGCCAGCGCCAGCGCGCACACGAAGCGCGCGCCGCGCAGCTCCTCGGGCACGTCGCGCAGGCGCTCCAAGAGCAGCGCGTTGTTCGCCGCGTCGTCGCCGTGCGCGCCGGCGAAGCGCGCGCTGTGGACGCCCGGCGCGCCGCCCAGCGCGTCCACCTCGAGCCCCGAGTCGTCCGCCAGCGACCACAGACCCGCGTGCCGGGCGGCGGACGCGGCCTTCTTGGCCGCGTTGCCCCGGAACGTGGGCTGGTCCTCGACGACCTCGGGCAGGCCGCCCACGGACGCGGGCGCGACGAACTCGAGGCCGAGTCCGTGGAGCACCTGGGAGAGCTCCGCGAGCTTCTTGGCGTTGCCCGAGGCCAAGAGCAGCCGCACGGCGGTCCTCAGCCCTGCCCGAGCGCCTCGCGCTGGAGCTCGAACAGCCGGCCGCAGGCCGCCGTTCCCAGCTCGAGCATGGCGTCCAGCTCGCCGCGGTCGAAGGGCGCGCCCTCGGCTGCGCCCTGCACCTCGACGAACTTGCCATCGCCGGTCATGACGAGGTTCATGTCCGTCTCGGCCTGGCTGTCCTCGGCGTAGTCGAGGTCGACGACCGGGACCCCGCCGCACACGCCCACCGACACGGCCGCGAGCTGGTTGCGCAAGGGCCAGGCGCGCAGCAGCCGCTTCTCCTGCATGCGCGTGAACAGGTCGTGCAGCGCGACCCACGCGCCGGTGATCGCGCAGGTGCGCGTGCCGCCGTCGGCCTGGATCACGTCGCAGTCGACCCACACGGTGCGCTCGCCGTACACGGTCGTGTCGACGACGGCGCGCAGCGCGCGGCCGACGAGGCGCTGGATCTCGACGCTGCGACCGTCCGTCGAGCCCACGCGGTCGCGCTGCTTGCGCGAGTCCGTCGAGGAGGGCAGCATCGAGTACTCGGCCGTCAGCCAGCCCTTGGAGCGGCCCTGCAGGAACGGCGGCACGCCGTCCTGCGCCAGTGCGGTGCACAGCACGCGGGTCTCACCGAAGCTCGCCAGGACCGACCCCGGCGCGCGCGTGAAGCGGCGCTGGAACGTGACGCGGCGGAGATCGTGCGGCGCGCGGCCGTCGGGGCGGGTCGTGCTCGGGGGCATGGGGGCGCAGACTCTACCGGCCAGGGCCCGGGCGCGCCCGCGCCTCAGGCGGGGCCCAGCGCGCGCACGTGCTCCAGCGCTGCCTGGACCCGCGCGCCGTCCGCCGCGCGGATCGCGAGACCCCGGTCGAGGTCGAACGCGACGAGCTCCCCTGTGACGGGGCCGGCCGCGAGCTCCGCGCGCACGGCTCCCCGGTCCAACCCGGCCGCGCGCAGGAAGTCGCGCGCCAGCCCGGCCGGGTCGCTCCCGATCGCCGCGGTGCGGCGCGGCACGGCGACCACGAGCTCGCGCAGGACGTCTTCCACGGCGCAGTCGATGCCCTCCAGTGTCAGGCTCGTCACGGCGCGCTGGGCCACGAGCGCGGGTGGGAACGCGCGCTGCAGCACGTTGACGCCGATCCCGGCCACGTAGACCGGATCTTCGGGGTCGAACTCGCGCGTCTCGGCCAGCACGCCCGCCAGCTTCGCGCCGCGGACCACGACGTCGTTCGGCCACTCGAGCGCCGCTGGGGCGAGGCCCAGGGCACGGACGGCGTCCAGCGTCGCCAAGCCCAGCGCGATCGTCAGGCCGGCGCCGCTCCACGGCTCGCGGGGCCGTAGCACGAAGCTCGCGTAGAGGCCCTCCTGCGGCGGGCTCTCCCACGCGCGGCCCTGCCGGCCGCGGCCGCGCGTCTGGCCGGCCGCGACGTGCACGTCCATGTGCCGCGCGCGCCCCGCCGCGAGCTCGGCGAAGGCGACCTCGGACGTCGAGGTCACGAGGCCGTGCCGCACGAGGCGCGCGGGCTGCGGATCGGCGGCCATGTGCGGGTTCTAGAGCGGCGCGCGCTCGGGCGCCACTTCGTGGCGTGCAAGCCGGCCGCGCCTGCGCCACACTGGAGCGTCGCATGGCCGCGCACCTCCTCACCGGCTGCCTCGTGCTCCTGGCCGCTGCCCAGGGAGCGCCGCCCAGCCCGCTCGAGGAGGTCATGGCGAACGTCCAGGGCCAGCCGCTGGGCGCCGGCACGGTCGCCGACCTGGCGTTGCCTGAGGATCTGCTGCGCCGGCTCTCGGACCGCATCCTGCGCCGCTCGTTCGAGGAGAGCTTCCGGATCGTCGTCGACGCCCCCGCCGCGGGCGCGCCCGCGGCCGCGGAAGAGGCCCCGGGCCGCGGCGTCTTCCGCACCGTCCTCGACGTGCTGGCGCTCCTGGCGCTGGGCGTCCTGCTCGTGCTGGGCTTCTTCGCCTGGAAGGCGCGCGCCCGGCGCAAGGGATGATCGCCGCGCTGCTCTTGCTGCTCTCCGGCGACGTGGTCGTCGTGCGGCCCCCGCTCGAGCCGGCGCGGCTCGAGCTGTGGCGTGCGGCTCCTGACGAGCGTCCCGGCCGGCGCGGCTTCCTGGCGCCGATCCTGCAGCGCGCCAGCGAGCCGCTGGCGCTCGGCGTGCCTGCTGGCGCCGACGTCCGCGCGGCGCGCGTGGTCGCCGAGCGCCTGGCCCCCAACGGCCTGCGGGCGACGCTCGTCGACGCGCTGGCCGCGCTGGAGCCGCCGGCCGCGGACGCGCAGGACGCCGCACGCCGCCTCGCGCGCATCGGCTACCCCGTGGACCTGCTCGAGGCCTGCGCGGGCGGGGCTGCGGCCGCGCTCGAGCGCGCGCGCGCGGCGCTGGCGGCCGGCGTGGGGCACGCGGCCTTGGTCGCGGAGCTCGCCGCCCTGCCCTTCGTCTGGGCGCCGTCGGTCCCGGGCTTCGCGATCGCGACGGAGACCGGCGAGCACCACGCCGCGGCGGTGCGCCTGCAGATCTCCAGCGCCACGGACTACGCGCGTCCGGGGGAAGGCGGCGCGCTGGACGTGCTGCGCGGGATCGCGCGGCTCCTGCCCGAGGCCGAGATCGTGGCCGGGGTCGAGTCCAAGCACCTGGCCGGCGTCGAGCGCGAGGCACGCGCCCTGGCAGCGTCGCGGCCGGCGCGTATCACGCTCGTCGAGTCGCCGCTGCCACTCGCGCAGTGGGCCCAGGATGCGGCCAAGCCTGGCTTTGCGGAGGGCGCCGGCGGCCGTGAGGTCGTGTGGCTCGCGCCGCGCTACGCCAGCCGCGGCGAGGACGGCTCGCGCTTCGTGGCCGCCGAGAACCTGGCCCTCGAGGGCCTGGCCGCGACCGGCCGCGACGTGCGGCTCTCGCAGCTCCTGTTCCAGGGCGGGAACCTGCTGGCGGTGCGCGATCCGAAGAGCGGCCGCCGCAGCCTGCTCGTGGGCGAGGCCGAGGTCGCGCGGAACCGGGCGCTGGGTCTCTCGCGCGACGAGGTGCTGGCGGCGTTCCGCGCCGAGTTCGGCGTCGATTCCTGCGTGGTCCTGCCGGCCGTGTCCTTCCACGTGGACCTCGAGGTCTGCGTGCGCACGACGGCGGACGAGGTCGTGGTCTGCGTGCTCGACTCCCTGGGCGCGGCGCGGCTCGTCATCCACTGCGGCCTCGCGGCGCTCGAGCGCGCCGGGCTGCTCGACGCCGAGTCGGCCCGGCTCGCGCGCGCGGACGTGGACCTCGACCGGCATCCGGAGTTCTTCGCCCGCGTGGGGACGGTGCTCCAGCGCGGCCAGCACGCCGGCGGCCGCTTCGCGCTGGATTTCGCCCAGCGCTTCGCGGCCGGCCCAGAGGACTCCGGCGTCGGCAACGTGCACCGCTTCCTCCTGGCGCTCGACCTGTGGGCCGCCGCCAAGATCGGGACGGCCGGGCCGGACGAGCTCGGCATCGACGCGAACTCGCACGCCTACTTGAGCTCGCTCCGACGGCGCGAGGTCGACCGCATGCGCGTGGCCGCCGCGCTCGGCGACCTGGGCTGGCGGGTCGTGGCGGTGCCCGGGTTCTCGGACGAGGAGCGCAGCCTGAACGCGCTGAACGGGCTGCACGTGGCCGGCCGGTACCTGATGCCGGCCTATGGCGGCCTGTTCGCCCCGCTCGACGACGCGGCGCGCGAGCGCTTGGCGGGTGCCTTCGGCCCGGGCGTGCGGATCGAGCCGGTGACGTGCGGGGAGACGCAGCGGCGCGCCGGTGGGCTGCACTGCGCCGCGGCCGTCGAGCCGCGCGCGCAGCGCCCCTGACGGCCGCGGACAGGGCGCGAGCGCGTGCCGCTGCGCCGCCGCGAGTTCCCTCTGCGCGCCGGGCCACCGGCGCGGGGCCGCGCCGGGGACGTGAGGTCGCGATCCGGGCTCTGCGGGACCCGCCGGGTCGCAGTGCGGCGGGGTAGGCTTGCGGTACGGGCCCCTGCCCTGACACTTCTTTCACCCCGAAGCTCCGGGATGGCTGTATCTTCGAGGTTTCCACGGCGCAAAAAAGGCCGCGGGCTCTCTCGGGCGACGCCGTCGTCGCCGCCATCGGGTTCCCTAGCAAAAAAGACCTCCCTCGGACCATGACGCAGAACTGGCAGCGCAGGATCGTTGCCGCCCTGGCCTTCCTCGGCCTCGCGGCATTCACGCACACGGCATCGGCGCAGACATGCACGCCCGCGGCCACCAACAACGGGCCTGACGTGATCGTCGGCGACCTGAATGGCATCGCCAACTACACCTCGGCGGGCGGCATCGAGGCCCTCGCGATCGGCACGACGTCCTGCAACATCGGGAACGCCAACCTGAGCTGGATCTCGAACACGAACCAGCACCCGGTCATCGGGCAGACCCTCTACCGCTACTCGGTCGTGGGCGGCGCCGGCCGCTTCGAGCAGGTCGGCCAGGGCTGGCTCAAGCACGGCTTCTTCGCGCTCAGCGAGGGCCTGTGCTGCTCGCAGTGCCAAGGGACTTCCGGTAGCGCGCTCGGCGTGCGCTGCTCCGACCCCTACACGGCCGCGCGCAACGGGTCGCAGAGCGGCCTCGGTCCCAAGTGGCAGGTCAACGCCTACACGGGCGCCTTCACCTACCCGCCGGCGAACCCGGCCTGGTCCGGCTCGGTCGCGCGCCGCGTCCAGGTCGCGATCACTGACCTCGAGGTCACCGCGGGCAGCACGACGCGCTACTTCGGCACCGGCCATTACGTGACGCCGGACGATGCCGCGGCCGGCAACCAGAACAACAACGAGTCCTGGCGCGAGGTCACGGTCACGGGCTCGGGCACGGCCTGGACCTTCGGGTTCACCGGCACCACGCGCCGCACGGAGTACGCCCTCAAGGCTTGGAAGTTCGTCGACCCGACCGTGACCCTCAAGGAGATCCAGATCCCGGGCGACGGTCTCGTGGTCGTCGGCTACAAGACCACGAACCTGAACAACGGCTTCCACCGCTACGAGTACGCGGTCCAGAACCTGAACGCCGACCGCTCGATCGGCTCGTTCTCGATTCCGCTCCCGGTGGGCGCCACGATCCAGAACATCGGCTTCCGCGACGTCGCCTACCACTCGGGTGACGGCGAGGGCAACATCACGCGCGACGGCACGGACTGGGCCGGCGTCGTGAGCGGCGGCGCGATCACCTGGACGACTGCCCAGACCTTCGCGCAGAACCCGAACGGCAACGCGCTCCGCTGGGGCACGACCTACAACTTCCGCTTCGACGCGGACGCGCCGCCGGTGGTCGGCAGCGCGACGTTGGGTCACTTCAAGATCGCCGGCACGAGCGCGACCTCGGTCGACGTGCCCGGCACGCCCGGCCCGGCCTCCTACGCCTTCTGCTTCGGCGATGGCTCGGGATTGGCCTGCCCGTGCGGCAACAACAGCACGGTCGGCTTCAACGAGGGCTGCCTGAACTCGCTCGGCACGGGCGCTTCGCTCACGGCGGCTGGCACGGCCAGCGTCGCGGCCGACACCTTCGCGCTGACCGGCAACGGCATGCCCGACAGCTCGGCGCTGTACTTCCAGGGCACCTCGCAGCAGTCGGGCGGAGCCGGCGCGGCTTTCGGCGACGGCCTGCGCTGCGCCGCCGGCTCGGTGATCCGGCTGGGCACCAAGGTCAACATCCTCGGCACCTCCCAGTACCCCACCGGCGGCGACCAGGCGGTCAGCGTGCGCGGGGCGACCTCGCCCGGCGACGTGCGCACGTACCAGATCTGGTACCGCAACGCGGCCGCCTTCTGCACCGCCTCGACCTTCAACCTGTCGAACGGCTGGCAGCAAGTCTGGGCCCCGTGACCTCGCGGGGCTGAGGCCGTCCGGCGGGCCATCCGCCGGGCGCGCCCCGGGCACCCAAGCACACGGCCAGCGCGGCGACGCCGCGCTGGCCGTGTGTGCTTGTCGGGCGCGTCGGAGCCCGAGCGCCAGCTCACAGGAGCAGCGTGCCGGACTTCTGCCCGAGCAGGTCCTTGAGCCGCAGCATCACGTTCGAGTGGATCTGGCACACGCGGCTCTCGGTCAGGGCCAGCATCTCGCCGATCTCGCGCATCGTGTGACCGACCTGGTAGTACTGCTCGATGATGAAGCGCTCCTTGTGCGTCAGCGAACGCGTCAGGAAGTGCATCATGTCGCGCTTGTTCAGTTCGCCGATCGGGTCCGTCGCGCGCCGGTCCTCGAGCACGTCGACCTTCTCGACCGAGCTGTCGTCCTCGCGGTCCTCCCACTTCTCGGACAGGGAGAACATGGCCTTGGCGTTGGCGCTCGAGATCTCCGTCGCCAGCTCGTCGTGCTCCATCTGGAGCTCCGCCGCGAGTTCGGCGTGGGTGGGCTCGCGCCCGTACTCGCCCGTCAGCTTCTGGTAGGCGCGCTCGATGCGCGAGGCCTTGAGCCGCACCAGGCGCGGCACCCAGTCCTGCGAACGCAGGTGGTCGAGGATCGACCCGCGGATGCGCATCGTGCAGTAGGTCTTGAACTTGATGTTCCGCTCGGGCTCGAACCCACGGATCGCGTCCATCAGGCCGAAGTTGCCCCACGAGATCAGGTCGTCGATGTCGATCGACTTGGGGAGCGTCTGGAGCTGGCGCTCGGCGATGTAGCGCACGAGCGGCTGGTGGCGCTCCATGAGCAAGTTGCGCAGCCGCTCGATGTCTTCGGGCTTCTTGGCCTTGCGCGCCTTGTGGTAGCGAGCCCAGATCTCCTCCGTCGTCTGCTCGGCCGGCGGGGTCTCCGCGGCGGGTTGCGCGCGGCGCGGTGCTCCGGCCAGGGGCTGGACGCGGCTCGGCTTGGCGCCCTCGACCAGCCTCAGCCGCGGCTCGGCCGGGGGCGGGACGGGAGCGCTCTTCTTGGCCGCGGACGACTTCTTGGGGCTCATGCTCGTTCCTTCTCTCGGGGCGGTCGGCGGAGGCGCGACCTCACGTGGTCATCAACGAGTGCACCGGAATGCCGCCCAGACGGTGGCGGCCCTCCAGGAATCCGAGCTCGATCACGAAGACCGCGCCGACGGGCCGTCCGCCGATGCGGCGCACGAGCTTGATGGCGGCCTCCATCGTCCCGCCCGTGGCGAGCAGGTCGTCGACGAGCAGCACGCCCTGGCCTGGCTGGCAGGCGTCGAGGTGGATCTCGAGACGGTCCGAGCCGTACTCGAGGTCGTAGCTCTCCGCAGCCGTCTTCCAGGGCAGCTTCCCGGGCTTGCGGATCGGGACGAAGCCCTTCCCGAGGTGGTGCGCCAGCGCCGTGCCGAAGATGAAGCCGCGCGACTCGATGCCGCACACGACGTCGAAGCTGCGGGGCTCGACCTTGGCCGCCAGGCTCGCGATCGCCTCCCGCAGCCCCTGCGGGCTCTGGAGCAACGGCGTGATGTCCTTGAACAGAATGCCCGGCTTGGGGAAGTCGGGGACGTCGCGGATGTAGCTCTGGATCACGAGGCTCGTCGTCTTCCTGCGCCGTCCACCGGGGAGCGCACGGACGGAAATCGCTTCCGCATCCGAGCGCGGGGTGAGCCCGACGTCTTTCGGCGCGACCCGTCCGCGGCTTGAGCGCTCCCTACATCTCGTCGGGAGCCGCGCAGCCGAGCAGTCGCAAACCGTTGCCGATCACAGTCTTGGAGGCGCGCACCAGGGCCAGGCGGGCGGCGGTGACGGCCGGCTCCTGCCCCAGGACGCGCGCTTGCACATACCACGCATTGAGATCGCGTCCAAGGGCGAGCAACGCGGTCGCGAGCAGCGACGGCTCGGCATGCTCGGCCGCCGCACGCACGACGTCCGGGTAGCGGCCCAGCCGTGTCAGCACCGGACCGGCGTCGGCGAGGCGTGACCAGTCCGGCTCGGCGCCGCCCTCGCCGGCCTCGCGCGCCTTGCGCTCGATCGACGCCAGCCGCGCGTGCGTGTACTGGAGGTAGGGGCCCGTCTCGCCCTCGAAGGACAGGATCTCCTCGCGGTCGAACAGGACGTCCTTGATGCGCTCGCGCTTCAGGTCGTTGAACACGATCGCGCCGATGCCGACGGCCTCGGCGACGGACTCGGGGTGTGCGAGGCCGGCATTCTTCTCACGGATGATGGCCAGCGCGGCCTCGACGACCTCGTCGAGCAGGTCGTCGAGCACCAGCACCTCGCCCTTGCGGCTGGCGAGCTTCTTGCGATCGCGGCCCAGGAGCAGGCCGAAGTCCACGTGCTCGACGCGCGCCTCCCAGGGGAGCCCCAGGCGCTTCAGCACGGCCTTGAGCTGACGGAAGTGCAGCTTCTGCTCGGCGCCCACGACGTACAGCGCGCGCTCGAAGCGGAACTCCTCGTAGCGGTGGAACAGCGCCGCCAGGTCGCGCGTGGCGTAGAGCGTCGTCCCGTCGGATTGACGCAGGAGACAGGGCGTCTCCGCCAAGCCCTTGTCGGCGGCGCCGAGCTGCACGACCAGCGCCCCCTCTGAGACCTCGGCGATCCCGGCCTCCTGGCAGCGCTGGATCGCGCCCTCCAGGAAGGGTTCGTAGAAGCTCTCGCCGCGCACGAGCTCGTGGCGGATGCCCAGGCGCGCGTAGGTGCGCTCGAAGCCGCGCAGCGAGGCCTCGGTGGCCCAACGCCACGTGGCGCGCACCTCGCCCTCGCGCCCGCTCTCGAGCTCCTGCCAGGCCGCGCGCGCCTCGGCGGCGAAGGTCGGGTCCGCGTCCACGGCCTGCTTGCTGCGCTGGTAGAGCTCGAGCAGCCCGCGCACCGGATCGCGCTCGAGGTCGACCTCGCTCCGCCAGCGGCGCAGCGCGACGACGAGCCCGCCGAATTGCGAGCCCCAGTCGCCGACGTGGTTGATGCCCACGACGCGGTACCCCAGCGCCGTGAAGAGGCGTGCCAGCGCCGCGCCCAGGATCGTCGAGCGCAGGTGCCCGACGTGCATGGGCTTGGCGATGTTCGGGCTCGAGAAGTCGATCACGATCGTCTTCCCCGCGCCCTGCTGGGATCCGCCGTAGCGCGCACCCTGCTCCGCCACGAGTCCCAGGACCTCGCGCGCCAGCGCTCCGCGCTCGATCGTGAAGTTCAGGTACGGACCGGCGGCGGCTGCGCGGATCTCGGGCAGATCGCGCGCGAGCGCGGAGGACAGCTCGGCCGCCAACGCGGCCGGGGCCTGCTTGAGCGACCTGGCGGCCTGGAAGCAGGGGAAGGCCACGTCGCCCAGGGACGGGTCGCGCGGAGCCTCGAGCTTGACGTCGGCCTCGGCCAGGCCGGTCGCCCGCGCCAGCGCGGCGCGGATCGCGTCCAGGAAGGTCTGCATGGGGCGCGCCGTTGTAGGGCATGGCGCCCGGGGGAGCACGGGCCGCCCGGCGGGCCGGCGCGGGCGAGCACGCTCTTTACATGCTTGGGGTCAAGACTGATTGGGCCCTTGTACGAAGTCGCAATCACGCGGGCCCGGTCGGCAGTCCCCCCCGCGAGCAGGACAACATGGCAGGCAACCAACGATCTCCCTGGCGGAGGCGGGTCGGCCGGCGCGGGTTCACCCTCGTCGAGCTGGCCTTCGGCATCACGATCCTGATCGTCGGGGTGCTGGGCTTCGCCCAGACCCTCGTCTCCATGGAGCGCGCCCAGATGCGCACCCGCGAGGCGGGCCGCGCGACCGAGGCGGCGCGTGCCATGCTCGAGCGCATCCAGGCCGAGGCCTTTCCCGAGGCGTTCCGCCGCTACAACGACCTCCCCGACGACGACCCGGGCGGGGCGGGCACGGCGCCGGGTGCGCTGTTCGCCGTCCCCGGGCTCTCGCCGCGTCCAGGCGACGCCGACGGCTTCGTGGGCCGGGTGATCTTCCCGTCGCCGCCTGGGTCTCCGGGCGAGCTACGCGAGAGCGTGGTCGATGCGGCTCTGGGGATGCCGCGCGACCTGAACGGGGACGGCGTGATCCACGCCACCGCGAGCTACGCCACCGATTACGAGATCCTGCCCGTGCGCGTGCGCGTCGAGTGGCTCAGTGCCGCCGGGGCCGGGCAGGTCGAGCTGTCCACGGTGCTGGGGAACTACCGATGAAGGTCTACGCTGCCCCGCGTGCCCGCAGTCGAGCGGGCTTCACGCTCGTGGAGCTGACGGTCAGCGCGGCGATCCTGACCCTCGTCCTGGGTTCGGTGGGGCTGTTCCAGCTCCGCAGTCAGGAGCACACCGGCTCGATGCTCGTCAACGAGCGCGCCGAGACCCAGGCCCGCCGCGCGCTGACGCGCATCGTGGACGAGCTGCGCGGCGTGAGCGCCGCCTTCCTCGTGCCCGACCCGACGAGCGTGCTCGGCACCTCGACGCTGACCTACCAGCGTCCCGCGGACGTCACGAACACGGGCGTGGTCGTGTGGGGACCGCCCTCGCGGCTGGCCCTCGAGCTCGAGCCGGGTGAGCTGGACAACGGTCTGGACGACGACGGGGATGGCCTCGTCGACGAACGCCGGCTCGTGCTCACGCTGGGCCTGGGGACGGCGGCCGAGCGCTCGGTCGTCATCTGCACGGGAATCGCCGAGTTCGCCGAGGGCGAAGCTGGCAACGGGGCCGACGACAACGGGAACGGGCTGGTCGACGAGCCCGGCTTCTCGGTGCGCCGCGTGGGCGACCTGCTGACCATCCGTTTGACCGTGCTCGTCCCATTGGACGGGGGTGGCGTGCTGACCCGCAGCACCGAGACGAGCCTCGTGCTCAGGAACTGAATCATGAAGATCGCGCAATCGAATCGATCGAGTGGCCACGAGCGCGGGTCGGCGCTGGCGATGGCGCTCCTGTCCGTGACCGTGCTGGCCGGCTTCTCGGCCGCGCTCCTGACCGTCAACGTGGTGGGGTCGCGCGAGCAGACTGGCGAAGAGGCGCGCACCCAGGCGCGCTACGTCAGCCAGGCTGGGCTCTCCGAGGCCATGCTGCGCCTGAAGCGTGGCGAGGACCCCAACGTCGGCTCGGCCGAGGCGCCCATGGCGTTCGGCGGGGCGCGCTTCTGGGTCGAGGCCGACGTGCCGTCGGGCAACCTGACCCGCATGCGCGCGACCGGCTTCGATGGCCGCGCGGGCGCGCGCATGGAGCTCGTCGTGCGCGAGGTCCCGAACACGATCTGGCGCTACGGCGCCTTCGGCCGCGAGTTCCTGCACATGGACTCGAACGCGCGCGTCGACAGCTACGACTCGTCGCTCGGCACCTACGCCTCGCAGGCCGTGAACGGTTCCGGGTCGAGCGCCTACGCGCTGGGCAATGGTCACGTCGGCTCGAACGGGGCGGTCCACCTCGACCAGAACGCCAAGGTCTGGGGCGACGCGATCGCCGGTCCGAACCACACGACGACCGTGCTCGGCAACGCCGTGGTCACCGGTTCGACGGCTCCCGCGTCGGCGCCCATGGACCTGCCGTCCATCTCGGTGCCCACGTACACGGCCTACGGATCCGTGAGCTTCAACGCGAACACGACGATCCCGTCCAGCAACCGCACCTACGCGAACGTCGTGGTCGGGAACAACCGCACGCTCACTGTCAACGGTCCGGCCAGCCTGGTCATGAGCAACCTGACCCTGCGCTCCGGATCGCGGGTGGTGATCGACCCGACGAACGGGCCCGTCGAGATCTACGTGATCGACAGCTTCGTCATGAACTCGAACTCACAGATGTATCCGACGAGCTACCGGCCGGAGCACTTCTCGCTCAAGCTGCTCTCGGACAACGTGATCAACCCCGAGGTCAACGTCCAGCTCGACACCGTCGACTTCGACTCGAACTCGAGCATCCACGGAACGATCTATGCGCCCGACGCGGCGATCACGTTCGACAGCAACTTCGAGCTGTTCGGGGCGATCATCGCGCGCAGCATCGACATCGACAGCAACTCGCGCTTCCACTTCGACGAAGCCCTGACCGACGCGCTGGCCATGGGCGACCCGACGTTCGAGACCGTCTGCTGGCGGGACATCCCGCTCACGGACTGAGCAGGCACGCATGCAGCCCCAGCAGTCGATCCTGGCCATCCTGTCGCTGCTCGCCCTGGCGACGAGCCCCGTCCCGGCGCGCGCGGAGAGCGGCGGCGCACCGCCCACCCACGCGCCGGCCGTGGGCCCGGCGGCCACCATCGGCGCTGCGCTCCGCGCGGCGCGGCGTGCGCCCGACGCGCCGGTCCGGCCGTTCGCCGAGCGCATCGCCGGCGCTGCCCCGGGCCTGCTCGAGGCGGCGCTCGACGTCCTGATCGAGGAGCGCGTCCCGGCCGTCGAGCCCGACGACGCCTTCCAGATCCTGAGCGGGCCGCAGCGCGCGATCCTGCTCAGCGCGCTGGCGCGCTGGCCGCGTGCCGAGGTCCGCGCGAGCCTCGCGGCTCGTCTGGAGTCCGCGGCCGAGGGCGATGCGCGCGTGTCGCTCGCCGCCGTGCGCTTGCTCGGTGCCGTGGGGGGCGCAGCCGACCTGCAGCGCATCGTGGCGCTCGCGCCGCGCAAGCCGGGCGAGCCCGAGGCGCTCACGCGACCCGCGCGCGAAGCGCTGCGGGAGGCCACGGCGGCGATCCTGGCGCGCGACCCGCGTGCCTGGGAGCGCGCGGGGGACATCGTCCGCACGGCCGACCGCGCGGCCGCGAAATGCGTGGTCGAAGCCGTCGCCGTGGACCGTGATCCGCGAGCCTTGCGCGTCCTGGCCGAGGCGGCACGCGTGCAGCGCGATCTGGCGCCCCTGTGCGTGGCCGGCGCGCAACGTGTCGGTCCGTCGATGGACGCGGACGTCGTCCTGGGCTTCGTGGAGTGGATGACGGGCGAGCTCGCCCTGGCGCGCCCCGAGTACCGCCGCAGCCTCTACCAAGCCATCGGCACGCTCGACGACGGCTCGCATGCCGAGCTGCTCATCGACGGCTTGGCCGACGAGGACCAAGGCGTGCGCGAGTCGGCGCTGTGGGGCCTGCGGAAGATCAGCGGCTACGGCTTCTCGGCCACGCCGGATCCGTGGATCGCGTGGCTGGCGCAGGAGCTGCGCTGGAACGAGGTCGAGCGTCCGCGGCTTCGGACGCAGCTCGCCGCACGCGAGCCGGAGCGGGTGGCGGCCGCGCTGCGGGGCTACGCGGGCCGGCGCGTTTGGCGCGAATCGTTGGCCGAGGACGTCGCGATCGTCCTGGAGCGGTCCGAGCCCGCCCTGCAGCTCCTGGCCTGCGAGGTGCTGGAGAGCCTGCGCGCGCTGTCGGCCGTGCGGCCCATGGCCGCGCTGCTGTCGGCTCCGGAGGAAGGCGTGCGCGATGCCGCCTGGCGCGCGCTCGGAACGATCAGCGGACTCGATCTGCCGCGGGATCCCGAGGCCGCGATCGAGCGCCTGCTCCTGCTCTGACGCCCCACGAGGCCCTCTGGCGAGCGAGTCCGCGCCGCCGGCCCACGCGCCAGACGAGCGCCGGCTCGGGATTCCCTCATGAGCTCCGAGTCGCGCCGCACGCCGCGCGCCCGGGATGAGGCCCGCGCGCCTTGACAGGTTTTTCCGGCAGGGGGACACTTCGATCTGCAGGTATCCGGACTGCCCCTCCGGCGCTGCCCTCGTCCCCATGTGGTGCGTCCAAGGCGTCCTCGTCGCTTCCGCTGCCCTCGCGCCTGCTTCGGGCCCGGGGGGCACCGCCGTCGCACCCGCGCCGATCGCCCGCTGGGACGCGCGGCTCGCCGAGCACCTCCTGAATCGAGCGGGCTTCGGCGGCGACCCCGCCGAGGTCGCGCGCTTGGCCGCCCTGGGGCGCGAGGCCGCGGTGGCGTCGTTCTTCCCCGACCCGCGGCTCACGCCCAGCCCGCACGTGCTGCCCGGAGCGAGCCTCCCGGGCGGCTTGGAAGACCCGGCCGGTCGCCACGAGTTCGTCACGCGCCGGCGCGAGAACTTCACCGGGCACCAGATCGAGATCATCGTCGCGCTGAACAAGTACGGCGACTGGTGGCTCGAGCGCATGATCCGCGGCGAGGATCCGCTGCGCGATCACATGACGATCTTCTGGCACGGGCACTTCGCGACCTCGATCAAGGAGGTCGGGAACAGCCAGGAGATGATCGAGCAGGTGCGCTTCCTGCGCGCGAACGCGCTCGAGTCGTTCCGGACGCTCGCGCACGGGATCGGCAAGACGCCGGCGATGCTCGAGTACCTCGACAACGCCGAGAACGTCAAGGCGCACCCCAACGAGAACTGGGCGCGCGAGCTGCTCGAGCTGTTCTCGCTCGGCGACGGGAACTACACCGAGAAGGACATCAAGGAGGCGGCGCGCGCGTTCACCGGCTGGACGGACCGCGAGAGCCGGTTCGTGTTCGACCGGCTGGTCCACGATTTCGGGCAGAAGTCGTTCCTGGGCGTGACCGGCCAGCTCGACGGCGATCAGTGCGTCGACGTCGTGCTCGAGCAGCCGGCCTGCGCGCGGTTCATCGCGGGGAAGCTGCTGCACTACTTCGAGGGCCAGGAGCCCGACCCCGAGCGCGTCGAGGACTACGCGCGCTTCCTGCGCGAGCAGGACTACGCGGTCGGCGCGCTGTTGCGGCGCCTGTTCCTGGACGACGCCTTCTACCGCGACGAGATCCTGGGTGCTCGCGTGCAGGGCCCCGTCGAGTTCCTGGTCGGCACCTGTCGGCGCCTGGGCTTCGAGGTTCCCGGGCAGGTGCTGCTGAACGGCGCCGACATGCTGGGCCAGCGCCTGTTCTGGCCACCCAGCGTGAAGGGCTGGGAGGGCGGCATGTCGTGGATCACGACCGCGACGCTCATGAACCGCAGCAACGTGACGGGCGCGATGCTGGGCCTCGTGGAGATGACGAGCCTGGTCGTCGACGAGGAGTTCGAGCCCGGCCTGCTGACGATGACGGACTCCGGGCGCCGCCGCACGGACCGCGTGAGCCGCACGAACGGGCTGAACCACATCCGCACGATCCAGGAGCGCGGCTGGACGCCGCACATCGACCTGGTCGCGCTCGTGCGCGCGGCCGGCGCGCGCTCGGATCGCGAGATCGCGCGCGTGCTCATGGACCGCGTGCTGGCCGTGCCGCTCGAGGAGCCGATGGTCGCCGAGCCGGCGGCCTGGCTGGGTCGCGAGCGCGAGGCGCGCGGCGTGCCGGCCGAAGGCCTGCTCGATTCGCCCGAGGCCGAGGACCTGCTGCGCCGCTTCGCGCACCTGGTCCTGAGCCTGCCCGAGGCGCAGCTCCACTAGGGAACACCACGACGGACACGCGAGTGACGCCATGAACGACACGCATTCGAACTACGGCCGCCGCCAGGTGCTCTTGGGCGGGGGCGCGCTGCTGGGCGCGGGCTTCCTGCTCTCGGGCCGCACGCGGGCCTGGGCGGCGCCGGCCGGAGCGAGCGCGACCGAGGCGCCGCGCACGCTGCTGCTCCTGGAGCTGAACGGCGGGAACGACGGTCTGGACACCGTGATCCCCTTCGGCGAGGACCTCTACCACGCTTCGCGCCCACGGACCCGCATCGCGCCCGAGCGCGTGCTGCGACTCGACGACTACCGCGGCTTCCACCCCAAGCTCACGAGCCTGCGGCGCGTGTGGGACGAGGGGCGGCTCGCGATCGTCGAGGGCGTCGGTTACCCGTCGCCCAACCACTCGCACTTCACGTCGCTCGACATCTGGCACACGGGCCAGCTCACCGGGCGGGCCTCGGGCGACGGCTGGATCGGGCGCCTCATGGCGCGCCTGTACCCCGACGACCGCGCGGAGCCCCACGCCGTGCACGTCGGCCAGTCACTGCCGTACTCGCTGCACTCGAGCACGCACCCGATCGTGTGCTTCGACTCGCCGCCGGCGTACCGCTGGGCGGAGAACGGCAAGGCCATCGCCGAGGCTGCCGCGCGCCGGACGGGCGCGATGCAGCCGGGCGGCGCGCGGCCCGTGGACACGATCCGCGGCATCGCGGCGAACGCCAACGTCAGCTCGGCCGAGGTGCGGCGTGCGGCGGCACGTTACGAGCCGCGGGTCGAGTACCCGCGTTCCGACGTGGGTCAGGATCTGCGCACCGCCGCCGCCCTGATCCAGAGCGGGATCGGCGTGCGCGTCGTGTCCGTCGCGCACTACGGCTACGACACGCACGAGGACCACCGGCGCCGCCACGACCAGCTCATGGGCGAGCTGGACCTGGGGCTGACGGCCCTCCTGGACGACCTGCGCGGCACCCCGGCCGGCGACAATTGCCTGGTCGTCGTGTACTCGGAGTTCGGACGGCGCGTGGCCGACAACGCCTCGAACGGGATCGACCATGGCACCGCCGGGCCGCTGTTCCTCTGCGGGACGCCGGTCCGGGGCGGGCTCTTCGGCCGGCATCCTTCCATGACGGAGCTCCACGACGGCGACCTGATCCACACCACGGACTTCCGCACGGTCTATGCCAGCGTGCTCGAGCGTTGGTTCGGCGTCGAGAGCGCCCCGATCCTGGGCGCGCGCCACGAGCCGCTGACGGGATTCTGGGCGTGAAGGCGCTCGTCCCGGCCCTGAGCGTCGTCGCGCTGGCCGCGGCCTGCGCCAGCGCGCCGGAGCGTGCCGCCGAGCCGTCGCGCCCCGGTGCTCCCGCGGCTGTGGCCGCGCCGGCGCCGCGCGCCGCGCCCGCCGAGGCGACCGAGCCCGAGCCGTCGACGCGCGTCGTCGTCGAGCGCTACACGCACGGCGGCCTGCGCGAGGAGCGCGCCGAGGCGCGCGGTCCCGACGGGGGTTGGGTCCTGCACGGCCCGTTCCGCTCGTTCCATTCGAGCGGCACGCCCGACGTCGTCGGCGAGTACGTGGACGGGCACAAGCACGGCGTGTGGGCCTACCGCTATGGCAGCGGGCGGCTCGAGGCCGAGGGCGGCTACGTGCGCGGCGCGCCGCACGGACCCTGGCGCTTCTACCGTGAGAACGGGCGCTGCGTGCAGACCGGCTCGTTCGAGCTGGGCGTGCCGCGCGGCGAGTGGACCTACTTCTGGCCCTCGAACACGCGCCAGCGGACACGCGGCGAGTTCGTCGACGGTCTCCAGCACGGCGTCTGGAGCTCGTGGGACGAGGAGGGCCGCGCGGCGGAGGAAGGGACCTTCCGCGCCGGCCGGAAGCACGGAACGTGGCGCACGTGGCACACGACCGGCGCGCCCGCGTCGCGCGGCGAGTACGTCGATGGCCAGCGCGCGGGCGCCTGGACGACCTGGCACGCCGACGGCTCGCTGGCCAGCGAGGGGCACTACGCGGCGGGACTCGAGGATGGCTCCTGGACCTACAGCGCCCCGGGTGGCGTGCTGCTCCAGCAGGGCTCGTTCGTCGCGGGCCAGGAGCAGGGCCCCTGGGTCTTCCATCGCGACGACGGCACGTTGTCCGATGCGGGCTCGTTCGTCGCGGGCCGCGCGCACGGACCCTGGACGCACTGGCACGCCGACGGCGTCACGAAGGCCTCGGAAGGCGAGTACGTCGACGGGAAGTGCCAGGGCACGTGGATCTACTGGAACGAGGACGGGACGGAACGCGAGCGCGTGCGCTTCGAGGACGGGCGGCGCGTGCAGTCTTGATCGGGCGGCACCCCGGCCGCGCTCGCCTCAGCCCCAGTTCTCCCACTCCTGATTGGCCTCGGCCAGGTCACGCTCGACCTCGGCCGTGCGCATCTGCGTGTCCTTGAGCTTCTGGGCGTCGCGCCAGACTGCTTCGGTCGCGAGTGCGTCCTGCAGCGTCTTCAGCTCGGCCTCGAGCGTGATGATCCGCTGCTCGAGCTTCTCGAAGGCCCAGGGGTTGCGGACCTTGCCTGGGGTGGAGGTCTTCTTCGGTTCCTCGGACTTCGCAGCGGGCTTCTGTACGCCCTTGTGCGCCGGCTTGGCGGCCACGGCCGCCGCGCGCGAGGCGCTCTTCGCGTCGTCGGAGGCCGAGAGCTGCGCGGCGCGCCAGGTGCTGTAGTTGCCTTCGAAGCGGCGCACCTCGCCGCCGTCGACCTCCAGGATCACGGTGCACAGGCCGTCCAGGAACTCGCGGTCGTGGCTCACGACGACCAGCGCGCCCTGGAACTCGCCCAGCATCTCCTCGAGCGCCGTGCGCGCCGCGAGATCCAGGTGGTTCGTGGGCTCGTCCAGCGCGAGCCAGCTCGGATTCGAGAGCACGAGCCGCGCCAGGCACAAGCGCGCGCGCTCGCCGCCCGAGAGCGTCCGGATCTCGGCGTCCACCTCGTCGCCGCGGAACAGGAACTTCGCCAGGTGGTCGCGGATCTCCTGGTCCGAGAGCTGCGGCCACGCACGGCGCATCGTCACGAACGGCGTCGCGTCGTCGGAGAGCGCGCTCGTGTCCTGGTCGTGGTAGCCGCACGCGGCGCGGTGGCCGAAGTCGAGCTCGCCGCCCAGCGGCTGCGCGCGGCCGGCCAGGATGCGCAGCAGCGTGGTCTTGCCCGCGCCGTTGCGTCCCACGATGCCGATGCGCTCGCCGCGCGCGATGCGGAAGCTGGCGCGAGAGAAGACCGACTTCGTGCCGTAGCCGCCCGACAGATCGCGCGCCTCGAGCACCATCTCACCGGCGCGGTCGGCCTTCGGCGCGCGGATCACGGGCTTGCGCACGTCGTGGAAAGGTCGCGCGAGGCGCACGACGGACTCCAGCTTCTTCTGCCGCCCCTTGGCCTCGGCCGTGCGCTGGCTGCCCATGTGCTGGCGGATGAACTGCTCCTCCTTGCGCAGGAAGTCCTGCTGCTGCTCCCACGCGCGCAGCTCCGCCTGGTAGCGCTCGGCCTTGAGCTCGACGTAGCGCTCGTAGTTGCCCGGATAGCGCGCCAGCTCGCCGCGCTCGAGCTCCACGATCGAGTCGACGGCGCGGGACAGGAGTCGCCGGTCGTGGCTGACGACGAGCACGGCCGACTTGAGCGCATGCAGGAACGCCTCGAGCCACTCGATGCCCTCGAGGTCGAGGTGGTTCGTGGGCTCGTCGAGCAACAGCAGATCGCTGCCCGCGATGAGCTCGCGCGCCAGCGCCGTGCGGCTCTTCTCGCCGCCCGACAGCGTGCGCGCCTCGCGGTCCCACAGCGCCTCGGAGAGCCCGATGCCCGACAGCACGGTCTCGACGCGCCGGCCCGTGTCCCAGCCACCCAGGTGGTCGATGCGCTCGGACAAGACGTCGTGCCGCTTCATCAGGCGCTCGAGCGCCTCGCCCGATGCCTCGCTCGTCGCGTGGTTGACCTCGTCGAGCTCGCGCATCGTCGCGTGCAGATCGTCGAGCCCCGACTCGACCCACTGGCGCACGGTCGTGCCGGCCGGGAACTCCGGCCGCTGCGTCACGTGTGCGATGCGGATTCCGGGCGGGATCTGGACCACGCCCCAGTCCGGCTGGTCGAGGCCCTCGATCAGCCGCAGGAGCGTGGTCTTGCCGCCGCCGTTGCGGCCGACCATCCCGACCTTCTCCCCGGCAGCGATGCGCAGGCTGGCGCCGCGCAGCACGGCTTGCGCGCCGAAGTGCTTCTGCACGTTCTCGAGGGTCAGGATCGTCATCGGGGGCGGGAATCCTACGCGCTCGCCCGGCGCGCCGGCGGGGAGCGCGCGCCCGATCCCCAGGCTGCGCGCCGGCCACGAACCGGCCCCCGGCCCGGCGGCGCTTTGGGACCAGGGATCCAACCGTGGCCGTTCGGCCGAGGGTCGGGCGGCGTCTCCCTCCTCGCGGTCCTGCTAGGCTCCTCGGGCCTTCCCGCTGCCACCCGTCCCACGACCTCGCTGCGTGCCATGCTGCCCGCCAGTTCGTCGCTCCTCGCAGCCGCACTCGCCACGCAGGCCGCGCCGGCCGTTCCCGCGGGCAGCGCGCAGCTGGAGCTGACCGCGGAGGTTCGCGCGGAGTTCGTGCTGGAGCGACCCACGGCCGACAGCGCCGCGGAGGGCGAGCGCAGCTGCGTGTGGCGCGCACCGCTCTCGGGGACGGCCTGGATCTGGTGCTGCTCGGCCGACACAGATCCGCGGCTCGTCGTGGACGTGCCGGGGCGGCCGAGCGCGACGGACGACGACGGCGGCGACGGCACGAGCGCGCTGGTGCGAGCGGAGGTGGAAGCCGGGCAACTGGTCGCGATCCGCGCGCAGGGGCGGCCCGGCCGTTGCGAGCTGCTCGTGGCCATCACGCACGAGACCGAGGCCACGCGCGCGCTCCGCGCACGACTGGACGAGGAGCGCGCCGCGTCGCCAGGCGCGCAGCCCGAGGGCGCGCTGGAGCAGGCCGTGTGGGCGGCTGGCGGCGTGCGCGCGATCCTCGCGGCCGATGCTGGCGCGAACAGCTCGCTGCTCGCCGAGTGCTTGTGGACGCTGGCGGGCGAGGTGTACCGAGCCGGAGACCTGCAGCTTGCCCTGTCGGCCTTCGAGCAGGTGCTGGCCCACCGCGTGCGCACGCTGCCTCCCGGCCACCGCGACATCCAGCGCGCGTTACTCAGCCAGGCGATGGTGCTCCACGATCTCGGGGAGATCGAGCGCTCCGTCGAGATCAAGCAGGCTGCCGTCGACCGGCTCGCCGTCGTGCTGCCCGCGGACGCCCCGGAGCTGGCCCGCGCACGGTCCAACTTGGCCGCCGGTCTGGCGGAGCTGGGCCGGAACGAGGAGGCGCTCGCGATCTTCCGCGCCGTGCTGGAATCGGCGGCGGTGCACGCGCCCGAGAATCGCGAACTGCGGTCCGGGCTGCGCTCGAACATCGCCGTCTTGCTCCTGCGTCAGGGCGACCTCGCGGGCGCGCGGGAAGCGCACGAGACTGGGTTGCAGCAAGCCGAGTCCGAGCTCGGGCCCGAATCCGCGGAGCTGGCGGGCCTGAGGCTGAACTACGCGCTGCTGTGCTCGCGGATCGGCGACTGTGCTCGCGCGCGCGAGCTCCTGGGCGCGTCCTTGCGCGTCCTGGAGGCTCGTTTTGACCAGCGCTCGATGCGGCTGCTCTCGGCGCAGCGGCTCGCCGCCGAGGTGTTGAGGGTCTGCGGTGACCTGCCCGCCGCACGCGCACTGGCCGAGCGTGCCTTGCCTGGACACCGGGCGGTCTTGGGCGCGGACTCGGCCGACGTGCAGCGGCTCACGGAGACGCTCGGGACGATCCTGGCGGAGGAAGGGCGCCTGCTCGAGGCTCGGGATCTCCTCGAGCCGCTGCTCGCGCTGCGGGAGCAGCGCCTGCCCGCGGGCAGCGAAGACCTCGAGAGCCTGCGGGTCAACCTGTCGAACGTGTTCGGCGAGCTCGGCGATGGCCAGCGCGCCAGCCTGCTCCTGGAGCAGGCCATCGCGGGTCTGAGCCAGGTGTTGTCTCCGAGCCACCCCTGGCTGCTGCTCGCGCAGCGGAACCTCGCCGAGGAACGCCGCCGACTGGGGGACTTCGCCGGCTGTCTCGCGCTCCAAGAGCGCCTGGCGGACCTGATCGACGATGCTTCCGACCCGCAGGGCACGGCGCGCGCCGAGCTGCGCATCGCGATGGGGGCCACGTACTTCGCGCTGGGACGCTTGGATCTGGCCGAGGAGCTGAGCGCCGAGGGGCTGGAGATCCTGGCGGAGGACCCCGTGCGGAACGCGCTCTTCCTGCGCATCGCGCGCAGCAACCTGGCGCTCGCGCGCGTGAGCCAGGGCGACCTGCAGGGCGCGCGGCGGCAGCTCGAGGCCCAGCTCGCCGCGCTGCCGTCCTCGAGCGGAGAGCTCGATCTCGACGCGCTGCACACCCACCTCCAGTTGGCCGACCTGTTCGCCCGGGACGGTGACGTCGTGGCGCTGGCCGGGGAGGCGCGCCAGATCCTCGCGGGCGTCGAGCGCCTGGCCGAGCGCAGCCGCTCGGGGCTGTCCGTGCGCGAGGCCGACCTGCTCTCGCGCGCGCTGCGCACGCCGCTCCAGGGCCTCGTCACCTGCACGAGCACGCGACCGCTGCCCGAGTTCGACCTGGAGCTGGTGCGCCTCGATCAGCTCCTGCGCGAGCTGCCCCTGGCTCGCGCCGCGGCCCTGCGGGAGTCGCTCGCCGCCGGGGCCGGGGGGGATCACGCGGGCCGCCTGGAGCAGCTCTCGACGCGGATCACCCAGCTCGCCCGCCAGCCCGACGCGGGGACCGAGCTCGCCAGCGCGGTGGGCGAGCGCGCACGCCTCGAGCGCCAGGTCTTGTCCCAGGCCGTGCCGAGCGCCGGCAGCGCGCTGCCGGCCTTCGACCTCGGCTGCGTGCGGGCCCGCCTGGGGCTGGACGGGGCGGGCGTGGCCTACGTGACCACGCGCGATCAACTCGGCCAGTGGCCCGATGGCCGCCAGCGCAGCCAGCACCAGCTCATGGCCTTCGTGCTGCGCAGCGACGGTCCGCCGGGTCGCGTCCACCTGGGACCGTGGGGGCCGATCGAGGCGGCGATCGACGCCTGGCGCACGGCGATCGTCGCGGCGGGTCCTGCGCGCGGGCTCGCAGGGACCGGCGGGGAGCCTGAGGACGGTCCGGCTCGCGCGGCCGGAACGCGGCTGCGGGAGCTGGTGCTCGATCCGCTGGCCGAGCACCTGAAGGGGGTGCGCCGCCTGCACGTCACGCTCGACGGCGCGCTCTCCAGCGTGCCGCTCGACGCCCTGCCCGAGGGCGCGCCGGAGAGCACCTCCGTGGTCGGCGACCGCCTGCGCATCGGGTGGCACGAAACGCTCTTCGAGCTGTGCGCTCCCGCGCCGCCAGCGGACGCCGATGGGTTCCTCGTCGCCGTCGGTGACGTCGACTACGGCGCCACGGAGTTCGACGCGGATCCTGGCAGCACGACCTGGACCGCGCGTGCCGCCGTCGCAGGACCGGCCTTCCCGGCGCTGCCCGCGACGCGCGTCGAGGTCGAGGCGTTGGCCCGTGCGTGGCCTGGATCCGAAGAGCAGGTCCTGACCCTGACCGGGGCGCGGGCCAGCGAGCCGCTGCTGCGCGCGGCAGCGCCGCGCGCTCGCTACCTCCATCTCGCGACGCACGGCTGGTCCGCGCCCGAAGCGCTGGCGCGCACCGCGGACGCGGCGCACCTGCGCGACGCCCTGGTTCCGCGGGCCGAGGACTCACGCGACCGAACGCGGATCGGGCTGTGCCCGCTCACCTTCTCGGGGCTGGCGCTGGCGGGGATCGCTGCCGGCGAAGGCGGCGCAGGACCCCGGGCCGGCGCGCTCGACGGCGAGGAGCTGGCGAGCTGGGACCTCTCGCGCTGCGTGCTGGCCGTGTTCTCGGCCTGCGAGACCGCGCTCGGCACCTACCAGACGGGGCGTGCCGCCGATGGACTCCAGCGTGCGGCGCGCATCGCCGGTGTGCGGCAGGTCCTGTGCTCCGTGTGGCCCGTGCCGGACGACGCGACTTCCGAACTCATGAGAGCCTTCTACGCCGGGCTCTGGCAGCACGGACTCGCCCCGGACGAAGCCCTGTGGAGGGCCAAGGTCGCGCTGCGCGCCCGTGTCGACGCGGCGGGCGTCCCCATCCACGGACCGCATGACTGGGCCGGTTGGGTGCTGTGGGGGCCCGCGCCGTGACGCGTGGCGCCGACCGCCGTGGGCTCAGAGCTGCGCGCCCAGGATGATCGGTCGGTAACCGAACTCGACCAGCACGCGCTCCTTGAACTGCAGGTGCAGCGCTTCGGCCGGGATCAGGATCCCGTAGCGCTCGGGGAGGTAGACCCACTGCTCGTCCTGCGTGTCGATCTCGGCCGGGCTGCCCATGTGGAGCAGGACCTCGGTCGTGGTCATGCCCTTGCGCAGGTCCTTCGCGAGGCGTTGGACCTTCTCCCAGGGGTAGCGCTGGTTGCCGCGCGGCACCATCTCGCCGGTGGTCGTGTTCTCCGTGACGCAGGAGCTTGCGATGGGGACCACGAGCAGCGCGGCCAGCAGGCCGAGGCGTGCGCGATGGCCGGTTCGAGAGCGAGTCGGGTGCGGTCGGTGCATGGCGGGCGCGAGGATAGCGAGCCCGCGTCCCGTTCGTTCCATCACGGCTCCCGGCATCTCCGGGCCTGGCCGTCACCGCCGCGAGCCCGGGCGAACCCCGCTCCGCCCACCGCCGGCTCCCGCGCTCAGTAGAGGCGCCCGAACACCAGTGCCAGACCCGCGCCCGTTCCGTCCGTGGCGCCCAGCGACAGCGCGGCCGGACCCAGCGGCGTGTCGCAGGCCACGAACAGCGAGCCGCCGAGCTGCAACTCGTCGAGGTCGACGCTGTTCGACTGGGCCCAGGTGTGGCCCGCCTCGAGCGTCGCGCCCAGGAACAGCGGGAAGCCCAGCAACGAGCGCTCGTTCGAGAGCGCCTGCCAGGCCACGACGCGCGCAAGCAGCACGCGGTCGCCCGACTGCGATTCCGGCGGTGAGCCCGACAGCCGGCCGAAGCCGCCCAGGAAGAAGCTCCGCGAGACCGGCAGCTCGTCGTCGAAGGACGTCCCGGCCTCGAGCCCGAACCCGATCGTCGTGTCGCCGAAGGAGGTGAACCCGTTCGCGGAGAGCAGCACGGATTCGAAGGACTCGTCGCTGCCCAGCGCGTCGACCGCCGCCAAGGCTCGCACCGAGCCGACCAGGCCCTCGCGCGGGAAGTCCGGCAGGTCGAGCGTGTCCCAGGCGAAGCGCCCGACGAACGAGCCCATCTCGAGGTCCGTGTCCGTCGAGCCGCCCACGGTGCGGTGCAGCGTGTTCGAGTCGTCGCCCCGGCGCACGCCGACCCGCAACTCGCCCCAGTCGGCGAGCACCCGACCGACGTCGGCGCCGACCTCCCAGGTCTCGGTCAGCACTTCCCCGCGGATCTCCGGATCGTCGTCCAGGTCGTAATTGCGCTTCTCGTAGGAGCCGAGCGGCGCCACGAACCAGCGCAGCCCGCTGTCGAGCGGGATCCACAGCTCCGTGGCGATGCGCAGCGGGGTCCCGATCGAGAACTCGGTCCGCCACTCGGCGCCCGTGCCGGAGAAGGGGACCGTCGTCCAGCCGATGCCCAGCGCGTAGCGCCCCGCGCCCTGGAAGTCGTCGTACAGGCCGAGCCCGAAGCGCAGGTAGGTCGGGCCCCAGGACTTCTCGCGCACCGAGTACACGAGCTCGGTGCGACCCTCCGCGTCCGGTTCCGTGCGGTAGTCGACGCGGTCGAAGATCCCCATGCCCGCCAGGCGCGCGAGGTCGCGATCGACCTGCTCGGGGTCGAGCTCGCGCAAGCCGAGCCCCTCGATGCGCGCCTCGATCACCGCGTCCGCGAGGCTGGAGCGGTTCTCCAGCCGCACGCGAGCCAGCGCTTGCGGCGGGCGCGCGGGGGCGCGCTGGCGCGCGACGAACCGCGCCCACTCGGCCTCGGACACGGACAGGGACGCGAGCGCGTCCGTGCGTGCCAGGGCCGCTTGGCGCCCGATGTCCGCCGCCGCGACCGATCGATCGAAGCTGGCGAACGTGATCGAGCCCAGCGCAGGCTCGACGAGCACGTCTTGGGGCCGCAGCAGCGCCCGCGCCCGCTCGCGACCGCTCTGCACGACGACGTCCTGGACCTGTGAGGCGACCGTCAGGAACGAGCCGATCTTGCGCACGTCGGATTCGGGCGGCGTGCCGACATCGACCGCGATCACCACGTCGGCCCCCAGCTCCAGCGCCACCGAAATCGGCAGGTTGTCGACGTACCCGCCGTCGACGAGCTCGCGCCCGTCGCGCTCCACGGGCGCGAAGGCCCCCGCGATCGACATGCTGGCGCGCAGCGCCTCCGCCAGGTCGCCGTCGCGGAGCACGACTCGCTCACCCGTGGCGAGGTCCATCGCGACCGCCCGGAAGGGCAGCGGCAGGGCGTCGAAGTCGGGTGCGTCGTGGGCGCGGATCGTCAGGTTGCGGAACAGCGGCTCGATCTTGAGGCCCTGGACGACGCCCCGAGGCACGCTCAGGCCCCCATCCTTCCACCCCGCCTCGATGGCCACCAGGAAGTCGCGGTCCTCCTCGCGGCGCCGCCAAGTCAGGTGCTCGCGCGGCGGCTCGTCGTCGAACAGGGTGATCCAGTCGACCTTCTCGATCGTGGCGCGCAGCTCGGCCGGCGACGCGCCCGCGGCGTACAGCCCGCCGACGATCGCGCCCATGCTCGTCCCGACGACGAAGTCGACGGGAATGCGCGCCTCCTCGAGCACCTCGATCACGCCGACGTGCGCCGCGCCGCGCGCGCCTCCGCCGGAGAGCACCAGGCCGACACGCGGACGACTTCCCGGTGCGGGCTGCGGCGCCCCGGACGGCTCCTGGGCGGCGGCCAGGACCGCGAGGGTTAGAGAGGGGAGCATGGGGTCGAGCGGAGACTCAGAAGCCCTGAGTGACGGTCAAGACGGCCTGGAGTCCGGCGAGGTCGAGATCCCCCAGGCCGCCGTCGAGGTCGACCGTGGAGTCCGACCAGCGCACGCCCAGGCCCAGCATGGTCCCGGGCATGATCGTGAACTCGATGCCGGTGCGCGCGTACCAACCCGTGCCGAAACCGGAACCGCTGTCCGAGCCGCTGCTGAGCGGATCGTCCTGCGAGTAGTCCGCCCACTGGATCAGCGGGCCCGCGCTGGCGTAGACCCGCGTGCTGTCGCCCAAGAAGATGTTCGCGACCGGCCCGCCGTACAGTTCGAACAGGAACATGTCGATGTCGACGGCCACGGCCGCGCCGCCGCCACCGACCGCGATCGCCGTGGCGTTCGAGCGCCAGGAGAAGGCGAACATGGCCTCCAGGCCCAAGTCGATGCGCTCTCCGCCCAGCTTCCATTGGGCTCCACCGCCGAGCACTGGCGCCTGGGCGGCGTCCTCGTCGGCGCCGTCGACGTCCGCCGCCGAGCCGCCGGACTGCTCGACCGTCTCGTAGAAGCTCGCGCCGAAGAAGCCCTGGAGCACCATGCCCCGGGTGGCCCAGCGCTCGCGCTTCCTGAACTCGGGGAACTGCAGCGGCTCCTGCACGGAGGTCGTCGGCGCCAGCCGCTCGTGCCGGAGGGCTGGGGATTCCTCGAGGACAGGGGGCACGGTCGGAAGCGTCAGCAGAGCGAGGTGGACGGGGTTCATCGGGGGTAGGTTCACCTCCCCTGGGGCACGTGCGCAACCCGGACCCGTGCGTAGAGCCTCGCCAACGTGCCTGGAGACGGCCAGATCCGGACTTGGCGCGGCCCCCCCCCGACAGGGCCGGAGGCCCGTGGGCGCACGCAGGGCGCCACGCGCACCGGTCACCGGCGCCGCAGGACCACGATCTTGTCGAGCCGCCCGTCAGTCCACGTGCTGCGCTGCGCGAGGTCGTGGTCGAAGTCGTGCAACGCGACCAGCTCGAGCGCCGGGACGGCCGCGATCAACGTGCGCAGCTCGGCCGCGCTGTACGTGCGGAAGTCCCAAGTGGACTCGTAGTGACGGCGCACCCCGCCGGCGTCCTCGGTGATGCGCGTGACGACCGGCTCGAGCCGCGTGCGTCGGTCGGGGCGACCGACGCGCATGTCCGAGGTCACGGTCACACCGCCGCGGGTCTCGACCCAGCGCTCGCGTTCGTCGGTCGTGCGCCGGTAGGTCGTGAGGTGCAGGCCCAGCACGTAGATGCCGCCCGGGAGCAGCGCCTCGGCGGTGCACTCGAGGTGCGAGCGCGCACTCTGCTCGTCGAGCAGGTACTTGAACGTCGAGACGAGGCAATGCGCCAGGTCCACGCGGCGTGGCACGCGGAAGTCCGCCAAGTCGCCGCGCACCACGGTGGCGACGAGGCCCGCGCGCGCGAGCCGCTGCCTGGCGTAGGCCAGCATGTGCGCGTTGCGGTCGAAGCCGCGCACGGTCCAGCCGCGGCGGACGAGCTCCGCGACGAGGCGGCCGCTGCCGCAGGCGGGCTCCAGCGCGCGCTGTCCGCGGCTCCGCCCGTAGCGTCGCGCGCAGGCCTCCAGGAAGTCGGCCTCCGCGCGCGTGCCGACGTCGAACACGATGTCGTACAGGCGCGGGACGTCGTACCAGTCGATGCGCGCCGGCCCGGCCGCGGCCGGCGCCTCACGAGTGCGGGGCTTCACGTGCGTGGCTCGCGCACGGCCTTCAGGAGCTCCTTGGCGAGCGCGTCCTCGGTCTTGGCGCCCTCCGGCTTGACCTTGCCTTCCAGGAACTCCTGGGCGGCAGCCTTGGCGGCTTCGCTCGACGGCAGGCGCTCGAGCAGTCGCGCGGCGCCGCGACGCGCCCGCCGCCCCATGCGGATCGCGCGCAGGATCGCCAGCGCGAACCACAACGGCAACACCACGCCGAAGAAGCCCGCACCGCCGCGCAGCCCCGGCTCGGCGCCCGCGATCACGCCCCAGAACAGGATCGGCGCGACGAGCGCCAGCAGGCAGCCGGGCCCGTCCGCCTTCTTCTGCTGCTGGCGCAGCTCGTCGAGCGCGCTGGCGGCCTCCGCGCGCGCGCGCGCGGCGTGCTGCGCCAGCGTGGCGGCGTCGGCGCGCACGGCGCGCGCCGCCGCCGGGGCCGGGGCGCCGCGCGCCGGCACCGGCGGTGGATCCGCGAGCTCGCGCCGCTCCCAGCCGGGGAGGTTCGCGGGCGGGGTGCGGCCCGCCGCCGCGACCAGCTCGTCGTGGCGGCGCGCGAGGTCCTCGATCCAGCGCCGGTCGAAGCGGAAGAAGTGGCCCTCGGACAGGACCATGTCGAACGAGCCGCGGCCGTTGCGCACGAAGCCCAGATCGTCGCTGGCGGCGCCCAGGTGCTTGCGGCGCACGATCAAGCTGGCCTCGGCGCCCAGCGGCGTGCCGCGCCACGAGTCGAGGGGGACCGACTGGCGCTGGCGCTCGACGTCCGCGAAGCCGACCTGCGCCAGCGCGGCGACCAAGTGCTCCTCGGACCAGATGGGCGTCGTGACGAGCCGGATGCGGACCATCGCCAGGAGAGCGTGCCGCGCGCGGAGCCGCGCCGCAACCGCGCCGACGCTCCGCGCACGCTCGCGCTCTGGTTGCGCTCTGGTTGCGCACGCCAGCGAGCGGCACGAGCGAGCCTGGACGGTCCGCTGCTCGCCGTCGCCTCGAGCGTGGTTCGCGCCCAGGGGGTGCACGGCGCACTTCCCGGCCGTTTGGGGCACGAGGCGGAGCTCGCCCCTGCGGTTCGCGCCCGCGGTGCGGGGCCCGTCTCACTCCGCAGCGGAGGTCAGCCGGTCAGCAAGGGCGGCGAGGGCCTCGGGCGTGGCCGGGGTGCCCGGGAGCGGCGGGAACTCGCCGTCGCGGTCGGTGGGGACGAGGTGCACGTGAACGTGACGGACCTGCCAGCCGATCACGGCCACGCAAACGCGCTCGCAGGGGAGACGCTCGCGCATGCGCAGGGCTTGGCCGCGGCAGAACTCCCACAGCGCGGCGTGCTCGTCGGGCGGCAGGTCGAAGAGGTAGGCGGCCACGCGCTTCGTGACGACGATCACGTGGCCGGGACGCGCCGGCGAGGGCGACAGGAACGCCAGATGGCGCTGGTCCTCCCCAACGCGGTGGACCGGGCGTTCGCCGCGCAGCACGTCCTCGAACGTCCTCATGGGCCGGGAGAGGGTAGCCCAGGGACGGGGCGCGTGCCGGACCGGGCCGTGCACCGTATCCTCTCCGCCCGCATGCCCGCCCCGCCGCCTGACGCGCGCTCCCTCGGCGCGCGAGCCGTCTCGGTCACCGCCTGTGGCGACGACGGCGTGATCCTGCGCGTGCGCCCCGAAACCGGGTTGCCGCCGGTGCGCGCCGCGCGCTTCTTCATGCTGCGTCGCGAGGATCGGCTCTCACCCGCCATCCCGCGGCCGTTCTCGCTCTACCGGCAGGACGGCCCTGACCTCGAGTTCCTGATCAAGGTCATGGGGCAGGGGACGCGCGCGCTGGCGGCCTGCACGCCCGGGACGGCGCTGCGTCTCGTGGGCCCGCTCGGCAACGGCTGGCCCGCGCTCGAGGGCGGCGGCCCGCCCTGGGTCATGCTCGCCGGCGGCATCGGCTCCGCGCCCTTCTACCTCGGGATCGAGCAGGCCCTGCGCGGCATGGACGGTCGCGCGCCGGCGCGGCGCGAGGACCTGGTCTTGCTCTATGGCGCCGCCCGACGGGGGCTGCTCTACGACCTCGCGGCCTTCCAGCGGCTCGGCGTGCGCGTCGAGGCCTGCACGGACGATGGCTCGCTGGGCTTCCGCGGCAACGTGCTGCAGCTCCTCGCGAGCCTGTGGGACTCCGGCGCGCTACCGCGCGAGGTGCGGCTCCTGGCGTGCGGCCCCGAGCGCATGCTCGAAGCGACCGAAGCGCTCGCGCGCGCGCGCGGCCTCGACTGCTGGCTCAGCCTCGAGAGCGTGATGGGCTGCGGCGTCGGCATCTGCAATGGCTGTCCGGTGCCGACCCGGCCCGACGGCCCCCTGGGTGCTTGGCCGAACGCGAAGTGCTGCGTCGAGGGCCCCGTCTTCGCGACGAGCGCGATCACGCTGGCCGGCGCGCACGCCGGCTGACGCGGCGCACGCCGCGGCTCACGATCCAGCGGAGGGGGGCGAGGCCGACCGCGGTGGGCCTTCCAGCGCGCGCAGCGTGGCTTCCGCCGCGGCTTGGACCGGCGAGGATTCGTCCTGTGCGTGCGCGAGCAGCGCGGGGACCACGGCGCGCGAGCCGAAGCGCGGCAGCGCGGCGCAGACCAGGGTCGCGATGGCGGGATCCTCGGCGCCGAGCGCGACGGCCAGCGTCAGGGCGGCCTGGTGGCGGTGAAGGCGGTGTGCGGCGAGCTCCGCGATGAGGGTCGCCAGCGCCGCGGCGTCGGGCTCGGCGAGCTCCGCCGCGATCTCCGGCAGGCGCTCGGCCGCCCAGCGGCGCTCGCTCTCCAGCCACTCCTCCCAGGCGGCGCGCTCCGGGGGCAGGCTCGCGGCGGTGAGCAGCTTGAGCGCGGCCTGCGCCGCGTTCCGCACGTCCGCGGAGCGGGCATCGAGCAGGCGCGCGAGCGGCTCGGCGGACTCCGCGTCGCCGAGCCTGGCCAGCGCGGACGACGTGGCGCGCACCAGGCGCTCGTCGCGCGCCTCGAGCTGCCGGCGCAAGAGCGCCAGCACCGGCGGCGGCAGGCTCCCGGCCGCGCGCGCTCCGAGGACCGTGAGGGTCTCGACGACGCACAGGTCGAGGCGCGCGTCGCGACCCAGTCCGCGCGCGATCTCCGAAGCGGCCTCCGCGGCACCAGCGTCGGCCAGCGCACGCACCAGGATCATGGCGAGCGGCGGGGGCGCCGTGCGCACGCGCGGAGCGATCCGCGCACCGAGCGCCGGGTCCGCGACCGCCAGCGTGGCGAGCGCTTCCTGGAGCGGCACCTGCACGAACGTGCGCTCCCACTGGATCGGTTCCAGGAGGGCGGCCGTGGCGAGCACGCGCTCCAGCGCCGCCTCACCGCCCAGCCGCCCGAGGATGCGGCACAGGTCGAGCCGCCGATCGACGTCGTCGCTCCCGGCGAGCGCGTCGTCGACGGCGGCGAGAACGGAAGCCCGCGGCAGCCCGGCGAGCGCGGCGAGCAGGATGCGCGGTCGGGCCGCGAGCGCGCGCGGGTCGACTTCGTGAGCCGGCTCCGGCTCCTCGGCCAGTCCCAGATGGATCGCGAGCGCGGGCCGGGCGGCGACCGGCCCGAGCAGCACGATCGAGCGGACCAGGGCGGCCTCGTCGAAGGCGGTCTGATCGGCCCGCGGCGAGAGCAGCGACCAGAGCGCGTCCAGCGCTCCAGGCGCCGGCTCCTGCAGCGCGGACGCCGCGAGCATGGGCCCCGCGCCACACGGCGCGGGGTCCACCGCGAGCGTCACCCACCCCAAGAGCGCCGCGGCGATCACAGGACCGGGACCTCGCGCCAGCTCGCCACGACGCGCGTGGGATCCGAGCCCGACATCGACGGCAGGCCCGGCAGCGTCAGCGACTGGTTCCAGATGCGCGGGTCGAAGTCGACCGTGAGCTTCGAGTGCTGATTCCCATGGTCGCGGTTGATGCGGACCTGGTTTCCGGCCGTCATGTTGCCCCGCACCGTGACGCGGGCCGAACCCGACGCGCTCAGGTTGTTGTCGTAGAAGTTGTTCTCCGCGTACATGAACGCGGACATGTACTCCAGCGTTCCGAAGGACGGGTCGCCGAAGTAGATGTTCCCACTGTCGGCGACGTTGGGATCCTTCATGGCGATCAACGCCAGACCGTCCGCGTCGTTGTTGTTGTAGAAGATGTTGTCCGAGATGTAGATGTTGCCGCTGACGACGAGCGTGATGTTGACCGGCGTGCCGCTCGCGTTCCACAGGGTGAACGAGTACGCGTTCAGGTTGTGGACCCACAGGTTGCCGTCGATGTAGTAGACGAGGTTGTTGCCGTTCGGTCCGGGCTCGCCACCCAGCCCTGAGATCGTGATCTTGGAGCCGGCGCCGGCGTTGATCGCGCTGCTCGTGTTGATCGGCTCGTAGGCATCCTCCAAGAAGTAGTCGTCCTTGGCCGTCGAGTTGATGTTGCTGGCTCGGTCGCTCGGGTTCTTGCGGAAGATGTGAGCCGGGTTCGACTCGGGCAGTCGCCAGGCGCGACCGCCGTAGCTGGAGTTCGTGACGTAGCTCGCTCCACCCGTCGCGAACTGCTGGGCCACGTTCACGCCGTTGTTCACGGCGTAGTTCATGGCTGTGAGGTTCGGAATCGGCTGCGTGATCCCGGTCTCGCCGCCACCGCCCCCGTGGATCGAGCCCGTCGCGCGCGCCGTGCCGTTGATCGTGGCCGTGCCGTTGACCCGGATGCTCCCGCCGCTGTAGACGTTGCCGTTGACGAGGTCGGCCTGGCTGCCGGTGCCCCCGAACAGCAGCTCGTAGGCGTTGTCACCCGAGCTGTTCCCGGCGAAGAGCGCGCTGGAGTAGACGCCGTCGCTGGTCTGCTGCACGACGGCTTCCAGCCCGCGCGTCCGGCCGTTGCTGGTCCCGAAGACGGTCAGCGTCACGGTGTCGTCGCCGTTGTCGACCGCGGTGCCCCAGTACTGGCCGCCGGAGAAGCCCACGGGCGCCTCCGCCGATCCCAGGTCGGGCAGCGTCCCGGCCAGCGCGGCCGCGACGCCGCGCGAGAGCCCCGCCTCGGCCACGTAGAGCGCGCGCAGGCGCTCCGTGGAGGCAGTCTGCTCCGCCTTGCGCGAGGCTCCGACGGCCAGGAGCGCGCCGGCCATGCCGGTCAGGAAGACCGTCGAGACGAGCGCGATGAGCAGGGCGCCGCCCTGCTCGGAACTCTGTTGTGGCGTGAGAACTCGCATGATCGATTCCTCTCTCTCTTCCTCTCAGTTGCGCATGTTCACGGCGGTCTGCGCCGTGCGGATCAGCGTGCGGCCCGCGCCATCGCGGGCCTCGAGCGACAGGCGGATGGTGAGCGCCCCGTCCTGGACGACGAACGACAGCCCGGCCTCGTCGACGAGGCCGTTCCCGTCGTCGTCGAGCGCGTTGGCCTGCTCGCCCTCGAGCAGGCGGCGCACGCCGCCCCCGAGCACGACGTCGACCTCGTCCGGCCCACCCAGGTCGCGAGTCAGCACGACTTGGCCTTCGTCGATGACGCCGTCGCCGTCGTCGTCGAGGCCGTTCCATGGGTCCGTCGGCTCGGGCACGAGACGGATCCGAGTGCGCCCGCTCCACACCTGCGCGCCGCCGACGACGCCGTTGCAGACGCGGAACTCGATCTCGGAAGCGCCCAGCGGTGCGGTGGGCTGCACGGGCAGCGTGTCGGCACCGGCCCACAGCACCTCGGCCACGATGCGGTCGAGCAGCCGGGCGGTACGGCCCTCGAGCGCAGCCGCGGTCATCCCGTGGCGGAAATGCTCCTTGCCGGAGAGCACGGTCAGGCCCACGGCGGACAGCACGATGCCGAGCATCGCGGCCGCGATCAGGCTCTCGACCAGCGTGAAGCCCGCCCGGCGGCAGCGCGCGTTGCGCTTCAGCGTTCGCACAGCACGGTCTCCACGGTGAACTGGCGCACTCCGCTGCGTCCGGTCCAGCGGACCTGCACGCGCACGGGCAGCAGCCGGTAGTCGCCCGAGTGGTTCGCGCCGTCGATGACCCCGTCTCCGTCGAGGTCGGCCGGCATGTCGAGGCCGGCGTCGGCGAGGTCCTCGCGCAGCACTCCTGGGGCCAGCGGATCGACGGGGAACTCGATGCGCCCGGCCAGGCCGTCCGGATCGTCCGGCGCGGCCCTCAGGCCGTCGACAGCGAAGTCCGCACCCGGCGCAACGAAGCCTGCCGGGTCGTCGACATTCGTGCCGTTGTAGCGCGCGAAGACCGTGGCGAACGGAGCGCCGCGCAGCGTCTCGATCATCTGGCGCGCGGCGTCCTCGGCGAGCGCGGACTCGCGGTTCACGTACTGGAGGCGGTCGCCGGCCAGGATCGAGCCGGTGATCCCCACCAGCGTGACCGTCAGGGTCACGATGGCCATGCAGACCTCGAGGATCGAGAACCCGGCCGTGCCCCGACGGGGTCGCCAGTGGCCCTGCCCCTGCGTGCGCGCCTGTGCGCGTCGCCTCGTGTGCGTACCTGCCATGACCGAAAGGGTCTTTCTCGTCTGCGCAGGGCGCCCTTGCCGGCGTTCCGAGCGCTGCCGGCGCCCGGAGTCCCTGCTCTGCCGCGACAGTCCCTCGGACAGGCGCGATCCCGTTCTTGAGCCCGGCTCCAGTCCATGCCACGGCCGGCGCCGGAAGGCCTTTCGGCCCTCGCCAGGGGCACTACGGACTCCGCCGACCGCGGGCCGCGCACTACGGGGAATGGGCCTGGAGGTCGCCAGAGCGCAGAGTGCAAGGCGACATCCCTGCGCGGGAAGCAGCCCATGCACAGCCATGACGAAGCACCGTTGTTCCAAGACCGAATCGACGCCGGACGGCGGCTCGCGGCGGAGCTCTCGAGCTACGTCGGTCGCCACGACGTCGTCGTCGTCGGGCTCCCGCGCGGGGGTGTGCCCGTCGCAGCCCAGGTGGCCGCCGCGCTCGGCGCGCCGCTGGACGTCCGTCTCGTGCGCAAGCTGGGCTTGCCCGGCAACGAGGAGTTCGCGATGGGGGCCATCGCCACCGGCGGCGTCGTCGATTGGAACGAGGACGTGCTCCACGAGCTGTCGGCCTCGCGCTCCGCGGTGCGCGCGGTGATCGATCGCGAGCTGGCCGAGCTCGACCGCCGGCAGCGCGCCTACCGGGGCGGACGGATCTCCTGCGAGCTGCGCGGCAAGGTCGTGATCCTGGTCGACGATGGTCTGGCCACGGGGTCCAGCATGCGCGCCGCCGCGGTGGCGGTCCGGCGCGAGGAGCCCGCCCGCCTGATCGTCGCGGCGCCAGTCTGCTCGCGATCGGCGTGCGCATCGCTCGAGCGCTTCGCCGACGAGGTCGTGTGCGTGGCGACTCCGGAGCCACTCCTGGCCGTGGGGCGCTGGTACGTCGATTTCAGGCCCACGCGCGACGACGAGGTCACGGCCGCGCTCGAGAAGCACGGCGCCCGCAACGCCTCCAGCGCGCCGGCGGGTTGAGCGGCCAGCCGCGGCCTCCGCCGTGATGCGCTCCAACCCTGCGGAGTTCGAGGAACAGGAGGACTTCCGATGATCCCTCACACGGATGAGACTCCCGTCCAGGCGCTGGAGATCGAAGCTCCCGGCGCCCGGCTGCGTGGTGACCTCTCGATCCCGCGCGGGGCACGGGGCGCCGTCGTGTTCGCGCACGGATCGGGTAGCGGGCGGCTCAGCCCGCGCAACCGCGCCGTTGCCGGCGTGCTCCAGCGCGCCGGGCTCGCCACGCTGCTCCTGGATCTCCTGTCCCGCGCCGAGGGGGCGCGCGAGGAGGCCGGCGCGCGACTGCGCTTCGACGTCGCGCTGCTCGCCGACCGGCTGCTGTGCGCAGTCCGGACGCTGGCCGACGTGCCGGCCGTGCGCGGGCTCCCGGTCGGGCTGTTCGGCGCGAGCACCGGAGCGGCTGCCGCGCTGATCGCCGCGGCGCGCGAGCCGCGGAGCGTGGGTGCCGTCGTGTCGCGCGGCGGACGGCCGGACCTCGCGGGCGAGGCCCTGGAGCGCGTGCGCGCGCCGACGCTCCTCATCGTGGGTGGGGCAGACCACGCAGTGCTCGACCTGAACCGGGAGGCGCTGTCACGCCTGGGCTGCGAGCGCGAGCTCGTGCTGGTCCCGGGCGCCACGCACCTCTTCGAGGAGCCGGGTGCGCTGGAGCAGGTCGCGCGGCTCGCGGCGGAGTGGTTCGTGCGGAACCTCGCTGCGAACGGCCGTGCGGCGACGCGGGCCTGAGCCGGAGAGGCTCAGGCGCTCCACACGAGGCGTCGCGCGTTCGTGAGGCTGTACGTGGCCGGCGTGCGGAAGGCGGCCCCGGGACGCTATCCGATCTGGTCGATGCGCACGTCACCCGGCGTGCACGCGCCATTCGCGCAATGGGCAGGTCGCGGGCCGCGGGGTAGGCGCAGGCGCCGCCGGCGCTCGCGCGCTGTCCTGGAGGTCCAGCGCCCCGTTGTCGGGCATTGAGCTGCCGACGAGGAACAGCCTTCGCCCGCCGGGGTCCAGATCCAGGCCCGGTCTGCGTCCGGGCCCCAAAAGTCCGCAGCGTGATCCCCCGCGATCCCACTCGTACCGTCCGTGGACACGGGCCCGCCGGTGCATGCGCGTGCGACCAGGGCCGGGGGAGTCACGCACGGGCCCGGGACGGCGCCACAGGATGTCGTACCAGGCGCGCCGTAAGTCTTTGGGGGCACGATGGATAACAGCATGTGCAGGCCCCCGGGGGTGGGGCGGCGGAGGGCAGTCCGGCGTCATCCTCCATGAGGCACCGAACGCGCGGCGTGCCGAGCCGCCGCGTGTGGCCGAGACCAATTCCGGCCGGATCTGGGGTGGCGGATCTGCGCCAGGGGCGGGAGGATCGGGACAGCGGCGTCCCGATTTCCCGGCCGCCCCGCGGTCCCGGCGCCCTGGCCGGCACAGGCCGCGCACGTCCCCCCCCCCTCACGGATCGGCATCATGCGTCAGCGTTCCACTCGCTCCCATTTCCCGGGATCCGCGCCGGCCCTCGGCGCGCTCGCCCTCCTCCTCGGCCTCACGGCCGGCCTGCCGGCCTCCTCGTCCTCCTCGCAAGGCGAGCGCGCTCCCTTCGAGCCGGCCGCCAAGCAGGACACGCGCGACGGCACGCCCGAGCGTGCGCGCGCGTTCCTCGTCGACGTGGGCGCGCGCCTGATCTTGCCGCGCGCGGACATCGAGCCGCGCTTCGACGGTGAGCGCGCACTGGTCTACGTCCAGTTCGGCGCGACGCCCGAGCGCGCGGAGATCACGCGCCTGACGCGCTCCGGCGTGCGCTTCCTGGAACCGCTGAACGGCACGACCTACCTGGCGCGCATCCGGCGCGACGCGGTCGGCGTGCTGCGCGCGACACCGGGCTGGCGCGGGTTCGAGAACGTCGAGCCCGAGGACAAGCTGCACGCCCAGATCTTCCTCGACGACGCCCGCTCGCCGCGGCGCGACATCGACGGGACGTGGAGCGCGTACGTGCGCTTCCAGCGCGACGCGACCTTCGGCCGCGCGCTGTCCGTGCTCGACCAGAGCGGCGCGTTCACGCCCGACCGGACCCGCTTCCTCGTCGGCCACAAGCTCTTGGTCCAGGGCAATGCGCGGCTCCTGCGCGCCTTGGCGGCGGACTCCGCCGTGCGCTACATCGAGCCCGTCCCGGGCCCCGACCGCACCTTCAACCAGAACGCCGCGGCGCTCTCGAACATCGACGACATCCAGGGCGCGCCCTGGAACCTGAGCGGCGCGGGCCTGCTCCTCGGCGAGTGGGACGGCGGCAACGTGCAGACCGACCACCCGGACCTGACCGGGCGCGTGACCTTGATCGAGGACACGTCCGTCAGCGACCACGCCACGCACGTGGCCGGGACGATGATCGGTGACGGTACGGGTGGTGCCGCCGTGCGCGGGATGGCGCCCCAGGCGCTGCTGGTCTCGGCCAATTTCACGGCTGGCGACTCGGCCGACGAGCAGGACACCATTTTCGGGGGCTCCCTCATGATCCTGACGAACAACTCGTGGGGCACGATCGTCGGCTGGAACACGGACAGCGGCGGCACCACGACCCAGACCGGCAACCAGGACCTGTTCGGCGCCTACGACGGCCAAGCGCGCGACTTCGACGAGGTCGTCCGCACGCACCGCCGGCCGATCGTGAAGTCGGCCGGCAACGACCGCAACGACTGCGACCCCAGCGACAGCACCGATTGCGACGGCGTGCTGGGGCCCGATGGCCAGCGCTACGACACGATCCCGACCTGGGGCAACTCGAAGAACGTGATCACGGTCGCCGCCACGAACGACAACGGGACGATCGCCGCGTTCAGCTCCTCGGGGCCCTCCGACGACGGCCGGGTCAAGCCGGACGTCGCCGCGAACGGCGTCACCTTGATCAGCACCTGCGAGGGCAGCACGTACTGCAGCAAGAGCGGCACCTCGATGGCCGCCCCGACGGTGTCGGGCCTGGTCGCCCTCCTGACCGAGCGCTACGCGCAGGTCTTCGGCGTGAACCCCACGGCGGACATCGTCAAGGCGCTGCTCGTGAACACGGCGATCGAGGCCGGGCGCCCGGGGCCGGACTTCCTGTTCGGCCACGGGATCGTCGACGGCCTGGCGGCCGTCCAGACCATCGACGCCGGCTTCGTGCGGATCCTGACCGAGGCCGTCGACCAAGGCCAGCTCGACGAGTTCCTGCTCATGGTCCCCGGCGGCACGCCCGAGCTGCGCGTGACGCTGAACTGGATCGATCGCGAGGGCGCGGCGAACTCGGTCAATCCCGACATCAGGAACAACCTGAACCTGGAGCTCGTCAGCCCGACGAACCAGATCTTCCGTCCGTTCCTGGCCCCGGCCAGCGTCACGGCGGACGCCGAGACCGGCGTCAACCTCCTGGACACCGTCGAGCACGCGCGTGTCACGGCCCCGCTCCAAGGCTTCTGGCGGGTGCGCGTGCGTGGCGCCTCGGTGCCGGACGGTCCGCAGAGCTACGCGCTCGTCGCGAACCAGAGCTTCTGGCTGCCGAGCCAGCCGAACATCTCCGTGTCGGCGGCGCTCGACTTCGACGAGCTCTGCGAGGGCGAGTTCCAGGACAAGGTCGTCTCGGTGTTCAACACCGGCGGCGCCCCGCTCCTGGTCCACAGCGTGGCGGTCACCGCGGGCGCTCCGGCCTTCGCGCTGAGCCCGAACCCGACGCAGCCGATCTACATCCACCCCGGCGCGCACGTCGACTTCATCGTGCGCTTCGATCCCACGGGCCCGGGGCCGTTCACCGGCAACCTGCAGATCTTCTCGAACGATGCGGACACGCCGATCGTCGACCTCGCGATGACCGGCGAGGGCTGCCCGCCGCCCGACATCGCGTTGAGTGGCTCCTCGGACTTCGGCCAGGTCTGCGTCGGCGTCCTGGCGGAGAAGACGATCTGGATCTGCAACACCGGGGTCGACGACCTCGTGATCTCCACGGCCTCGTTCGGGGCCTGCCAGGAGTTCCAGGTGGTCGAGACCACGCTCTTCCCGGCTTGGGTCCCGGGCGGCCATTGCCTGCCGCTCGTCGTGCGCTACACGCCCCAGGGTGCGGGTAGCCACAATTGCGTGCTGTCGATCGCGAGCAACGATCCCGACGAGGCCTTGCTGGCCGTGATCTTCACGGGCGAGACGCCCGTGGGCCAGCTCGACGTGATCCCGCCCTCGTGCTTCCCGCCGACCGTGATCCAGTCCGTCGACGACGCCTGCTCCTCGGAGCAGCAGCTCGTGATCACGAACACGGGCGTCTGCCCGATCTACGTCAAGGACGTCTCGATCACCGCGCCGGGCGCGCACTTCGCGGACTTCGAGCTCGTCAACCTGCCCACGATGCCCATCTGGCTGCTGCCGGGCGAGAGCGTGGGCGACGGGATCCTGCTCGTGCGCTTCAAGCCCCGTCAGGTGGAGCGCTTCGTGACCGGGACGCTGAACGTCCAGTACCAGACGGACCAGGGCGTGCTCGGCGCCGATACGACGTTGAACTTCCCGCTGGTCGGGGAAGGCGTGAAGACCGGAGCGCGCGTCTTGATCACGAACAACGGGGTGCCCGTGCCGCTGGCCGAGCGCATCACGCTGTTCAGGATCATCGCGCCCTATCCGTTGCAGCTGGAGCACATCCAGACGAACAACAACGTGCCGCTCTTCACCGAGCCGGGCTTGCCGCCCTGCCCGGGCTTCGACTTCAGCCGGGAGTGGGGCGCGGCGACGAACCCCAACATCCTGCTCGTCCCGGGCGAGTACCTGATCGAGGCGCGCGTGTTCGCGAACGGGCAGAACCACCTGCTGAAGCAGCGCTTCACGGTGGGCATCTGCGACTTCATCCCAGACGTCGAGATGGGGATCTGAGAGGGCTCGGGGTCGCGGCTCTCTCCCGCGACCTCGTTCCCCCGGGGGCCCCCGCCGGCGCGACCTGCGCCGGCGGGGGCCGCTCCGTATTGCGGGAACGCGCGCGCGGCGCGAGCCTGACGAGGTCCCCCCCGGAGCGTGATCCATGCAGCGAGCCTTGGTTGCCCTGGCCTTCCTCTGCGCGACGCCCGCCACGGCGCAGGTGCGGCTCGTCTGGGCTCAGAGCCACGATGGCGCCGGCCTGAACCAGCAGGACCTCGCCTACGCGGTCGCGACGGACGGCGCGCGCGTGATCGTCGCGGGCCGCTCCTACAACACGACGAGCGGGTTCCCGCCGCCGCCGCCCAGCTCGGACCTCGAGGTCGTGGGCTACGCCGCGGACGGCAGCGTGGCCTGGGTGCGCCGCCATGACGGCCCGCTGAGCGGAGACGACGTCGGCTACGAGGCCCGGATCGACGCGCTGGGCCGCGTCTACGTGGCGGGGCAGTCGGCGGGTTACTCGGGATCGAGCTACGTCTCGCAGCGCGCGCTGCTGGCCTTCGACGCCGCGGGCGCGCCGCTGTGGAGCCGCCATGACGGCGATCCCGCCGGTCCGAACACGGCGCGGGCGCTCGAGGTCGCCGCCAACGGCGACCTGATCGTGGGCGGCACGGACGGCGCGAACGGGGGCGACCTCTCGATCCAGCGCTTCGACGCGAGCGGTGCGCTGCTGTGGAGCTGGAGCGCGGACGGTGGGACGGGCGGCTACGACTTCCTGTACGCCGTGGCGATCGGGCCCGGCGGCGACGTGTGGGGTGCTGGCTACGTCGAAACCGGCACGCGTGGCAAGGACTTCGCGCTCGTGCGTCTCGACGGTGCGACGGGCGCGGAGGCCTGGCTGCGCGTGCTCGACGGCGGTGCGAACCTGGACGACAGCGCCTTTCGCGTCGCGGTCGGCGCGGACGGCTCGGCCGTCGCGGCCGGCTACGCGACGCGGCCGCCGAACGGTCAGGACGCGTTCCTGGCACGCTGGGACGCCGCCGGCGCGCTCCAGTGGACGCGCGCCTACGATGGCAGCGCGCACCAGAACGACGCCGTGCGCGGGCTCGCGTTCGACCCGTTCGGTCGCGCCGTTGCGGCGGGCACGCTGGTCGGCGCGGGCACGGGACAGGACTTCGCGGTCTGGGTGCTGGAGCCGTCGGGTGCGCTGGCCTGGAGCGCGACCTGGAACGGGCCGTTCGGCGGCGACGACTTCGCGCGCGGGCTCGTGCTCGACGACTTGGGCGGCGTGATCCTGGCCGGGAGCAGCCCGGGCGCGGGCGGCGCCGGGGACCTCGATCTGACGCTCGCCGCGTGGGACGCGCGCGGCGTGCTGCACTGGACGCAGCGCGACGCGGGCACCGGCTCGGGCAACCAGCGCGCGCTGGCCGTGGCCGCGTCAGGAGCCTGGATCGCCGCGGCGGGCTATGCCGACACCGGAGCGCCGAGCGACTACCGCACGGTGCTCGTCGAGCGGGCGGCGACGCCCTTCTGCTTCGGCGACGGCTCGGGCACCGCTTGCCCGTGCGGCAACGCCAGCCCGCCGCTGGACCAAGCCGGTTGCCTGCACTCGCTGGGCAGCGGCGCGCGGCTGGCGGCCGCTGGCACGCCGAGCCTCGCGACGGACACGCTGGTGCTGCAAGGCGGGGGCATGCCGAACAGCTCGGCGCTCTACTTCCAGGGCACCTCGCAGCTCGGGGCCGGAGCGGGCGCCGCGTTCGGCGACGGGTTGCGCTGCGCGGGCGGCACGATCCTGCGGCTCTCGACGCGCTCGAACGCGGCCGGAGCCTCGTCCTTCCCCGGGCCCGGCGACCCGAGCGTCTCGGTGCGCGGCCTCGTCGCAGCGCCCGGCTCGCGCACCTACCAAGTCTGGTACCGCAACGCCGCGGCCTTCTGCACCAGCGCCACGTTCAACCTCACGAACGGCCTGCTGGTCGCCTGGTCGGCCTGAGCGGTCGGCGCGGCACGCACGCGCAGCGAGTCTGTGCGCGGCGCGGGCGACCCCGCCCGGCGCCGTTTCAGCGGCCCGCGCGCAGGCGCCGCACGCGGCTGCGCAGCAGCTCGAGCGGCTGCTCGAACTGCGGCGAGCCGGCCGCAGCCTGCTCGAGCAGGCGCAGGGCTTCCTCGTACTCGCGCAGCGCGCCAGCCTCGTCGCCGGCGTCGAGCAGCACGCCGGCCAGCGCGTCGCGCACGGGGAAGCTCTGCGGCATGAGCTCGGCGGCCCGCTCGAGCGCGGCTCGCGCGCCCTCGATGTCGCCCTGCTGGCGCAGCATCCCGCCGCGCAGGAACAAGGCCGCGCCGTTCGTGGGCTCGAGCTCCAGGACGAACCCGACCCACTCCAGCGCCCGCTCCGGCTCGCCGCGGTCGGCGTCCGCGGTCGCCAACTGGAGGAAGGCCGCCGGGCTCGCGACCGGCAACGCGCGGATCGCCTGGGCCACGTCGCGGCCCGGGTCGGATCGCGCCCGGTTCTCGTAGGCCCGCACCAGGTAGGACAGGGCCGCCTGCGGGCCTTCGAGCTCCAAGGCCAGCACGCCGGCGTTGCGGTGCGCCTCGTAGGAGCGCGGATCCAGGTCGCAGGCGCGCTGGAACGCGAGCAGCGCGCGCGCCCGCTCGCCGCGGGCGGCGAGCACCTTGCCGCGCACGAGGTGGCCCTCGGCGTGCTCCGGCTCCAGCTCCAGCGCCGCATCGACCTCGCGCAGCGCTTCGTCGAGTTGGCCGGCCTTGGCGTAGAGGATCGCGCGCTGCACGCGCGGCGCCGGGTCGCGTGGAGCGAGCTCGGCGGCCCGCTCGAACCAGGCCCGCGCGCCGACGTCGTCGCCGGCGCGTTCGAGCGCGCCGCCCAGGAGCGTCATCGTCTCCGCGTTGCGCGGCTGCCAGCGGAGCGCGGCCTCGAACGCCGCCCGCGCGGCCACCCAGTCCCCGGCGCGCGAGTGCAGCCGACCCAGGTTGCGGTGCGCCTCGACGTAGCGCTCGTTGGCCTGCAGCGCGCGCTCCAGCGCCTCGCGCGCGCCCAGGTCGTCGCCCTGCTCCATGCGTGCGACGCCCAGCCCGGTCCAGGCCTCCTCGCTCCTCGGGTAGCGCTCGGTGAGCATGCGGAAGAGCGCCACCGCCGGCTCGACATCGCGCGTGCCCTCGACCTCGGCTTGGTAGAGCAGCACCCAGCCGAGCCCCGTGTTCGCCTGCACGTGGTCGTCGGACAACGCGAAGATCGAGCCGTCGCCGCGCTGTGCCGCGAGCAGCAGCGCCAGGGCCGCCTGGAACTCGCGCTCGGCCGCCGCGAGCGCCGTGACGTCGCGCGTCGCGCGGTAGCGTTCGAGCAGGTTGCGCCCGTGCAGCCAGCGCGCGTACGGCGCGCGCGGACTCTGCTCCGCGGCCGTGCGGAACAGGGTCGCGTCGTCCGTCCAGGTCCGCGCGCGCGCGTGGGTCGCGATCCCCGAGGCGACCACCGCGACGCCCAGGAGCGCGCCGGCCGCCGCTCCCGGGAGCAGGCGCCGCGCGCCGAGCACCGCGAGGAGCGCGACCCCGAACACCGCCACATAGGTGTAGCGCTCGCTGAAGGGAAAGGTGCCCAAGGCGCCGACTCGCACCACGAGCAGCACGAGCGGCGCCAGCGCCAGGGCCGCCGCGGCGACGAGCTCGCGTTCGCGTCGCGCCGCCAGCCAGGCGACGAGCGCGCCCCAGGCCGCGAGCAGCAGCAGCGGCACGCCCAGGCCGGCCGCCGCCGCGTCCGGCGCGAAGGGGTGGAACAAGCGCAGGTTCGCGGGCCAGACCATGCAGCGCAGCGCCACGCCCAGGATCTCGGCGCGCAGGAGCAGCAGGCGCTCGAGACCCACGCCGAACTCGGTCGTGGTGCGGTCGAAGCCGGCCAACGGGCTGTGGAACACCGCCATGCGCGCCAGCGTGTAGAGCGCGAACGCCGCGGCGTGGGGGAGGTAGGCGCGCCAGCCGCGCGCGCGATGGCCCAGCGCGAGATCGAGCGCGACGACCGCGACCAGGCCGCCAGCCGCCAGCTCCTTGGCCGCCAAGCCGACGAGGAGCAACGCGCCCGAGGCCCAGGGCAGGCCGCGTGAGCCGGCCTCGCGCCAGGCGAGGTGCCGTTCGAGCGCGAGGAGCACGCACAGGCCGAAGGCCGGGTCGCCGATCGCGCTGATCCAGGCCGCGCTCTCGACGTGCACGGGGTGCAGCGCGAAGAGCAGCGCGACGGCGAACCCCACGGCCTCGCTGCGCGCGATGCGCCGCGCGAGCGCCCAGGCGGCGCCGCAGGCCGCGGCGTGGAGCACGAGGACCACGGCGTGGAACACCGGCGCGCTGGGTCCCGCGAGCGCGTGCGTCGCGGCCAGGAGCAGGCTCGCCAGCGGACGCCAGTAGCCGACGGCGAGCTCCGTCTCCGGGCTGTAGAAGGCCCACAATGGCCGCGACAGGATCGCGCCGACGTCGAACTCGAGCACTGCGGGGTTGCGCAGCACGACGAGGTGATCGTCGTAGACGAAGCCCGCGCCGAAGAGCGGCGCGTAGGCCAGTGCGAGCCCCAGGAGCAGCACGGCCGCCAAGCCGAGTCGCACGACCGTGCTGGTCGCGGGCAGCGGGCGCGTGGCCGCGGCGCGGGCGCTGGGAGGAGTCGCGGCAGGAGCGGTAGGCGCAGTGGTGGGCGCAGGGGTCACGTGGAAGTCCGGATTCCACCGTGCGCCCTCGGTCGGCGCCAGCAGCAGCGCGACGCGCTCAGGGTCAACGACGCGGGGAGGCCCGCATGGGCCTCCCCGCGGAGGTGAGGGCCGGTCGGCCCGGCGTGTCGAGCCGCGGTCAGCTCACGGGCAGAACTCGACCTCGAGCGCGTCGCTCAAGTTGAAGCCCGCGCCGCCGGCCGCCGGGTTGCGGTACCAGCACTGGAAGTACTTCACGTTGCCGACGTTGATCGGGCCGGGCACCGTGTTCAGGTTCAGGTTGTAGACCGCGTCCCCGAAGAAGTTCACGTTCAGGATCCCCAGCCGGAAGACCGGGTTCCCCACGCAGCGGTAGCCGTTGCCGAAGGTCGCGAAGGTCTGGTTCGCGCCGTAGAAGAACAACGCCGAGGCGTTGGGCGGGCAGCCGCTGGCGATCAGGATGAAGTCGTTGCTCGCCACGGACTGCGAGCCGCCGTAGCCCATGACCGCGCCGACCGGGTCGACCGTGTTCGGCGAGGTGAAGCACACGTTGACTGGCAGCGGGCAGGAGGGGCCCGTATTCGGCTGGAACGGCCAGGGGTTCGACAGGGCGCTGCCCGACGAGCCCGGCACCTTGACGAGCACGTCGCCGGGCCCGGCGTTGGCCGGCACGTTCACGACGATCTGCGTGGTCGTCGAGGCCACGCCGGTCAGCTTGACCGGATCACCCGTGCCGCCGACGCCCGCCTGCGTGAACCAGACCTCGTTGCCCGTCGCCGCGAAGAAGGTGCCGTTGATCGTGAGCTGGCCGGGCGCGGTGGCGATGCCCGAGATCACGGGCTTGTTCGCCGCCGCCACCCCGTAGATGAACTGGACGCCGGCGATGTCGTCCGCGTTGATCGAGCGCGAGGCGACAGCGGGGTTGGAAACCGCGGCCTCCATGGTCGCGCCATTCGTGGTCGAGTGCCCCAGGCCCAGCGCGTGCCCGAGCTCGTGGCACAGCACGCCCTGCAGGTCCATGTGGTTGTTCGGCGTGGTCGGGCCGTCGTTCCAGGTTGCCGCGCCGGCGTAGACGCGGATGCGCCAGCCGTCGTTGATCGGCGTCTCGCAGTAGGCCAGCGTCGAGCCCGAGCTGCCCGAGATCTCCGAGATGATGTTGTCGTTCACGCCCCCGATGCCGCTGGCGTAGCCCTGCCAGGACGGGTCGAAGTTCGCGCCGCCCGAGCCCAGTCCGCCGGGCTGGTGCGGGTCGCCATTGCCGTTGCCGTGCAGGCGGCTGGCCCACTCCAGGTTGGCCTTCCAGGCCGCCATGGCGACGCCCACGTAGCCGGGGAAGTTCGGGTCCTGGACGGTGTTGTCGTTGGCGGTCGGGTCCGTGAAGTTGTTGAAGACGCGGAAGTCGCGCTGGGCCAAGCCCAGGTTGCCGCCGATCGTCGTGTAGGCCTCCGTGCGGGAGGGCAGGACCAAGGCGCCGGCGACGCCGAGCGCGACGAGGGAACCGAGAACGTGCTGGGGCTTCATGGGTCGGTTCCTCACTTCCGCTTGGCTTGCGCCAGGGCCTTGACCTGGGCGTCGAGGTCCGAGAGCCGGACGTTCGACGGGATCGCGTACCCGTTGCCGCGGCCCTGCACGAACGTCGTGCCGCGTGATTCGAACGTGCGGTACAGGCCGCCGTGCCAGGTCATGAGCGCGTTGCCCGACAGGTCGCCACCCATGTTGTCCTCGAACTTGTAGAAGGCGACGACCCGGTTCCCGATCTTCTGATCGTCCATGGACGGCGCCTCGGAGTTGAAGACGCCCTCGGTCTCGTTGATGAACCCGCCGCCGAACCAGACGTCGACCGTGCGCGGCTCGTTCGTCGACAGCGAGCGGCCCTCGATCGTGAGCGAGGTGAAGTACAGCTCCGGTCCGTCGACCTCGTGGTCGATGCGGATCACGTTGCGGGCCACGATCTTGCCGAGCAGCGCGTCGTCGGCGCGCTGCACCATCTGGGCGAGGTCGAGGCGCTCGATCTGGGCCGTGCCGAGCACGGAGACGCCGGCCAGGGCGGCGCCACCCAGGAGCAGGGCGGTGAGGGTCTTCGGAATCATCGAGGAGCGTTCCTTCGAGGTGGGTCCAAGGCACCAGCGCGCGGTGCGTTCGCCTCCCGGAGGCGACCGCGCGCGCAGGCGCTCGGGGGTGGGACGGAGCGGAACCCGCGGGAGTTCCTGACGCCGTGCCGTGCAACGTGGAAAGAAAGACGCGAACGGGCCCCGCGGGGCTGCCGCCGCCGCCGACCTATGGTCCAAGCATAACCCGCCTGGAACCTAGTGAGTCCGCGGCTCGACGGCCGGCCCGGCGGGCGGTGGGGGCCACGGCCCGGGGCCCAGGAAGGCCCGCAGCTCCTCGTCCTCGGGGTGCTCCGCGAGGAGGCTCTGCACCAGGGCCTCGCCCTCGGGGTCCCCAGCCCGCACCTGGGCCATGGCCAGGCGCCGGCGCACGGGGAGGTCCGCCGGACGGAGCTCCAGGGCCCGCTTGTAGGCGCTCACGGCTCCGGCGGGGTCCCCGAGCTGCTCGAGCGCCTCGCCGAGCACGGCCAGCACCTCGAAGCCAGCGCCGGGGTGGGCGGCCAGCGGCGCCAGCCGCCGGCGAGCCGAGGCCGCGTCGAGCGCTTCCAGGTCGGCGCGGGCCAGGGCGACCTCGAGCTCCGGCCAGGGCGCGTGGGCCGCGGCGAGCGGCGCGAGCTGGGCCTCGATCGCCTCGACGTCGCGCTTGCCGGCCAGCACGCGCGCCAGCCAGTTCCAGGCCTCGCGGACGAAGGCGGAGGGTGGCTCGGCGAGCCCCGCCGCGCGCAGGAGGTCGAGCGTCGCGGTGTCGAGCTCGACCTGCTCGCTCTCCGTCTCGAACGGCGAGCTGGGAACCTGGAGCGCGGCGAACGAGCGGATCCCGCTGCCGAGCGGTCCGGGGTTGGCGGCCTCGATGGCCTCGGCGGCCGCGAGCCGCGCGGAAGCGGCGCGCCAGACCTTGTGTTCCACGAGCCGCCTCCAGGGCGCCGGGGCGGGGATACGCTCGAGCTCGACGAGCTCCAACCGTCCCGCGGTGCGCAGGGCGGGGCGCGGCGAGCCGTCGAGCACGCCCAGACGCAGGCGCTCCAACCCGCCACCCGCGAGGACCACGCGTGGCTCGCGGTCCTCGGTGCCAGCGAAGCGTGAGCCGGGCAGCGGGCCGAGGGGCGGCTCCTCGGTCGCCGACCAGCGCACGATCACCGTGCGGCCCGGCGGTGGGTCGATCGCGCGCCAGCGCGGCGGATCGCCCTCGGCCGCGAGCACGAGGCACAGGTCGTAGGCTCCGGACGCGAGCCGCTCCGCGGCTTCGCGCGGCGTCACGATCTCGCCCGGCGGCAACGGGTAGTCCTGGAGCAGCTCGCGCTCGAGCAGCGGCATCGCGGCGTGCCAAGCGCCCGTGCGGTCGATGCGAGCCGCGCCCTCGCGCGCGAGCACGGCGGCGCGCGCCTGCGTGAGCTGTCCGACGAGCAGCACGCGCACGGCGCGCGACGCGCGCACGTCCTCCGGCAGCGCGCGGAACGAGCCCTCGATCGTCTGGGTGTCGGCGCGCACGCCGTCGAGCCCCGGCGACAGCTTGCGGCGGTCGAGCGTCGCGAGCTTGAGGCCGCCGGCGCCCGGCTCGACGGTCGCGAGCCCCTCGGGCGTCTCGACCACGACGAACGGCATCGTGGGGCGCCGCTCCCACGGCGACAGGACGAGCAGCGGCTTCGCCTCCGCGACGAGCAGCGGCAAGGCGAGCGGCAGCGCCGCCGCGAACGCGATCCAACGCGCGCGCGCGGAGCGTCCCGGCACGGACAGCAGCGCGAGCCCGGCGCCGAGCAGCGTCACGAGCAGCGCGAAGGGCAGGAACTGGGCCGAGAAGAACTCGGTCGTGCTCGTCGTGGCGGACGGGTCGCGCTCCAGGAACCGCGGCAGGAGCGCCAGGCCGGCCCCGGCGCCGACCAGCAGGCTCGCCAGGCCCCCGCGGCCGCGCGCAGCACGCAGCGCGACGCCCAAGAGGAACGCCGGCGCGACGAGGGCCGCGCCGGCGAGGAGCGCGTCAGCCTGCAAGGTCCCGTGCCAGGAGGCGTCGAGGCCGTAGCGCTTCAGGAAGAGCGCGAACTCGCGGATCTGTGCCACGCCGCGCAGCGTCGCCAGGCTCCCGAAGCCAGCCGCGGCCACGGCCGCGACCAGCCAGGGCAGCGCGAACCGCTCGACCACCGTGATGCGCGCCAGCCAGCCGAAGCAGACCCCGCCCAGCGCGACGAGCCCCACGAACACCGCGCCGAAGGCGCTGTCGTCCTGGGTGAGCCCGCCACCGAGGAGCCGCAGGTGACGCGCGACGATCTCGAGCACCACGGCGGCCCCGCCCCCGGCCAGGAACAGCCCCAGACGCTCGCCGACCGGCGCGGGCACGGGCGTTTCGCGCGCGCCGTCCGGTCGGCGCTCGACGTGCCACGCCGCGAGGCCCAGGAGCAGCCCCGCGACGAGCACGTCCCACGCCGGCCGCCCCAGCGGCCCGCCGAGCCACAACCCATGCCCGGCAACCGCCGCCGCGAGCCCGCACAGGAACGCCGCACCCGGATCGCCCGCGATCCGGCGCAGCGCCAGCCCGACGAAGGCGACCGCCGCGCCACGGACCAGGAGCGCGCTCGAAGCGGCGACCGCCGGCCCCTCGAGCCACACGTCCCCGGGCACGAGGCGCAGGCGGGAGAGGACCCAGCCGCAGACGAGGCCCAGGAGGAAGCGTGCCCACATGCCGGAAGCTGACCCTCTTCATTGTGCTTTTCCTAGGGGATGCTCTCCTGGGATCCCCATGACGGTTGCTCGCGCACACCACCCCGCCGCTGCGGAGTCCCGCGCCGCCTGCGCCACCGAGGTCCAGCGAAGGGGGTCAGCTTCCGAGTGGGTACGGGAGCTCCAGGCCTGGTTCCGCTCGGCCCGCCGCGACCTCCCCTGGCGGCGCCGGCGTGACCCCTACGCCGTCTGGATCAGCGAGACGATGCTCCAGCAGACGCGCGTCGAGGTCGTCGTGCCGTACTTCGAGCGCTTCCTGGCGCGCTATCCGACCGTGGCGGACTTGGCGGCGGCGCCCGTCGAGGACGTGCTCGCGGCCTGGAGCGGTCTGGGGTACTACCGCCGGGCTCGCGCGCTCCACGCGGCGGCGCGGACGGTCGTCCAGCGGCATGCGGGGGAGCTGCCCGCCTCGCGCGCGGCGTTGCTCGCGTTGCCTGGGGTCGGGCCGTACACGGCGGGCGCGGTCGCGAGCATCGCCTTCGACGCCCCGGAGCCGCTCGTCGACGGCAACGTGGCACGGGTCCTGGCGCGGATCTTCGCGCTCGAGGCGGCGCCGGAGTCTGCGGAGTTCCGCGCCGCGACGTGGCGCATCGCGGGCGAGCTCGTCACGGCGCTCGAGGGCAGCAGCCCCGGCGCCTGGAATCAGGCGCTCATGGAGCTCGGTGCGCTGGTTTGCGTGCCGCGCGCCCCGCGCTGCCCGGAGTGCCCGGTGCGCGCGTGCTGCCGGGCGGCAGCCGATGGGCTCACCGACTCCTTGCCGGTCCCCAAGCGACGCCCGGCGGCCATCGGCGTCGAGCTCCACGTCGCGCTGGCCCGCGACGGTGAGCGTCTCGTCGTGGCCGAGCGACCGGAGCGCGGGCGCATGGCGGGGCTCCTCGAGCTGCCGACCTGCGAGCCTTCCGGCGGCCGGCTGCTCCACGCTCCCGAGTGGCCGCGTGCGGAGGGCGGCTGGATCTCGGCCGGGGAGGAGCTGGGCAGCGTGTCCCACGCGATCACGAAGCACCGGATCCGCGCGCGCGTGTTCGCGGCCCGCTGGAATGGCGCGCCGCCGACTGCGCCGCTCCGACTGCTCTCCGCGGCGGAGGCGGCGCAGCGCGGCCTCACGGGTCTCGCGGCGAAGGTCCTGCGCGCGCGCTTCGCGCGTTGACCCCCCTGCCCGGGTATGGGAAGAACAGCGCGCTGAGCCCGCGCGCAGGATCCCCCGAGCCGCCCCAGGCCGCGCGCCCCACGGCGCGCGGCGTGACGTTCGTCGTGCCCGCCTACGACGAGGAGCGCGGGATCGCGGGCGTCGTCGAGCGGTTGTTCGGGCTCGACCTCGGCGTGCCGGTCGAGATCCTGGTCGTGGACGACGGGTCGCGCGACGGGACCCCGCGGGTCCTCGAGGAGCTGCGCGCGCGGTTCGCAGCGCTCTCCGTCGTGCGGCACGCGACGAACAGGGGCTACGGCGCGGCGCTCAAGACCGGCTTTCTGCGCGCGCGCCACGACGTCGTCGTGATCACGGACGCGGACGGCACGTACCCCGAGGCGCGGATCGGCGAGCTGCTCGCGCGCATCGACGACGGCGCGGACATGGCCGTGGGCTCGCGCACCGGCGCGGACGTGCACATCCCGCTCGTGCGGCGGCCGGCCAAGGCCCTCCTGCGCTGGTTGGCTTCGTACCTGGCCGGGACGCCGATCCCGGACCTGAACTCGGGGCTGCGCGCCATCCGCCGCGAGCTCGTCGTGCGCTACCGGCCGATCCTGCCCGAGGGCTTCAGCTTCACGACCACGATCACGCTGGCGGCGCTGACGAACGACCATCGCGTCGACTACGTGCCCATCGACTATGCCAAGCGCGCCGGACGCTCGAAGATCCGGCCGATCCGCGACACGCTGGGCTTCACGCAGCTCATCGTGAGGACGGTCCTGTACTTCAACCCGCTCAAGGTCCTGTACCCCGTGGCGGGGGTCGTGCTGGCGGCGCTGCTCGCGTCGGTCGGGTACGACGTGTTCGTCGTCGAGCCCCCCAACCTCTCGGACAAGACGACCCTGCTCGCGATGGCGATGATGCACGTCCTGGCGGTCGGGCTGGTCGCCGATCTGGTGGACAAGCGCTCTCGCCTGTGATGGCCGTCGGGGCGCTCCGATTCGCGCTCCCGCGAATCGGAGCGCGCGGTACCCTGCGAAGGCTCCGAGGTTCGCGCTTCTCCCCGACGATCAGGATCCTCCCATGCTGAGCCCGAACAGCCCCGCCCCGGCGTTCTCCCTGCCCTCGACCTCCGGCCGCAGCGTGTCGACCAAGGAGCTCCGCGGTCAGCGCTTCGTCCTCTACTTCTATCCCAAGGACGACACGCCCGGCTGCACGCGGGAGGCCTGCGACTTCCGCGACAACCTGGCGCGCTTGGGCCGGGCGGGCGTGCGCGTTCTCGGCGTGTCCAAGGACTCGCTCGCGAGCCACCAGAAGTTCCGCGAGAAGTACGGGCTCTCGTTCGAGCTCCTCTCCGACGCGGGCAACGCGGTGGCCCGCGCCTACGGCGCGTTCGGCGAGAAGCTCATGTACGGCAAGCCGGTCACCGGCGTGATCCGCTCCACGTTCCTGATCGACGCGGAGGGTCGTGTCGAGCGCGTCTGGTCGCCCGTGAAGGTCGATGGCCACGTCGAGGCCGTGCTGGCGGCGATCGCCGAGGGCGGCCCGACCGCCGCGCCGCGTCCCGCGCGGATCGTGCCGCCGCGCGCGCCGGGCGCGAAGCGCCCGGCTGGCGCGCCACGCGCCAGCGCCCCGAAGCCGGTCCGCAAGGCCCGCGCGGTGACCAAGCGCGCGCCGACCGCACGCGCTGGCGCGAAGCCGGCGCGCCCCCGCAAGGTTTGAGCACCCGGAGGCGAGCACCATGGGCAAGAAGAAGGAGAAGCAGCGCCTCGCGGCGCGCAACGGGCCGGCGGAACTCGACACGCAACGGGTCGTGCGCGTGTTGAACCGGATCCTCGAGCTCGAGCTGGCGGGTGTCGTGCGCTACATGCACTACTCGTTCATGATCTTCGGGCACCACCGCATTCCGATCGTGAAGTGGCTGCGCGACCAATCGACGGAGTCGATGGACCATGCGACCCAGGCGGGCGAGCACGTCACCAACCTGGGCGGGCATCCGAGCCTGCAGATCGGGGACCTGCTCGAGACGCACAAGCACGGCGTCGACGAGATCCTGGCCGAGTGCTTGGAGCACGAGGGCCAGGGGCTCGACGCCTACCGGGAGCTCTTGGAGCTCGTCGCCGGCCAGGACGTCATGCTCGAGGAGTTCGCGCGCGCCATGATCGCGGCCGAGCAGGCGCACCGGTTCGAGATCCACAAGATGATGCGCCGACCCGGCTGACGGCTCAGGGGGGGCGACCGAGCGGCGGTGTGCAGCCGGGGCGTCTCAGCGCCCCGACTCGTCGCGCTCCCGGGCCACGCCGCGGGTTCCGGTCAACGCCGCGCGCTCGTCGCGCTCGACGCCGTGGCCGAGCTCGTGCCTGCGCCCGAGCTTCTCCTGTGCGGGGCCGAATCCCTGCTCGGCCGCGCGCCGGAGCCACGCTGCGGCCTGCTCGTGGTTGCGCGCGACGCCACGACCCTGCGCGAGGAGCAGCGCCAGGTCGTGTTGAGCAGGTGCGTGCCCGGCATCCGCCGCGAGCGCGAGGAGCCGCGCCGCCTCGGCATCGTCGCGATCGACGCCGCGGCCCTCGAGCAGCAGGCGCGCCAAGCGGGTGCGCGCGACGGGTAGCCCTTGCTCCGCCGCGGCTCTGTACCAACCGGCCGCCGCGCGCTCGTCGCGCTGCGTGCCGCGGCCGCGCTCGTGGAGGAACCCCAGCGCGAACTGCGCCGCGGGCACGCCGTCCCGCGCGGCGCTCTCGAAGTGCTCGCGCGCTGCCGCGTCGTCCCGCGGCACTCCTGTGCCGCCGACGCGCAGGATTCCCAGGCGCGCGTGCGCCCCGGCGTCGCCCTGTGCGGCAGCCAGCGCGAACCAATGCGCCGCCTGGGCATCGTCCTCGTCGACGCCCAGACCCTCGTCGTAGATCGAGCCCAGGTGCTTCTGGGCCCGCGCGTCGCCCTGCATCGCCGCCAGGCGCAAGAGCGTGCGCCCCTGCTCCAGATCGCGCTCCACGCCGCGCCCGGCGAGGAACAGGACGCCGCGGTTCGTCTGCGCGCGCGCGTAGCCCTGCTCCGCGGCGCGACCGAACCACTGTGCGGCCTGGGCCTCGTCACGCGGCACGCCGCGGCCCTCGACGAGCAGGATGCCCAGGTTCGTCTGCGCGGGCGCGTGACCCGCGTCGGCCGCCAGCCGGTACCAGCGCGCTGCCTCGGCTGGGTCCGCCAGCACCCCTTGGCCTTCGTCGTAGGCCACGCCCAAGAGGAACTGCGCGTCGGGGTCACCGGCCGTGGCCAGTGGCCTCCAGGCGGCGACCGCGCGCCCAGGGTCGCCGTCGTTCCAGGCCAGCCAACCCTCCCGCTTGGCACCCGCGCAGCCGGGAGGAAAGGCCAGCGACACCGCGAGGAGGATCGGCCAGGGGGCACGGCAGGGGTTCATGCGAGCCGCTATCGGATCCGTCCGCGGCGCGATGGAGTCGGGTCGCGGGGCCGACGGAAGCCGGCGGTTTGCAAAGACAGCCCCTCCCAATCGTGGGACTGGTGGCCGCACCCGGCGCGCTGCGGGGGGCCCGAGGCAGAGGCTCGGCGGGCAACCGCTGTCGGCTGTCGATAAAGTCCGCGTGCCCGCCGGTCGCACGCTCCCCCGCGACCCAGGGCACCTCCATGCTCGCCGACCAAGTGCTCGTCGCCCGCCAGCCGATCTCGGATCGCAAGGGCCTGCTCGTCGCCTACGAGCTGCTGTTCCGCTCCGCGCGTGGCCAGGGCCCCACGACTGAAGCTCCCGAGGTCCTGACCGCCATCGTCGCGGTCCAGGCCATCCTCGACATCGGCCTGGACGAGTTGGTCGGCTCCGTGCCGGCCTGGATCAACCTGCCGCGCACGACGCTCGTCTCGGGACAGTTCAACTTCCTGCCGCGCGAGCGCGTGGTCCTCGAGGTCCTCGAGCAGGTCGAGGCCGACACCGAGGTCGTGCGAGCCCTGCGCACCGCGCGCAAGGAGGGCTATCGGATCGCGCTGGACGACTTCGTGCTCAACGAGCGCACCCGCCCGCTCCTCGAGGTCGCGGACTACGTCAAGCTCGACGTCCTGGACCGCAATCCCGCCGAGATTCGCGCGGCGTTCGAGGCGGTCGCGCGCCCGGGTCTGCAGGTGCTGGCCGAGAAGGTCGAGACACGCGCCGTGCGCGACGTCGCGATGGAGGTCGGCTATCACCTGTTCCAGGGCTACCACTTCGCGCGACCGGACATCGTGCCGGGACGGCGCATGCCCACGGATCGCAACGCCCTGCTGCGGCTGCTCGCCGAGCTGCACGATCCGGCGACGCCCCTCGACCGCATCGAGGAGCTCGTCGCCGCCGACGTCGGACTCGGTGTGCGCCTCCTGCGCTACGTGAACGCCGTGTCCGTCGGCGTGCGCGGCCGCTTCGACTCCCTGCGGCACGCGATCGTCATGTTGGGCCTCGACCGCCTGCGCGAGTGCGTGTCCATGCTGGTCCTGGCCGGGCTCGAGGAGAAGCCGTCGCAGCTCGTGACCATGGCTCTGGTGCGCGCGCGGCTGTGCGAGCAGCTCGGCCTGCGCTTCGCGGGCGACGCGCACCGTCACTTCAGCGGCGGGCTCTTGTCCTTGATCGACGCCTTCCTCGACCAGCCGCTGGACGAGATCCTGACGCGCATGCCGCTGGCCGACGAGCTGTCGCGCGCGCTGCTCTACCGCGAGGGCCCGATCGGGCGCAGCATCGAGGCGGCCGAGGCCTGCGAGCGGGCCGATTGGGGTTTCCTGAACGGGGCGCCCTGGGACGCGAACACGCTGCGGACCTGCTACGTCGACGCCCTGCGCTGGACCGGCCGCGTCCAGTCGAGCCTGGCCGAGGCCTGAGCGGAGCTCGCTGCGGCCGGGGCGCGCACCTCGATCTGGCCCCTCTGCGCGAGCAGTAGCTCAGCGTGGCGCGACGCGCAGGGTCAGCTCGCGCACGAGGGCCTCCGCGGCCGCGAGGCGCTCCGTCGAGAGGCGCGCCGCCAGCGCGGCGCGGCGCGCGCCCGCCGCTTCCTCGCCGCGTTCCAGCGCCAGCGTGTACCAGGCGTAGGCGCGGGCTTCGTCGCGGGGCACGCCGCGCCCCGACTCGTACAGCGCTCCCAGTCGCGCCTGCGCGCTCGCCAGGCCGCGCTCGGCCGCCAGGGCGAACCAGCGCGCAGCCGCCTCGTCGTCGTGCGGCACCCCAGCGCCGCGCAGATGGAGCAGCGCCAGGTTCGATTGGGCCGACGCGATGCCCTGCTCCGCCGCGAACGTCAGCCAGCGCGCGCCCTCGGCCGCGTCGCGCTCGACGCCGCGGCCTTCGAGCAGCGCCAGGCCCAGGTCGGCCGCCGCTTCGGCGAGCCCCTGCTCCGCCGCGCGGCGCAGCCACCCGGCCGCGGCCACGAGGTCTGGCTCGCCGCCCTGCCCGCGGGCCAATGCGCGCGCGTACGCGCGCTGCGCGGGTGCGAAGCCCTGCTGTGCGGCCGCCTGCAGGCGTGCGACGCCCGCCACCGGATCGGGCTCCACGCCGCGGCCTTCGAGCAGCAGGACTCCCAGCACGAACCGGGCCTCGGCGTCGCCGGCGTCAGCGGCCAGCGCCAGCCAGCGCGCCGCCTGCGGCTCATCCGGCGCGACGCCCTCGCCGCGCAGCAGGGCCAGCCCGAGCCCGCGCTGCGCGGGCGCATGACCCGCGCTGGCCGCGCGCTCGAGTCGCTGGGCGCGCTCCACGGGGTCGTTCGCGAGCACGGCCAGCGCGTGCTCGCCGCGCGGGTCGCCGGCCCGCGCCGCCAGCGCGAACCAGCGCGCGGCCTCGGCGCGATCCGCTGCGACTCCACGACCCTCGGCGTACTGCGCGCCGAGCACGAGCTGCGCCTCGACGTCGCCGGCCGCCGCGCGCGACCGCCGCTCCTCGACCGAGTCCGACCCGGCCGAGGTCGCCGCGCGCGGCCCGGCGCTGCAGCCCGCGCCGGCCAGCGCCCACCCGAGCAGCGCGCCAAGGCACGGCGCGAGCAGGAGCGTCGACCGGCCCCCGCGCCTGCTGCTGAAGTTCGGGCTGGTTCGAGCGCGAAGGAACACGGCGCGGGACTCTAGCCGCCGCCCGCCCGCGCCGGGTCAAGGCCCGATCAAGAGCCCGGGCCGGCGCGCCGGGCGGCCGCGACGATGCGCTCGACGACCTCGGCGTGCGGCAGCCCGGCGCGTGCCGCGGCCAGCGCGAAGCCCGCGTCCGGGGAGACGTCGGGGTTGGGGTTCACGTCGATGACCCACGGCACGCCGCGCGCGTCGAGCCGCACGTCGACCCGCCCGTAGCCCGAGAGCCCCAGCACGTCGAAGGCGCGCCGGGCCGTGGCTTCGATGCGCTCACGCGTGGCCGGGTCGAGGTCGCGCGCGGCCACCACGCGCGTGAGAGCCCAGTCGCGGCTCGTCTCGATCCACTTGCCGGCGTAGGACACGATGCGCGGCAGGTCGGGCGGGAAGTCCGAGTAGTCGATCTCGGACAGCGGCAGGACCTCGAGGCCGCCTGGTCCTGCGAGCAGCCCGGCGTTGATCTCGCGGCCGTCGACGAACTCCTCGACGATCGCCGGCTGCCGGTAGAGCTCGAGCACATGACGCACGCGGCGGCGCAGCGCGGTCTCGTCGCGCACCACGCTCTCCGCGTCGATCCCGTGGCTCGCGTCCTCGCGCGCGGGCTTGACGATCAGCGGAAAGCGCAAGTCCCCGAGCAGCTCGTCCCCGCGCTCGAACACGCCGTGACGCGGCACCGCGATGCCGTGCGCCCCGAGCACCGCCTGCGCCAGGGGCTTCTCCAGGCACAGGGTCATCGCGCGCGGCCGTGATCCCGTGTACGGCAGCCCGCGCAATTGGCACAGCCAGGCGAAGGCCGGCTCCAGGCGCGCGTCGCCGCCGATGGCCTCGACCAGGTTGAAGACGACGTCGCAGTCGAGCTCGTCGACGAGCGCCGGGACCTCGCGCGCTGGGCCGACCAGCGCGCGCAGCGTCACGCCGTGCCCACGCGACGCCAGGGACTCGGCCACGGCCCGCGCGCAGGACACGACGCCCTGCACGGCGATCGCGTCCAGCGCGCCGCCGGAGGCCAGCGCCGCGTCGTCGTTGTAGACCACCGCGACGCGCGTCACGGGATTCCCAGGCGCGCGCGCGCCTCGTCGACGATCGAGTTCACGAGGTCCTCGTAGCCGCGGCCGAGGCGCTCCCACAGCAGCGCCAGATCGCTCCAGCCCGGCGCGATGCCGGGCAGCGGGTTGGCCTCGATGAACTGCGGCACGCCGTCACGGCCGACGCGCACGTCGATCCGCGCGATGTCGCGGCAACCCAGGGCGCGGTGAGCGTCCAGCGCGACGGTCTCGACCGCGCGCACGAAGGCCGCGTCACGACACGGCGGCGCGACGTACTCCAGCTCCTCGCGCCAGCTCGGACTGCGCTTCTGCTCGAGCGAGTAGACGAAGTCGGCGACGGGGACGCCCCGCGGGACGATCTCCATGGCCGCCACGACCCGCGCCGCGCGGCCCGTGCCGAGCACCGCCACGGTGAACTCGGGCCCGTTGCAGTACTCCTCGATCAGGACCGGCTCGCGGTAGTCCTCGAGCAGCCGCCCGACGCGCGCGGAGAGCTCGGTCGCATCCGCGATCCGGGACGTCTTGCGGATGCCCATGCTGGAGCCCTCCGCCGCGGGCTTGGCGAACAGCGGATACGTCAGGTCGACGCGCGCGACGTCGCGCGCGCTGTGGGCCAGGGCGAAGCGCGGCGTGGGCACGCCCGCGGCGGCGACCAGCTTCTTCGCGACGGCCTTGTCGAGCGCGGCGGCCATCGTCAGCGGATCGGAGTGCGTGTGAGGGATCCCGAGCAGCTCGCACGCCGCCGGAACGTGGGCCTCGCGCGAGCGCGAGCCGCGACCCTCGGCGATCGTGAACACGAGCTCCGGCGGCGCCTCCAGGACGCTCACGAGGAAGCGGCGTCCGCCACCGAGCCGCGTGACCTCGTGGCCGCGCCCCGCGAGCGCCTGCTCGATCGCGTCGATCGTGGCCGGCGAGTCGTACTCCTCCAGCGCGTCCTCCGGGCCCGAGGCCGGGGCGGTGAAGTCCGATCGCAGGTCGTAGGCCAGGCCGATGCGCACGCGGGTCCCTCCCGGAGGGGCCCGAGCCTAGGGTCCGCGGGGCGCCTGCGCACTCGTGAGCCTCGCGCTACGCAGAGCGGCGGACTCACGGCGGCGCGGCTCGCGCGTAGCCTCGGGGCCGCGCGCGGTTCCCACCTCGGTCCGGCCCGCGCGCGTGCCGAGTCCGAGCCGGACCGGGAATCGACCCGCCATGAACATCACCCCCTGGCGCGAGCGCCGCGGACCCAACACGTTCCGCGACGAGCTCGAGACCCTCTTCGACCGCTTCCCGTTCGGCGAGATGACCTCGCACCTGCCGGCCGTGTTCCGCGGCCGCTCGACGCCGGCCGTCGACGTCTCCGAGACCGAGAAGGCCTGGACCTACGCCTTCGAGATGCCCGGGCTGCAGGAGAAGGACATCCAGGTCTCCCTGATGGGCCGGCAGCTCGTGGTCACGGCCGAGCGCAAGTGGGAGGAGGAGTCGAAGGGCAAGGAATTCCGCCGCGTCGAGTCCCAGTTCGGGAAGTTCGAGCGCTCGATCCAACTGCCCGACAACGTGCGCGCCGAGGCCGACTCGATCACGGCCTCGTACAAGCGCGGCGTGCTCGAGGTCGTCGTGCCCAAGGTCGAGCCGACGCCTTCGACGAAGATCCCCGTGAAGGGCAGTTGAGCCCCGATCGGCCGTGCAAGGGAGGAGCGCCGCGCTGGCGCTCCCTCCCCGTGCCTAGCGCGAGCGCGTGTAGACCATCTCCATCGTCTTGAACTCGGTCCCGTCCGGGCCGGGTCCGTAGGCTTCGAGCGTGAAGTGATCGGCGTCGATCCAGCGCTCGATCATCCGGGACCGTGTGTACTCCCTCGTCGCGAAGTCGGGCATCAGGCCCTCGAACTGGAACGTGCGCGTCGCGGGGTCGTAGGTCCCGCTGCTCTTGAAGACCCCCGTGCTCATGTTGTCGATCCAGATCGACTCGTAGCGCTGGGTCAGATTGTCGAAGGCCAGGAGCCCGCGCCCGTGGAAGGGCTGGCCCGCGACGCTGGACTGGGTGACGTCCTCGACGTAGCGACCATCGAGGATCCAGCGGCACTCGCTCGTGCCCGTGGACTCCGTCGGGGCGTCACCGGGCTTCATCCACCAACGCATCGTGAAGTTCCAGCGTCCGACGTGCTGTCCGAGCAGCGCGTGCCCGGCGCCCGGCGTCCCGCACTCCATCATCCGAGCCATGAGCTCCTCATCGCTCAGGACGGCGCGCGAGGGGGATTGACAGGCGCTGCCGACGAGCAGCACGCCGAGCAGGACGGCGGGGGCGAATCGCATGGGGGGGCTCCGGGCGCGTGGGGACTGCGGGCGCGCGCTCTGCCCGACAGGCTAGCGAGGCAGGGCCCGGATCGGGAGCCGTCGCTCCTGTAGGGGAGGACCGGGGCTCTGAGCGCGCTGAGCTACTGGACCGGCGTCCAGATCGAGCTCTGGTTGCCGCCTGCCACGCCGATCCGCATCCGCGAAGCCATGTCCGCCGGGTCCGTGTAGGCCTCGCCGAAGTCAGGCGGGTTCGCCGTGCCCGAGAACGGCGTCGCCGTGCGGTTCTCGTACTGGAGCACGAGCCCCTCGCTGCTCACGAAGAACACGCGATTGCCGGTGTCGCCCGCACGGACGGGCCACGCGTAGCAGCCCCAGAGGATCTCGGCGTTGTCCGGGTCGGGGAAGCCGCCCGGGCCGGGGGCACCACCGCCCGCTCCGCCAGCTCCGGCACCGGCCGCTTCGGGCAGGCCTGCGACCACGCCGGCCGTCGGGCCGGGCAACCACATCTGGAAGTAGTAGCCCGAGCGCGAGGCGTACCCATTCGCATCGAGCGTCCCGAAGGCATTCGTGATCACGGACGGGTCGAGCTCGTCGACCCCCGCCGTCCCCGCCCCCGGGCCCGCGCCCGTGGCGATGCGCATGGGGGCCGTACCGGCCAGCTCGCCGAAGTAGGCGTACTCCCCGGAGCCGTCAGCATCCGTGTCGATGGCCCCCAGCGAGCGCACCTGGGCCTGCACGCCCGAGAGCAAGCGCAGGGTCGAGATCGCTGCGGCCTCGTTGGCGGACAAGCGAGCCCGCATGAACTTCGGGACGGCCATCGCGGAGATCGCAGCGATGATGGCCACGACGATCATCAACTCGGTCAGCGTGAAACCGCGGCGCAGACGGGATTCGATCATGGGAGCGGGTCCTCGGTCGCAATGGGGCGCGCCGGTCCTGCCACCGGGACGCTCCCCAGCGTCGTAACAGGGGATCGACACGGGCAAGACGCGGGCTTTACGCAAACCGGCACCAGACAGGCCCCAGCGCAGAGAGAGACTGACCCAGTTCGCTGGCAGTCCAGCCCGGGAGCTCCCCAACTCGGTTACGCACAGCTACTGCCTACAGCCAGTGGGGGGGACAGCTGCGCACCCCCACGAACGGACAGCGGTCTGGGTCAGTCTCTGACTGCCGAATGCCGTCCCGCGGGGTCCGACTCGACGCGCGCTAGACTCTGCGGCGGGTCGGCGTCGTGGTGGTGTCGAGGCGCGCGAGCACCTCGACACCCGGGAAGCTCGGCGTCGACCCTCTCGGGCCGATGGTGTCGCAACCATCGGCCCCCTTCGTGATTTCTACGCGCCCGAGGGATCCCCGCGGGACGCCGGACGGCGCGTCCACCTGGCGCGCTGAGTCCGGACCGTTCGCGAGCCCTTCCGTCAACCAAGCGGAGCACGGGTGAGCTTTCTGCCATTTTCTTCGCACGATGCGCCGCGCGTCGGGAAGGACCCCGCCGGGCATCCGGCGCGCTCCGCGCGCTCCGGTCAGCCGTCGAACCGCACGACGATCTCGGCCCAGCCGCCAACCTCGACGCGCGCGGACTCCGGCGGGGGTGGCTCGAAGAAGAAGGCCGTGTGGAGGGAGACGGTCACGAGGCCGGCCGGGGCCTCGAGCTCGACACGGCCGTCGGCGTTCGTGCGGACCGAGTTCGACCAGCGCGCGCTGGCCGCTGGCTGGCCGTCGACCGTCGCCACGAGTGTCAGACCGAGGTCCGCCGCCGGGCGCCCGCCGCGCTCCACGAGCACGCTCAACCGTCCGCCCTCGGGCCGGACGACGCGCAGCGGCGCCGGGGCCGGGATCCGGGCCGCGACGGGCAGCGTCCAGCCGTCGTCGAACGTCACCCGGCCCGTGATCTCCCCGGGGTGGAGGGCCTCGAACGCGAACCGTCCCCGGGCGCTCCGGGCGCGCAGGCTCGCGCTGCGCGGGCCGGACCGCGCGAGACTGGACGGACTCCAGTCGAGCTCGGCGCGGGCCGAGCTCGGCTGGCCGTCGGCGGCGATGACCTCGACCACGAGCGCCTCGGCTCCGAGGTCGAGCGCGAGCGCGAGGTCCGCGGAGGGTGCGTCCACCACGGGCTCGAAGCGGTGCTCCGCGCCATCGACGTGCACGGCGAGGCTCGTGCCCAGCGCCGGGCCGAACCTCGGGATGTGCGGCAGGCGCAGCTCGAACGCGCCCTGCGCGTCGGTCGCAGCGCGTGCGCGGCCCAGCACGACGCGCGCGCCACCGACCGGCGCTCCGCCCGCCCGCACGACGCCGCGCAGGCGCGCGACGAGCGCCGCGCCGCGCAGGTCGATCCAAGTCGTGCGCCCGGCTTCGACCTGCGCCTCGCCCAGCGGCACCGGGGCAACGCGCTCGTCGGAGTGGAAGCGCGAGACGACGTACCGTCCCGCCGCGAGGCCCGCGAAGGTCGCCACGTCGTCCGCCGTCACCGCGATCATCACCGGCCGCGGCGGGCCGTCCGGCGTGCCGTCCGGCCGCGGAACCTCGACCGGTGTGACGCCCAGGTACGACACACCCAGCGCCGCGACCTGGAGCACGCCGGCGGGCGCCAGATCGTGCGCGAGCTCGACCGTCTCGCCGTCGGCGACGGCCACGTCCAGCCGCCGGTCGAATGCCAATCCGTCGAGCGCGACCTCGACGCGGTACGCGCCGGGCTGGAGTCCGTGGAACGCGTAGCGCCCCTCGGCGTCCGTCGTGGTCAAGGGGTGCGACACGGGTGAGTGCGGCCCGTTCTCGAAGTCGCCGTCGAAACGCCAGACATGGACGCCATGGAGCACGAATCCGGACGGGAAGTTGCCCGTGCGCGGCGTCAGCACGGCACGGACGCGCGCGCCCGGTACGGGATGAGCACTCGACACGACGTGCCCGCGCAGCGTGCCGCCCGGCACGACACGCAGAGCCAGCTCGCTCGTGCGTTCGGGCTCGACGACCACCGTCGCCGGCTCGATCGAGTTGGGGAGCTCCCACTCTCCCCAGCGGTACAGCGGCCGGTCGAGGCGCAGGCCGCCGGGCGAGTCGAGCGTGACGACGTAGGTGCCGGCTGCGAGTCCTTCGACGACGAAGCGCGCTCCGCGCAGCGCGACCGCGATTCGCCGCCCGCCCCCGGTGTAATACGGCTCGGTTTCCGAGAGCGCGTGGAGCGCGAGCGACGCGCCCGCGAGGTCCTCGTCGCGCGCGCCCAGGATCTCCCCGCTGATGCGTCCCGCCGGTGCGACCTCGACCTGCAGCGGTTGCAAGGCGCCGTGCGGATGACGCACCGCGGCCCAGCCGGTGCGGCCGTCCGGCGTGGTCGCGAACACGGCGCCGTGCGCGAACCGGGGCACGGCGAGCTGTGCACGGCCGTCCGCGTCGGTGATGGCCCGCGCCAGCGGTCGTTCGCGCGCGGCCTCGTGCGCGGCGGAGTCGGGCTCGGCCGTCGACCAGCCGTAGGCCTCGAGCTGCGCGCCAGCGACCGTCCGCCCGTGCGGGTCGACGGCCAGGGCGTGGAAGGTCGACGCGTCGGGGTGCGCACCCGAGCGCGCGAGCCGCAGCGGTCCAGCCTCCGTTCCCGCGCTGACCACGACGACGGCTGAAGCCCGCGCGCCGTCCGCGAACAGCGCCTCCACGCGCACCGGGCCCTCCTCGACATCCGTGAGGCGGAACGTCCCGTCCGCGGCGCTCTGCACCGGGCCGCGCGGCGCGCGGCCGTCGTCGACGACGAGCCCCGGCGGCAGCCCCCCGATGTGCGGCAGCGCGCGCACGAGGACGTCCGGCGCGGGTGCGTCGACGGCATCGAAGACCCGGCCGACGACCGCGCCGAGGCCGCGCTCGGCCGGGAACACGCGCCGCGGGCGCGGCGCGGCCGCGTCGGCGGTGGCCGGACGTCGCGCATCGCGCGCAGCCCGCTGGGCCGTGGCATCCTGGGACGCGCTCGCGGTGGCTGGCGCGGGAGCGAGAACCGCGACGTGCTCCGGCTCCGCCAGCGCCCCGCCGCCCGCCCGCCCGCGCGTCGCCAGTTGCCAGGCGAGCAGGCCGGCGAGCAGCACGACCGCAGCGATCAGGGCTTTCTTCACGGCGAGCGCTCCGAGCAGCGTGGTGGTTGGTTCAGGGGCACGGCTCCAGGGGATCACCGCGCAGAGCCAGGCCTGCCGTCCGCCGTGCTCGACATCGAGCCGCGCGCGCAGCCGTTCCAGCCCGCGCGCGAGGCGGGAGCGCACGGTCGCGGCGGAGAGCCCCAGACGCGTCGCGATGTCGCGCGGCGGGAGACCCTCGTAGTACCGCAGCAAGAGCGCCTCGCGGAACGGCTCGTCGAGCGCGAGCACGGCGCGCAACACGCTCTCCCGGACCGACTCGCGCGCCAGGACCTCGTCGACGGCCGGCGTGCGCTCGGCGTGCGCCGCGAGCTCCTCGCGCGCGGCGCGCCGCGCCGCCGAGCGCCGGGCGTTGGCCAGCACGTTGCGGGCGGTCGTCGCCAGCCAGCCGCGCAGGGCCGCGCGCTCGCGCGGCGGCCGATGCAGCGCCTGGAGCCAGACCTGTTGCTCGAGGTCCTGGCGCTCGGCCTCGTCCGCGACGAGCTCGCGCGCGAGCCGGCGGAGGAAGTCGCGGTGGATCAGGAGCTCCTGGAAGGGGATCTCGGCCGGGTTCACGTCGGTGGGAGAGACACCGCAGGGGGCCTCGCGTTCCCCGGATTCTCGCACCGGGTCGAAATCCGGCGCAGACCTGGAGCTCGTGCGCCCCGCGGCCTCCCGAGCTCGCTCCCACGCCCGATCGGGCACGGCGCCGGGGAGTGGCGGAGCCCCTGGTCCGTGCGCCGTGAATCGCTCGTCGACGGCGGGCGCAACGGCTCGGCCCGTGCGTGGTGCCCAACCTAGTACTTGTCCCAGGGGGTCACGAAGGTGAAGCCGACGCTAGGATCAGGGCCGATTCCGACGTCGTGAGGGTCGTGCTCGTTGCGAGCCGAGCTGACCCCGGGAAGCACGACGACGGGTCTCTCGGGCCGGTGGAGGCGACTTCACCGGCCCCCTTCGTGGCTGCGGTCCTGGCCGTGACGCGGGCGCTCTCGCGCGGCGGGTTCGCGCGCGCTAGCGGTTCCACAGCGGGCGCAGCTCGCGCGGCGCGCGCCGCAGGACCTCCGCGCGCTGGAGCGAGTTGGCGGCATCGGGGCGCAGCTCCCCCGCCGGCAGCGCGCGGATCTGCGCGCGCAACGCGGCGATGTCCGCCGCGGTCGTGTCGCCCGGGACCGGTCGGAGCAGCCCGGCAACGGCGTCGACCTGCTCACGATCGACGGTCGCAGCACCGGGAGCGGGCTCGGTCAAGACGCGGACCACGTCGACGATCGCCGCGTTGCGGCCGGCGTCGGAGACCACGTGCGCGACCTCCGCCGCGTCGAACCTGACGGCGCCGAGCGCCTTGGCGCCGACGCCGAGGACCAGCTCGACGAGCAGCACCGCGAAGAGCTTCTGCTGCTGGCGCCGGTCGGCGAAGCGCACGAGGCCGACGAGGGACAGGAGCGTCACGACCATCGTGAAGACGAAGCCTCCGACGAGCGTCCAGCCGACGACGAGCATCATCATGGGGTCCATGGCGGGCCGCGGCCGGCGACGGGCATGGGCCGGCGAGCGGATGTCAGAGGAGATCCGCGCCCCGCACGGATGAACGCGTCGATCCTCGTTTCGTGCCTCGCGCGGCGGCGCCGCTGGCATCGCGGAGTTCGCCGGCCCGCGCGCGCCGCGAGCCCTCGTCCCGGCTCAGTCCCGCGTTGGATCCCAGCTCGTGTCCGGGTCGTAGGCGCGGATGCGGGGCGCGAGCTGCGCCGTGTCCGGGCCCAGGTCCTTCTCGAAGACCAGGCCTTGCTGATTCACGATGAAGGTCTTGACGCCCGAGTTGCCGTAGGTCGCCGGCCAGGCGAGGACCGCGAAGCCACCCGTCAGGCGGCCCGCTGCATCGATGTAGCTGCGCTCGGCTCCCGGAGCGCTGCGACCCTGCGACGTGAGCAGCCGGTAGAGGTAGCCGTGGTAGGGGATCCGCTGGTCCTTGGCATCGCGGTAGCCTTCGGCAGCGGCCTCGGCCACGAACGGGCCGAGCGGGCTCTCCGCTTCACCTTCGGCCGCGGGCCAGTACAGCCCGTCGCGCTGGCCGGGGCTCGAGAGGAGCCGTTGCGCATACGCGGGCCCCTGCCCGCCGTGTCCCGCGGCGCGGTACTCGCGCTGGGCCTCGACGATGGCGCGCAGCGTCTCGATCGTGGAGATCTCGTTGCGGCCCACCCGTCGGTTCAAGACCTCCTGGCGGCCGGCCTCGACGTCGAACTCCCAGCCCTCTTGGACACGCGCGAGCGGGATCGGGAACTCCCAGGCCTCGTGGCCCAAGAGCGCGAGCTTGCGCCCGTCTTCCAGGTCCTCGAACACGAGCCGCTCCTCGAGGAGCGCGACGACCGCCTCGAAGTCCTGCCGGTCGGCGACCTCGTCGCCCGAGCGCAAGAGCTCGAAGCCACCAGGCCCGAGCAAGGTCTCCGCGGCGTCGCGGTCTTCCGCGGCGAGCAGCAGGTAGCGCAGCGCGGCCTCGGGCGTGTCGAAAGACACTCTGCGCGTCGCGGTGCAGGCCGCGGGCAGGGTCGCCAACAGGCACAGGAACAGTCGGGAGATCGTGCTCATGTTCGTGGTCTTCCTCGGATCAACGCCGTCCGCCGCCGCGACCGCCGCCGCCGCGCGCACCCGAGACGCCGCGTGAAGCCGCGCCGCGCGTGCTGCTGGCTCGATCGAGGCTGGTGCCGCGCGAGCCGGTGAACGACCCGCTCGTCGCACCCGTCGGGCGCGACGTCGGTCGGTTCCCCGTGCCCACGCCTGCTCCCGACGCGGGCCGCTGCGCCGGAAGGGTGCCCCCGCCCGGACGCGGGGTCGCGCCCGTGTCCGGACGCTGCGCTGGCAGCGAGCCTCCACCGGGCCGCGAGACCGCGCCACCGTCCACGGCCGGCACGCTGCCGCCGCCTGGCCGCGTCCCGCTGCGGTCGCCGTAGCCGCGAGCCTGATCGCGAGTGACGCGCCTCTCCGCGCCCGTGCCGCCGTAGCGCTGCGCGACGTTGCCGTCGCGGTAGCCGACGCCCTTGCGATGCGCCGCATCGTGCTGGAAGCGGGCCTTGCTGTCCTTCGCGCCGGCGCCGCCGCGCTCGCCCACCCTGTCCTTGACCTGCTGGCGTCGGTCTCCGCCTTCCGTGCGATCGACGAAGTCGTGGTGGTGGTCGATGTCGATGTCGATGTCGGAGCTGCCCCAGTTGCAGTCCCCCCAGATCGCCGCGCCCCAGATGATCCCCACAGAGAAGCCGAACCAGGCGCCGCCGGCCGGCGGGGGGGGGTACAGCGGCGGGTAGTACCAATATGGGTAGCCCCACGAGCCGTAGACCGCGCTCGGGTAGTAGGTCGGTACGTACACGACCTCGGGGTTCGCGGCCTCGATGACGATGATCTGGCCCGACTCCTCGCTGACCGTGAGCTCCTTGCTGGACTTCAGGCTCCCCGACTCGACGGCCTTGCGCCGCATGACCTGGACCGCATCCATGAGCTCCTTCTTCTGGCCGAGGAACGCGTCGCCGAGGTCCTGCGTCCAGTCGAGGTTCTCGTTCATGCGCTTGAGCACGTCGGCGAACCCGCAGAGCGCCTTGACGCTGGGGTCCCACGTGAACTTCTGGAGCGCCTGCTCGAGCGCGTCGCCCGCGAGCTTCGGGTTCTTCTCCCGCCAGCGCGCGGCTTCGACGACCTCGAGCGGGTACGTCGACGCCATGAACACCTGCGCCAGCACCGTGTCGGGGTAGAGGGCGATGGGCGCCGCGATCTGCTCGAGCTGCTCCTTCGAGAACGCGGAGGCTGACCCGCCCGGCGCGCCCGTCTGGGCCGCCGGTGAACCCGCCGGCTGCTGTGGGGCGGGCTGAGTGGCTTGCCGCCCCGCCGCAGGGCCGGCGGTCTGAGCGGCGAGAGTCGGCGTCGCCAGCGCGGCGAGCAGGAGGGCGGCATGCGGCAGGACTTGCATCGTTCGCTCCGGGTGCGGAACCAGGGCTCAGTGTGCGCTGAGAGTAACCGGTCGAGGAGCGCCCGGATCGCGGCCTCGGGACATGCCCTTCGGGGCTGCGGCCTTGTGCGTAGCTCCTCGCGCGCAGGCCGTGCCGCTGCGGGGAAGCCTGCCCACTGCCCGCATCCTGGGACTTCTCCCAGGCGAAATCCTTGGAGCGTTGGCTAGCCTGACCCACGGACCGCCGGCGTGAGGGACATCGCTATGCGAGCAGCGGTGTCCCCGGGAAGCACGACGGCGATTCTCTCGGGCCGGCGGGGGCAACCCCGCCGGCCCCCTTCGTTGGGAGCTGCTCGCTGTCGCGACACTCCGCGTGCGCCCTCCCGAGCGCACGGAGCGCTGACGGCGATCACGCTGGCGCGCGGCCGCCGCTCCTGGCTGGTTCGCGCGGAAGCGCGCCGCAACCGATCCCTACACACCGAACTGCCGGAGATGGTGGTCCAGGTGCTTGTGCTGCATGCGGCCCCACTCCTCGCCGGTCAGCTTCCCGACGAAGGCGTGCTCGAAGCGCGCGGCGGACGCCGGACCCGCAGCGTGGAACTTCCGGACCGACCCGACGAGTCGCGCTTTCTCGCGCTCGAAGTCCTTCGGCGTGGTCATCACGAGCTGCGGGTGCGTCGGCGAGTTTCGCGAGAACGGCTTGGGGCCGAGCATCCACTGCTTGAAGAACGGGCCGATGAGGCGCGCAGGCAGCGGTCGCGACAACCGCGCGTCGCCGGTGGCGGCCTCGATGCCGAGCGCGCAGTGCGCCAGCGCCTGCGCTACGTCCATCTTTCCCCACGCACGCGGCGAGTCCTGCTGCAGTCGCTCGATGCGCGCGAGGAGCTGGTCGCGGCTCGCCGGGTCGAACAGGGTGTCCATGCCAGAGAGGGTAGCCCCGAGAGGGTCCGGGGAGCGGGTGCGCGTTGCTCCGTTCGCGCGACTCGCGAGGGCCTGACCTACGTTGGGGAGCAGGTCACCTGCCGCGACCTCAGCCTGCCTTCCCGAGCCTCCGGATCGATCGCGCCGGCCGGCTCTTGGCGAGGTCGTGCTGGCTCTGAAGCTGGACCCAGAACTCCGGCGTCGTGCCGAACGCCCCAGCGCGAAGCCAGGCCGTTCCGGACGTGACACCGCGTTTCCCGCGCACGATCTCGTTCACGCGCTGGACGGAGATCCCGACGTGCGCAGCGAGCCGGACCTGGGTGATCCCCATCGGCTCCAGGAAGTCGCGGAGCAGGAGCTTGCCGGGGTGGGTGGGGACGCGGTGCTTCGGCAGCATGGAGGACTCCGGATCAGTGATCGTCGACGAGGCTGACTCGTTCGGGGCCGATGGCCGTCCACCGGAAGACGATCCGCTATTGATTGTCGACGCGGATCGAGTGCATCCCCTTGAGATCGCCGTGCAGGGCTTCGAGCCGGTTGCCCGGCGGCAAGCGCAGGTCGAGCAGCACGGTTGCCGCGTTGAGCATGTCGAGCTTGCGAAGGGTGTTCGTGCGGATGTCGGGGGGAATGCGTCGCGTCCGGGCACCCGATTCGCCGTGAAACAGAGCCTCGGTCGTGGGGTCGCCGAAGTCGACGATCACGGCTCCGAGCGGAGCTCTTGCATGGATACCGTGCAATCGGAGAAGCGCAGCAGGGTCCCTCGAGAAATCAGCCAAGCAGTCGGCCGCCGCGGCAGAGGTCTTGGGAGCCCCGCTAGGTGAGCCCGGAGCGGCTCAAGAACTGCCCGGACCGGTTTCAAGTCGAGCATTGTCGCGGAGCAGGCGGTGCGCTCATCAAGTGTTGCTGACCGCTCGCAACCCGCACACTAGGAGGCGCTTGCAACCGAGCATGCCCCGAGGTGCCAACCCCAATCGGAGTCGAGGAGCCATGCACCCCACCTCGACACCCCCGCCCTGCCCCTTCCCCGACTGCCGCCCGACGCCCTCCGCCGGATCCAGCCGCCGGCCCACCGTGATCCGCCATTCCCTCCTGCGCACCCAGCGCGGCCCACGCCAACGGTGGCGCTGCAGGGCCTGCGGAGGGACCTTCACCGCGAATCACGGGACGCCGTACCATCGTCTGCGGAGTTCGCCCGCACGCTTCGACCGCGCGGTCAACATGATCGTCGAAGGCATGTGTCAGGCCGCCGCCGCGCGCACCGAGGGCATCTCGGTGTCGACGCTCCGCCGCTGGACCGAGCGCGCGGCGCAGTTCGCGCGCGAGTTCCACGACCGCACCATCCGGAACGTCGAGCCGATCGAGATCCAGATCGACGAGCTGCGCGGCCACGGCCGCAAGAAGGACGATCGTCTGTTCGTATTCGCGTCGCTGGTGGTCTCGCCAAGGCTCTGGATCGCGAACACGGTCGGCCGTCGCACGCGCCGCAGTTGCCGGCTGATCCTGCGGGAAACGCGGAATCGCTGCGCCGCCGTGGGCCGGCGCGCGCTGATCGTGACCGATCCGTTCAAGTTCTACGCACCCGAGGTCCGGAAGACCTGGGGTCGCACGAGCCTTCACGCCGAGTCGGGCAAGATCATCCGCCGGAACAGGATCGTGCGCGTCAACAACGAGCTCGTGTGGGGCACCGAAGAGCAGCTCGAGGAGGTGCTCGAGCGGTGTGAAGACTCGAAGCAGGTCAACACGTCGTTCGTGGAACGGCTGAACCTCACGATGCGCCGCTCGCTGGCCTGCCTCCACCGTCGCACGAGCAGCGCGGCGAGGGACGCTCAGACGCTGGGGCAGAAGATCGACCTGCTTCAGTGCTACTACAACTTCGTGCGGCCGCACGGCTCGCTGAAGTTCGGGCGCGAGGTGCGGACGCCGGCGCAGCAGGCGGGGCTGGTCAGCCGGAGGCTTCGGCTGCGCGACATCTTCATGGCGTTCAGGCCCTGGGCGCGGGTGCCTTGGATCGTGGACGAGGGGGTCAGGAAGGCGTGGGGAGCGAGGGATGTATGCCCGGACAACAACACTTAATGACCAAGTACCAAATGCGCCTTGCGCTCATCTGTGTCGTTGTTTGTGGGTGCGTTGCGCTGGGGCTCTTTGCCGTCCGTAGCACGGGCGAGGCAGTCAACAAGCCGCCGTTGAGTCATCAACCGGCGGGCACGGGTCGGGTGCAACTCCTTGACGTGCCGAGCCCCAGTATTGTTGGGAGTGCAGATCGCGACGCTAACACGCTGCGCTTGCGCGGAGTGGTAAGCTCCTCTGATTTTCAGCAGACACTGTTTTATGAGTCTGGCGGTTCATTTGTGCGTGTTAGGAATGTCAAGAATGCCGGACGAGTTTCGACCGTGGATCCCGGTCCGTTTACCTTTCCTGAATTCGATGAATCGGAGACAGAGTTCGCGACGTCCTACCAGGTCTTCGATGTCGCAGGTCGTCAATCGACTGAGATGTATGTGCTTGGGAAGTCCGCTGGCGGCGAGTGCATGGTTGAGAAGTGGGTAACTAACACCCCTACAGGGGCCTACTTTTTCAGCTGCTCCGCAGCTTCAAGTGCAGTCGGAATTCCGGTCTCTGGAGTGCCTTCCACAGCAATTGGAATCCAAGGCGGGACTTACATTTCGCCTGCTCATCGGCCACTCCGGCGGCAGCAGCGCGTAGAGATTCTGAGGACGGCAGTGATTGGAGATCCTCATGCTATTGCTTGCGATCCGGAAGGCCGGTTCTTGCTGCTCGTGTGCGGGGACGCTCCCCGTACGTTGTATCGTTTGGATCTTGTGTCGAGCGGCGGTCCAATTGCAGTGTTGGATGCAACCGCGCTGCCTCACTTGCAATACTGGCAGAGCATTTGCCCTCGGCATCACGCGCAGTACGGCCGAATGTGCATAGCGGGCTGTGGAGGTTGTTCAAATGCTGGTGTTCTGAGTACTTCGTTGCTATTTGACAATAACAATGATGGGCTTTTCGATCAGCACCAGACTCTCTCACTCGATCAAATAGCAGGTGCTGGCTATACGGGCGACGTCTGGATGTCAGATTTTCTGCGGTACTAACCGCTAAGTTGGTGCGACTACGACGCCGACGGCTGCCGAAAGCGCCCCTGAAGCGGCACGCGTGTGACCCTGTCCCTGTTGTTGGTCCAGGGGTCATGAGAGTCTGGGGCTGGTCTGGGGGGCTTCGAACAGGTTGAGCTGACCGTGTGGCTTCGCTCACGGGCATCGGCCTCGTCAAGCCGTCCCTGCCTTGCCGAGCCTCGGAGGGCCATGACGCTCGTGCGGATGCTTCCCGCTGCGTTCTCCCTCGCCGGACCGGCGGCGCGCGATCCGGCGCGGTGGGTAGACTGGGGCGTCCACTTCCCAGGCTGCCAACCACTCCCGAAAGCCCTCGATGCGTCCGCTGCTCGTGCTCTCTGCTTCGACGGCACTCGTCGCCGCCATGCTGGCCTCCGAGTCCCGCGCTGGGATCGTCTACGTCAGTCGCACCGCTACCGGCGCGAACAACGGGACCTCCTGGTCCAACGCGTTCACGGAGCTCCGCGATGCACTGCCCACCACGGCCCCGGGGGATCAGGTCTGGATCGCAGCGGGCACGTACACGCCCGCGCCTTCCGGCGGCAGCGTGTTGGCGCGCTTCACGATGACGGGGATCGAGGTGTACGGCGGCTTCCGAGGTACGGAGTCGAGCCTCGCGCAGCGCAACTGGAACCTCTACCCCGCCGTGCTGAGCGGGGACCTGAACGGAGACGATGGCTCGGGCTTCGGCGGCTCCGACAACAGCCGCAGGATCGTGGACGTGTTCGGCGGTGTGCTCGACGGACTCACAGTTCAGGGGGGCGTCGGTTATCAGCTTGTGTCCAGCACGCTGATCGGTCACGCCGCCTCCGTGCGCGACGGTCAAATCCGCCACTGTATCTTCCGAAACAACCGAGACGGTGCGCTCGACCTGTGGAGCGGTGGGCAAGTGAGCGACAGTCTCTTCTATCGGAACGGCGACTCGGGCATCGCGGTCGCAGCTATGCACGAACAGGAGACGTTCACGGTCGGTGCGCCGACTGCACCTGCGTCCATCTCGAACTGCACATTTTACGACAACCGTGTACTAACGAGTGGCAACGGAGTCGTCGGCGACACGGCTTTGTACTTCGGAGCATCACCCGGCGGCTCGCTTTCCAACACGATCTTCTACGGCAACCAGGGACCGGCGATCATGGAGTTCCGAATGGACACGAGTCAGGTGTCCGGATGCCTGATCGATCCGCCGCTTCCTCCATCGTGGTACTACCCGCACATCAGCGGCGATCCGCGTTTCGTCTCGGCGGCGACCTACGACCTGCGCTTGCTTCCCGATTCGCCGTGCATCGACGCTGGCACGAACGCCGCTGTGCTCAACGCTGCGACGGCCATGGACGGGCATCCCCGTCGGCAGGAGATTGCTGCGGTGCCCAACACTGGCATCGGGGCGGTTCCGATCGTGGACATCGGGGCGTACGAGGTCATGGCCGACTGCAATGGAAACGGAGCGCCCGACTTCGAGGAGATCGCGAGCGGCGCTGCCGCCGACGCGAACGGGAACACGATCCTCGACACCTGCGAGGGTGGCGGGTCGGACCTGTGCCTCGGGGACCAGACCTTCGGCCTGCCTTGCCCGTGCGGGAACCAGGCCACGGTGGGTGGATGCTCGAACTCGGCGGGGCACGGCGCGGTGCTCTCGGCCTTCGGCCAAGCCCGTGTGAGCGACGACAGCCTTGCGCTGTCGTGCAGCGGCATGGGGGCGAACGCGCCCGCGCTGTACTTCCAGGGCGACGCGATCGATGCGATCTACGGACCCGGCGGCGTGGCGTTCGGGGACGGGCTCCGCTGCGTCTTCGGCACGATCATCCGGCTCGGCATCAAGGCGTCGGTCAACGGCTCCTCGATGTTCGGGGCGGGCGTCGGCAACGATCCGCGCATCTCCGTACGCGGGGCACTCCCCGCGCCGGGGGGAACCCGGCACTACCAGGTCTGGTACAGGGACGGGGCCACTTTCTGCACCCCAGCTAGGTTCAACACCAGCAACGGCCTGACCATCGCCTGGGGCGCGTAGCTTCGCGTGGAAACCCGAGTGGCCCTGGGGGGGGCGGCCACCTGGCCTACTCCTGGCAGGGTCGCATCCCAGGACTAATGCGACTCCCTAGCCCTGGGGGCCCAGGGCGGGGATCCTGGGACCAGCTCGCGCGCGCCTGTTACGAGAGCGAGGGGTTCGTGGTCGAGGACACGTCAGGCACGTGTCCCTACGACCTGCGCTGTACGAGAGGGGACGCTGAGGTTCGCGTCGAGGTCAAGGGAACGTAAGCGTCCGACCGCGCGTCCCTTACGCTGGCGGTTGGTGCTCTGCGCGCGCAGAAGGCGCGCACACGCAAAGAGTTGGAGCGGGCGAAGGGGTTCGAACCCTCGACATTCAGCTTGGGAAGCTGCGGTGCTGAGCGGGCAGGGGCGGTCGGGAGGGGACAGCGACCGGGCTGGAGCGGGCCGGCGGTCCGCGCCCGAGGGGCCCGGCGGACGGCCAGCGGGCGGGACCGGGGCAGGGGATCACCGTCATTCCGCGAAATAGTGACGGATGGGGGCGCCGCGTACGTTTCTAGGGATAGGTCGGAGGACAGGCGCGCGACTCGCCGCTTTGGCCTTGGACTCCCCCGCTTCGTCGTGAGCGCCACACACCTCTCCGGCTTCTCTACGCCCTTGTGCAAGCCCCTTGCCGACGGGCGGAGCCGAGCATCGGGGGTGGCGCATGGCCTATCAAGCGCGGACGACCTGGGCCGGTCGAGGGCTTCGAGTGCCGGGCGTCGCGGTGCCCGGGTGAGGGCGGAGACGCGGCGTGCGTCGAACACGGACCGCCGGCTGACGCGCCTCCGGGGATGGAAGGCGCCGGACCTGCGCCCCTCCCGGGTGGCCCCGGTCAGGCTGGCCCCGGCGGACCTGGACAGCACCGCGCCCATGTCGGCAGTTCCTTTCCCGCCAGCCGACTTCTCCCGCATCGGCCGCGTGGCGATCGAGCGCGCCGAGCGCGAGCACCGAAACTCGCGCGCCCTACGCCGTGCGGTACGCGCGGCGATCCTCGACGCGTTTGAACAACACAGATCGATCTCACGGACCCCAAGTGGCCGCCTCGACCCGGCCTTCAAAGCGGAAGGAGTTTCGTGAACCCCACAAATATGAGAATGACCATCGTACGAGGAATCGTGTGTGTCTCCGCCCTCCTTGCTGCAATTGCGAGTCCTGCATTGTCTCAAGGAACGACGCCGCCTGGCACACCGATCAGTCCTGCGGCGACGGCATTGGTCGCGCAGTACTTGACAGCCGGCGGTCAAGGTTGGGCCGGGCAGGCCATGACGGCGACCCCACCGACCATAAGAGTTGAAATCGGGACGGTTGCCAAGGGATCAAAAGCAAGTAGTAGGATCGAGAATGGTACCACATTTATTGTTACGGTGGCGCCTGGTACAACGGTAGGCCTAGCAGTTGGTCAGGTGTTTCACGAGTTAAGCCACTTAATAAACATGGATCCGCCTAACCCGCCGGGGCAGCTCTCGGTGGGCGACTGGACAGCCATGATGTGTCGGGAAGCTCGAGCCAACTGCGACGCGCTTGCGGCAATTCAAGTGGCATATGATAACGAGGCGGAGATCTATTGTGCGGCCGTCCGTCAGTTGCAGGAAGACGCATACGCCTTCTGGATTAGGTGTACCCTCGGTCCTGGGCAAACAGGGCCGACGTCCGGGCTGCCTTGCCCCCAAGTCCAAGCCGGTTCAGTATCCTGTGTTGGGAGTTGATCTATGAAGTGTACCTGTATGGTTCTGGCGATTCTTGCTACTTCGGCCTGGCCTTGTGTGCTCGCGCAATCCCCCGTACCATTGAATCTACTCCAGAATGGGGCGTTGGAGTACGTACGCACTGGTCATCAGGCCGGGCGGGTGACTACCTACGCCGCCGAAAGGGAGGTCCGGGTTGAATGGACCGCCATGGCTCTGATAAATGGAGCGCAGCCGCCGGAGAATTACTGGGGCGATCTGAGTTATGAGTGGGCGACGAGTGAACAGAAGTTCACGCTTCGGTACTATCCGACTGCATGCTGTGTGATTGATAATGAATCAATCGTAGTTGCAGGTAAGGCTGATGATGGTCAGACCATCATTGAATTGTGGACTCTGGCATGGCCAAGTCCAATGCCCGCGCCCATTGTGAACACTCAGACGGGCGTCAGCTCGGTGAATGTCGCGCTTCCGTCGATTGCCGCGCGAACAGAGCTGTATAAAGCCAATATAGTCGGTCGCGTACTTGCGCGGAACATGTGCGGGCTTAGGCGGGCATCCGGTTCGACAGAGAATCTGCTTGTGCAATTTGATGATTCTAGCGATCTGCTGTCTTTGAACCTGAGCACAAAGGTCCTTACCTTCGTTGCTGGATCCACGGCTTCGGGAGGAGTGCTCGGAATTCTGCCGCTCAGCGCTGACCAGGACTATCTCCAGTTCGGCGATAGAATTACCGGTGCGGAAACTGGGTATTCTTACACATTTGGAGTTAGCCGAGGTGGATCCTGCATGCTAGTAGAGGATCCGAATTTCGCGTCGCTTATCCTGTTGGATTCGAACCGTGACGGAGTTATCGACGGAACACGCCAGTACACCAATGCACAGCGTAGCGCCGGAGGATGGACCAATTTAGTTAACTTCGCAAACTATTGGAAACCATGAGTCTCTGTGAGCAGTGGTGTTGCCTGTAAAGAAACCCCTTCCGCTTTGACGTAGCCCTCCAGGGCCCACCCCTGCTACACTTGTCGTAGTTCGCGGCCTCCCCCTCTAAGCCCACCCGTCCAAGCCCCGGCCGCTCCCTCAGGAGCCCACGCTTGGACACCGTCTCTCTCCCTCTCGCCGCATGGCCATGACGGTCGTCTTGCCCGAACCCGTTGCGAGCTTGAGCGCCAGGCGGGTCAGCTCGGGGTTAGCGTTGCGACTCGCGAGCGTGAACGTCTCCAGCAGCGACTTCCCGCGCTTCGTGTGCGGGGCGACCTCGGTGAGCCAGATCGCGGTCTCGACGGCCTCGACCTGGCAGAAGAACGGGCGGGGACCGCCGAACGTGTAGTGCCGCCAGTGCTGGAGCAGGCGAGCCGTTTCGGGGGTGACGCCCCACGCTGACGAAGGCTGTGCGCGCCAGTCGTCGACGAGGCTCCTGACCTCGTTGATCAGGGACGTGGTGTCGTACTGCTGATCCGCGGTCGAGAGGCCCTTGCCCTCGGCAAAGACCATCTCCTCCTGTTGCGCTGCCCCGCGACGCTTCTTGGGCTTGGGGATCGGCGTGACGAAGGAAGCCCGCCGACGCGCCTCGAGGATCTTCTGAGTCGGCTGGCCGCTGGCATCGAGCTCCCAGTGACGCGTGGGGGCGTCGTAGGGGGAGTTGAGGATGGGGCGGTCGAAGAAGGGGTTCGACATCTCGCGGCGAGCGTGCGGTGCTCCAGGATCAGCCTCGGCAGGGGACGGCGCCGCCAGGGTGCGTACTTCTACCCTCCGGACGTCTCCGTGGGATGGTCCTTCCCGCTAGGCGGCCCCGCGAGCCAGGGATCGGACAGACCGGTATCAGTTGCTGCTGGGTGGTGCAGCGAGTCCCACTCAGAGCGCTTGCCGGTCCTGCCACGGCACCACCGCCACCTGGTGCTCCTCCTCGTACCCGACGAGCCCGGGGTTCGCGACCGCCTGCATCTCGACCGCCACGCCGGCATCGCGCAGGTAGGCCGCGACGGTCCGGATGCGCGCGAGCATTCCGCCAGCCCAGTCAGGTGCCAGCATCGCGGATGCTCAGGGGGAGCCGGAGGATGCGATCGGGCTCCCTCGTCGCGAGGATTCGTAAGGGGAGTACCAGGCACATGGCCGGGTATCGCTGCGGGAGTCGATTCGGTATGGTGTGGGCATGGACGAGGCCGAGGGCGCGGGGCGCCCGGGGCCTCGTTTTCGTTGGAAACCCACCAGGGCAGGAGGATCACGATGCGAGACGAGTTTGTGCAGGCAGTGTTCACGGCGTTTGAGCGTAGGTCGACGGAGCCGGGTAAGTACGAGGAGAACGCGTGGTCGAACGAGATCGCCCGCGTCGCCGTCGAGATGCGGCAGGGGAACTTCGCGGACACCAACAAGGCGTACCCCGGCTGCGGGGAGAAGTACGACATCCACGTCCGCACGGCGACGGGCGAGACCTTGATCGCCGAGAGCAAGGGCGCATGGCTCTCGTACTGGCTCGACAACGGGAACTTCGGCAAGTTCAAGGCATACCTCTGGGGGTGCGAGGGCAAGTCGGCTGCTCTCGACATCCAGAAGCTCGCCGCGAACGCGCCGGAGCACTTGGACTGGGTCGCGCTCATCGTGTTTGGCTCGTGCAGGCGCGAGCATGATGTCGCGCAACACCTTGACGCGTTCGCCGCCAGCTTCCGGCTCGCGGTGGCGCCCTGGCGCGAGGATCGACGAGTGATCCCGAACCGCTGGTACCCAGGGTACTCGTACGACGTGCGCGTGTGGACCTGCCGGCGCAGCGACCTCCAGGCCTGGCAGGAGTCGCTGTCGGCCGGAGCGCCGTGCGCCGTGGTAACGATCTGAACTGTTGACTGGACGCCGGGGCGAAGCAGCAGACTTCGCTCCGGCCTACAAGCAGGGAGGCGTTCCGTGAAGGTAGTGGTGCCCCTTCGGGCCGCAAGAGATCACGCCTGTGGTGCCGTTGATGCCCACGTACCAGATGCCCTCGTCGGGACCACGGGCGATGTAGTCGTAGCCCGGTCCCACCCGCCGCGAGCATTCGCAAAGCCGAAAGCGGAGTTGGCAGCAAGCTTCGAAGTACTGACTGCCGGGCGTTGCTGTCTGTCCGATCGTGCCGCCGTCAGCCCGGAGCATGAACAGCACCTCGTCGATTGACATATCCCGCAGTTCGGCGCTCATGGACAGGCTACGTAGCAAATCGGGTTCTGAG
>JAEUHZ010000073.1 GCA_016795205.1 Planctomycetota bacterium | reverse complement strand
ACCCGTAGCCCGGGTGGATCGCCTGGGCTCCGGTCGCCTTGGCCGCGGCCAGGACCTTGTCGACGCGCAGGTACGTCTCGCGCGGCGTCGTGCCGCCGAGCGGTACGGCCACGTGTGCCATGCGCGTGTGGAGCGCGCGCTCGTCCCAATCGGAGTAGACCGCGACGGTCTCGATGCCCATCTCACGCGCGGTGCGGATGACGCGCAGCGCGATCTCGCCGCGGTTGGCGATCAGGATGCGTTGGAACATGCGGGGGGGCGGTTCGGGTGGGCGCGGCGGGCGCGCGGGGCCGACATGGTACTCGCCCGCGGCGCGCCGTCGGGGGCGCGGCGGCCACGTTCGCACGGGGTCGAAGGGGCGCCGCCCGGAGCCGTCCAGGCTCCATGGAGATCCGCACTTCGACTGCGGATCCTCATGGTAGGGCTCGGCCGGTCACCAGGCGATCGGCGTCCGGTCGCGGAAGAAGCCGCCGTCCGGCCCGTCCTTCGGCAACGTCGCGAGCCACGCGACGACCTCCGCGCCTTCCTCCGGCGAGCGGTCCGCGCCGGCCCCGCCCATGCGCGTGCGGACCCAGCCGGGCGAGCACGCGTTGACCTTGACGTCGCCCGACGTGCTGCGCGCGAGGCTCACGGTCAGGGCGTTCAGCGCGGCCTTCGTGATCGAGTAGCTCGCCGGCCCGTCCAGCCCCTCGGAGAAGGCCCCCCAGCCCGACGACACGTTGACCACGCGCCCGTGGTTGCGCGCGACCATGCCCGGCACGAACGCGCGGCAGCACCACACGGCGCCCAGGAGGTTCACGTCCACCGCTCGGCGGAAATCGTCCGAGCTCGTGGTGAGCACGTCGCCCTGGAAGAGCACCGCGCCGTTGTTCACCAGCGCGTCGACCTCGATCCCCGCGCGCGCGAGGCGCGCCGCGCACGCCTGGATCGAGGCCTCGCTCGCGAGATCGATCTCCTCGGCGCGCACGTCGAGCCGCTCCGCCCCGAACGCGCGCGCGGCCTCGACCGCGTCCTCCATGCGCCGCGCCGTGAGCACGACGCGCAGACCCTGTCGCGCCAAGAGTCGCGTGGCGGCGAGCCCGATGCCGCGGTTGGCGCCGGTCACGAGCACGGTCCGGCGCTGCGGTGCGATCGACGGTGCCCTCTTGGTCATGGCGGCTCACGATCGCGACGCGGTGCGCGGGATGCAACGGGCTGGACGGACGCAGCGCGAGCACGCGCACGGCCCGTTGCTCGGGTTCCTGCGGTCGGCATGTGACATCGTGCGCGCCCGCGCGGAGACCACGGCGCCGGCGGATCGCCCGGCCGAGAGCGAGCCCGGATGCAGGACCCCGCGACCTCCGCCCGCCACGCGACCGCGCGGATCCGGGCCGCGATCGGCGTCCTGATCGTCGTCGTGCCGGCCGCGCTGCCGCGCTCCGCCCGCGCGACCGAGTTCGACCTCGCGTCGATACCCGGGGCCGACCTGGGGCTCGCACCGATCGCTCTCGCCTGTGCCGACCTCGATGGCGACGGTCGCGCGGACCTCGTCACGGTGGAGCCGGCCGGCCCGGCTGTGCGGATCCGGCGCGGACTCCGCGGCGCGACGTTCGCCGCGCGGCCCGCGATTCCCTTGCCGGCCGCCGCCGGCGGAATCGAGGCTGCCGATCTGGATCAGGACGGCGACGTCGATCTCTCGATCGCGCTCCCGACGCTGGGCGTCGGCATCCTGGCGAATGACGGAGCGGGCGGGTTCCCGGTGCCCACGATCCCCCCCCTTCCGCACGCGAGCGGCGTGCTCTTCGTGCGCGGCCTGGACGGCGACGGGATCGTCGACGTGCTCGCACTGGGCGCGTCCACACCCGACGCGCCGCTGCTGCGCGGCGCGGGTGGCGACGCGTCCCTCGCCCCGATCCCGATCGCCCTCGGCGTGGCCCCCACCGCGTCTCGGTCAAGGGCCTGGTGCCCGCGGCGGGCAGCCTGCGGTTCTACCCGTGCTGGTACCGCAACAGCGCGGCGTTCTGCACCGCCGCGACGTTCGATCTCACGAACGGCATGCGCATCGTCTGGCTGCCCTGAGATGGGTGGACCTGTCAACCCCCGTTGACGGGTTCGCGTTTTGGCTGTGACGAGCTGGCCGTGAGGCGCATGCCCTGCGGCCAGCGTCGTGTTGGAAGGAAGGAGCGCGGGAGCGTGGTGAGCGTTCAGAGAGTCTGACGTCGGTGTCAGATTGAGATGCGCGGGTTGGCTACCGCAGGGCAGGCGTCCGACGGGAGGGCGGTCTGAATTTGAAGGCGGACGTTGGCGGGGCAAGCTCCGCTGTTCCACAGGGCGACCACGAGAGTTCCCTCCCCAACTGGACCTGAGTCGTTCACCCGCTCCGATGCGCTCCTTCCTGGTTCGTCATGGTTCTGGATCGATCAAGCTGCAGGCCGCTGGGCAGCTGCCTGGCCGACGGCCCAGATGAATCCCGCGAGCTCGCGCGCCAGCGCGATGATCACGGTGTTCTGCGGGAGGCCTCGGCCGCGCAGCCTCACGTAGCGCTTGTGCAGCCGCTGTTGGGCCTTCCACGCGATGTCCACGATCGCGGGATCCAGGCCTTCTTGGCGCCGCAAGAGCTTCAACGAGCGGCTTGGCCTCAAGCGACCGGCCCATGCCGCCTCGACCATCACGCGCCGCACGTGGCCGTTGCCGGCCTTCGTGATGGGACCGCGCCACTTCCGGCTGCCGCTGGAATGCTCGCTCGGCACCAAACCCAGGTAGCTCATGAAACGGCCCGCGCTGGCGAAGCGGGTCAGGTCGCCGATCTCCGTCACCACCGTCGCCGCCACGATGTTGCTCACGCCACGCAGCGCCTGCAGCGAGCGAAACAGCACGTCCTCGCCTAGCGTCGGCACCAGCCGCTCGACCTGCTCGCCCAGATGATCGCGCACCATCTCGAGGTGCTCGACCTCGTCGAGGTAGTGCTTGAGCACGATGTCGTCGGCCTCGGCCGGGAACTTCTGCGAGCGCACCCACTCCCGGAACTTGACCGTCCACGACGACTTGCCCGACCACTTGCGATCGTGACGCAGCAGCATGCTCTTGAGTCGCTGGCGTGCCCGGCGCAGATCCCTCAGCACGTCCTCGCGCGCTCGCACCAGGTCGCGCAGCGCTTCGCGGGCCGCGTCCGGCAGCGTGATCCCGTGCAAGTAGCCCGAGCGCAGCAACCGGGCGAGATCGCGTGCATCCCGCTCATCCGTCTTGACGCGCCGCCCCGGGTCCTTCGGGACCTTGCCGGGCGCCACGACGATGCACTCGATCCCCGCCGACAGCAGCGCGCGGCACAGCCCATAGCCCGTCGGGCCCGCTTCGTAGCAGACCCGCAGGCTCGCACGCGGGCCGATCTTGTCGAGCGCCTTGATGACCCGCTGGATGTCACTCGAGATCGGCCCGACCTGGACGGGCTCGGCCAGCGGCCCGCCCTCACAGTAGGCGATCGCGATCGTGTCCTTGTGGACGTCCAGGCCGACGAACTCCGCTATGTTGGTCATTGGACCGGCTTCCTTTGCGGCACTGCGCCGCGGCTGGGGTTTCAACCGCCGCGAACGTAACCCGCGCACTGAGGAAGCCCGGTCCACCCATCCTGTTTGATCGATGGGAACGCGCCCTGTGAGCGCGCGTTGCGATCCTGAGAGGATCGACCCGGCCGAGGAGCTCGACGCTCCGCGGACGCGTCGCCGTAGCAGGGCGCGCAGTGCTGCTGCGGCCAGGCGCGCAAGGAGGTAACGTCCGCGAGCGACCGGTGACGGACGCACTCCTTCGATTCGCCGCACGACGTGCCGGCCTTGCGATACGCTGACTTGCCAACCTGCAGATGCGCAGCGCAGGCGGGCGGTCATCCGCTTGAAGCTCCCGTCCCCCCGCCTGGCTGCGCGATCGACGTGCTCCCCGTGCCGATTCACCCGTCACCGCGGTGTCGGGCGCGCGGAAATCGGCGCAACCCGGCCGGACTGGGGCGTGGCAGGACACCGCTTCGCGGTCGTTCGAGGTCCTTCCGGACGTGGAGCGCACGCAGCCCGGAGCCTGCGCGCTCGAGGCCTGGGCTGGCCGCTAGAACGAGAAGCCGACCGCGACGACGAGTCCGTCGAGTTGGAGGTTGATCGACTCGTCGCCGTCCTCGGTCTCCCAGCGCATCATGCGATATCCCAGGGAGGAGCTGATCGTCTCGTTGAAGCGCCAGCTCATGGTGGCGGAACCCTGCAGGGTCAGCTCGGAGTCGATCCCGAATCCGCCGACGTCGCCTCGAAGTCGGAACCCGAACGCGTCGCCGATGGGCCACGTGCCCTGGGCGCCCACGAACGGGTCCAGGACCTCGAAGTTCGTCGAGGCGCTGCCGCCCCCGCCCAGGTCGAAGTCCGTGTCGACGTCCAGGTAGCGCAGGCCCACGAGGAACTGCAGCGTCTCCGCGCTGTCCGGGCTCCAGGCGTAGGCTGCCTCGGCGACGGTCTGCTCCAGGTCGATCTCGAGGTTTGCCGGGCCCGTCAGGTCCTGCTCCAGCCGCACGAGGTTCAGGTCGACCAGGAAACCGTGGGGGCCACGGCGACCTTCGAAGGCGATGGCGCCGCCGCCGTCGAGGCGCTCGAACAGCTCGGAGAACGGCGCGTCGATGACGGCCGTCTCGGCGCCGGAGTCGACCGATCCGCTCAAGCGGGTGAGCCAGAAGTACGGGGTCACGGTGAACGACCAGGCGGGATGAGATTCGGCCGCGAGCACCGATTCGCTCGGCGTGTCGAGCGCACTCGTCCCGACGACGCTCGTGGCGGATATCGGTGCGGCGGTCGCGGGAGCGAGCCCGAGAGTGGCATGGGCGAGCGGGGTCACGGCCAGCACGACCGGAAGACGAACGCTGCGGGACAACGACATGAGGGACTCGGTGAATCGCGGTGACGAACGGAAGCCCGCGGGACATCGATCCGCACGCGGGCGATGGAAAGGCTAGGGACGGCCCGCGCTCGACGCAACGCGCGGACCGACCCCTCCGACCCCGTCGCAGAGGCCGACCGCGGCCGAATCGCGGCCGCCGCGCACGCGAGACCACTCGCAGACGACGACCCAGCGCCCGGTCAGCGGCCGCGTGGGCCGATTGTCGCCACGGATCACGCGGCGGAAGTGATCGATCTGCTGCTTCGAGGCCTGGATCGGGGGTCTCGAGCACGAGCCACGACACGCCCTCCGTGCAAGGCGGCGTCGTCAGCGAACCCGAGTGGCGGACGCTCGCGAAGCTCGGCGGCAGGAGTTCCTGCGCGTGCACCGTCTCCCCTGGGACGTCCTCGGTACGCCGGGCCCGGCTCGGCGGGCAGGTGCTTCTACAGACGCGCCCGTTCGGGAGGCTCGGCGCCCTCCTCGATCCTCGCGCCGATCACCGCCAGCTTGCCGGCGGAGTCCTCGTGCACGAGGTGCATTCCTATCGGCGCGTGACGACCGCGGATCGTGTGCTCGCTGGGCGAGTGGAAGTGGACCTGGGCCCACGCGTGCGTGTGCAAGGTGCCGAGCAGGTCCCTGCGGTGCGTGACGGCGTCACCGACCGCGTCCCGGTCGTGACCCGCGCGGTCGGAGGGAGTGATCCGACTCTCCCTCGCGCGTCGAGTTCCGCGGCGTGCTCGCGCCCGCGGCGCCGTGGCGCGACCGCATCGTGCCCGGTCTGCGCGCGACCGACGCGCACGACGCTTCGACGGCACGCCATGGCGGGTGCCCCGGCTCGCGCTCACCCGGCTCCCCCACCGCGCGGGAAAGCCCGACCGGAACCCGCCGGCTCCGTTGGGTACCGGTACCGAGACAGGCTCCACTCCGCCGCTCTCCCCGCCTGACTCAACCTGCCGGCCTTCCTGAGGATCTCCCGCGACCCTGAGCTGCGCCGCTCGTCGAGCTTGTGGTGGCCGAGATGCCCCGCGCAACTCGCATCGACGATCCCCGCACCTGGCACCAGCATCCTGATCCGCGGCATCGCAGGCCGCACGGTCTTCGAGAACGACCGGGACATCCGCGAGTCCCTTCCCAGGCTCGCACGGGCTGTGAGCGCCGGCTGGACCGACGTACACGCCTACTGCTTCCTCTCGACGCACTTCCACCTGCTGACGGCGGTCGACTCACCGATTTGCGATGCGACCGAAGTCTCCGCACCCGCCCGCGCTCCCGAGGTCGGACTCGCGGACTGGACGGTCGAGCTGCCGCGGATCCGATTCTTGGGCTGGCGGCTCGTCGAGGTCGCGCTGATGTGCGAACTGTGCGCGCTGACGTGGGCTGGCATCGGTCGCCAGATCGGCACGGCGGAACCAGGCGCGATCCGCGCTCACCGACTCCCCTGCCGCGCCTTGGCGGAGATTGCGGACTACGGGCCGATCGTGTCGTGCGTCGCGGCGCAAGCGATCTCGCGGCGCCAAGGTGCGCGCCGCGCGGTGGGAGTCGCCGCGCTCCGTTGAACTCGCATCGCGTCGACGGAGCAGCGAGAGTTGCGGAGCGGTAGCCGCCCGCGGAGTCGAGAACGGCGGAGTGGAGCCTGACTCGGTATCATCGACCGCATCGTCCACTTCTCTGCACGGAGGCCGGCATGTTCTCTCTTCGGAATCCTGGCATGGCGCCGCGCACCTGCGCGGTCCTCGCACTCCTCACGCTCGCGACGAGCTCACGAGCCCAGACCCCGAGCTACTCGGTCCTGCAGATCGGTCCACTTCCTGGACACAACGGCAGCTTCGCCGAGGGCGTCGACAACGCGGGCCGCGTCATCGGCTGGTCGGACACGCTCGCCGGCATGCACTGGGACGCGGGCAACCTCGTGGCGCTGCCGACGCTCTCGGGCGGGACGCTGACCCGCGCAGAAGGCATCACGGACGACGGCGTCGTGCTGGGCTACTCCGACGCGACCGGCACGAGCACACAGGCCGTGGCCTGGTTCCCCTCGGGCTCGGGCTTCGATGCCGTGGCCCTCGGCATCGCGCCCGGCGATCTCTTCTCGGGCGCGCTGGGGATGGGAGGCGGGATCATCGCGGGGTACTCGGACGACGGCCTCAATCCCCGGCCCGTCGCCTGGCTCCCGCCGGCGCAGGATCCCGGCAACTACACAATCGAGGTGCTGCCGTTCGTGCCGGGAGACTTCGCGGGCGGGGCGACCGGCGTGGACGCCACGGGTCGCGCCTACGGGTACACGGCGAACTTCGGCCTGGCGCACGCGACCCGCTGGACGCGCACGGGCGGCACGTGGAGCGTCACGAACCTGGGCGGGCTGGGGCCCAACTTCGGCGCGGAGGTGAACGCGGTCGCGCCGAACGGAGTGGCGGTGGGCTACTCCGTCTCCCCCGCGACCTTCGTCGAGCACGCGGTCCTGTGGGGCACGGCGGGCATCGTCGACCTGGGAGCACTGAACCCCGGCTGGCGCGCCAACGCCCAGGGCGTGAACTCCCAGGGCGACGTCGTCGGCAAGAGCGGGCCGTTCGCGTACGACACCGGCTGGGTCCGCCTGAACGCGACCGGCACGATGGTCGACCTCAACACGCGCCTGCCCGCTGCCACTCCCTGGATCGTGCGCTCCGCGGACGACATCGCGGACGACGGCCGCATCGTCGCGACCGCCGAGCGCAATGGCTTCGTGCAGACGGTGCTCCTCACTCCGGTCAGCACGTTCCTCGCGGGCCCCACGCCGGGGACGGCGGGCCAGCTCAACACCCTGAACGTCAGCGCCGCGACGCCCGGCGGGACGGTGCGCTTCGTGTGGGCGCGCAATGGCGGCGAGACGGCGATCGCCGGCTGCCCGAGCATCGCCTTCGACCTGAACCTGGCGCGCACGATCGGCACGAGCGTGGCCGACGCGGCCGGCAACGCCTCGATCACCTGGATGATCCCCGGATCCCTGGCCGGGAGCACGCTCGTGTTCCAGGCGCTCGACGCGGCGTCGTGCCGCGTGACGAACGTGACCCAGGACACGTTGTGATCCGAGCACCGGGGCAACCCTGCGCGCGCCGGACCGGCCGGCGCGCGCGGGGCCGCCGCGTTCAGAGCGGGATGTTCCCGTGCTTGCGCACCGGCCGCTCCTCGTGCTTCGTCTTGAGCAGCTCCAGCGAGCGGATCAGGAGCGGCCGCGTGCGGCGCGCCTCGATGACGTCGTCGATGACGCCGCGCGCGGCGGCGCGGTAGGGGTTGTTGAACAGGCGCTCGTACTCCGCCGTCTTCGCCACCTCGGTCGCGGCCTTGTCGGACGACTTCTCGATCTCGCGGCGGTAGATGATCTTGGCCGCGCCGGCCGCGCCCATCACGGCGATCGTCGCCGCGGGCCAGGCCAGGTTCACGTCGGCGCGCAGGTGCTTGCTGGCCATGACGTCGTAGGCTCCGCCGTAGCCCTTG